>NZ_JAVBRQ010000010.1:0-137600 GCF_031547805.1 Desulfobulbus sp.
TTAAACATTGTATGTTGTTCATGAAGCCTCCTTTTTCGTGACTTTGAGCGGTCCACGAAGTCGGAGGCTTCTTTATTTTGCTGGAACCGTCAAACTTTTGTTGTCCCCCGGCAAAGCCGGGGGTTTACCTAAAGGAAATTATCGGGCGACGGGGGCGCCTTTTGGTGCTCCCCGCCACGTCCTTTGCTCTCCCCGCCTGAATCCGGCATGGATCGGACCAGGGTGTGGGATCATTGCCGCAAGCAGCAATCGAAATGAATCAGGTGGCCGGAGTTTTCGAAGCAGATCTCTATTTCAGCGGCGTGCCTCAACCGGTGAGGCTCATACGGTGTGCCCCCTTGCTGGACGCGATGGGTGATGTTTTTCCGACCTGGCCTTTCCGCATGGAGCGATGCGACCCCGCATCCACGCCGATCATCACTGTACGCCACGTGAAAGGCGAGTACCGGATCGACGCGCCCTGGCTGGAGCAATCCGTCTTCGCCGATACGGATGCATGCGCGTTTTCCAGCATTGTGGTCGATCTGATCTATGCCTGGCTGGAAGCCAATCCCCAAGCGCTTTGCCTGCACTGCGCGGCGGCGGAATTTGGCGGCCGGCTGGTCGTGTTCCCCAACACCAACAAGGTGGGCAAAAGCCTACTCGTCACCCGCCTGATGGCGGAACGGCGGACAAGCTACGGTGACGATCTGGTGGCGCTCCTGCCGGAAGGAGCAGGCATGTCCTTTGGCGTGCCGCACCGTTTGCGCCTGCCCCTGCCCGCATCCGAACGGGCGGTGGCGGAATTTATCCAGGCGCACCGGGGAAAAGCGGATACCTGGAGCCAATATCTTGCCCCGAACGCCCCTGGTCTCGCACCGTTCAGGCAAACGCGTCCCATCGGGGCCTTCGTCATGTTGAATCGCAAGCCGGCAGGAAAGGCAGAGCTTATTCCCGCGGATGCCGCCGACAGTCTGCAAAACATCGTGTACCAAAATCTGATGCGGCGCGGTAGCGCCTTGGAGGTGCTTGACCGCGCGCAGTGGCTGGCGAAAGAAAAGCCGTGTTGGTATCTGCGGTACGCCCGCCTTGACGATGCCGTTGCCTTGTTGCGGCAGGCTTTTGTCGAAACGGATAGAGGGTTTTCCAAGGCAGGACACGAACATGAAACCGCCTTGACCGCTGCTGTGGAAAAAATCACTCCCCGGCCGAACCGTCCCCGTTCGCGTGCGCGCCGCCGCGCTTCCGGCCGAAACTACGTTCGCCGGCCCGAGGTGTTGATCAGGCAGGAACAGGGAGAGTTCTTTTTGATTCAGGCAACGGGCGACGAGATTTTTCATCTGAACGCCCTGGGCCGGGCAGTGTGGGAACTGCTGGCCGAACCGCTCAGCGAAACGGAAACCGTCGCCCTGCTCGCCTCCGTCTTTCCCGAGACCTCGCGGGCTCAGATCGAACGCGACGTGATCGAACTCTTCGCGGCATTCAGGCGCAAGCACCTGCTTCTCGGAAGCTGATCCCGGACCGGACATCCGGCGAGGTCGATGCCAACTACTGAAGGCGTTCCTTTTCGGCCGGCAGTTCGACCACGAAGACAGTTCCCGGCCGGGACGGGCTGGCAGGTGAAACGGCACCGGCCAGGTATTCCGCCGGAGCGGGGCTCCGGGCGGAGATGGTCCCGCGGTGCTCCTTGATGATGCCGAAGGACACGGACAGCCCCAGGCCGGTGCCCTTGCCCACCTGTTTGGTGGTGAAGAAGGGATCGAAAATCTTGTTGAGATGCTCCGGAGAGACCCCCTCGCCGGTATCGGCCACGCTGACCTCGATCAGCCCGCGCCTGCCCGGCCGGCTCCGGACCACGATACTCCCGTCCTGGCCAATGGCGTCGGCGCCATTGTTGAGCAGGTTCAGCCAGACCTGCTTGAGCCGTTCCTTGTCACCAATCAAGGGCGGAACAGCGGGATCGAGCTGCTGGACGATGTCGATGCCCTTGAGAAAGAAGGCGTGCTCCACCAACTGCACCACCTCCCGCAGGGACTCGTTTAACTCCACGCTCTTCCGCACCGATTGGGATTGGCGGGAAAAACCGAGCAGATCGGCGACGATCTTCTGGCAGATCTTGGCCTGTTTTTCCACCACCTGGAGATTTTCCAGGGATTCCCGGTCCGTGATATCATCCATCAGCAACTGGGTATAGCCCAGGATGATTCCCAGCGGCGTGTTGATTTCATGGGCCACGCCACCGGCCAGCCGCCCCAGATCTTCCATTTTCTGAGCCTGAATGAGCTGTTCCTGAATCTTCTTCAGCGTGGAGATGTCCCTGGCGGTCAGCAGCAGGCCCATGATGCTGCCGTCCTGGTCGCAGACCGGCACCTTGACGATATGAAACCACCGCCGGCCGTCCGGCCGCATGAAGGTAATCTCCTTGGCCAGGGTACGGCCCGAGAGCAGAATCTGCTTGTCCTCGTGAAAGTTGAGATCGGCCTGTTGCTTGGAAAAGATGTCGAAGTCGTTCTTGCCGATCACCTCTTCCTCGTCAAGGCCGAAATAGTCGCAAAACGCCTTGCTGGCGAACCGGTAGTTCAGCTCCTTGTCCTGGAGGGTGATGAAATCCGGGGTCACGTTCATGATGGTCTTGAGCAGCTCCTGTTGCCGGGCGATGGTCTTCTCCCGCTCGGTCAGCTCCTCGATGTGCCGCTTGACCGTCACCGCCATCACATCGAAGGCCTCGGCCAAATCCTGAATCTCGTCGCCGAAATTGTACCTGAACACCGGGCAGTGACGGCAGCTTTCGATCTTGAGAGGATAGGCCTTGCCCTGGCAGTGCGGGCACAGGGTTCCGGCCAAATACCAACAGCGCCGCCGCCTGTCGCCGTATGCCGGACAATTGGCTCGGTCGCAGGCCATGATGTCCCAACAATTTTTTTCCAGGGGCTCGCCGACCTGCACGTTGAGGTTGCCCTGGACGATCTCCTCCGCCGACTCCCTGAGCCGGTTGAGCTTCAAGGTCACGGTGCGTGAGAACCAGAGTGTGAGGACAATGCCCAGACTCACGACTCCCAAGGTGCAGATCAGGCTGATCAGCCGCTGCTGCTGGATGTACGCATCTATCTTGGCGCGCGAAAGTCCCAGGCGGACGGATCCCAGCTTTTTTTCGCCGAGGATGACGTCGACATTGAAATCGTACACCGCTCCTTGCTCGGTGCTCAGGAGAAGCGGTTGGGGTTGTTGGCTGTCCTTATTGACCTTGAGCAAATCGGTGGGAAAGCCGCCGGAAAAGGTGTGGGCCAGGACATTGCCGTCGATGTCGGCCAGGAAAATATAAAGAACATCGCCGTACTGGTCGTGGTTGTTGTCGATGAAATTCTTCATCTGGAGGAAATCCATGGTCAGCAGCGGCTCCACCAGGCGAAAGGCCAATCCGGCGGTCAGGGCCATGCCGCGTTTCTTGCCCTCGTCGAGCAATGCCCTCGAGGACATGGCGGACAGGAGCAGGCCGATGCTCAAGCCGCTGAAGACCAGCATCAGGGCCATGCCCAGGGTGATTTTGGTTCTGAAGCGCAGGCGGTGCAGCCTCTTTGACAAGTAGTTACTCACCTTCCTGTTTCACCTTCCTGTTCAATTCGCGGATGGGGTCGAAATCCCGGTCGTCGGAAGCAACGAAGCCGATGAAGCGGGCGGCGTCCAGAATGGCCCGATGCCGGGGATTGTTCGCATAATCGAGCTTGAGCATGGCCGCCCTGATCTTGTCCACCGACTCCGGGGCAAGGCGCGGACTGTAGGCGTACACCCAGCCCGGATAGGCCCGGGAGGTGGCCACCACCTTGATCTGGTTGATATCGATCCTGTTGGCCAGCACCTGCAGCGCGCCCTCGCGGATGGTGCCGAAATCGTGCAGGCCGGCATAGACGCCCAGGATCACGTTTTCCTGCCGGCCGCCGGAAAAGGCCACTTCCTTGAAATCGCGAGCAGTCAGGCCATGATCGACAAAGAGTCCCAGGGGAAAGAGATAGCCGCCGGCGGAGGACGGATCGACCGCCACCCAGGACTTGCCCCGGCAATCCTCCACGGAGCGGATGGCCTCGTTGTCATGGCGGGCGATGATCTGGCCGCGGAATTCCGCCCGGCCGTCCTCCTCCACGATCCGCGCCATGGCCTGGGCACCGTAGCGGTTGGCCAAATTGACATACACGAAGGGGTTGGAAAACGAGATATCGATTTTGCCCTGCCCGAACATGCTGATGTGATGGGTAAAGGTGTCCGGGAATACCTGGCGGATGGGCAGTCCGGTTTCCTCGGTCAGGTAGGCCACCAGCTGCTGGTGCCGCTGGAAGGATTCGGAGTGCGAATATTGGGGCAGATAGGCGTAGGTGATGGCAGGTTGCGGCGGCTTGATCGCGATTTCCTGCCGGCTGTCCAGGGAGACCTTGATCGGTTTTTCGTCCTCGCCGCAGGCGGCAAGCAGGAACGCGCCCAAGAAGACGCCCAGGATGTTCACAAACTTCGGCAGAAAGCGCCTCCGGCCTCCACGGGTTGCCAGCAAGGCCGTTATCCGATGGAGGCAAGGCGGCCGAGATTCCAAGCAAAAAGCAAAAGGTGTGGCCCGAGCCGCTTCTTTTCGCAAAAAAACACGGCGGGTTTCAACCATAGCCCAGGTCATCCAATTCCTCGTCAGTGAACCCGACCAAATGGGCGATTTCGTGCACCACGGTGATCTCGATCTCTTCCATGAGCTGTTCGCGGCTGGTGCAGGCCTCCTCCAGCGGTTCCTGGAAGATGAAAATGGTATCGGGATAGAGAGGCGGCTCGACCACGCTGCGCTCGATCAGGGGAACGCCCGAATAGACGCCGAACAGCGGTTCATCCGGCGGCAGGCCCATTTCTTCCAGGATCTCCGGGGAAGGCCGCTGCTGGACCGAGATAAGGATGTTGTCCAGGTAGCCCTGAATGGATGCGGGGATGCGGGCAATGGCCTCTTCGACCAGAAGGGCGAAGGCCTCGGTGGAAAGCCGCAACGGGCGTCTGGTCATGGCATGCCTCTCCTTCCCAATTGTTCGCTGCGCGCCTCGCCGATGACCCGGCCCACCTCCTTGGCCAGATGCTCCGCATTGAACGGTTTGGCGACAAAACCGGCCAGGCCCATCTGGCGGTAATTCTCCGCGGTGACGTGCTCGCTGAAGCCGGTGCAGAGCATGATGGGCACATCGGGATTGACCGCCTTGATCTTTTCGGCGAGCTCCAGGCCGGTCATCCCTGGCATCCCCATGTCGGTGATGATCAGGTCGAACGCATTCCACCGCTTGAGAAACGCCTTGAGCGCATCTTCGCTGGACAGGCACGCTTGGACCTTATACCCCAAATGTTCCAGTACTTGCACGAGAAAGAAGGTGATAGGCGGTTCGTCGTCGACCACCAGGATGTTGCCTTCGAACACCGCAGGAACAAATCGTTCGACACTGACGCTCTCCCCGGCTTCCTCCTTGGCTTCCGGCAAAAAAACCGTGAAACAGCTTCCCTGGCCAGGCGTGGATTCGACGGTCACCGCCCCGCGATGGTCGTTGACGATGCCGTGGACGACGGAGAGCCCCAATCCCGTTCCCTCGTGCAGTTTCTTGGTCGTGAAATAGGGCTCGAAAATCCGTTGCAGGTATTCGGGCGGAATGCCGATACCGTTGTCCTCGACCTGCAGGCAGACATAGGCGCCTTGCGGCAGGTTGCCGGTAATCACGCCCTCCTTCGGAGTCAGGAGCTTTCTGAACAGCCGCAGCCGAATCATCCCGCCCTTGCCTTCTAGGGCCTGGTAGGCATTGGTGCACAGATTCATCACGATCTGATGCATCTGGGTCGGATCGGCTTTGACAAAGAAATCTGACGAAAAATCATAGACAAGTTCTATATTTGCCGGCAGGCTTGCGCGCAGCAGGCGGATGGCCTCCTTGACGATGAGCCCGAGTCGCAGATTCGATACATTTTTTTCGCTCTGCCGGCTGAACTTCAAAATCTGGTCGACCAACTGGCCCGCCCGGTCGGCCCCCCGGATGATTTCCACCAGGTTGCTGTACAGCAGCGACCCCTGCTCGCACTGGGACTGGGAGAGTTCGGCATATCCCATGATGGCGGTCAGGATGTTATTGAAATCATGCGCCACTCCGCCGGCAAGCGTGCCGATGGCCTGCATTTTCTGGGATTGCCGTATCTGGTTCTCCAGAAGGAGATGGTGGGTGATATCGCGTTTTACCGCGACATAATTGACTATTTTATCATTATTGTCTTTAACCGGAGAGATGGTGGCCTCTTCCTGGAAGATCTCGCCATTCTTTTTCCGGTTGACGAACATCCCCCGCCAGACGTTGCCCTTGGCAATCTCCTCCCACATCAATTTGTATTGATAGGGCGGCGTTTCCCCGCTCTGCAGCATCTTGGGGTTTTTGCCCAGCATCTCGGTAAAGGAATAACCGCTGACATCTTCGCACGCGGGATTGACATACTGGATGTTGCCGTCGAGATCGGTGACGATGACCGATTCGGCGGCCTGCTCGACCGCTGTTGCCAGCAGCCTTCGGCCTTCTTCCATCTTGAAGCGGTTGCTCATGTCGTGCAAGATCACCTGAGCCACCCGGGAATTGCCGACCAAGGCGATGGTCACTCCCACTTCGACCGGAATGCGATCCCCGTTGCTGACCACGACAAAGGCGGTCATGGTTTCATCGCTGTCCCCCTCGCCATATATCTTCTTGTTGAGAAAAAATTCGTATTTCAGCCTGTATTCCTGACAGACAAAGGAAGAAAGGGTTCTGCCGATGATCTTTCCTTGGGCCACCTTGAGCAATTCAGATGTCTTGTCGTTCGACTCCAGAATACATCCGGTTGAAATGTCGATTATCAATATAGAATCCTTGATCGATTTCAATAAAAGATAATATTTTTCGACAAATCCCGTCAGGATCGATTCTGATTTTTTGTAAGAAGAGATATCGATCAAGGAAATCGAAGCAAAAAAACCACTGGGATCGCTAATGAAGTTTATGTAAATTTTTAGCTTGAAATCTTTAAAATAAAGATTATTGTTGTTATACTCACATGCAACATCGACACTCTCATTAAAAACTTCACTGACTATCACCTGCTTAATATAGCCATATACAGACCCAACCAAATATTTATCGTTCTTTTCAATATCATGAACATCGTTGATATCGAACAGATCAATGAACGACTGGTTCAGCGCTTCGATTTTAAAAAAACACGCCAAGTGTTTCTTCAAAGAAGATTCCTCATAAAGGTACCTGTCAATATCCTTCAAAGATATCTTCTGAATCGCTTTACACTTTTCCTGTAGTGCAGTAATATCAAGCAGCAACATCGGAATGCTTGATCGCGCAAACATTTTATCATGCCAGGAAATCATTTTTTTCCCATCCAGTGATCATACCTGCAGGCAACACGTTTATCTGATATGCTTGCAATGCACCCCTCCTTTTTTGCGGGGTAACCTTATCTTGACGTACGACCATGACTCATTGTCCATCCAACCCGACACCCGCTGCTCAACAAACAGGGCGGCTTTATGTGGTCGCCACTCCCATCGGCAACCTGGGCGACATCAGCCAACGTGCCATTCAAACCCTGTCCTCGGTTGATCTTATTGCCTGCGAAGACACCCGGCACACGAAAAAACTCTGCCGCCACCTGAACATCGGCACGCCGCTTGTCAGTTACTTCCGGGAGCGGGAACAGGAAAAGGCGGCGGCGCTGCTCAAACTCCTCTGCGAGGGCAAACAAATCGCTCTGGTTTCCGATGCCGGCACACCGGCGATCTGCGATCCCGGAGCCATTTTGGTCAACAAGGCCAGGGCCGCCGGCATTGACATCGTCGCCATTGCCGGCCCTTCGGCATTGGCCGCCGCCCTTTCGATCGCCGGATTGACCCAGGCCAATTTTTTCTTTGGCGGCTTCCCCCCCGCCAATGCGGCCGCCCGGAAACACTTGTTCAACAGCCTCGCCACCCTGCCCTGTCCCTTGGTCTTTTACGAGGCGCCCCATCGGATCAAGGCATCCCTGGCCGACATGGCAGCAACACTCGGCGAGCGGCAGGCCCTGCTGTTCCGCGAGCTGACCAAAATCCACGAAGAATGCCTGGAAGGCCCGCTTTCGGTTCTGCACGAACGGATCAAGGACGGCGTCAAGGGCGAACTGGTGCTCATCGTCCACGGGGCTGCGGCCCTGCCGCAGGAACAGCCCGAGGATATCGACGGGTTGCTGCGCTGGTATCGCGACGAGCAGCGATCAAGCCTCAAGCAGGCCGTTGTCCGCATTGCCGCGGATCTTGATCTTCCCCGGTCCCAGGTGTACAAAAAAGCGCTCGCCATCTGGCAGGAGATCGCCCCGTGAGCAGAAGCAGGCCCGAATAATACTATTAACTTCAAGCGAATACCACATCATAGGTCTCGTCCATGGACAAAATACAGAATTCTCTCTCGCTCTGCACCGAGAATGATCAGCGCACCTGGCTCGCCGCCGCCTGTCGCGCCGCGCTGGCTGCGGGCAGCCTCATCAGGGAGCGCTATGAGCAGCCCCACACCATTACCATGAAAGGCGCGATCGACCTAGTGACCGAGACCGACGTGGCCAGCGAGGTGGCCATCGCTGCCTCGCTCACCGAGGATACGCCCGGCATCCCGATCATGGCCGAGGAAACCGCGGCCAGCCATGCCACGGTGGCGGAGCGGCTCTGGATTGTCGATCCCTTGGACGGCACCACCAACTTCGCCCACGGCTTTCCCTTTTTCGCGGTCTCCATTGCCCTGCTCGACCGCGGCAAACCGGTGGTGGGGGTTGTCTACGCCCCCCTGTCCGACGAACTTTTCTTTGCCGTCAGCGGCTGCGGCGCCCGATTGAACGACAGGAATATCTCGGTCACCGGCACAAGCCGCCTGATCGAGGCGCTGGTCGGCACCGGTTTTCCCTATCAGGTGGAGGCAACCCTGCCCACGGTCATGCGTCAGATACAAACCGTGCTGTCCCGGGTCCGCGATATCCGCCGAGCAGGGGCGGCGGCGCTCGACCTGGCGCACGTGGCCTGCGGCCGTCTCGACGGCTTTTACGAAATGAATCTGCAGCCATGGGACACGGCGGCCGGCTGGCTGCTGGTCCAGGAGGCGGGCGGCAAGGTGAGCACGTTTTCCGGCGCCCCCTTTTCCCCCTTCGCGCCCGACATCCTGGCCAGCAACGGCATCCTACACCCCCAGCTCCTGCCCCTGATCCGATGAGAAAGCCTGGCGGCCGCCCCTTTCCCTGGTGGGCGATTCATGGCTGCATGCTCATCTCGGCCACCTTGGTCGCCACCTCTTTCACGGTCGGCAAGGCCATTACCCCGTTTCTCGATCCGGCAGTGCTGACCCTGGTCCGTTTCGTGCTCGCCGCCCTGCTGTTTGCACCCTATGTCGGCCGCCGCTATGGCATGCGTCTCCCCGACCGCGGGGCACTTGTCCGCTACGGCCTGATCAGCGGCGCGCTGGTCGGCTTCTTCTGGCTCATGTTTTTGTCGCTCAAGACGACCAACCCCTTGAACACCGGGGCCATCTTCACCACAGTGCCGGGTATTTCGGGAATATACAGCTGGTTTCTTCTGAAGGAACGTTTGGGAAGGTACCGGATAGCGGCATTGCTGTTCGCCATGGCCGGTGCATTGTGGGTGATCTTCGAGGGTGATCCGGAACGGGTGCGGCAATTGGTGCTCAACCGCGGCGATCTGCTGTTTTTCTGCGGCTGCCTGCTGATGGCTCTGTACATGCCCCTGGTCAAACTGTTCCACAGGGGCGAGCCCATGGCCGTCATGACCCTGTGGATTCTGATCACCGGCTGCGGCTGGCTGCTGCTCTTCTCGGCGGCAAAGCTGCCGGCCATCGCCTGGGAAACGGTGCCGGCCATCGTTTGGTACGGAATCGCTTATCTGGCTTTTTTCACGACCATCGTCACCTTTTTCATTTCCCAGTGGGCCACCATTCATCTCGGTCCCACCAGGGTCATGGCCTATTCGTATTTGTATCCGCCGCTGATCGTGCTGATCGAGTGGTTCCTGCGCCGGGATCTCCCCACCCCGCACACCATGCTCGGCATCGCGATCATCCTGCCGGCCATGCTCATCGTGCAAAAAAAAGGGAAAGCCGCCCACCCATGACCATGCGGGCGGACGGCTTTCCCCTCTTACGGCTGACTTGGCGGGGCCGCTTACTTCTCAGGGCAAACCTTGTCGTAGTCGGTCAACAAGCCGTTGTCGTCGATCTTGATCAGTACCGTGCACTTGGTGGGATCGCCGGTTCCGAAATAGCCCATGGTGCCGGTCACGCCCTCGAATCGCTTGGTCGCGGCGATCTGATCGCGCAACTTGCTCCGGTCCTCGACGATATTGCCGGTCAGGCCACCGGTTTTTTTCAGGGCTTCGGCGATCATGTGCACGGCGTCGTAGGTCAGCGCGGAAACCTCGTCCGGCAGCATTTTGTATTGTTTTTGATAATGATCGGCAAAAACCTTTGCCTTGCCTTGGGCGCCGCCGGCGGCGAAATTGCCGGTAAAATACAAGCCATTGCAGGCATCGCCGCATTTTCCCGCCAGATCCCCGCCCGACCAGGAGTTGGAACCGGTGATCGGCTTCTTCCAGCCCATCTTCCTGGCCTGGCGGACGATCAGGGGAACCTCCTCATAGTGCTGCGGCGTGTAGAGGAATTCGGCGTCCGAATTGATGATCGCCTGCAATTGCCGGCTGAAATCGGCGTCGTTGGTCCTGAATGTTTCAAAGGCCACCACCGATCCCGGGCCGTTTACTTTTTCAAAGGCCTGTTTGAATGCCTTGGCCATGCCGGTGGGATACGGGCTGATTTCATCGTAAAGCACCGCCGCCTTGCGGGCCTTCCACTCCTTGGCCGCGAATTTGGTGGTCGCCGTTGCCTGGATGTCGTACATGACCGGCATGCGGAAAACAAACGGCTTGTTTTGGGTGGTCAGAGGCGAGGTCGACCAGGGGGACACCAGCGGTGTCTTGAACGAGTTGGCCACCTCACCGACGGCAATGGCGCGGTCGCTGCTTTGAGGGCCGACAATGGCCAGGACCTGATGCTGGCCGATCAGCGTCAAGGCGTTCGCACTGGCGCTCGACCGGTCGGATCCGTTATCGACATAGACCAACTCGATGGTATAGGTCTTGTTGCCTATGGGCAGGCCGCCGCCGGCATTGATCTCCTGTTTCGCCATTTCCGCACCGTTTTTGGTACTGGTGCCCACGTTGGCGAAGTTCCCCGATTTACTGGAACTGACACCGAATTTAACCACCCCGTCGGCAGCAAAGAGTGAGGCAGCGGGGCCAATGGCAAGAACAAAGGCAGAAAAGCCGGCCATGGTTCGTCGTTTCATGTTTTCTCCTCAAGTGGTTAACAAGGGGCGAGTTGCGCCGCCATGATGGGCATCAAGCTGTCTTGGCATTTTCGATCTTAAACGTCTCGACAGCCTCGCGCAGCTTATGGGCCGTTGCGTTGAGCAGGTTCATCAGACCGGCCGTTTCCTGTGAAGTCTTTGAGGTTTCGTCACTGACGCCACCCACGACAACCATGTTCTCGACCAGGTTCTCCGACATCTGCACCTGTTGCGCCGCAGCCTGGGTGATGGCCTCAATCAGGTCGGCCAGCTGGTTGGAAACGGTTTCGATCTGCTGCAATTTTTCATGGGCGCCATCGGCCAGACGCGATCCCTGGACCACCTTGCCGATACTCTCATCCATACGGTTACTAACGTCCTTGATTTCCGACTGGATACTCTTGACCAGCATATCGATTTGTTTGGTCGAGTTGCTCGAGCTTTCCGCCAGACGCTGCACCTCTTCCGCGACCACCGCAAAACCGTAGCCGGCGTCGCCGGCCATGGCCGCCTGGATGGAGGCGTTCAGGGCCAGGATGGAGGTCCTGTCCGCAATATTATTAATAATTTCCACTACGTTTCCAATCTCCATCGAACTCTCGCCCAGACGCTTGATCGAACGGGCCGTTTCGTTGATTTGCTCGCGGATTTCATCCATGGCCCGATTGGTCTTATCAACCGCATCGGCGCCTTCGCGGGCGTTGGAGCGCGACATTTCCGATACTTCTGCCGATCGGGCCGCATGCTCGGAAACCTGCCGGATTGAAGCGGCCATGTCGTTGAGCGCCTTGATGGCGGCGCTAACCTGCTGCGCCTGGTCGGTACTCTTGACAGCCAAGTCGGTTGTTCGCCTGGAAACGTCGGTTGCGGTGGCATCCACCGAAAATGTCGCCGATTGCACCTGGCGGACGATATCGCCGAACTGTTCGGCCATGGTGTTGAACGAGTCGGCAATGGCGCCGGTGATGTCTTCGGTCACCTCGGCGCGTGCGGTCAGATCGCCTTCGGTGAGGTCGGAGATTTCGTTCATCAGCTTCATGATCGAGTCCTGAATGGCGTCACGCTCTTCCTGGCTCTGAATCAGGGCGGTAATACTGTCGAGCATACCGTTCAGGGCGGAGGCCATCTCGCCGAGTTCATCGCGGCTCACGACCTCGGTCCGGGCCTTGAAGTTACCCATGCCCATCTCGCTAAGCAACTCCATGATCAGGTTGATCTGCCGGGTCAATCCCTTGGACAAGCCGAAGGAAATCAACAAACCGAGCAGGACGGCGGCGATTCCCACGCCGATAACGATTTTCTGTACCAGGGCGGTGGCCTCTTCCATGCGGACCACGGCTCGCGCCTCGTTGTCCGTGGCGTTTTTGAGGAATGCCTGGATAACCGGCTCCGCCTGCTTGACCGCCTGTTGATACGCCTGGATGCGGTTGCTGATGGTTTCGTCGGTTTTGACGACATCGGCAAACCACTTGGTGAAATCGCCGATCTGGGCAAGCAGGGCGCCTTGCAGCGCCGGATTTTCGGCCCACGATCCGATCGCCTCTCTAAAAGATTTCGCCTCACCCAATACCCGTTCGCCGAAC
Organism: Desulfobulbus sp.; assembly: GCF_031547805.1. GTDB lineage: Bacteria > Desulfobacterota > Desulfobulbia > Desulfobulbales > Desulfobulbaceae > Desulfobulbus. Next base: position 12,969 of record NZ_JAVBRQ010000010.1, read on the forward strand.
TGGCTGTCAGGGGCGATCGTGTATTCCTGCATGTGGAACAGCAGGGATTGGAACAGCGCCTGCAGGGTGGGAGAAGCGACCGTGGCCATGGATTGCCGCAGAATGTCGACCGACTGGCGCAGCTTGGTCAACTCGCCGAATTCCGGGTTGACCTGGAGTTCGAGGATGTTCACCGTGCTCATGAACGTTGCCAGATAGTTATTGATGGCGTCCATGGCGTGCTGGGCCGATGCTTTTTCCTTGGCGTCGATGGGGCTCTGCTGGATTTCGTACAGCTTCTGATACGCTTCACCGCCTGCGGCGATAAACTTGTTCAAATACTGGTTTTTGGCCTCGGCAATGCCGATTCTGTTGTAATTGAGCAGAAAATCTTTCTCATAGCCGTTCATGACCCGCACCGTTTTTTCGATATCGAGACTCAAGCGGGCAATCTTGCCATGCACTCGCACGAGCTCGTCGATGGTCGTGTTGGCGAATCGCTGCGAGAGGGTGGCGATCACGATAACCACGAGGGTGAGGATGATCATAACGGCAAAGGCAACCATCAATTTCCCGCGAATATTGAGTTTATCGGTCAATACCGAGAAGGGGTTGCCAAACCAGCGTCTCTGTCTTTTCTCTTGTTCCATTCTGCCTCCAAAACTTCTTGCTCAACTGAACGCTACGTTCGTACCATCAAGTGGCCCCATTCAACCGCACCTTGCCAGGCCCGCAGGAATAGGGCCTGTCAGCGGCGGCGAGCGGCTCAAGCCGTTCCATGCCCCGAACAGACATCTTGCCTGGGACAACACTCTGTCCATGGCCGGACCGGGGGATATTCGATCCGGACCCTTCCATTATTTTTTGACAAAGACGTCGATTCCCTCGTCTTTCCATACTTTCAAGGTTCGTTCGTCCTTGGGATTGATCTTCACTCCGATGGCATTCACCGGAACGGTGTTTTTCTTTTGAATCTCAATCCAGTTTCTCTTGATGATTGCATCCAGTGCCATAGCGTTCTCCTCTTGTCGTTGTGATGTGTGTGGATTACTGAAAATCCCGCAGCATGGTTTCAAGCGCCATGGTATTGCACACCTGTTCGCAGGATGGTCCGACCAGAGCGATGGCCGGATGGTGCAGCCCTTCCGCCAGCATACGCGCGGCAATGGCATTTATCCCTTCCAAATCCACATGCAGAATTTGATCTAAAATCTCGGACGAATCGATGGATCGATTGAAATAGAAGGCTTGGGTAGCCAAACTGCTCATGCAGGTATGGGAGTTTTCCTGGGCAATGATGTGTTGTCCCTGCAGTTGCATTTTTGCGATCCAGAGTTCTTCAGTCAAAATAGGCAGCGTTTGCAGGGCCATGCCCATGATCTCCACGAAAATGTGGGAAAGGACCGGATGCAGCAGTTCGGGGGTTGTTGCCCCTTCGATCACGATGACGCCGTCGTCTCGGTATGCCTGATATTCGGCTGTTATTTCATATACCATCCCTAATTCCTGCCGTAATTTCCTAAACAGGCGGGAACTCATGCCGCCCCCCAGGATGGCGGTGAGCAGGTGGATCAGGTAGCGTTCCGCCGCCGCATAGGGAGCGGCGTGCAACCCTATCGAGAAGTAGACATGGGAAACGCCCTTGCATTCCACCGTCACGCCGCCACGAAAAGCGGGGCGAACTGGATCGGGGTCGTTTTTGCCGTCGTCCGGCATCATCCAGAAGGCATCGGCCACGTTGGCGACCACGTCCTGATGGCGGACATTGCCGGCTGCGGCGATGATCAACCGGCGCGGCTGGTAATTGTTGCGGACAAAGCGGAGCACATCGTCCTGCTGCAGGCTTGCCACCGAGGCGATGGTGCCGCCGATGGGCCGCCCCAGCGGATGCCCCTGCCAGACATGGGCCTTCAGACGTTCGTGGGCGCACACATCCGGCCGGTCGAGCTGGGCGCTCAACTCCCTGATGATCGTCTCCTTCTCCTGGTGGACCGCATAGTCGGCAAAGCGCGAATTCAACAACAAATCACCCATCAAATCGATCAGATAGGTGCGATAATCATCCAGCACCGTGGTCGTGAAGCAGGTGTAGTCGCGGGAGGTGAATCCGCCGATCTGGCCACCGGTGGTATCCATCATCCGGGCGATCTCGTCGGCGTCCCGTTGTCCGGTGCCGGCGAACATCAGATGTTCGGCCAGATGGGCCACGCCGCCGCGATCTTCCGCCTCGTCCATCGGTCCGGCCGCCATGAGAAAACCGAGCGAGATGGACCGGACCCCTTCCATTCGCCTGGTCACCACCCGAATCCGGTTATCGAGAACACTTTGCTCCATCATGGCCGACATGCCTCAAGTGGTTGCATAGGCGCCGCGCACCACCGGCCCGAGATCGAGCAGGGCGATCGCATCGTCCTGGCGCCTGAAGCAGCCTCGCACCAGGCCCGATGCGTTCAGGGAAGGCGGTGCTTCCTGTCGCTCGAACGATTCCGCCAGCTCCTTGCCGGATATTTTGGCGATCCGCACCTGCGCCTTGACCGCCACCACCGCCTTCAGGGGGGCCCCGGTTGCCGGATCGGCCGCGCCGGTACGGACCACCACCAATTGCCGGTAGCGTTTTCTTGGTCCAGCTTGACGCCGGTTGCACAATTCGTCGAGGTCGATGACCGGCAGCAGGCTGTCGTGGTACAACAAAACGCCCGGGAGATAGCCGGGACTGCCGGGGATTTGCAGCACGAACCGGGGTTCGAGAATCTCGACCACCTGGTTTTGGGTGAACAGGCAAACAAAATTACCGGGGCTGTCGCTGACCGCCAAAGGGAGAAGGAAGCTGCGGAGACCAAGCTGTTGCCGTTCATTTTTCATGCTCATCTCTCACCTCTTCTCCTGAGCCCGGCATTCGGCTTGACGAGGCTGAGTCACCGTGGTTTCCAGCACGGTTTGCAGGTCGAGCAGCAAGATCAGGTCCATACCGTTAATCAGCACGCCGGGGACCAACGTCCGCGACCAGCTGGTGAAGGCGGGCGGCAACGGCCGGGTAACGGCGACATCCGCCGCGACGATCCTGCCCTTGCCGGTCATGGTCAGGGCCAGGGCCTGATCGTCGTGGGCAACGATCAGATAATGGATTCCTCGCTTTAACGGCGCTCGTTCGCCGTAACCGGCCATCAAAGCCCCTACATCGCAGATCACCGCCCGGTCGCCGTGAGGCAGGGGCAAATATCGCCTCCCCTCCTCCTCGATCGGCTTGAAAGAACCGCCGTTGCACGTGCCGACGCCAATCACGCATTCCTTGTCAACCGCAAACAGCTGTCGACCTATCTGAGCGAGATACAACATTTTCATCGTGCAGTCCTCCCTTCGGCTTCCGGTACCGGCGTATCGCTTTGGCCGGTCAGCCTGAGCACGGTGTCGACAAACTCCTCATCCTTGCACGGCTTGTTCAAAAAAGCCCTGGCCCCCAACTGCATGGCCTTTTCCTGATGCTTGGCCGAGGTTCGCGAAGTCAGCATCACCACCGGAATATCCTTGCCTCCGGGAACATGGGGCAGCTTGGCCAGGAACTCAAAGCCGTTCATTCGCGGCATTTCGATGTCCAGGACAATGCAATCGGGCCGGACCTCCGCCATCTCCAATTGCTCCACCGCATCCAACCCGTCCTTGGCCTCGACCGGCGCCCAGCCGTTGGCAACCACCAAGCGGCTCATGACGCGGCGAATGGAGATGGAATCGTCGACGATCATCACGGTGAAGGCGCGGGGAATTTCCAGGTTGAAGGAAGCGATGGCCCTGTGTTTCGCGCGGGAGGCGGCCTGGGCCAGTTCGGGAATGTCCAGCACCGGCACGATGCTACCGTCGCCCATGACCGCTGCCCCGGATACGCCGGCCACCGACCGCAGGTGGGTGCCGAGCCCCTTGATGACGATTTCCTTCTGCCCGGTGATCTGGGGGATGGAAAGGCCGATAGTCCGCCCGTCGGCCAGCATATTCAGCACCAACGAATGATCCTCGTCCGGATCGAGCCCGGCAATGCCGAGCAAACCGGTCAGCGAATGCCAGGGCACGGTCTCGCCGGCGATGTGGCAGGTCTTGTCCGCAAAAGAGATGCTCCCCTGCTCCAAACGATGGATATCCTTGATGTCGTTCAGGGCGATGCCGTAGGTCACCTCGCCGACCTTGACCAGCAGGGCCCGGACAACGCCGAGGGTGAGAGGCACGCGCAAAACAAAGGTCGTTCCCGCTCCGGCCCCGGTTTCCACGGTCACCGATCCCTGCAACTCCTTGATATTGGCCCGAACCACATCCATGCCAACTCCGCGACCCGAGATCTCGCTGATGGTCTTGGTGCTGAATCCCGGATAGAAAATAAGCTCGGTGAGTTGCTCCTCGTCCATCTGGTCGACGGCATGGCCCAGTCCGAACCGGCGGGCCTTTTCCCGGATGGCAGCGAAATCCAACCCGCGTCCGTCGTCACTGAAGCGGATGACCAGGTGATTGCCCTCCCTCCGGCCGGCCAGGGTGACGGTGGCCAGGGCAGGTTTGCCGCAGGCTTGCCGCTCCTCGGGCGACTCGATCCCGTGATGAATGGCATTGCGCACCAGGTGCATGAACGGGTCGGCCAGTTTTTCCCAGACCATGCGGTCGAGCTCAACCCGTTCGCCCTCGATGACCAGCCGAACCCGCTTGCCCAGGCGGGAAGCCACGTCGCGCAGGGTGCGGTTCAGCCTCGACGACAAGGTGGCCATCGGGCTCAGGCGGGTCCGCATCATCTGCACCTGCAACTCGCGGATCACCCGGTGCTGGCGGCCGATATCGCCGCCAATGCCGCTGTAGACGCCACCCAGATTGGTGTGAATGGCGGCAACGTCGATCGCCGACTCGTTGAGGGAGCGAATGATCAGGTTCAGCTGGGTGTAGCGATCCAACTCCAGGGCATCGAATTCGGAAAAGCTCTGGCTGGCCTTGAGATCGGCCACCGTCTTGTCGATATGGACGAAATGCCGGGACAATTGATCCAGCGCCTTGACTTCGAACTTGGTTTCCAATTCCAGGGCGATGTCTTTCAGCCGCCGGGAGGTCAATTCCATCTCCTCCAGCGCTTTTTTGAACAAGCCCATGTTTTGGTCGAACCCGCTGATGCCCACCAGCAGCTCATTGGCCAGGTTAATCAGGACATCGAGCTGGTTCTGATTGATGCGGATAGTCCGGCTCGCCTCGGAGGCCGCAACCTGGAGAGGAGCGGCCGCATCGGCTTCCCGGTCGGCGCTGCCTGTCAATGACGTTGCATCCGCAACGGCAGACGCCTCGGACAGGTCGGGCAGATTCTCGACCAACGGTTCTTCCAGCTTGTTTTCCCGGGAAATGGCCAGCAAGCGCCGGAGCAGATCGGTCCGCCTGTCCATGGGGACCGATTCGGGAGATTCCACCAGCAGGCCCAGACAATCCAGGGCATTGGTCAGGATCTCCACCGTTTCCGGATCGAGATGGCGGGAGCCCGCATAGAGCCAATCCAGAAAATCCTCGACCCCATGGGCATAGGCGGAGATATCGCGCAAGCCGATGACCGCCGACGCGCCCTTGATGGTATGCACCGCCCTCCTGATCTTGCGGACCTCTTCCTTTTGTCCGGCATCAAGAATGACCCGCTTGTCGATTTCGACGGTCAAGATCTGCATCGAGGCGTGCAATTGCTGGAGATGCTCTTCCGCCTCTTCCAAAAAACCCTCGTACAGGAGTTGTTTTTCCTCGTCGCTGAAAAGCGAATCCGGCATCGCCCCTGTAGTCGCACCGTCTTCCAGCATATCTGCGGTGTCGGCAGGCGATGCAAGGGCATCGAGCACCGCCTCGCTCAACACATCAATCTCTTCGCCGTCCTCGTGGGCCGCAAGCGACGTTCCCGCGCCCATGCAGGCCGTCTGCAATGCGGCCAACACCGTTTGCGCCCGCTGTTCATCGAACAGGGCCGGGTTCAGGATCATTATCGCCAGCAGATCCAAGGCATCGGCCAGATGCGGCACTGCCCGCTGTTCCACGCTCCCCGCGGTTTCGTACAGCCAGTCGAGCACATCCTCGACCAGATGGGCATAGGCGGCCAGATCGGCCAACCCGATGACGCTGGCCGCGCCCTTGATGGTATGCACGGATCGCCGGATCTGGCGCACCGTCTCCCGCAGTTCGCCGTTCATCGGCACGGTGCCGGTGACCTGGCTTTCCAGGACCTGTATCGCCTGGTGCAGGGCTTCGAGGTGTTCCTCGGCCTCGGTCTGGAATGCGGCCGTCAATTCGTCGTCGGATTCGGAATCGGAGAACTCGGCAAAGGGAAGGGCCTGGTCAAAAATCGGCTCTTCCATGGAATCGAGCAAAGACATCTCGTCCGCATTGGCATCGAGACCTTTGAAATCCGCTTCGGCAAGGTCGGTCAGCTGTGCCTCGTCCACGGGAACTCCTTGCTGCAGGTCTTGGCAATAGCTCCCGATGCGGGCGACCGTCGCGTCCATGGCATCCAGGGCCTCTTCGGCAAGCCCTCGCCGGCCTTCGAGCGCCTGTTCCAAAGTATCCTCCATGCGGCCGGCAATCCGGCTGAGGACGCCGATGCCGACCATGGAGGACGCGCCGCGGATAATATGCGCCAGTCGATGCAACTCCTCCAGGGTGTCTCGCTGGCGTGGATTCGCCCGCAGTTCGCCAATGGCGGCGCGCATGGTCGGGACGTAGGCCTGCACCTCCTCGATATATCCCGCCAGAAAATCGTTCTTGTTCTGCGACATTACCTTGCTCCCGGTGCAACGGTTCGCGTTCGGCGCGCCATGATTATTGCCATTGTACAATCAGCGGCGAGGAGCCCAGCTTTTGGTCATCCAGAATGTGGACCGTCCGTTCGCCCACAACGTGAGCTCCCTTGAAAAACGACGACACCCCGGATAAATGATCGCCATATTCGGATGTGAAGGGCAACAGCGGATCGTGCAGTTCATCGACGTTGACGACACCGGCGATCCTGTCGACCATCAGGCAAAATGTGAGATTTTCATGCGTAAAGAGGACATAGGACGGCCGCAGGTGGTGGCCGGCCTCCTTGATGCCGAAGAGCAGGCAGCAATCAACCACCGACAGGATTTCCCCCCGGATCTGTACGATTCCCCTGATCCAAGGGGGAATGTTCGGCAAGGGGGTCACCGGCGGCAGATAGCCGATTTCCCGGACGGAACCGATAGGAAGCGCCATCTCGTCGCGTCCCAGCGCAAAGGCGATGTAGGGTTTCTTCTTCCTGATGTTGCGAGCCGCTCTTTCCTTGAGCGAGGCCGCGTCCAACGCGAGTTCCTGGGCGGTCTCGCGATCAATGGCGGCAAGCAGCGCGTGCAGGGTGGTGTCTTCCTGGTCCCCGGTATCCGGGTTGTGGGATGCGTTGGCGTCGGCCATCGGGGCTGCCTCCATCGATGCGTCTTTCAAGAACGGCCGCAAGCTGCTTAAGCCAGCAATTTGGTCGCATTGGCAAACAACTCGGCACTGTCGAACGGTTTGGTCATGTACAGGTCGGCCCCCTGTTTCTTGCCCCAAAATTCATCGCTTTTCTGATTTTTCGAGGTCAGGAGAATCACGGGCAAATCTTGCTTGATGGTCTTTATTTTCCTGCAGGCCTGAAAACCGTTCAGCTTGGGCATGATCACATCCAGCACCACCAGATCGGGTTTTTCGCTTTCCACCATTGCCACCGCTTCCTCGCCATCGGTGGCGGTGATCACCAAAAATCCGTTTTCTTCAAACGGCGCTCGCATCATGTTCAGTTGGGTGGGACTGTCATCGACAACCAATATTTTCCCCTTGGCCATGGTTTTCTCCTTCTTCTTATTTTCCTATACGGACGATTTGATGGAAGCAATCACACGTATTTCCGAATTTCAGCGATCATCATGTCCGGGTCGAACGGCTTGGTGAGATAAGCGGAGGAACCGGCCATCTTGCCTTTCATCTTGTTGATAAAGCCATCCTTGCTGGTAAGCATGATCACCGGGATATCCTTGAATTCTCGATTACCTTTGATAATGGACAGTATTTTGTATCCATCCATCTTCGGTAAGATGACGTCGAGCATGATCAGGTCCGGTCGTTCCTCGCTGATTCTGCTCAAGGCCTCAAGGCCGTCGGCGGCCTCCACTACCCGGTATCCTTGACGGCTAAGGGTGATGGAGATGACCTTCCGGGTGGTGGAACTGTCCTCCACCACCAGAATCATTTTCTGTTCAGGGGCTGCGACGACATCGGCAGTCTCTTCCGACACCGGAACGGCGGCTGTTGCGGTTTTTTCAGATACCGGCTGTTCCTCGACGGATTGGCGGGCCAAATGATCGAGCAACAGCTTCAGTTGGTTGGCAAACAGGGCTTTGTCCGGCGCCATTTTTGCCGCTTTGTCGAGGTAAGCGAGGGCATCCTGGAAATTGCGGCTGTTGACGCTGATAAGGGCAAGGCAATAAAGGGCGATGAGACTGCGAGGATGTTTGCCTAAAATGCGGCTATAGCGCTCGTGCGACTGTTTGAGCCAGCCGGCGTCGGCCGATCCCGACTGTGTCAGGGTTTCACGGGTGATCGCCAGATGCCCCCGACAATACTGGCAGACACTGGCGCTTTTATTAAGCGGCGCCCAACAGAAATAACATTTCCGGACCACATCATCGGTCAGATGATCCGAAACAGTGTCGAACTTGCTTTGTTCTTCCTTGACCAACGGATTGTCGGCGTCAAGGTTCGCCGCCATTTTCAGGGCTTTTTTCATGATTTCCACGTTGCCCTGAATACGAGAATACCAAATCCAGGCAACGGAATTGCTCCGATTCTTTTTCATGTACTGAACAAGATCGGAATGCGCCTCCTTATATTGCTGCTGCTCAGCTTTTTCAATTGAGGAGTCGAGCAGCGCTTCCCCTGATTCATCGAGGGAATTTTTCCTTTCGTCTTTTAATTTTGAAACTTCAAGAAGAATATTGATAATCGAACTATTGATTGTTCTCGATATCGATCTAAGCGGAAACAATTCTATTTGAATATCGTCCCAGAGAATAATTTCAATAGCCGCATTTAATCCCGTAATATCTCCGAATTCAGCATGGACAAGATCCCCATTTTCTATATCGAGCACACCGACATTGCCTTCTTTCGTTATATGCAATGTCTGAGATCTTTTCTCCATGGAAAAAATCTGCAAAATATTGTCGAGGGAAAATCCATCTATTTTTTTAGCTTTCATCACCATCGAATTTCCCGGGATTTACTTCGTTCCACTGCAATGCTTTTACAACAAGCTGCATCTGCTCAATTATACACATTATCCAGATAAAAGGACAAACTGCAAACAGCTGGAACAATCAAAGAGCTCACGGCATCGGCAACAAAACAACACCAGCTCACCAATCAACCGATTTTTCCGGCGTTGCCGGCAAAACATTCGAAACACGACGAAGACAAAGCAAGTCTCATGCCCGACATGTTGGACCAAAACTGTCAACATGCGTTTACAGGTGGGAATTATTACGAGGAAAAAGATGTCGCGCAAAAAAGCGCAAAAACGTACATGCCCTCGCCTTGAACTCCCTTTCACATTCAATTGTGGGGGCAAGCAAAATAAAAATCAAACAAAATTGCGCACCTCGACCTAAGGAACGGCCTGTGACCGTCTTTGATCGATCCAAAATTCATTTCGGCAAAATTACGTATAAGAAATGGCGTATTCGTCAATAAATGTCACTTGTTGACAATAAACGTCACCTCTTGTTCGGCGTCCGACAACATCCGGTCGATGAGGTCAAGCCCTCCCTGCCAGAAGGCCGCGTCATCGAGATCGATCGCAAAAGGGCGGAGCAACTCGTAGGGCGAGCCATTGCCGCCGGATCGCAACAGCGTGAGATAGCGGCCGACGAATATTTCCGGTTCGGCCTGGTAGCGGGCATAAAGCGCCAGAACCAGCAGTTCGCCGAAGGCATACGAATACACGTAGCCGGGCGTGCTGAGGAAATGGGAAATATAAGCCCACCACAGACCATAGTCGTCCCGCAGGGTCACCGTATCGCCGAACATCGGCCTCTGGCTTTCCAGCCACAGGGAGGAAAGCTGTTGTGCCGACAATTCTCCTTGTTGCCGCCTGCCGGTATGCGTCGCCGCCTCGAACCGGTTCATGGCCACCTGGCGAAAGACCGTGGCAAAAATCGACTCCAATTTCTGGCAGATATAGGCCAGCCTCGCCCGGGGTGACAGCAGGCCGACCTGAGCCTTGAACACCAGCAGTTCGGCAAAGACCGAGGCTGTCTCGGCCAGAACCAACGGCGTATCGCTGTGGTAGAAACCCTGCTCCGCCGCCAGGAATTGATGCACCCCGTGCCCCAATTCGTGCGCCACGGTGGCGACATCGCGCACGTTGCCGGTGTAGTTGACCAGAATATAGGGATGAACCTCGGGCACACAGGGATGGGCAAAAGCGCCTCCCCCTTTGCCGGCGAGAACCGGAGCATGGATCCAGCGCTTATCGAAAAAACAGGAGGCTATGGCAGCCATTTCGGGGGAAAACCCGGCAAAAGCATCCAGGACGATCCGCCGGCATTGCTCCCAAGGGATGGCGACTTCCGCGCCGCCCGGTACCGGGGCGTAGCGATCGTAATCGAACAATTCGCCCCCGCCGAGCAAACGTTTTTTCAACCGGTAGTATCGGTGGACGATGTCGTAGCGTCCGACCACGGCATCGACCAGAGTGGCAACGGTCCGATCCTCCAATTCATTAGTCAGATTGATCGCGCTGTCCCAAGAGGGATAACGGCGCAGCCGGTCGGAGATCATCTTTTCGGCAGCCAGGGTGTTGAACACTTGGGTGAGCAGATGCAGATTGTCGCGCAGCCCGGCGGTCAACTCCGTTGCCCCGTTTTTGCGAACCTCGCGGTCCGGATGATACAGATCGCTCAGCACCTCCTCCTCGGTCCTGCCGCGTTGGCCGAACCGCAGCTGGCCGAACAGTTTTTCAAACAAGATATTCCAGGCGCTCCTGCCCACCGGTTTGAGCTCCTGCAGCAATTCCTCTTCCTTATCGCTGAGTTGATGCGGTGCAAATCTCCGCATCGCCTCAAGATAATGACGATAACGGCGCAACGGCGGTTCCGCGAGCAATTCCAGCACCCTGGCCCCGTCCATCCGGTTCCATTCCAGGCGGAAGAAAACCGTCAGCTTGCCGACCGCGGCCTCCAATTCTTCGACCCGCTGCAACAGGGCCGAGGCGGCGGCATTGCCGGTTTGAGTGATAAAATGGAGGTAGGCATAGGTTTCCAGCCGGGCCAACAGGGTATCAATGGCTTCGAGACGTTCGACCGCTCGGCAAATGGCTTCGGCCTCGAGCCCGGCAATGCGGCCGGCCGCTTCGACGGCCAGGTTTTCGGCCAATTCCCGGCAGCGAGCCATGTCTTCTCCGATCTCCGGGCCATCGGCAGTGGGGTACAGGGCATTGAGATCCCACAGCACCGTTGCGGTACCGAGTTGTTCGTTTGTTAATACTGGTGTTGTCATGGTTGCGTGCTGCTCCGAGGAAAGAAAAAAAGATGGACGAAATGCAAAAGGCTCCGAAGAATCGGAGCCTTGTATGCTGATTTATTGTTGCCGGTCCGAACATCCCGGCTGCCGCTCTTGGTTTCTGGTGCTCTTGTGCCAGTCCTTACGCCAGCAATTCCGCGATAAAAGGGCCGACCGCCGTAGGCCCCTTGGCGTCGACCAGTTTGATGGTGGCGGTGCCGATCACTGCCATGTCGGCCTTGCCGGTCAGCATGGCCACATCCTCACGGTTGCCGATACCGAATCCGACCGCCAGCGGCAGGCTTGTGGCCTGACGGCACCTGACCAAATACTGCTCGAGGGCATGATCAAAGGCGGTCTGTTTGCCGGTCACCCCCCGCCTGGCCACGCAATAGATAAAACCCGCCCCCTGGGCCGCCACATGGCTCATTCGCTCCTCGCTGGAGGTGGGGGTGAAGAATTGCACCGGCGCCAGCCCCAGCTCCTTGCTGGCAGCCAGATAATCGTGCCCTTCCTCGGGCGGCAGATCGGGGACAATGGTGCCGCACAAACCGATGTCGCGAGTTCGCCGGAGAAAGGCGAGTTCGCCGTATTTGAACATGATATTGTAATACGTCATGAACAAAAAACGTACCCGGGGAAAGGCCGCCGCCATCTCCTGGCCGAAACGCAGGCACGCCTCCACCGAGATTCCCCGGTCCAGGCTGTACTGACTGGCCTTGAGGATCACCGGACCGTCGGCAATGGGTTCGGAAAAAGGAATCTGCAGTTCGATGCAGTCCACGCCGGCCTCGGCCATCTGCCGGATCACCTCGCGATTGACCGCAAGCGAGGGATACCCCAGAACCAGATGGGTCATGAGGAGAATTTTTTTCTGTTGCAGCCGTTGTTTCAGCTCCTGCTCCAAGTCTCTGCTCACCTTGCACCTCTATGAAAATAACCCTGCACGGGGGGGGCCGCCGTTCAGCCGATCGCGTATGTCTCGGCCCGCTTGACAATGAAGGCCTTCCACGAGGGATCGTCGAAGGCATGGGCAATGGTGAAGATATCCTTGTCGCCACGGCCGGACATGTTGATGATGATCGCCTGGTCCGGCGACATGGTCGGCGCCTCCTTGAAGGCTTGGACAAAGGCATGCGACGATTCCATGGCCGGGATGATGCCTTCGGTGCGCATGGTCAGGCTCAAGGCATCGATGACTTCGCGATCGGTGGCCGAGGCGAACCGGACCCTGCCCTTGTCGCCGAGATCGGCCAGGATCGGCGACACCCCCACGTAGTCGAGGCCGGCGGCAATGGAATGGGTATCGAGCATCTGCCCTTCCGGGTTCTGGAGAAACATGGTCTTGTATCCTTGGGCCACTCCGGGGCTGGCGCTGCTGCCCTCGACCATCCGGGCCGCATGCCTGCCGGTGGCGATGCCCTGCCCGCCCGCCTCGACCCCGACCAACTCCACCTCGGCATCGTCGAGGAATCCCTGGAAAATGCCAACGGCGTTGGAACCGCCGCCCACGCAGGCATAGACCCGGGCAGGCAAGACGCCGTGCTGCCTGAGGATCTGTTGCCGCGCCTCCTGGCCGATGATCGACTGAAACCAGGCCACCATTTCCGGAAAGGGATGGGGGCCGCACACCGTGCCGATGACGTAATGGGTGTCCTCCATGGAGGCGACCCAATCGCGGAACGCCTCGTTCATGGCGTCCTTGAGGGTACGGCTGCCATCGGTGACCGGCACCACGGTAGCGCCCAGTTTTTCCATCCAGAACACATTGGGCCGCTGGCGGGCCACATCTTCCTCGCCCATATAAATAGTGCAGGCAAGGCCGAACCGGGCGGCCATGGTGGCGGTGGCCATGCCGTGCTGGCCGGCGCCGGTCTCGGCGATCACCCGCTTCTTGCCCATCCGCTTGACCAGCAACCCCTGCCCCATGACGTTGTTGGCCTTGTGGGCGCCGGTATGGTTGAGATCCTCCCGTTTGATGAAGATCTTGGCGCCGCCGAAATGACGGGTCAGATTGCCGGCAAAGGTGAGCGGCGTGGGCCGACAGGAGTAATTGCTCATTAATTCTACATATTCCTGCCAAAACGATGCATCCGCCCGCGCTTGCTCATAAGCCCTGTTCAAATCGGCGAAGGTCGCCTGGAGCACCTCAGGGATGAAGGCCCCGCCCCACTGTCCATAATATCCTTTTTTCATTGATGTTCCGTGCTTAGTGTTCTGTTCGTGAAAAGATCCGACTCCATCGGCCCCAAGCGCTTCCGGGGCAATGGATGCCAGGTGCGACGCGCAATACGCCATTGCGGTTACATGCCCGGACGCTGCTATGGAAAGCCGCTCAATCCAATTGGCGGCGGCAGGCCTCGGCAAAATCTTCGGGATAATGCCCGAGGATAAATCGTCCCTGGGCTTCGCTGAAGGCCCCCATCGACCAGGGCAACTTAGGCAGGAAGGCGTAGAGCAATCGCTGGCCGTTGGTCGTGCCCAGACGTTTGGCATACTCGATCGAAGTCACCATGGTCGCCCCCAGCCGGGCGAGCACCCGCTGTGCCGTAAGAATGCCCAGGTCGAGCGAATCGCGCACCGAGGCGTCCGCTTCCACCGCATTTCCCACCGGTCCACCGGCCCAGTCGGCCTTGACCAGCAGTTGAAGCTCCCACTGGGAGACCTGGGCCTTGGGGACGAACAGCACGACCCGCCCATCCTCCCAAACCACCAGCGAACGGGTGCCTGCGCTGCCATCGGTGCGGGTGTTGTTGGCCAGGGTCACCAGGTAGTCGTTAAAAAAATCGGAATGATAGTCCTGGCGGTAGCGGGCGATCACATCGGCCACCAAATCGCCGCAGCAATAGGCGGGAAAAACATCGCCATCCGCTTCCGTCACCCATTGAGGCACCAGGGCATACTGTTGGTGGATCATTTGGTGCGAGGCATGCAGCCGGTAGCCGGATCCGGAAAAATCGTAGCCGAAGTTCCAGCCCCACAAAGTGGCAAAGGCTTCCAGGTCGGCACCGCTGGCCAGACGTTCGACGATTGCCTGCCTCAGCAATTCCAACTCTTCTGCGGCAAGCCGGCGGCGGCGGACCTCCGGCGCCATCCCCAGCTTGTCCGCGAGCACCATGAACACCCGTTGGTAATAGAGATGGCGCAGCCCTGCCATGTCTTCTCGGGAAAGATCGGCGATGCGATAGCGGATAGAGGCCGGCGCGCAATTGGCGGCGTAATGCCCCCAGGGAATGTAGGAATTGCCGCGCAAATACTCAAAAATCTCGGTCGTGCCCCGGCAATAATCGCCAACGATCTCGCTGTTGCCCTGCGTTCCTGGCCGCAGCACCATCGCCTCCTTGTAGCTGTCGGGAAGATGGGGATTGTTGGCAATGGTTTCAAACAGCTCGAAATCGTCGATATCGGGACGCGTCCGTCCGTTTGATTGCCAATAGCGTAATCCCGCGGGCATGCCGTCGGCAGCCAAGACGAACCGGCAGCAGGAATGGGCCAGCCAGATCAATTCCACGGGATCGGTGGAGGAAACCGCCAGCTGATAGCGAAGCGGCAGGGGTAATTGGGTGACGATCTCCTGGATGGCGGCGTCCGGGCAACGCTGGCCGATCATCTCCCGCAGGGAGACCTGCTGCTGCGGCGGAATCCGGATCGATCCGGGATCTGCGGCGCGGGCATCGGCCCAGCCGGAATCGATATAGGTGCAGCCGCGAAAGGGAAAAGGGTTGGGAATTTCGTAAATGGTTCTGGCCTTGGCCACGGCCACGTCGCTTTCGGGAAAATTGGCAACATTGGCCACTTCGGTGCCATCGGCGAGCTGGCCGAGGCTGCAATGCAAATCCCGTTCGCGCAGGTTGGCCACTCGGTAGGACGGGGTGTGGCGGCCGACCCGAAAACGGCCGTCCGGGCGTATCGACGTGTTCAGCATATCTGTCTCGTAACGGCCGTGGGCCGTGGTAGGATTTCCTTGTACCCCGGGCATATCTCATGCATAATGTGCCCTCAGGAACCGGAGTTTTTTCTTAGCACGCGCCGCACATTTTGCCTATCGTTTCAGGAGTGGTCCATGGGGTTTCCCAAAATTAGTTTTCGGGTGTGCGAATCCAGGCACTGCCCGCTGTTCCGTTACGGCGACGTCTTCCAAATCTCCGGAATCGCCATTTGCATGGCAAGCCAGGATGCCCACTCCTTCATCAATACCAGCATGGTCCATTCGCCTCCCGACAGGGGCAATTGCAAAATCCTCAACGGCGATTTGACCAAAATCATTATCGAATACGAGCGGGCAGACCAGATTCCCGACTGCATGATCTCCTGTTCCGGCTGCACCGGGTCGATCCGGCTGGAACACTTTCGGACCACGGCAAGGGAAGACGAGCAGGCCGGTACCGAAGGCCATATCGGTTCCATCCTGCGCCAATTGGACGACTTCGGTTTTTTCCGCCATATCGATCAGGGCAACCTCGGCAATGTTATCAAATATTGCAAGCAGCGGAACTGCAAGAAAAACGAGATCATCCTGCGCAAAGGCGACCCCGGCGACCATTTCTACGTCATCGTGTCCGGACAGGTCGATATCCTCAACGATACCGGCATTCCCATCGCCACCCTCAGCCGGGGCGAGGTATTCGGGGAGATGAGCCTGATCTGCGACGAGAACATCGGCGCAACCGTGCAAACGCGCAGCGATTGCCAATTGCTCACCATCGACCACAAACATTTCAAGGCGCTCGTGGATAAATATCCGGCGCTGCAAACGTATTTCACCCGCCTCTTGGCCAGGCGACTGGCCGACTCGAACCGTGTCCGGGGCGACGATTACGCCTCGGGCATGATCGGCAAACTGGAAGAAATACCGCCCGAGGCCCTGTTCCAGACCTTGAACATCAACAGTAAGACCGGAATCCTCACCATCACCCAACTGCTCAAGGGCACGGCCCGTTTCTCCTTCCGCCAGGGAGCGCTGATCAAGGCAAGCTACGCCGGCAACAAAGGGGAAACAGCCTTTTACGAGGTACTCAGGGAAAAGAGTGGACGGTTTAAATTCACTCCGGGCCTCCCGCCCGAAGACTTCGACGCCCCGGAAATCGGCTATTTCATGAAACTGCTCATGGAAGGCCTGCAACGGGCCGACGAAGAGAGAGCGGCTGCCGCCATCAAGTGAAAACGCCACCGCTCGTGCTCAAGACTCAACGCTTTTTTCCGTACTCACCTCCCCCGCCGCTTCCAAAATCACCGTTTCAGATTGTGTACGCAGCCAGGTAGAACGACCGGCACGGCAGGTAAACGCCCCGTGCCGCGCCGGTATCCGCAATCGCGCTTGTTCCCGTAAAAAATCAAGAACAGCGACCGTGCCATTTCGATGGGATGAGAGCAGACCAATCGGAAACGCGTTCCGGATTCTCCCGAACAGGAAGCACGACCTTTTTTTGCTTGACAGGACGGACAACAGGTTGGTAATGAATCACCGTTCAGTTTCGTATTCTGAGTGCGCACAAACCCGGTTTTACCAGTCGTATCAACTGTTTCTCTCTTTTTAACTCTCAATCAGGAAAGGTAATTATGTCGTGGTTCATTCAAACTTTTCGATCTTCACTGGGCAAAAAGTACATCATGGCTTTTACTGGGTTTATGCTGGGCGGTTTTTTGCTCGTCCATACCATAGGCAACAGTACAATTTTCTGGGGGAGAAGCGCGTTTAATGCCTACGCGCATCATCTGCACTCATTAGGCATTTTTGTTCCCATCTTTGAAATCGGCTTGTACACCATTTTCTTCCTCCATGTTGTCACCGGCATCATCCTTTTTCTGGAAAATCGCAAGGCACGTGGCGGTAAATACGAGGTAGAGACTTGTGCGGGCGGCCGGACCCTGGCCTCCAAGACCATGCCCTACACCGGCGCGGCCATCTTCATTTTCATCCTCATCCATCTCGCCAATTTCCATTTTGTCGAGAAAACCACGGTAAAAACCATTTCGGACTTTGTCACCCAAGTCCTCAACAATCCTTTCTTCACCCTGATCTACACCGCGGGCATCTGTCTGCTGTTTATCCATATCAGCCATGGTTTTTGGTCACTGCTTCAGACCTTCGGAATCAGCCATCCGAAATACGACTACCCGTTACGCGTTGTTGCCTGGGCACTGGCAGGCATCATGGGCGCTGTATTTCTGTTGATCACATTCCTCATGGTCATCTCTCGGAATCAATTGCTCTGATACTGTAGGTTTACACGAGACGACGGATGATTCCTCCACGGCGCCATTTCTGCTCGGGCAGGCATCATCTCCACAAGTTTTATTCCTTTTAACTTCAGCAAAAAGAAACGACTATGCAGCTTGACGCAAAAATACCTGAAGGACCGATAGCAGAAAAATGGGACAAATGCCGTTTTTCCAACAAACTCGTTAACCCTGCCAACAAGCGCAAATACGAAGTCATTATCGTAGGAACAGGCCTGGCAGGCGCTTCCGCCGCAGCAACCCTTGGTGAATTGGGCTACAACGTTAAATCCTTCTGTATTCAGGACAGCCCCCGTCGTGCGCATTCCATCGCCGCCCAGGGTGGTATCAATGCCGCCAAGAACTACCAGGGCGACGGCGACTCGATCTTCCGTTTGTTCTACGACACTGTCAAGGGCGGCGACTTCCGTGCCCGCGAGGCCAACGTCTACCGCCTGGCCCAGGTCGCCAACAACATCATCGACCAGTGCGTGGCTCAGGGCGTTCCCTTCGCCCGTGAATACGGCGGAACCCTGGCTAACCGCTCCTTCGGTGGCGCCCAGGTTTCCCGTACTTTTTATGCCAGGGGCCAGACGGGACAGCAGCTGCTGCTGGGTGCCTACTCCGCGATGATGCGGCAAGTTGGCACCGGCAAGGTCAAGATGTACACCCGGCGCGAGATGATGGATCTGGTGGTGGTCGACGGCGTTACCAAAGGCATCATCGTCCGCAACCTGGTCACCGGTGAAATCGAGAAGTATTCGGCGCACGCCGTTGTTCTGGCCACCGGTGGATACGGCAACGTCTACTTCCTGTCGACCAATGCCATGGCTTCCAACGTGACCGCCGCCTATCGTTCCTACAAGCGGGGCGCAGGTTTCGCCAATCCTTGCTACGTCCAAATCCATCCGACTTGTATCCCGGTCCATGGCGACTTTCAGTCCAAGTTGACCCTCATGAGCGAGAGTCTGCGCAACGACGGGCGCGTCTGGGTTCCCAAAACCGTGGGCGACAAACGCAAAGCGGCCGATATTCCCGAGTCCGAGCGCGATTACTATCTTGAGCGGAAATACCCGTCCTTCGGCAACCTCGTCCCCCGCGACGTGGCTTCCCGTAACGCCAAGCAGGCATGCGACGAAGGCAAGGGTGTCGGCGAGACCGGTCTCGGCGTCTATCTCGATTTTGCCGATGCGATCAAACGCGACGGTCTGGATGTAATCCTGCGGAAATATGGCAACCTGTTCCATATGTACCAGAAGATTACCGACAGCGATCCGACCAAGGAGCCGATGATGATCTACCCGGCCATCCATTACACCATGGGCGGCCTGTGGGTTGACTATCATCTGATGACCACCATTCCCGGCCTCTACGCTACCGGCGAGTGCAACTTCTCCGACCACGGTGCTAACCGCCTGGGCGCATCAGCTCTGATGCAGGGTCTGGCCGACGGCTACTTCGTCCTGCCCTACACCATCGGCAACTATCTGGCAACCGTGGCTCCGGTTCCGACCAGCACCGACGATCCGGCCTTCGAAGCTACCGCCAACGAGGTGAAAGAGCAGGTCAACAAGCTCATGAAAAACACCAAGAGCGGCAAAAGTGGCCAAACCGTCGATCATTACCACAAGGAACTCGGCAAGATCATGTGGGATTATTGCGGTATGGGCCGAAACAAAGAAGGGCTGGAGTTGGCCCTCAAGCGTATCCCCGAAATTCGCGCCGAATTCTGGGAAAACGTCATCGTTCCCGGCTCGGGTCAGGAACTCAATCAGTCGCTGGAGCGTGCCGGCCGTGTTGCCGACTTCCTTGAATTTGGCGAACTGATGGTCCGTGACGCTCTTCATCGCCAGGAGTCTTGCGGTGGCCACTTCAGAGAAGAAAGCCAGACAGAGGAAAACGAAGCCAAACGTGACGATGCAAACTTCAGCTATGTCGGTGTTTGGGAATACAAAGGTCAGGGAACGGCACCGGAACTGCACAAAGAGCCGCTGACCTTCGAGTATGTAATTCCTTCACAGCGCAGCTACAAGTAATGCATACTTGTACACTTGTATAAACGGGTTCATTACTGAAGTTCAAACTCCAAAGTAGAAGAACGAATATGTCATCGAAAACGATAAATATAAATGTAAAAATTTGGCGACAGAATGGTCCTCTGGCAAAAGGCGCTTTTGAGGAACATGCTCTCAAGGACATCAGCACCGACAGTTCTTTTCTGGAAATGATCGATGTGCTGAATGAATGGCTTGCCATCAAAGGTCTTGAGCCCATCGCTTTCGACCATGACTGCCGTGAAGGTATCTGCGGCATGTGCGGCGCAGTGGTCAACGGAACCGCTCACGGTCCGGACAAAGAGACCACCCTCTGCCAGCTCCACATGCGGCGGTTCAAGAATGGCGATACTATTGTTATCGAACCTTTCCGGTCCCAGGGATTCCCGATCGTCAAAGATCTTATCGTTGACCGCTCGGCCCTTGACCGCATCATCGCCGCGGGTGGCTATGTTTCCGTCAATACCGGATCGCCGCAGGATGGCAACACCATCCTGATCCCGCAGCATGTGGCCGAGCAGGCCATGGATGCCGCCGCCTGCATCGGTTGCGGCGCCTGTGCCGCCGCCTGCCCCAACGGTACCCCCATGCTGTTCTTGGGTGCCAAGGTTGCCCAGCTGGCCTTGCTGCCTCAGGGCAAAATGGAAGCCAAAAAGCGGGCTATCAATATGGTCCTGCAGATGGACAAGGATGGTTTTGGCAACTGTGGCAACGAGCGCGAGTGCGAGAATGTCTGCCCAAAAGGCATCACCATTCGCAACATCGCCCGCCTGAACAGAGAGTTCCTCAAGGCTTCCTTCACCATCGATCATTGATTTTCGATTTTCAGGAAGTATCCGCAAGGGTTATATCGCCAAGAGGCGATATAACCCTTTTTTTTGTGCGTGGGGTTGATTTGTCGTTATTCCCGACGCCGCTTGGGCTCGCGCCGCGGTAATGTGGCCGCGGACGTTTTTCCGGGAATCTCCCTGCCAAGGAATGGTCCTGCCTCTTGACAAGCAGCCATGGATGATGTCTGGTTTGCAGCCTGAACGTTGCCGATCCGCTTTTTCTTGATCCGGCTTTTCCGCGAACATGCCGCCAACTTCGCACCAGCCCGCCTCTTACAGCATGAAAGCCTTTCCCCGGATCAATTATTTTCTTGCCCTTTTTATCTATTTGCTGGTCATCGCCTGGAATGTCTGGTGGTCATTTACCTGGCTGTATCACCAAAAATTAAAGGATCTTGCCGAAGAAGGCGCCTCGCGGCTGGAATTGTACAGCACCTATCTGCAGGGAGTTTTAGAAAAATACGAGAATTTTCCCGAACTGCTGGCCAACGACAGGGTGCTGGCGCAGCAGCTCATGACTCCCGCAACACCGGAAAAGGTCGACTTTCTCAATCGTTATCTGGAAAAGATTAACAGGATCAGTCATGCATCGGACATTTATCTCATGGATGACCGAGGATTGACCATTGCGGCCAGCAACTGGCAGGAGCAATCGCCTTTTATCGGGCAAAACTTCGGCTATCGCCCCTATTTTCACCAGGCCATGCAGGGACGACCTGGCAGATACTTTGCCTTGGGCACGACATCGAGCGTGCGCGGCTACTATTTCGCCTATCCGGTGCGTCAACAGGACCGCATTCTCGGCGCCCTTGTCTTGAAGATCAATATCGACTCCGTTGAGGAGAACTGGGGCCATGCCGATCAAACCTTTCTCGTCACCGATTCCGATGGGGTAATTTTTTTATCAACTAACAAGGATTGGCGATTCCAGACGCTTACACCATTGGCGGACGAGCTTCGCCAACGCATTGTCGCCAGTCGGCGCTACCCCAATGTTGCCCTGCAACCTCTCGAGGTAATCAAGACAGAAAACAGCGATGCGGGCAAGATAGTCAGAATTAAGTCAGGATCGCAACACCAGGTGAAAGAATTTCTGCTCCAGACCCACGCCATGGAGCAGGCGGGCTGGAAGGTGCATATCCTGACCGACACCTGGCGAGTAGAGCGGTTTGTATTTCTTGTTTTTGTTGCCTTGAATGCCTTTTTGGCCTTGAGCGTGCTCGTGGTGCTCCTCATCAAGCAGCGCCGCCAGCGCGTGGTTGATCTCAAACGTTTTGAGGACCAGGCCCGTCGCGTTCTCGAGGTGGCCAACGAACAGCTTGAGACCAGGGTCACCGAACGCACGCAGGAACTGACCGAGGCCAACACCTTGCTGCGCAAGGAAATAGAAGACCGCAAGCGAGTGGAGCAGGCCCTGCGCAACACGCGGTCCGAACTGGTACATACCGCCAAGATGGCAGCGCTTGGCCAAATGTCCGCCGGTATCAATCACGAACTGAACCAGCCGCTGGCGGCCATCCGCAGTTACTCGGACAATGGCCGCCAGTTTCTCGCCAAGGGGCGGTTGACGGAAGCCATGTGGAATCTTGAGCAAATCAGCGAACTCACCGACCGGATGGCCCAAATCGGGGTGCAGCTCAAGCAATTTTCGCGCAAGACCAGTGGCCAGTTGAATCGGGTGCCGTTGCACGGTGTCATCGACGGCGCCTTGGAGATTCTGAACCCGGTGGTTCGCAAGACCGATGCCTGGATCAAAGTGGTCATTGATCCCGAAGATCTTGACCTGCGCGCCAACTATGTATTACTCCAGCAGGTTTTGGTGAATCTGGTCAGCAACGCCCTGCACGCTGTCGAAGGCGCGCCGCGACAGGAAATCAATATCCGGGGCTACCGCCACCAAGGTACCGTGATTCTCAGCGTAGCCGATAGCGGGCCGGGCATTGCCCCCGATCACCTGCCGCATATTTTTGAACCGTTTTTCACGACCAAACAGGCAGGTAAGGGACTCGGCCTGGGCCTGACCATTACCGAGCGGATTCTCCATGAAATGAATGGGACCATTCGGGTTGCGGCGACCGAAAGCGGAGCCAAATTCGAGTGTATTTTTGAGGAAACGTGAGCAAAGGCCATGGAAAAAGGGAACAACGTCATTTTCATTGACGATGAAAAGCATATTCGTCAGGCCAACACGCAAACGCTTGAATTGGCCGATTTCAACGTCCTTTGCCTTGAGGACGCCGAAAGCGCTTTTCCTCATCTCTCCATGGATTGGCCCGGCGTGGTCATCTGCGATATTCGCCTACCGCGCATGGATGGCCTCGAATTTTTGCTGCAGGTCCAGAAAATCGATCGCGACCTTCCCGTTATCCTGATTACCGGCCACGGCGACATCTCCACCGCGGTACAGGCCATGCGGGACGGCGCCTATGATTTCATCGAAAAGCCCTATTCGGCGGAACGATTGGTCAAGACCGTGGGCAGGGCATTGGAAAAAAGGGCACTGACCCTTGAAAACCGCATTCTTCGGCAGGAATTGGAAGCGCACAGCGCCCCGGGACCGCGCATCATCGGCAAGACGGAAGCCATGGTACGGCTGCGGGCAACCATTGCCAGGATTGCCGATATCGGCGCCGATATCCTGATTGTCGGCGAAACCGGAACGGGCAAGGAACTGGTTGCCCGGTCGTTGCACGAACACAGCCATCGCCGGACGAAGAATTTCGTGGCCATCAACTGCGGCGCGGTTCCCGAAAGCGTGATCGAAAGCGAATTGTTCGGCCACGAAGCAGGCGCCTTCACCGATGCCAAGATGACCAGGATAGGCAAGTTCGAGCACGCCAACGGCGGCACCCTGTTGCTCGATGAGATCGAATCCATGCCGCTCAGGACCCAGGTCCATCTGCTGCGCGTCCTGCAGGAGAGGGTTTTAGAACGCCTCGGCTCCAACAAACTGATCTCCTTGGACGTTCGGGTGGTGGCCGCCTCGAAGATCAATCTCCTGCAGGCGGCCGAGGCCGGGCAATTTCGCGAAGATCTCTACTACAGGCTCAATGTGGTCTGTCTGGAAATCCCGCCCCTGCGGGCGCGTCTTGAGGATATTCCCCTGCTTTTTCACCACTTTCTCCTGGTGGCTGGCCACAGGTACCAACAGGAAGTTCCGCTGCCGAAACCGGCGCAGATGAACGTGCTCATGGCATACGGCTGGCCCGGAAACGTTCGGGAACTGCGCAACCTGGCCGAGCGTTACGTCCTTTTGGGCAGCCAGCACGGCTGGTCGCTGGAACGATTGTTGTCGGGCACGGAAAAAAAGCAGGATAACAGCCTTGCCGGCCAGGTCGACAGTTTCGAACGGGCGCTGATCGAGCAGGCCCTGCTGGCCAGCAACGGCAGTATCAAGGATGTGATGGATGCCTTGCGCATTCCTCGCAAAACACTCTCCGACAAGATGCGCAAGTACGGTTTGGACAAAAGCGACTACAAATAAGGCCATCCCCTCCGGCAGACAACAAGGCCATGAACAACATGTCTGTCAGAGCAAGGAAAGAATGCCTTGGTGCGGACGTTCCCCCATCGTCCGCCCCAAGGCACCCCCCCGACGCTACATCATGCCGAGCAATTTCGGCAGCCAAATCGAGAGCGGCGGCCAGTAGGTGACCATGATCAGGAAGACGATCATGGCCAAAAGCCACGGCCAGACCGCGATCGTCAACTCGGTGATCCCCATCTTGGTGATGCCCGAAGCCACGTAGAGGTTCAGGCCGACCGGCGGATGGCACATGCCGATCTCCATGTTGACCGTCATCATGACCCCGAAGTGAATCGGATCGATTCCGAGTCTTATTGCCACCGGAAAGAGGATCGGGGCGAAGATCAGCATGATCGACGAAGGCTCCATGAAATTGCCGGTCATCAGCAACAAAACGTTGACCGCGAGCAAAAAGGCGATCGGGCCCAGCCCCTTGTCGAGCAGCCAGTTGGTCAGGTCCTGCGGGATGTTCTCATTGGCCAAGATGAAGGAAAACATGACGGCATTGGTGATAATGTACAGTAGCATCGCCGACATGTTGGCCGAGTTGAGTAGCACCTTGGGCACATCCTTCAACCGCATGTCCTTGTAGATGAAGACGGCGACAAAACAGGAATAGACCGCGCTCATCGCCGCCGCTTCGGTGGGGGTGAAGATGCCCGTATAAATACCGCCCATGACCACGATAATCAGCATCAATCCCCAGGAGGATTCGCGAAAGGTCCGGAAGCGTTCCTTCCAACTGGCCTTGGGCTGGCGCGGATAGTCGAATTTCTTCGCCCGATACCAGGTAAGGAGGCCGAGCATCGAGGCGAGCACCGCGCCCGGAATGACGCCGGCCATGAACAGCGCCCCCACCGAGGTATTGGTGGCCACGGAGTACATGACCATGACGATGGACGGCGGAATCAGGATACCCAGGGCACCCGAGGTGGTGATGACCCCGGCACCGAAGGACTTGGGAAAACCGGCTTTAAGCATCCCCGGCAGCAGGATCGAGCCGATGGCCACCACCGTGGCCGGAGACGACCCGGACACGGCTGCGAACAATGCGCAGGCAACGACACCCGACAGGGCGAGGCCGCCGTACCAGTGGCCCACCAGGGAGGTGGCGAAGTTGATCATCCGCCGCGCCACCCCGCCATGGGTGAGAAAATTGCCGGCGATGATGAAAAAAGGGATCGCCATGATCTCAAATTTTTCGATTCCGGTGAACAGCTTCAGGGCAATCGATTCCAGAGGAACCTGGGTCATGGTAAAGAGAAAGGTCAATACCGTCAAACCCAGCGAAATGGATATGGGCATGCCTGTCAGCATGAGAGCCAGCAGGATGCCGAAAATTATGGCGGCGCTCATCGTGCATCCTCCTTGCTCTTGGTGCTTTTTTCATCCTGTTGGGCATCGCCTTGCAGAACAGCCCGCACCTCCAGGCGTTTTTCCTCGGTTGATACCTGGCCCGTTTCTTCGACGCCGTCGACATGGCCATGGTCATGGTGCGGCAGCTCGCCGCTCCTGATAAAGCTCACCATGACTTGCAGGAAACGAAAGCACATAAGGGACGACCCCAGAGGCACGGCGCTATAGACGATCCAGGTCGGCCATTCGAGATCCGGCGTCGTGGGTCCTTCGGGCAGCGTACCGGTATCGAGGCCGATTGCGTGGAACACCGCGTAATGCATGCCGTTGTCCCACACGAAACTGCCGCCCAGCACCGCCACGATGGACGTGAACAGGGCTCCGGCAAATAACCCGAAGACGATGAACTTGCCCCGGGTCGACCGTTCCATCTGGTTGATCAGCACGTCGACCCCGACGTGGATGCCGGTCCGGACGCCGTAGGCGGCGCCAAACTTAGCCATCCACACGAACATGATAATGCACAGTTCCTGAGCCCATCCGAAATTCAGGGTCAAGAGCCAATCCTGGAGCACCGGAATGGGCCAACCCGCAATATACCGGTGCGCCACGGCCACAAAGATGACCAGGGTCGCCCCCCCCATGAGGAAGGTGATGAACCATTCCTCGAGATGATTGAGAAATTTCATTGCTTCCGCATCCTTCTTCATTAAGCGAGGAGGAAGGCGAGGCCGCCTCCCTCCTCAAAAGTTCATCGTCGTCGGCCGAAAATCGTCTACTTGGTGAAACCCACGGCCTTTTGCACCTCAACCACGGTGTCCTTGCCGATCCGGCTGGCCATTTTCTCGTGCACCGGCACCAAAACCTTCTTGAAGGCAGCCCGCTGCTCGGGGGTAAGGGTCGTGACCTCGGTCTTGCCGGAAGCCTTGACCGACTCCAGATCCTTGTCGTTGGATTCTTTGGCGATCTTGTTGGCGTAATCGGTCGCTTCCTTCATAGCGATTTCAAGCTGGCTGCGGATGTCGGCGGGAAGTCCCTCCCAGAATTTCTTGTTGACGATAACCGCGTAGCCCAGATAGCCATGATCGGTGATGGTCATGTATTTCTGCACTTCGTGCATCTTCTGGGTGTAGAAATTGGAGATCGGATTTTCGGTACCGTCGACAACCCCGGTCTGCAGGGCCTGGTAGACTTCGGAAAACGGCATGACCTGGGGAATGGCCTTCAGTTCACGCATCTGCTCCTCAAGCACCTTGGACGACTGGATGCGCATTTTTTTGCCTTTCAGATCTTCAGGGGCCTTGATCGGGGTATTGGCTGAAAACGATTTGAAACCGTTGTCCCAGTAGGCAAGTCCCTTGATGCCCTTGGCATCCAATTTATCCAGCAATTTCTGGCCGACAGGACCGTTGGTGACCTTGTGCAACTCCTCGTAGCCGTTAAAAATGTAGGGAAGGTCAAACACCTCGAAATCCTTGACCCCAAGCGGACCGAATTTCGCCAGGGACGGCGCCAGCATCTGTACCGCTCCGAGCTGCAAGGCCTCCATCTCTTCCTTGTCTTTGTAGAGCTGGCTGTTCGGATAGACCTCGATCTTCACCTTGCCCTGGGTCAATTCTTCGGCCCGTTTCTTGAAAAATTCGGCCGCATTTCCCTTGGGAGTGTCAACCGCAACGACGTGGCTGAACTTGATGACGATCGGCTCGGCAAATGCCGGCGCTGCCAAAAAAACCGTGGAAATCGTCAACGCCCCAATTGCCTTGGCTACTGTCCTGAACATGATTTTCCTCCTCGTTTTGTTGTTTGACCTGCTGTGCCCTTCTTCAAGCGTCCTCCTGCTTCAGGCCGGAAGCCGCCATTTTGCGTTTTGCCCCATTAATCGTTTTAGCAAAATAAAGACCAGCGGGACCATTATGGATAACCACCTTGAATTTCGTTCAAACCCTACTGATATTTACCGACTCGTCGACCCGAACAGGCGGATTTCCGCCAATCCCACCCGCAACACGCGCGGAAATCCGCCCAATTTTCAAGCCGCCTGAACAACGATCCGACCTACAAGCGGAACAAAATCCTCAGTCCGGATTGCATCCGCAGCGATGTGGCCAATCATACATCTGCATCGGACAAGTGCCGCCCCTCTCTGCCGCCATCCGCGATCTGGTCGTCGAAATCAAAAAACAACGTTGCCAGAACACTCGTTGCGACATAATATCCGCGCACTTGATTGCCTCGGCATTCGCCCCTTGCCACAGCCGAGGCGTCGGCGTGCCAGTCCTGCCCACCATGGTGCCGGACCGAAGCGAGCGGCCATTGCCTGTTCGCTCTTTCGGCCCGCCAAGAGCCTCATCCCGTTCAGGATCAATGTCCAAGCACAGCCTTCTTTCCTCGGCCTTCATCACCACGCCGGAGCACCTCGCCCAGGCCCTTGACATTGCGGTCGAACCGTTGCGGGCCGTGCATGCCGTCTACCCGCTACGAGTGAGCCGCTATTACCTCGAACTGATCAAACAGCACGGTCTGCCGCTCTGGCGGCAGGCAGTGCCCGACCCGCAGGAATTGACCGATGCCGACGGCCTGGTCGATCCCCTTGACGAAGAAAACCTCAGCCCGGTCCCCTGTCTGGTGCACAAATACCCGGATCGGGCCCTGCTGCTCGTGGCCGGCGAGTGCGCGATGTACTGTCGGTTCTGCACCCGAAAACGGAAGGTCGGCAAACAGGAAATGACCATTGACGACGAGGCGATTGCCGCCGCCCTTGCCTATCTCAGGCGCACGCCGGCCATCTCCGATGTGTTGATTTCAGGAGGCGATCCGTTCATGCTCCCCCTGGCCCGGCTCGAACGCATCCTCAAGGCGTTACGGAGCATCCCCTCCATTGTCACCATCCGCATCGGTACCCGCATTCCCTGCACCCTGCCCATGCGAGTCACGCCACGGCTGGCGGCGATGCTGAAGAAATATCATCCGCTTTACATCAACACCCATTTCAACCATCCAGCCGAAATCACGCCCGAAGCGGAGCTGGCCTGCGCCCGGTTGGCCAATGCGGGCATTCCTCTGGGGTGCCAGACCGTGCTGCTGCGGGGGGTCAACGACCGTGCCGAAATCATCCGGGAACTGCTGTATGGGCTGCTGCGCATCCGGGTCAAACCCTATTATCTTTTTCAGGCCGACCTGACCAAAGGAACCTCCCATTTTCGCACCACCGTGGATTGCGGTCTTGCCATCATGCGCCACCTGATCGGACATGTCACCGGCCCGGCAGTGCCCACCTATGCCCTTGATGCGCCGGGCGGCGGCGGCAAGATCCCCTTGACCCCGGCCTATATCCAGCATTTGGACGAGTCCCTCGAGTTCACGACTTATCAGGGATATCAGTGTTCCTACCCCAATCGAATTTATCCGTGACAAATATTCTTATGCATTTTCTTGGAGAATCCCTAAAAACAATCTATACTAACCATTGAACATATTTCTTTAAATTCCTCTTCAAATATATCTGGATCTTTGTATCCTTTGGATACCAAGCCTATGGCAGGATCAAACAGCAATGCCGAGCAGGTGTTGGCGCGCGTTCTTACCTCAAAGGACCTGCCGACCCTGCCGATCATAGCCTCCAAGCTGCTGGAATTGACGGCTCTCCCGGAAGTTACGCTGACGGATATCGCAAACCTGGTCAGCCAGGACATGGCACTTTCAACCAAGGTTCTGCGGGTGGCCAACTCGGCCTTTTACAGTTTTCCCCAACAAATCTCGTCGATTAACCAGGCGGTTTCGATTCTCGGACTCAATGCGGTCCGCAGTCTGGTGCTTAGTTTTTCCCTGCTCTCCATCGGCAACAAGCAAAAGAATTCACAGTTTGATTTCGAACAATTCTGGGAACGCTCACTGGTCGAGGCGGCAGCGGCGCGTCTTATTTTCGAGCAGGTAACAAACACGGACTCCGAAGAAGTCTTTACCTGCGGCCTGCTACAGAATATCGGCCAATTGGTTCTCGCCATCACCCTACCCCAGCAATATGCCCAGGTCCTTGCCCGCACAGCGGATTCATCCGGCCATGTCGCGGCAAATGCCGACTGCGCGGAGGTCGAACGGGATATTCTCGGCGTATCACACGCCGATGTGGGCTACGCAGTGGCCAAAGAATGGGAGTTGCCTGAAAGTCTGCTGCTGCCGATTAAATATCATCATGATCCGGCCGCATTTACCGGCACCACGTTGCGGCACCAACAGATCGTTCGGGCCACCTACTTGGCAAACCTGCTCGTCGAATTTTTTTATTCCGACAGCCCGGAGCGCTATCACAAACAGTTTAGAAACGAAGCCAAGCAACTTCTCGGCCTCAAGGTACTGGGAGTGAACACCGTCCTCAAACTGATCGATAAAGTCATTGACCAGGCGGCGCAGTATTTCGGCATCAAGATCAAGCCGGTCAAATCGGTGGCGGAAATTCTCCAAGAGGCCAATCTCAGGCTGAGCCTGATCAATCTCTCGTACGAGGAGATGAACCGCGAACTGATCAAGTCCAAAATGGAGCTGGAAAAACTGACGGAAGAGTTGGCGCAGAAGAACCGGCTGCTGGAAAATTTGGCCAACATCGACGGCCTGACCGAAATCAACAACCACCGCTTCTTTCAAAATTTTCTCGACTCGGAGATCAATCGATCCATTCGCAGCGACCGCCCCATTTCCCTGCTCCTGGCCGATATCGATTACTTCAAGAAATTCAATGACACCTATGGCCATCAGACCGGAGATTTTATCCTGAAGGAATTTTGTCGGATCAGCAAGGACGTCATTCGTGAATACGACCTGATCGCACGTTACGGCGGCGAAGAATTTGCCTTTGTCCTGCCGGAGACGGATCAGGAAGAAGCAATGCTGGTGGCGGAAAAACTTCGGCAGACAACCGAGGATTATGTTTTCGATGATGGAACCAATTCCTACCAAGTGACCATCAGTGTGGGGATAGCCTCCGCCTTTCCGGCCAGGCATGAGTTCAATAAAAACTTGTTCATCGGTCTGGCGGACGAAGCCCTGTACGAGGCAAAACATTCCGGCCGCAACCGAGTTTCATTGGGTTCCTCAAAACGAAAAAAGAAATGGTTCGCTTTCTGAAAAACGCGAACTGATCGCGGCGAGCCATTGCCATGGCGCAAGGTACGATTTGTCGCGATTTGTCGCCGCACTGAGATTTTCAAACGACTAGCTTTCCCCCCCGCAGAAAAAACAAAAGAAACAGTCAACATTTTGACCGTTTTCTGCTACCTTATTTGCGCTTTTTCTTGATTTCTTTTCACTTTCCGTTGCTTCCACTTTACTGTTTTCCTTGGCCAAAGGAGGGTCTATGAAACCGCGTCGGTCCAATTTATCTGTACCTGGGCATATGAAGAAGATGCATGGCAAGGCAAGCGAAAGCCTGGCCGATGTCATCATGCTTGATCTGGAAGACAGTGTCCCGGTCGAGGAGAAAGCAAATGCCCGGACCCAGGTCATCGATTCACTGCTGAACTTCGATTGGTCCCGGAAAACGGTCACCGTGCGCATCAATGCCCTGGACACTCCCTTTGCCTACCGGGATTTGCTGGAGGTGGCGGAACAGGCCGGCCACATCATCGATGCCATCGTCATTCCCAAGGTCAACCACCCCGGCGATATCTACTTTGCCGACCGCTTGCTTGACGGCATCGAACAGAGCAGAAATGCATCAACGCCCATCGGTATCGAGGCCTCCATCGAGACAGCCGAAGGCTTGTTGCGGGCGACCGACATCGTCGCGGCCAGCAGCCGGGTACGAACCTTGGTTTTCGGTATAGCCGATTATTCCGCTTCCATCGGCGCCCGCCTGGTCTCGATTTCCGGGCACGGTGAGAAAGAGGAAGAATTATACCCGGGGCATCGCTGGCATTTCGCCATCAGTAACATGGTCATGCATGCCAAGGCCCATGGCGTGATGGCCATCGACGCCCCATACGGCAACTTCAAAGACGCCGACGGATTGCGCCGTTCAGCAGTTATGGCTTGTGCCTTGGGCTGTGACGGCAAGTGGGCCATCCACCCTTCCCAAATCGACACCATCAACGAAGTTTTCACGCCCTCGGCGGATGAAATCGCCTTGGCCGCCAAAGTTATCGAGGCCAATGCCAAAGCCAAGGCGGAAGGCAAGGGCGCGATTGCAGTGGAAGGAAGAATGGTTGACCAGGCCACGGTGCGGCTGGCAACCAAGCTGTGGGAGCAGGCCAGATACTTGAACTTGGTGTAAGCACACCTTCGCAGCCTCTTTGACACAAAAAAAGGGGAGCGCCCATCAGGGCGCTCCCTTTTTTATTGCTCAATAAAGAAGCTGGATCAGCCAATAACGGCCAAAAGTGCATCTTTGGCAACAGAGTCACCTGAACCGCAGCACAGCTGCTTAACAGTACCGTCACACGGTGCAGTCAGGTTGTTCTCCATCTTCATGGCCTCAAGCACGACAACGGCGTCGCCTGCCTTGACAGCGTCACCGACATTGACCAGATACTTGACAACCATGCCAGGCATGGGTGCCAGCAGCGGTGTGCCACCTTCAACCGCTACAGGAGCGGCAGCCGGTGCAGCAGCGGCCTTGGGTGCAGCAGGGGGTGCGGCGGCGGCAGCCTTGGGGGCACCGGCGGCGGCGGCAGGACGCGGAGCGGCAGCAACCACCGGCTGGAAGTCACCGGTCGGGTCAACCTCGACATTGAAATACTCGCCATCAACAAAGACATTGAAGGTGCGAATGTTTGCGGTCTTCTCAGGAGTTGCGGCCTTGGCCTCGACAAGCTTGCCAGCCTTGGCTTTGGCAACCAGATCATCGCGCTTTTTGACATCGTCGAGGGTGATCGGCTTGACCTCAGCCGGTGCCTGGGTAACGCCATACTTCCACTCAAGGAACTTCTTACCGGTCACCGGATAGATAGCGTAGAGCACCAGATCGTCGATGTCCTTGGCCAAATCGCCGATGTCCTTCTTGGCTTTCTCGAGTTCGGGTTCGATGACCTCGGCCGGACGGCAGGTGATCGGGGTTTCGCCACGAGAATAGCCTTTCAATGCCTTTTTCTGTAGTTCGGCATCGATCGGTACTGCAGTTTTGCCGTAGAGACCGTAGCACAGATCCTTGACCTGGGCGGTGATCATCTTGTAGCGCTCTTCGGGGGTATCGAAGAGTACGTTGTTAACGGTCTGGATGCCGACGATCTGGCTAGTCGGGGTGACCAGCGGGATCTGGCCGAGTTCCTTACGAACCCGCGGCAGTTCTTTGTAGACCTGATCGATTTTGTCCAGAGCATCCATCTCGCGCAGCTGGTTGACCAGGTTGGAGAGCATGCCGCCCGGAGTCTGATGCAGGAGAACGTTGATGTCGATGGTCGAGATCTTGGAATCGTCGAGCAGGTGCTTGTACTTCGGCATGACTTCCTTCTCGAGGACCACGTTGATGGCGGCCAGCTTCTTGATGTCGAAACCGGTGTCGCGGTTGGTTCCGAGCAGGGCCATGACCAACGGCTCAATGGCCGGATGGGCAGTCCGATAAGCATACGGGGTCATACAAGTGTCAACGATATCGACACCTGCCTCGATGGCTTTCAGATGGCTCATGGATGCCATACCGGAGGTGAAATGGCTGTGCAGATGAACCGGGGTCTTGGTCACAGCCTTAATGGCCTTGACAATCGCGTAGGCATCGTAAGGAGCGATCAGACCGGCCATATCCTTGATACAGATGGAGTCGGCTCCCATGGCATCGAGGTCTTTGGCCTTGTTGACATAGTAGTCGAGGTTGTACACCTCGCCACCAAGACGCGGCTCGGTCAGGGTGTAGCAGATGCAACCCTGGAAGTGCTTGCCGCTCTTCTTGATCTGCTTGACCACGGTCTCGAAGTTACGATAATCGTTGAGGGCGTCGAAGGTCCGGAACACATCCATACCGTTCTCGGCGGCGCGATCGACGAAGGCGGTGGCCAGATCGTCGGCGTAGTTCCGATATCCGACCAGGTTCTGGGCGCGAAGCAGCATCGAAAACGGGGTTTTCTTGATGTAGCGCTTCAGGGTGCGGAGACGCTCCCACGGATCCTCGTTGAGGAAACGGTGCATGGTATCGAAGGTGGCACCGCCCCAGGTCTCAATGGCCCAGAAACCAACCTCGTCCATCATCTCTGCAATCGGAATCATATCCTCGGTCCGGCCGCGGGTGGCGAACAGAGACTGGTGGCCGTCACGAAGGCTCAAGTCCATTACCTTGACCGGATTTTCAGCTTTCGGCCGGTCGATTGCGTAATTCATGGCGGTCATTTTTACTTGGTCGCTCATTTTCAGTATCTCCCTGTTATACGTTTTCGTTGAACGTCAATGTGAGAAAAGCCATCAGAAGGCTTTCATTTGAATCAGCCTGCGGAAATTCATGATATCCTGACGGCCGGCAATCGCCCATAGGCTAGGCCCTGTTTGCGCAGGCTTGGCGGCGGCCAATTGCGCTTGATAGGCCGCTTCCTCTTCCTGCATCAAATAGGAATTAACGGCTGCAAGGGCAGCAACCACTTTTTTATTCATTGTTGCCATTCTGTCATCCTCTGAGTCTATTGGTGCGGCCCTATCCTGCCGTACCATTGCTTGAGAGAGCTTACAGCGGGATATTGCCGTGTTTTTTCATCGGGATGGTGTCGCGTTTCCCTGAGATCGACTCAAGTGCATTGATGATTCGATACCGGGTTTCCGCCGGTTCGATGACATCGTCAATGTAGCCGCGCTCGGCAGCGCAATAGGGGTTGGAGAAGTTGTCGTTGTACTCTTTTTCCTTCTCCACCAAAAAGGCCTTGGGATCCTCGGCCGACTTGGCTCCCTTGGCATACAGAACCTCAACCGCGCCCTTCGAACCCATAACCGCGATTTCACCGGTCGGCCAGGAATAGTTGATGTCGGTGCGCAGGTGCTTGGACGACATGACGCAGTAAGCACCGCCGTAGGCCTTGCGGGTGATGACTGTTATTTTGGGCACGGTCGACTCGGCATAGGCAAAAAGCATCTTGGCGCCGTTGCGGATGACACCGCCGAATTCCTGGTTGGTACCGGGAAGGAAGCCGGGCACGTCGACGAAGGTGATGATCGGGACGTTGAAGCAGTCGCAGAAACGAACAAAGCGGGCGCCCTTGACCGAGGAATCGATGTCCAGCACGCCTGCGTAGTACGCCGGTTGATTGGCGACGATACCAACGGATTTGCCGCCGTAACGGGCAAAGCCGACCACGATGTTCGGAGCGAAATTTGCCTTTATTTCAAAGA
Organism: Desulfobulbus sp.; assembly: GCF_031547805.1. Lineage (GTDB taxonomy): Bacteria > Desulfobacterota > Desulfobulbia > Desulfobulbales > Desulfobulbaceae > Desulfobulbus. The sequence goes on from NZ_JAVBRQ010000010.1 coordinate 47,768, forward strand.
AGATGCCGTTGTCTACGGTCTCGGCGATGACCTTTTTGATGTCATAGGCAGCATTCGGGTTGTCCGGAATGATGTCGTTGAGCAGTTCGGATCGGCGGGTGATCGGGTCGTCGCAGGGAGCATCCGGGGGATTCTCCAGGTTGTTCTGCGGCAGATAGCTCATCAGGTCCTTGATGTACTGGATGGCATCGTCCTCGTTCTCGGCCGCGTAATCGGTAACGCCGGACTTGGTGGTGTGCATGACCGCGCCGCCGAGGGTCTCGGTGGTGACATCTTCGTGGCACACGGTTTTGACAACTTTGGGACCGGTCAGGAACATGTAGGACTGAATCTTGACCTGGATGATGAAGTCGGTCAGGGCGGGAGAGTAGACCGCACCGCCGGCGCAGGGTCCGAAGATACCGGAAATCTGGGGAACGACACCCGAGGCGAGGACGTTACGGGTAAAGATTTCGGTATAACCGGCCAGAGCCTCGATACCTTCTTGGATACGGGCGCCACCCGAGTCATTGAGACCGATGACCGGGATACCGTTCTTCATGCCCAGATCCATGATCTTGCAAATTTTCTCGGCCAAGGTGCCGGAAAGCGAACCTGCCAGAACGGAAAAATCCTGAGCGTAGATATATACCGGCCGGCCTGCGATTTTTCCGCAACCGGTGATAATACCGTCGCCAAGGAATTTGGTCTTTTCCATGCCGAAATTGTAGCAGCGATGGAGCTTGAAGGCATCGTATTCCTCGAAGCTGCCCGGGTCGAGGAGAAGAGCGATGCGCTCGCGGGCAGTGTACTTGCCGGCGGCATGGATCTTGTCGATTTTGTCCTGACCGCCGCCTAGCAAGGCTTTGGCCCTTTTTTGCTTTAACTGCTCTAATTTCTCTTTTGTACTCATGCTGTCTCCTTGCTGCAGAATTCAGTCAAAATTCCGTGCCGATTATGAGTCGAAGCGGTGTCGGATGGAGCACATCCGACACCGCTGAGATCAATCAACCTTTATAGACTTGCTTGCAGAGCTCGCCCAATTTGCCGAGGTTGGCGCAATGATGCACGCCACTTGCCTTCATGGCCTCGATTTTGGCTTCGGCGGTTCCCTTACCTCCGCTCACGATGGCACCGGCATGTCCCATGCGGCGGCCAGGAGGAGCGGTCAGACCGGCGATAAAGCCGACAACCGGTTTCTTGGTATTGGCCTTGATCCACTCGCAGGCGTTTTCCTCGGCGTTGCCGCCGATCTCGCCGATCATGACGATGGCCTTGGTATCCGGATCCTTCTCGAACTGCTCGAGGCAATCGATGAAGTTCGTGCCGTTGATGGGGTCGCCACCGATACCGATGCAGGTGGTCTGGCCGAAACCGGCCTGGGTCAGCTGATGGACGGCTTCATAGGTGAGTGTTCCAGAGCGGGAGACAACACCCCAAGGTCCGCCGGGCTTGTGCATCGGTCCGGGCATGATGCCGATCTTGCACTCGCCGGGAGTGATGATACCGGGGCAGTTCGGGCCGATCAGGCGGGTGGCGCGGGTGGCCAAATAATTTTTGACCCGCATCATATCGAGAACCGGAACACCTTCCGTGATGCAGACCACCACCTCGATGCCGGCATCGGCGGCTTCCATGATCGCATCGGCGGCAAAGGGCGGCGGCACCAGGATCATAGAGGCGTTGCACCCGGTTTTTTCCCGGGCTTCCTTGACACCGTTGAAGATCGGCACATCGTCCATCTTCTGTCCACCCTTGCCGGGGGTCACGCCAGCGACGACATTGGTGCCGTAGGCAATGCAGGAACGAGTATGGAACTGACCTTCCTGGCCAGTAATGCCCTGTACAACTAACCGTGTATTTTTATTAACAAAAACGCTCATTATGAATTCCTCTGTGGGTTATTGTTTTTTGTACCTTATACAAGCTGAATCGTTCGGTTACGGTTATCCACATAGGCGATTGTATCATGGCGATGAAAATGAAATTCTCACCCTCCTTCGTCAGCCTTTCGCCACCGTGAGGCCCGGCTTCAAGCGACGATTTTCGCTACCTTTTCGGCTGCGTCGGCCAGATCCTTGGCGTTGATCAGGTCAAGACCGGATTCGGCAAGAATTCTGCGGCCTTCGTCGACGTTGGTGCCTTCCATGCGCACCACGACAGGGACCTGCAGTTTCAGCTTGGTTGCGGCCTGGACAACACCCTTGGCCAGAATGTCGCAACGGAGGATACCGCCAAATACGTTGATCAGGATGCCCTTGACGGCCGGATCCTTCATGATCAGGCGGAAACCGTTCTCGATGGCCTCGGCATTGGCGCCGCCGCCGACATCGAGGAAGTTGGCGGGAGAGGCGCCTGCCAATTTGACGATATCCATCGTGGCCATGGCCAGACCGGCACCGTTGACGATGTTGCCGACGTTGCCATCAAGGTTGATATAGTTCAGGCCGAACTGGGCGGCTTCCGCCTCGACCGGATCTTCCTCGTCGATATCGCGCATTTCCTTGACATCGGGGTGACGGAACAAGGCGTTGCCGTCGACATCCATCTTGGCGTCCAGGGCGAGGATATTGCCTTCGGCGGTGATGATGAGCGGGTTGATCTCTACCATGGAGCAGTCATAGGCGACAAACAGGTTGTAGAGATTCTTCACCAAGGTCGACATCTGCTTCTGCAGGTCTTTCTCGATCTCAAGGCCGAAGCAAATCTTGCGGGCATGGAACGGCTGGAACCCGGTGACCGGGCTGACGTTGACGGTAACGATCCGCTCGGGAGTCTTGGCTGCGACTTCCTCGATGTCCATACCGCCGTCCTGGCTGCAGACGATGGCGACAGTTGAGGTCTCGCGATCGGGAATGATGGAGAGGTAGAGTTCTTTCTTGATGTTCAGGCCTTCCTCAACCAATACCTTGCGGACCTTTTTTCCCTGGGCGCCGGTTTGTTTGGTGACAAGGGTCATGCCAATGATGGAATCGGAGACCGGCTTGACATCGGCTGCGGTCTTGGCCAGCTTAACGCCACCACCCTTGCCGCGGCCACCCGCATGTACCTGGGCTTTAACGACGACCGGGTAACCGAATTCCTCGGCAATCTTTGCGACCTCGTCCGAAGTGTGGGCGAGTTTCCCTTTGGGAGTAGGTACATTGTACTTTCGGAATAGTTCCTTGGCCTGATACTCATGAATTTTCATAGACGCATCCTTTTGCGGCGAACCTCGCACAGGGGGTGCGAGATCCTCCAGAGAAGTAAAATGTTAATTCAGGTCCCTGTTCACTAACAATTTGCTACGGCATGGTGTTTCCGCCGGTCAACCCCCGATCCGGACCGGTCGTGCACAAAGCAGAGAGAAATTCACACGCCGGTCCTTGGAGGATACTGGCATATGCTCTAGAGCTCCCGGGCGCTTGCCCACGACTATCCGCAACGGTTCTGCCCGCCGTCGCACCTAATTTTTTATAAAAATGATGGCGTTACGCAATGATCCAGCACAACTGGCTACATATTCAGAAGACGCGCGGAGAACCGCCTTTTTCGGAATGAAAACATGGGAAATGCAGCCGCCCCGGCCCCCGGTGTGCGTACACCACCGACGCATTTACTGTCTGGCATTGGGGGCCAGCAAAGGACTGAGCGAACGCTTTCCGATATCGTGTCCGAAAAAGATCCCTCATTCCTGCCGGTTCAAGCCGGCAAGGTTTTCAAGTGACCTTCAAAAGTGACGTAAGCGGAGGGGAAAGATATTTTCCGGTTGGCCTGGCAGGGGCGAGAGTTCGTCGGGCAATTTCGTATCCACGGCTTCAAAACTGCCTCAGATACGCTCTAGAGGCCCTGAAAAAACGCCCTAAAACCATTCCGACAACAACATTCTCTACAGCCACTTCTAAAAAAACCACTCAAAACTCAGGACTTATAACAAGACACTTTGCCCGGAGTCAAGTGATAAATACATTGCATCATCAGCACATGCAGCAGGCCGGAACAGACCTGGCGGCATGCAGTAAAAACCATGGAATGACACAGCATTGAACAATAAGAACCCACCTTCTCGTTTCGGGTGCGGATGAAGCCGGCCAGAGGGCATCAACGGGATAACTGCCGAATGTTGAGAACATTATTGTCGATAGCGGCAACGGCATCAAGACGACCGGAAAAAAGGGACGACGACGCATGCGGACGGCAGAAAGCGGCTCTCAGGCACTTGCTTTTTTCTTCGACTCTTTTTTCCGCTGGGAAATATTGTCGATGGCTATTTCCAGGCGATCGATGACGATCCCTGTATATTTTTGAATATTTTTAAGAATATAGCTTCGAAGTTCATGCAGCTCGCCAGTCAGGGTCTTGCCGAACGGCACATCGATGAACAGGTCGATGCCGTAGCCCGACCGCCCCAACTTGACCTTGACCTTGCGTACCAGGATGTCCCCGTCATACTCGTCGATGCAGTGCAGGATCATCTGGGTCAGGGCCGCCTCGGAGATCGTCACCGTCCCCTCGATTCCGTTGTCGTGATATTCGGGCTGCACCACCGACTTTTCAAAAAAACGGGATGCCCTCACTCCGTCCTTGTCCTTGCCGCCCTTGAAAAAAATCCGGATCGAGTCGGAAAGGATCTGGGCGTAGTCTCTTTTCACCTCGATGGTTGGCACCGGGATGACATGCTTGCCCTCTTCAAACCGCGACTTGATCGCGTTTTCGATATCCTTCTGGCTGGCGATCTCCTCGATCTTGATCATCTGGCTGATCGGCGGCAATTCAAGCGCCTCGGCGACCCTGGTCACCATCCTTTCCGAGGTGCCCAGCAAGAGGATCTTCTTGATTTTCTTTTCCTGGATCATCCGCACCACGCCTTGGCGGTGGTCGTCATCCGTGAAAAGCGCTGTCTTGATGGCGCTGATGTAGTTCTTTTCCTGCTTGGCCGATTTTCCCGCCAGGATCGTGACGTCGTGGATCAAAAGACCGTCGTCGACGATGTACGGGACCCCGAGCTTTTCGGCCAGCAGTTTGGCGCGGAAACTCTTGCCGGTGCCGCTTTTTCCCACCAGGGCGTACACCTGCATTCCCTGCAACCGCCCCTTGATCCGGCTGTAGAATTGATAGATCTCCTTGCCCGTGAGGTAGATCCATTGATAGTCCTTGCTGTTTTTTTCTGCAGTTGTTGCCATGCTCCCTGCTGGTGAAATCGAGAAAACTAAAAACGTTGCGAATGAGTTCGCAATACCCGTGAAAGCGGATCCTTTCTATTCGGTCCACCATGTATCGAGCCACTGATCGGCGCTGTAGAAAAGAGGAGGCTGCGCCGGGTGCTTGAGCTTGGCGGCAAAGGCCAGGCGATGGTTGGCCAGATACCAGTTTGGAACCACATAATAGCCATACCACAGCACCCTGTCCAGAGCCCGGCAGGCGGTGGTCAGCTGTTCCTGGGTTTCGGCGTAGATAATGGCATCGACCAGGGCATCCACCGCGGGCTTCGCAATCCCCGCCAGGTTCCGCGATCCCTTGCGTGCGGCGGCCGAAGTCGTCCAGTAGTCGCGCTGTTCATTGCCCGGTGACTGCGACTGGCCAAAAACGGTCACCACCATGTCGAAGTCGAAATTCTTGATCCGGTCGGCGTACAGCGCCTGGTCGATGGTCCGGTAGCTCACCTCGATGCCCAGCTTGCCGAGATTGATCGCATACGGCGCGATCACCCGCTCAAAACTCGTATCGGCCAGGAGAATCTCGAAACGGAACCGCTCGCCCTTGCCGTTGACCAGCACGCCCTGCTTCACACTCCATCCGGCCTGTTCCAGCAAGGCCTTCGCTTCCTGCAGGTTGCTCCGCAGGCTGCCGGGCGGGTCGGTAGTAGGCGGAGTGAGCGGCTGGGTGAACACCTCGGCCGGCAGTTGATCGCGAAGGGGTGCCAGCAGCTTCAACTCGGACTCGTCGGGCAGTCCTTTGGCCGCATAGTCCGAGTTGGAAAAATACGAGTTGCTGCGATTGTACTGACCGAAAAAGAGCGTCGTGTTGGTCCACTCGAAATCAAAGGCCAGGCCGAGGGCTCGGCGTACCAGCCGGTCGGCGAAGAACGGCTTGCGGGTGTTGAACACAAACCCCTGCATGCCGGCGTCGTTTTCATGGGGAAAGACCTGCTTGACCAGTTCGCCGTTGTCAAAACGGCGGCCAGTCAAATCCCGGTTCCACTGCTTGGAAATGTTGACGAACAACCAATCGAACTCGCCGGCCTTGAAGGCCTCGAGACTGACCACCGGATCCTTGAAATACTTCACCACAATGGTGTCGAAATTGAACATTCCCTTGCGTACCGCCAGGTCCTTTGCCCAGTAATTCGGGTTCTTCTTGTAGGTGATCGACTTGCCCGGCTGGACATCCGCCACCACATACGGCCCGGTGCCCACGGGTATGGCCATGGCCCCCTTGCCGTCGACGGGATTGAAGGGGTGGGTCGAATAGAACCGTTTGCTCAACACCGGCAGCTGGGTCACGATCATGTGCAGTTCCCGGTTGGGTCGGGCGAAACGAAACCGGATGGTCAGAGGGGCGAGGATCTCGGCCCCCTCGATATCGTAGAAATACATCTGATAAGAAGGATGAGCCTGATTGCTCTTCAAGGTGTCGAGGGAAAATTTGACATCCTCGGCGGTGACCGGGGTGCCGTCGGAGAAGCGGGCCTTGGGATTGATGGTCAGGGTGACCGACTTCCTGTCCTTGGCCAGGACGATGTCCTTGGCGATCAGACCGTATTGGGCGAATTGCTCGTCCAGGCTCGGCACGGCCAGGGGTTCGAAGACGTACGACGTCAAGCCGCGGGGCGCCTCTCCCTTGAGGGTGAAGGGATTCATTTTCTCGAAACTGCCGAGATCGTGCAGCACCAAGGTCCCGCCGCTTTTGGCCTGGGGCGAGGTATAGTCGAACCGTTCGAATCCTGGCGGATATTTCAGATGGCCGTCGATGCTCACCCCATGGGCGGCCCAGCAGACGGCAGGCAGGACGACGGACAGGAGACAGCAGAGCGCGGCGTATCGTCGCAGAGAAGTGTGGATCATTCTCATCCTCATGTTCAAGTTCCGAATCGGGAAAAGCGGGGTCGGCCCAGCCCTTGGGCAGCCGCCGGGCAGCGGCAGCAGTATACGCAATCGGGTTCCATCTGTACAGATGTTCCGGCCCTTTTGCGCCGGTCGCGGCGACCAGGAAATAATTGACGAACTTTCTTGCCGGGTGTAATGATCTGGTTTCGCCAAACTTTTCGGAAAGACCGCCGGTTGGCCGCGCGTCTTTCCCTTTCTTGTTTTCCGGATCGGAGTTGCACCATGGGACAGACCATCACAGAAAAAATCTTTGCCGCCCATCTTAGAGACACCCCCACCCCGGGGAACATGGTCCTCGACATCGACGTGATCATGTGCCACGAAATCACCACTCCCATTGCCATCATGGACCTCATGGAAAAAGGCATGGACCGGGTGTGCGATCCCAAGCGGATCAAGGCGGTCATCGATCACGTCACGCCGCCCAAGGACTCCAAGACCGCCACCCAGGCCAAGATCATGCGCGATTGGGCCCGGCGCCACCACATCAAGGACTTTTTCGATATCGGCCGCAACGGCGTCTGCCACGCCCTGTTCCCGGAAAAAGGATTCATCCGCCCGGGCAACACCGTGATCATGGGCGATTCCCATACCTGCACCCACGGGGCCTTCGGCGCCTTTGCCGCCGGAGTCGGCACCACCGACCTGGAGGTGGGCATTCTCAAGGGCGTCTGCGCCTTCCGCGCGCCCAAGTCGCTCAAGGTGGAGGTAATCGGCACCCTGCCCAAGGGCGTGGTGGCCAAGGACATTATTCTCAACGTCATCAAGCAGCTCACCGTGGGCGGTGGCACCGACATGGTGATCGAATTCTGCGGCCCGGTGATCGACGCCATGAACATGGCCTCGCGCATGACCCTGTGCAACATGGCGGTCGAGGCCGGCGCCACCTCCGGTGTCTGTCAGCCCGACCTGGTCACAGCCCGCTACCTCTGGCCGTTCATCAAGGACGAATACCAGAGCCCGGAAGATGCCGCCGCCTCGTTCGCCAAGTGGCGCTCCGACCCCGACGCCAGCTACGAGCGGATGCTGACCGTCGACGTCACCACCCTGGCACCCCAGGTCACCTTTGGCTACAAACCGGACAACGTCAAGGATATCGGCGAGATGGAAGGATCGAGGATCGATCAGGTCTATATCGGTTCCTGCACCAACGGCCGCATCGAGGATCTCCGCGAAGCCGCCGCCGTTGTCCAAGGCAAGGCCATCGCCGACTCGGTTCGGGCCATCCTGGTGCCGGCCACCCCGGCCATCTATTCCCAGGCCCTGGAAGAAGGATTGATCAAGATCTTCATGGACAGCGGCTTCTGCGTGCTGAATCCCACCTGCGGCGCCTGCCTGGGCATGAGCAGCGGCGTTCTGGCCGACGGTGAGGTCTGCGCCTCGACCACCAACCGCAATTTCAACGGCCGCATGGGCAAGGGCGGCATGGTCCACCTGATGAGTCCGGCCAGCGCGGCCGCGGCGGCCATCACCGGCGCCATTACCGACCCCCGCCGTTTTCTGCACTGAAATGAGACTCAGAACCTGAGAGAAGGATTTTCCTATGAAACAGTTTGGCGGCCCCGCAGCCTTTATCGATCGCAACGACATCAATACCGATGAAATCATTCCGGCCAAGTATCTGACCGAAATCACCAAGAAAGCCCTTGCCCCCCACCTCCTTGAGGACCTGTACCTGGAAGGCCGGAAATTCGATCCGCACGCCCCCGAGATGCAAAACGCCAAGGTGCTGGTCACCCGCGCCAATTTCGGCTGCGGTTCTTCTCGCGAGCATGCGGTCTGGGCCCTGGAGGTCAACGACATCAACGTGGTCATCGGCGAGAGCTTTGCCCGGATCTTCCGCCAGAACATGTTCAACTGCGGCATCCTGGCGGTGGAATTGAGCAAGACGGACCTCGACCGCCTCTTTGCCCTCAAGGGCCAGGTGACCGTGGCAGTGGACCTGGAAGGGGAAAAACTGACCGCCGCCGGCGGCGACGCCACGGTGGAATGCTCCTTTACCTTGAACCCCTTTGACAAGCAATTGATCGGCGCCGGCGGCTGGCTTGCCTTTGCCGACGCGAAGTACTGATTTATCGCCTACGTTATTGCCGACGGTGGGCGCCCGGTCGTGCCCACCGTTTCAACCACGCTGAAGATGCATCCGGCCATCACCGCCCGTATCCGCCAAGACCCCTTCGCCAACTGGCTCGGCGCCACGATCGAGACCGTTGAACCCGGCTACGCCCGGGTTTCCCTGACAGTGACCGAAGCAATGCTCAACTTCCACGCCATGACCCACGGCGGCCTGGTGTTCGCCCTGGGCGACATCGCCTTCGCCGCGGCCAGCAATGCCCGCGGCCAGACCGCCCTGGCCCTCAACGTGGCCATCAGCTTTCTCCGGCCCACCGGCACGGGCGACCAATTGGTGGCCGAGGCCAGGGAGGTGCACCAAGGCGGCGCCACCGCCCTGTACGACATCGTGGTCACCGAGCGCACCGGCCAACAACTGATCGCCAAAAGCCAGGCCACGGTCTACCGCAAAAAAGAATCTTTCGGGTGAACGGAGCTTCCGGCTCGCTGTACCCCTCTCCTCCGTTTACCTCTTTTCATTCAAGCAACCGTTCTTCTCCTGCAGGAGGTCCCATGGAAAACGCCTTTTCCGACCGCATTACCGATGTTCCCAAATCCTTTATCCGGGAAATCCTCAAGGTCACCATCGACAACTCGATCATTTCTTTTGCCGGTGGCCTGCCCAACCGCCAGTTCTTTCCGGTCAAGGGATTGCAGCAGGCGGCCAACGATGTCTTCGAGGAGGCAGGCAACGAGATCCTCCAATACGCCAACTCCGAGGGTTATCTCGGCCTGCGCCAGTTCATTGCCGACCGCTATCGCCAGCAGGACGGGCTCGATATCCCGGTGGAGGACATCCTCATCACCACCGGCTCGCAACAAGGGCTCGATCTGCTGGGCAAGACCTTCCTCAACGAAGGCGACGACCTGATCATCGAGGAACCGGGCTATCTCGGCGCCATTCAAGCCTTCTCCCTCTACCGGCCCCGTTTTCACCCGGTGCCGGTGAGCGAAGGCGGCATGGACACCGACGCCCTCGCCCTGGTGCTGCAGGAACGGCAGCCCAAGCTGCTCTACACGGTCACCAACTTCCAGAACCCGAGCGGCATCAGCTACCCCGACGAGAACCGAAAGGCCGTGGCCCAATTGATCCAGGGCCGATCCTGCCTGATCATCCAGGACGATCCCTATGGCGACCTGCGCTTTACCGGCAGCCGCAAGATTTCCTTCAAACGGCTCCTGCCGGAAAACACCGTGTTGCTCGGCTCCTTTTCCAAGATCGTGGCCCCGGCCCTGCGATTGGGCTGGCTGGTGGCGCGGCCGCAAATCATGGAGAAGGTGATCGTCGCCAAACAGGCCGCCGACCTGCACACCGATTACCTGGCCCAGCGCATCCTGCACCGATTTCTGCGCGACAACGATATCGACGCCCACATCGCCACCATTGTCCGCCAGTATGGCAAACAAAAGGAGGCAATGGTCGACGCGATCAAAAAATTTTTCCCGGACGGCGTGCAATCGACCAATCCCGACGGCGGCATGTTCCTGTGGGTCGCCCTGCCCGAAGGCCTGTCGTCGATGCGCCTTTTCGAGGCCGCCATCGCCCAGAAGGTCGCCTTCGTGCCCGGTACCCCTTTCTACGTCGACCGCAAGGATACCAACACCTTGCGCCTTAATTTCTCCTGCTCGGACGAACCGACCATCGCCGAGGGCATCAGGAGACTGGGCGCTTCCATCAAAAACCTTCTCTAACCAAAGGAGTACGCAATGCATTCAGCAAAAACACACCTCCACATTCTGTTAGGCTTGACCCTGTGCCTGTTCATGCTCGGCGGCTGTTCGGGCGACCAAGGCAAAAAGGAAGAAAAAAAGGCGGTGACCGTCCAGGAGCAGATGGGGGCGGATGCTGCCCAAGCTGTGAAAAAGCCACTGGAAGAGGCCCAGAAGGCCGCGGCCGGCGTCGAGGCGGCGCAGCAGAAGGCCCAGGAAACGGGGGCTGCCCCGCAGCCGGTCAAGGAGAAGAAAAAACTGGAAGGATGCTGAAACCGGCTCGGTGCCCCCTCTTTCCCTCCTGCGCGCGTTTTGGCGGCGAGGGAACAAGGGGGCCGACGGGCCTGGCCGTATTACAGTGACACTTCGGTCAAGGCCTTGACCGCCTTCGCCTGTTCGGGCGTCAGGCTCTTGGGAATGCGGACCGCGATCTTGACCAGCAAATCCCCCCGCTGGCCGATCGGTCCCGAAGGCAGCCCATGCCCCTTGATCCGGAGCTTGGACTCTTGCTGTATCCCTGCCGGCACCTTGACATTGAACTTCTTGCCGTCCAGGGTGGTGACCTCCAAGGAGGTGCCCAGGCAGGCGTCGCTGAAGGGAATGCGGTGCTCGACCACCAGGTCGTCGTCCACCCGCTGGAACACCGGATGCGGCTCGACATGCACCTTCAGGTAGAGATCGCCGGCCGGCCCCCCCGAGGAGGAAGGCGCGCCCTTGCCGCTCAACCGCAGTCTCTTGCCATCCTCGATGCCCCTGGGAATCTTCACCGACACACTCTGGGCCGGCCCGCTCTGGCGCAGGCTGATGGTCTTCTCCGCCCCATGAAGCACCTCTTCCAGGGTGACGGTCATTTCGTAGGTCAGGTCGTTGCCCTTCACCGCCTGCGGTCCGCAACCGCCGCCGCATCCCCCCCGCATGCCCGACTGGCCGAAAATATTGTCAAAGGGCGAACCGCCGCCTCGGCGAAAATCGCTGGTGTGAAAGGTGCCGCCGCTGCGGAAGCCGCCACTGAACCCGAACTGCCGCAGAATGTCGTTGAGATCGAAGTTGCGGAAGATGTCTTCCTGGGAATAGCGCTGACGGAATCCATCTGAGCCGAAAGTATCGTATTGCTGACGTTTTTCCTGGTCGGACAGGACGGCGTAGGCCTCGCTGATCTCTTTGAACTTCTCCTCAGCTTTCTTGTCGCCGGGATTCTTGTCCGGATGATATTTGACGGCCAGTTTGCGGTAGGCTTTCTTGATTTCGTCGGCAGTGGCGGTCTTGGCGACCCCGAGAACCTGGTAATACTCCATGGGCGTTGCTGTGTCGGGTAATGGGTTACAATGGAAGATGGGTTTCGGTGGGAGGTACTATAAGCGCAAAGCGGTCATTGTCTATCCACCCGACCGGAAGAATTCATTTTTTATCCGCAGATCTGCTGAGATAATGGCCAGCCTTCCCTCCGGAACCGGCTGGATTCGTTCCTTGCGGGCGCAGGAGCCGGGCAAGGATGTCGGCCCTCCTGTTGGCCGGTTGATTGAGCAGGATGACAAAACTCCGTCCATCGGGCAAGTAGCCCGCCAGATTGTACACCCCGGTGAGCGTTCCGGTCTTGACCGCCACCCCGCGCTCCTGGTTGAGCAGTCCGAGATGGGGACGAAAACGGGTCAGCACCTGCAGCATGGCTCGCACCGTCACTCGATTGTCCCGAGACAGGCCGGCCCCGTCGACCTGGACGATGGCCGCGGCCGCGCCGTTGCCCAGCTGGCTTGCGAGTTCCTGGTGCACCGCCAGCCTGGCCTTTTCCCAGGTGGCCGGATAGCCGAACCGCTTGGCCCCACTGGCGAGAAAGATGAGATTGGCCATGAAATTCGAAGAATAGCGCAGGCAGGCCCCACTGATTTCGGTCAGGGTTTGACCGCTCTCATGGGCATGGACCAGGCGGGCGGTGGCCGGTGTCGGGCGAATGCCGCCAAAGGCGGCCACCGTGATGCCATTTTGCGCAAGCATTGCTTGAAAAAGCTCGCCGGCGTACCGGGCTGTCCGGGCTTGCGCGTCGCCGCATCCACGGGCGCAGACGTTCACCCGCCACGAACCGGGCGGGCGGCCCTGCCCCAATTCGCGCATGATCGGCAGTACCGGGGTTTGCGATTCCCCCGAGGCTATCCGCCCCGATTTGTCGCTGGTCAGGGCGACCGCGTTGAAGTTGACCGACAGCGCGCCCACCGGGGCATCGTAGGGATTGTCGCTGTCTTCGCTGCCGGGAACCTGGCGCTCCAGGACAAAGGCTGTGGTATCGACATACAGGGTCTGCACCCGCCGCAGACCCTGGCGCCGCAGTTGTCCGGCAAGCTCGGCCACTTCCTCGGAAACCAGGGAAGGGTCGCCGAACCCCTTGACGAACAAGTTGTCCCGGTCATCGACAAACAGCTCGGTACGGAAGCGGTAGTCCGGGCCGAGGATGGCCAGGGCGGCCGAGACCGTGGCGATCTTGATCACGCTGGCCGGGACCAGGGCGCGGTCAAGATTGCAGCCATCGGTGATCGCGCCCTGGGCATCGGCCAAGCCGTAGGCCCCGTTCGGGGCCAGGTCGGCAATGGTGCGGCAGGCCGCGATCCCGGTCTGCCGCTCGCCCATAACCAACAGCGGCACCAGCAGGACCAGCCAAAGAAGCAGGCGCGTTGTCCCGCCCCGCCCTGCCCGCCGCACCGCTTTGGCTTCAGCCGATTTTGGGCAGACGAGCCAGCGAGGCATCTATCTGCTCCTGCGGATAGCTGTAATCGCTGAGCTTGCCGTTGAGGTAGTTGTCGTAGGCAGCCATGTCGATCAGGCCATGGCCGGAAAAGTTGAACAGGATAGTCTTGGGCTCTTTCGGATCCTTCATGGCCTCGATAATGGCGCCGCGGATGGCGTGGGTGGTTTCGGGCGCCGGGATGATCCCCTCGGTTTTGGCAAACAGGATACCGGCCTCGAAGCACTCCATCTGATGCACCGCCTTGGGGGTGATGATGCCGTCGCGGGCCAGGGCGGAGATGATCGGCGCCATGCCGTGGTAGCGCAGGCCGCCGGCGTGGATGCCGGGCGGCACGAAATCGTGGCCCAGGGTGTACATGTAGAGCAGCGGGGTCATCATGGCCACGTCGCCGGAATCGTAGGCCAGTCTGCCGCCGGTCATCGAGGGGCAGGAAGCCGGCTCATAGCCGATGAATTCGATCTTCTTGCCGTCGAGATAGTCGGGGACGAAGGGGGCGATCAGGCCGGCGAAGTTGGAGCCGCCGCCGCAGCAGCCGATGATCACATCCGGATACTCGCCGGCGATTTCCATCTGTTTCTTGGCCTCCAGGCCGATGACCGACTGGTGCAGGACCACGTGGTTGAGCACCGAGCCCAGGGCGTAGTTGGTGTCGGCGCGGGCCGAGGCATCTTCCAGGGCCTCGGAGATGGCGATTCCCAAGGCGCCGGGAGTGTCGGGGTACTTGGCCAGGATGGCGCGGCCGGTATTGGTGTCCGGGCTGGGGCTGGCCGCCACCTGGGCACCGAAGGTCTGCATGATGAACTTGCGATACGGCTTTTGATCGTAGGAAACCCGCACCATGTACACCTTGCATTCCATGCCGAACTTGGAGGTGGCCAGCGACAGGGCCGAGCCCCACTGGCCGGCGCCGGTCTCGGTGGTCAGGCGCTTGATGCCCTCGCGTTTGTTGTAGTAGGCCTGGGGCACGGCGGAGTTGGGCTTGTGGCTGCCCACCGGCGAGACGCTTTCATCCTTGAAGAAGATCTTCGCCTTGGTGCCCAGGGCCTCCTCCAGCTTGGTGGCCCGGACCAGGGGGGTGGGACGCCAGATCTTGTAGATTTCCTGAACCTCCTGCGGAATTTCGATAAACCGTTCCTGGCTCATCTCCTGCTCGAGCAGGCCCATGGGGAACACGGCGGCCAGTTTTTCCGGCCCCACCGGTTGCAGGGTTTCCGGATCGAGCGGAGGCTGGAGCCCGCCCGGAATATCGGGCACCACGTTATACCAGCTGGTCGGCATCTCATCTTCGCGCAGAACGATTTTCTTCATGTCTTCTCCTTGGTCATCGGAAAGTCGCAAGCAAACCGGGGAATGGGGCATTCCGATAATTTTCTTGCAGGCATCGTGGTCGTCAAAATCCGGCCCATTGCGAACCGGAGGCAATGAATCGGCTCTATCTACAGTAATCCTGCGAAATTCTCAAGCCGAGGATGCCATTTCCTTGACTCCGGTCTTCAGTATCCGCGCCAACAGGGCCTCGCGTTCGGAAAAACCGAGCACCTTTTCCATAATTTCCCTGGGGTTGGTGCCGGGCTGGCCCTGATGGCCGATCAGGTCGAGCAGAATCCGGTCCTGGTCGAACTCCAGGCGGGCCACCAGGGGCCGCAGATCCAGCTCCTTATGTCGGTTCTTGCGGAACCGGTCGATGACAAAGGCCTCGCGCCCGAGGAACTCGGCCAGGTTCCGAACCATCTGTTCGGGATAGGCCGTCGCGGACAGGGTATAGCTGGTGATGCTGCTCCTGGCCACGGCACTCGGCGCCGGTTCCACCGCCTGCACCCGGATGGCGGAGGGCAGCCGGCTGTTGAGTAGGATCGCCGTCTCTTCCAGGGAGGGCAAGGGCCGGGACAGATCCATGTCGAAAGACTCCGCCAAACTCTCGACCCCAACCGGCAGGGCTTGGCTGAAGGAAACCTTGGGAGTGGGGTTGAATCCGCCGGAAAACAGCAGCGGCAGCCCGGCGCGCTGTAAGGTGCGGAAGATCAGTTGCAGCAATTCCAGATGGCCGTAAAAGCGGCTGTCGCCCAAACGGGTGTAATGGACCCGGTACGCGTGCGCCTTGGGCGGCGGCCTCGGTTCATCCCGGCCGCCGACCGGAGTCGATGGCGCCGGACTGACGGCAGCCGGCCGTTCATGGACCACCGGCCGCACGGTCTTGAAGTCGCAGAGGCCGCAGCCCTGGCAACCGTGCGCCCGGCAATCCGGGGTGTACTCTTGGGCAAAAGCCTTGGCCCGTTCGGCTTCGAGGAACGATCGATCGACCCCGCTGTGCAGGTGATCCCAGGGCAGGACATCCGCCACCGGCCGCGGTTGCAGGTAGCCCTCGAGCACCAGCCCGCATTCGGCGGCGGCCCGACGCCACCGGCCTAGGTCGAAGTGCTCGGACCAGCTGTCCAGCCGGGCGCCCATGTTCCAGGCGGTCTCGATCAAAGGCGCCAGCCGCCGGTCGCCCCGGGAAAAGACCCCTTCTAAAAAGGATTGTTCCGGGTCGTGCCACTTGAGCTTGTAGCCCTGCCGGGGGAGCATCTGTTTCAGGCGGTTGATGTTCGCCCGCGATTGCTCCAGGCCGATCTGCCCCTCCCACTGGAAAGGGGTATGCGGCTTGGGCACGAAGGTGGCCACCCCCAGATTGATCTGCACCGGCCGTCCCTTGCTCTGTCCAACCTGGGCACGGGCCTTTTTGGCCAACTGGACGATGCCCTCCACATCGGCCTCGGTTTCGGTGGGCAGCCCCACCATGAAATAGAGCTTAATCAGCTTCCAGCCAAGGGCAAAGGCATCCCGGCAGGTGGCCAGCAGATCCTCTTCGGTGATGCCCTTGTTGATCACCTGGCGCAAGCGGTCGGTTCCTGCCTCCGGGGCAATGGTGAATCCGGTTTTTCTGACGCGCTTGATCTGGTTCATGATCTCGGGTGTCAAGGTTCCGACGCGCATCGAAGGCATGGACACCGACACGAAATCGTCGGCAAAGCGGTCCATCAGGGCGCCCATCAATTCGCCCAGACAGGAAAAATCGCCGGTGGAAAGCGAAAGCAGGGCCAGCTCCTCGAATCCCGAGTGGGCGATGCCCTGGTTGGCCAGTTCCATGATCTCTTCCAGGGTCCGCTCCCGCACCGGCCGATAGGTGATGCCGGCTTGGCAGAAACGGCAGCCCCGGGTGCAGCCCCGCGCGATTTCCACCCCGAGCCGGTCGTGCACCGGCTTGACCACCGGTACCAAAGGATGGTACAGGACGGACGGTGCATGGAGCCGGGGCAGCACCCGGCGACGAACCAAGGGGACCTCGGCCAGAAGCGGCTCGACCGCAACCAGCTTATTCTGCACGTATTTCGGCTTGAACAAGGAAGGCACGTAGATGCCCGGCATCCGCGCCAGCCGCTCCAGCACCGCGGTCCGCGACCAGCCTTCCTTTTTGGCCGAGGCCAGGAGGTCGGCGATCTCCAGGATGATTTCCTCGCCGTCGCCCAGAACGATGGCATCGAAAAAATCGGCCACCGGCTCGGGATTGAAGGCGCAGGAACCGCCGCCCAGGACCAGTGGATGCTCCTGGCTTCGTTGTGCCGCCCAAAAAGGCAGTCCCGCCAGGTCGAGCACGGTCAGGAGGTTGGTATAACAGAGCTCATAGGGTAGAGTGATGCCCAGCACATCGTAGGCCGCCAGCGGCGCCTTGGCTTCCAGGGAAAATAGCGGCAGCCCCTGGGCGCGCAGTTCCCGCTCCATGTCGACATCCGGAACATAGGCCCGATGCGCTGTGGTTTGCGCGCGGCCGTTGAGAAGATGATACAGGATCTGCAGCCCCTGGTGGGACATGCCGATCTCGTAGAGGTCGGGAAAGATGAGGCAAAAATTGAGCTGGGCGGTGTCGAACTTGTTGCCGGCCGCATGGAGTTCGCCGCCAACATATTGACCCGGTTTGCGCACCAGAGGAAGAATCCGGTCAAGATCCAGGGAAGAGGAAGAACGCATGAGAGTTGGAGACATGTGGGGAAAAAAGGAATAAAAAGAGCAAGGCAATCCGAACTGGCTCTAGTTGCAGACGAAAAACTGGGGGAGCGGGCTTCAGCCGCCCCTGAAAAAAAACGGGGGTGGCGGGAGGTCCGGCGGCCGACGAAGACCGGCGCGATTTTTGCTTAATATAATGAGGTTTTTCAGAAAACCGCCTCTCAACCTTTCACTCAACATACAGTGGATAGAAAAATGAAGAAACAATTCGTTGCCCTGATCTTGCGATCCCTGTTCACCCTGCTGCTGGCCTGTACGCTCGTCAGTGCCGAGGAGGCGACGGAAAACGCACCGGACGCGCCGCAGTTGCAAAAACTCAAGCACCTTGTCCTTTCGCCCACCAGCGAAGAGGTGATCCTGCAACTCAACGGCTCCTATAGTCCAAAAGTCTTCACTTTGAAAGACGAAAACCCGAGGATCATCTTTGATTTCGCCGGCATGACCTATGGCCGGGGCGTCAAGGGCGTCACCACGACCAGCGGCTCGATCGTCAAGCGGGTGCGGGTGGGCATGCATGAGGGCGATCCGCCAAAGACCCGCATCGTCTTCGATGTCTCCACCTTCAAGGGGTTGAACTTCACCCAGAAATTCGATGCGAGCAACTCGACCCTCGTGGTCCAGTTCACCGGACCGGGCAAGGCCGCCCCGCCACGGCATCAGGACAAGGCCGTCGCGCCGGCACCGGCAAAAGAGGCGGCCACCGCCGCAGCAGCCACCGGGCCGGTAGCCGCAGCCGCACCGCCGGAACAGGCGGCCGCACCGCAGCCCATACAGGACGAGTTGGAGAAGGCGGCTGTGCAACCTACGTTACCGGAACCGCCGCAGCCGCCGGCGCAACCCGCTCCGGCACCGGCCAAAGAAACCGCAGCCGCCCCCTCAAAACAGCCGCAGCCGGAAAAGGCCGAGGTTCCAGCCCCGGCTCCGGCCAAACCCACTGCCAAGAAGGAAAGTACCAAGCCGGAAGAGAAAAAGGACGCTCAGCCCGAGGCCTCGGCAATGAAACCGGAACAGACCGGAGCAGCCGGCCGCGAGGCATCGCCTCCGCCCGAGACCGCTGTCGCGCCGCCGGCGCCCGCCCCGGTCAAACCCGAGGAGCCGGAAAAAAAGCCTGAAAAACCGGCCAAGGAAGCCGCGACCCAGCCCGCGCCTGAGAGCAAGAAAGAGAAAAAGGCCAAGGCAGCCGCCCAATCCCAGGAAGCGGCGGCACCTCCAGCAGCGGCAGCCGACAAGAAGGCGGGAGAAGGGGCACCGGAGGCCGGCAAGCCGGAAGCCGCCGACAAGCCTGCCATCCTTGCCAATGCCACCGACAAACCTCAGATTGAATATGTCAAATTCGACGATTCCTCGCCCAAGGGCGAAATGGTCATGTTCAAACTGAACGGCTTTCATCCCCCGGCCATCCACGGAGTCGAGGAAGGCATTCCCAGGGTGATCTGCGACTTCAGCAACACCAAATTGCTTCAGAAAAGCAAGGGCCCGATCAAGACCAACGGCAAATTCATCAAGGTGATCCGCACCACCACGACCAAAAAGCCGGAGAAGGTTCGGGTGGTGATCGACCTGGAGCCCAATCGCAGCTACGATTTGCAGCAGGTGTTCTTCAAGGAAGACAACCTCTTTGTGCTGATCGTCAACACGGCGAAGAAGTAGCGCTCACGCTCAATCGACGCGCTCCACGGTGAAATGGGGAGGCGGCACCACGCGAAAGGCTGCCGCCTCCCGAGGTGAATAGGAAAAAACCCGTTCGACCTGAACGGACAGGGTGCCGGTTACCGCTTGGCCGGTCATGCGCAGTCGAGCCGGCCAGGAAAATTCGCTGCCGCTTTCCTTCCGGTAATCGGCGTATTGCAGGACCAATTCCCGCCCTCCCCGGTCGTCGAGCAGCAAGTGCTCCAGCATGGTGCCGCTTGCCTTGTCCAGCAGGACATAGTGTTCCTGCTTCCGATCGTCGCGCCATTGGTACCAGATTCCCCTGCCGGCCTCGTCCCAAGAGGGCTCGGCCGCGTCCCCTTCCCCCTTGGCCAGAAAACCGCCCAACAGAGGCAGCAGATCTTCGGGCTGCACCGCCTCCGGCACATAGGACCGCCAGAAACGGGACTGGATCGTCCCCCGATAGACCTGGCCGCTCCGGTTGTCGACCATGGTGAAGGCAGAGGCGTCGGCCACCGCCAGGATGAGCGTCCGCCCCAGGGGGTCGTTCGCACTCACCCGGACCAGGGCCGGCCGCTGCACCAGCAGGGAGGCGCCCACCCCGCCCTTGCTGCCCAGCACATCCCATTGCAGGCGGACATCGGCATCGAGGGCCTGCGGCCTTTTCGCGCCGACAAAGTCCGTCCACAACGTCCTGGCCTCCTGTTCCTCGCCCGCAGCCAGGGGCACGGTCTTCGGCTGCTTGCCGGCGCAACCGGCGAGTGTCGCCAGGCAGCACAGCAGCAGCAATGCCAGGCGCAACAATCGATCCGCGCGCATCAGCGGATGCCCTGCTTGTCCAGAATACGGATTTTTTCGCGAATCCTGGTTTTGTCCTTGTCCTCGGTGGCGAATTTCACCGCTTTTTTGTAGGTCTGCAAGGCATCGCGCACCCGCCCCTTCTCCAGGTAGACATCGCCAAGATGCTCCAGGATGGCGGCATCCTCGGGCGACAGCCGCACCGCTGCTTCCAGCTCTTTGATCGCCTGATCGAACTTGCCGAGCCGATAGTAGACCCAGCCCAGGCTGTCGCGGATGTACCCGTCGTCCGGCTTGAGCTCGATGGCCCGTTGAATGTACTCCAGGGCCTGGTCGAGATTGATCTTCTTGTCGGCCCAGCTGAATCCGACGAAATTCAGGGCCGCGGCGCTATCGGGCTTGATGGAGATGATCTTCTGCATAATGGCCAGTGCCGCGCTGTGGTCGCCGTTGTCCTCCAGCAGCAGGCCGTACTCGTAGAGCAGGTTTTCGTCGTTGGGAAAAAATTCGAGCCCTTGCAGCAACACCTTTTTCCCGATGTCGTCGCGGCCTTCGATTTGATAGAGGGCGGAGAGCATGATGTACATCTCGGCGGTGCGCAGCTTGCCGTTTTCCAGGTGGCTGTCCAGGAGTTGGCGGGCCTCCTCCACCTTGTCCTGCTCCTTGAGGATCCGCACCTGCAAAAGCAGGCCATCCGGGTATTCGGGGGCATTCTGGTCAATCAGCCGCAACTGCTTCAGCGCCCGGCCGTACTTTTGCTGCTGCGCCAGCAGCACGGCGAGGAAATAGCGGGCCTCAGACAGGTTCTCCTTGTCCAGGATCCTCTCGAGAATGGCGGCGGCCTTGTCGTAATGGCCCTGCTTGGCGTACAGGCGGGCAATGGTCAGGTCGACCCGTTGGGGCTGCTCGGTATAGGTTTTGAGTTGATTCAACTCGGCCAGGGCCTGGTCGACCTTTTGCTGCAACAGATAGACGTGAATCAGGGCCACTCGCGCGGACTCGTTCTGTTCGTCGCGTTCGACCACGCTTTCAAGCAGGGAGGCGGCCTCGTCGTAGCGCCCGTTCTTGATGTACAATTCGCTCAACTCGAGGTTCAGTTCGCTGGACCAGTTCCGCTCGAGAGCCTTCTGATAATGCTCCACCGCCTCGTCGACCTGGTTCTGCTCCTGACAGAGTCGGGCCATGAGGATGTGCCCCGGATAGGAGGCGGGATCCTGGGCCAGAACCCGTTCCAGCAACGGTCTGGCCTTGGCCGCCTGGCCGGCCCCCATGTACATCTCGGCCAGCAGCATCAGGATGGTCGGATCGTCGGGGTGCTGTTCGCTGATCAGCCGGTACTGTTCCATGGCCTCGGCGTTTTTTTTCTGCTTGAGCAGCACCTTGGCATAGAGCATCCGCATCCCGGTCCGGTCCGGGTGGGTTTGGAGGTAATTGTTCAGCCAGATCGCGGCCTCGTCGGTCCGCTCCAGCCGCAGCAGCAGAATCGGCACCTTCTCGCTGACAAACTCGGCCTGATCGTCGCAAATCAGGGCCTTCTGGTAAAATTCCAGGGCTTCGTCGAAGCGAAGCAGCAATTCGGCATGGCGGCCCCAAAGAAAATAAGCATAGGAGCAGGCGTGATCGGCCTTGCCCGTACCGGACGACGCCGTCTGCAAGGCGGCGGTCTCGGCCATTGGCTGGCAGCCGCCGGCCAGCAAGAGCGCGCAGGCCGAAACGGCGAGCAGGCGGAAGCGAAAACCAAGCATGATCCGGAGCATTACACACCTTTGCGCATAAGCAGTTGTTGGACCGCCGCGCGGATGGAGGACTGCACCTCCGCCACCGGCCGGGCGGCATGGATGCGCACTATACAACTGTGGGGGAAGGATGCAAAGAGCGCGGCCACTTTTTCCAACTGCTCCTGCTGCTCGAAATCGTTGGGAGATTCGCCGCGCAAGTCGCGGATGCGCAGGACACTTTCTTCCACCGGCAAGGTAAGCAGCAGCACCAGATCCGGCTCGGGCGCGAAATCGTGGCGGGCAAAGACCTGGGCCGGATCGCACCCCGCCGCGCCCTGGTAGGCCGCGGTGGAAAAGTAGTACCGGTCGGTGAGCACGATCATTCCCTGTTCCAGGGCCGGACGGATGCATTCGGCGACGTGCTGGCGGCGGTCGAGCAGAAACAGCTCCAGTTCCTCCTCAGGCGAGGCCTGGTTCCGGTTACGATACAGGGCGCGGATTCGCTGCCCATGGGGGCCGTCCGTGGGCTCCCTGGTCTCGACCACCGTCGATCCCAAGCCGCGCAGGTAGGCGGCGAGAAGCGGCAATTGGGTCGACTTGCCGGTGCCGTCGATCCCCTCGAAGGCGATCAGCAGGCCGGAGCGCATGGATCACCTCCCTGCCGTCGGTTGGCGACGATGGTCTGCACCAGGTCCAGGGCCGCAACCAAACTGGACGGGTCGGCCATGTTTTTTCCGGCAATATCGTAGGCGGTGCCGTGGTCGACCGAGGTTCGAACCAGCGGCAGGCCGAGAGTGACGTTGACGCCGTCCTGGAAATGGAGGAGCTTGAAGGGGATCAATCCCTGGTCGTGGTACATGGCGATCACCGCGTCGTATTGCCCAGCCGCCGCCTTGTGGAAGACGGTATCCGGCGGCCAGGGGCCGCTCACCTGATCGGCGGCAAAGGCCGCCAGCGCCGGCTCGATGATCCGCGTTTCCTCGTCGCCGAACAGCCCGTTCTCGCCGCCATGGGGATTCAGGCCCGCCACCGCGATTCTGGGGGCGGCGAGAGCAAAGTCGCGCTGGAGGGAAGTCCGGGTCATGTCGATGCAATCGGCGATCTCCTCCGGGCTCAGCAGCTCGGGCACCTGGCGCAACGCCACATGGATAGTGACCAGAACCACCTTGAGCCTGGGCCCGGCCATCATCATCCGCACCCTCGGGCTGCCGGTGAGGCTGGCCAGCATTTCCGTGTGCCCGGGATACGGATATCCGGCGGCTTGCAAGCTCTTTTTGCTGATCGGACAGGTAACGATGGCGCTGCACGCTTTCGCGTCGACCAGCCGAACCGCCTCCTCGATGCATTGTCCCATGACCCGGCCGCCAGCCGCGTCGGGCCGGCCCCAGCACACCGGCTCGGTCCGGTGCGGGCCGACCTGGAACACCGGCACAATGCCCCTTTTGACCGGCTGGCCGGGAAGCCACGATTCGATCGGCAACACCATTCCGAGTCCGGCGGCGGCCTGGCGCAGCACCGCCATATCCCCCACCACCACGGCCAGTCCCGAGACGGAAGAATCCTCCCGGCCAAAAAATCGGCAAATAATTTCCGGCCCGATGCCAGCCGGGCAGCCCATGGTGACGGCCACCGGGGCCTGCGTTTCCCTGGTCGCGGTGTTCATGCTTTGCTCCTACAACACGCAATCAAAGGCGTTTTTGATATGATCGATGGCGGTGGCCCGGTTGTCGCCATCCAACCGGATCGCAATCACGTCGAACCGGGCGGGCGCTTCGAGCAGGCCGTGGCTTTGCAGGTACTCCTGGGCAATCCGGGAAATCTGCCGCTGCTTGCGGCTGTCCACCGCCTCGAATGCCGTGCCGAAGCCCGTGGATTTACGAGTTTTGACCTCGACAAAGACCACGGTGTCGCCATCTTGGGCGATGATGTCGACCTCACCGTAGGATTTACGGTAATTGAGCTCGACAATCGCATATCGCTGCTTGGTCAAAAACTCGGCTGCCAGGGCTTCGCCCAGGCGACCCGTGGGCGCGGTAGCCTTTTTCCTGCGCAACAGCACCGTCATCTCCCTTGTCGGGCCATCACCACAAGCTCGGCTGAACCGGCATCGGCGCATCGGAGGTTGGCAGAAATTCGGCCACTCCCCGAAAGGTGCGGCGGTGCAGCGGGCACGGGCCGTGAACGGCGATCGCCTGCCGGTGCGCTTTGGTCGGGTACCCCTGATGGCGATCGAAACCGTACTGCGGATAGCAGGCATGGGCCTGGGCCATCAGCCGGTCGCGGGTCACCTTGGCGACGATCGAGGCCGCGGCGATGGAGGCGCTTTTCGATTCGCCCTTGACCAAGGTCAGTTGCTGGATCGTGACCGGCACCCGGTGTCTGCCGTCGACCAGCAGCACATCCGGGATTTGGCCGTCGTTGGCCGCGACGCACTCCGCCAACGCCCGCCGCATCGCCAGCAGGGAGGCCTGGAGGATATTGATTGCCTCTATTTCCCGTGGATCGGCGAGCCCCACGCCGATAACGGCGCCATTGGTCTGCAACAGGGCGAACAGTTGCTCGCGCTGCTGGGCGGTGAGTTGCTTGGAATCACGGAAAAGGTGGTGGTCGCCATCCCTGGGCAAGATCGCGCAGGCGGCAACTACCGGCCCGGCCAGCGGGCCCCGGCCGGCTTCGTCGAGACCGGCGACCAGGCCGGCGCCATGACCGAAAAATTGGCGTTCAATGGAAAAGGTGTCGCCCGGATGGGGGGACACAGCAGGAAAAAGGGGAGAAACGCATGGGGTCATGTCGGCATTTCCATGCATTGCCGCCTGCAAGGCAAGAAACGAAAGGTCTGCGATAAGGGCCGAAAAATGGCGGTGGCAACCCGAGGGGCCGCCACCGCCGCATCCGGACAGATCGTTCTTTCCCGTCTACCGGATTGCCCGGAGCGGGAAAACGCCATTCAGATGATGCCCCGCTCGCGGATACGGGCAGCCTTGCCGCGACGCTCGCGCAGATAGTAGAGACGGGAGCGGCGCACACGGCCGGCGGTCACCATCTCGATCTTCTCGATCCGCGGCGAGTGCAGGGCAAAGGTTTTCTCCACGCCCACGCCGTGGGAAATCTTCCGGACCGTGAAGGTGGCGTTCATGTTGCCCCGTTTGCGCTTGATCACCACGCCCTGGAACACCTGAACCCGCTCCTTGTTGCCTTCGATGATCCGGATATGCACCTTGACGGTATCGCCGGGACGGAACTCGGGAATATCGAAACGCATTTGCTCCAGATCGATCTTGTCCAACATGTTCATCGCCATATTCATTGGTTAACGGTCAAACGCCTTGCGGCGTCCGCCGAAGGATGCCTCCACACATCCCATGTCCTGCTTATTGCTCTATCGCTCCGCACCTGAGGTGCGCGCATCACAACGCCTGCATCGCGCCGCTACGCTCGCCGAGCAGCCGATCGAGAATGATCGCCGCCGCCGATCGTACCGACAGATGATTGAATCCGGTGGTGCCGCGCAAGGGTGGCAGCACGCCATCCACCGCGGCCAGCAACTCGGGGCTCAGGCCCCAAGCGGTGCCGAAGAGCAGGAGCACCGGCGTTTCCCGGTTGAGCCTCTCTCGAACTTCGGCGTATTCCAAGGTATTGGCCTGCTCCTTGGCGCAGGTGGCGAGCACAAATGGCCGCTCGCCGAATTTTTCCGTGGCCCCGGCCAGGGCCTCGGCATAGCTGGCACAAACTGTGATGAGCGCCAAGGCGTCGCTCCGGTCCGGATTGACGCTACCGCCGTAGCCGCGGGTCCAGTGGCCGACGATCTGCTCGGCCAGCTCCCGCTGCTCCTGAAACGGGGTGATTACCCAATAGGTCCCGACCCCATAGGTCCTGCCCGCCCGGGCAATGTCGTGAAGATCAAGGTTGGTCACCGCCGAACCGATGGTCTCGCCATGGCGGTTGACCACCGGATAGTGCACCAGCGCCACATCAATCCGCATCGCCGCCCGTCCGTTGCACCCTCATCATGGCCTCGATCCGGCCGTAAAGTCCCTCTCGCCGCAATATTTTAACTTCCTGCGGCGAGAATCGCGCCGAAGCCAGCAGTTCGGGCCGGCGCTTCAAAGTCAACCGCACCGATTCGACCAGCCGGTAGCGGTCAATGGCGGCATGGTCGCCGGAAAGCAGCACCTCCGGCACGCCCATCTCTTCGAATACCTGCGGCCGCGTGTACTGCGCATGCTTGAGCAGTCCGCGGCTGAAACTGTCGTTCGTGGCCGAGTCGCTACAACCCAGCACTCCAGGCAACAGGCGGCTGACCGCGTCGATCACCACCAGCGCGGCCAATTCGCCGCCGGTCAGGATATAGTCGCCAATCGACAACTCTTCCTCGACGTACAAACAGCGAAAGCGCTCGTCCACACCTTCGTAGCGGCCGCAAATCAGCAGCAATTGCCCGTATTGGGCCAGCCGCTCCGCCTGGGCCTGGTCGAACCGCTCGCCCTTGGGCGACAGCAGGATCACCCGGCGGGAGCAATCGGGCCGGACAGCGCCCCGCATGCAGGCGGCCAGCGGCTCCGGCTTCATCACCATGCCTTCGCCGCCGCCAAAGGGCCGGTCGTCGGTCATGCGATGCTTATCCAGGGCGTATTCACGGATATTGTGAATCCCGATCTCGATCTTTCCCTCGCCTTGGGCCTTGCGCACAATCCCTTCCTGCAGCGGCGAGGAAAAAAAATCGGGAAAAATTGTCAGGACCGAAAAAAGCACAGCGATCCCGACGCACTCAGCTGTTCATCTCAAGCAAACCGGGCGGCAGATCCAGCACCACCTCGGTCTCGCCGACAGAAGCGATAAACGCCCGTACCGCCGGCACGAGGTATTCGCGGTCGCCGTCCCGGATAACCAGCCTCTCCTGACCGCCGCCGAGCAATTCTCTGACCGTGCCGAGTTCGCGTCCATCCACGGTCCGAGCCCGCTTGTTCATCAGGCTGTGCAAGTACACTTCATCGGCTTTGGCCGACGGCAGGTCCGAGACTGGCAGCCACAGCCGCCATCCTACGAACCGCTCGGCCCGGTCGCGGTCGTCGCAACCGGGTAGGCTGAGGATGATCATCCGCCCGCTGACCCGAGCCCGGATATCCGCACATTCGATCATTTCGCCGTCGACATCGGCGGCCAGGAAAACCCGGCGATACCGACAAATACTGTCCGGTTGCTCGGTGTGCGGGCAAATCTTCAATTCGCCCCGGATTCCGTGCGGCCTGACCACCGTGCCAAGCAGGACGAAGGCGCCGCTCGGCCCCGGGTTCGCCCGGTCGCTATTCGACAATTTCCAGCCGGGCACGTTTGCCGTCCCCAGCCTTGGAGGCGGCCAGCACCGAGCGCATGGCCCTGGCGGTCCGCCCCTGTTTTCCGATCACTTTGCCCAGGTCTTCCTGGGCCACCCGCAGTTCGATGGCGAGACTGTCCCCTTCTTCCTGCAGGTTCACCTCAATCCGGTCGGGATACTCGACCAGCCGACCGGCGATGAATTCAACCAGCTGTTTCATTTACGCCGCAGCGGCAGCTTGAGCGCCGGATTTCTTGATCAGGCTCTCCACCGTCTCCGTCGGCTTGGCGCCTTTCTTCATCCAGACGGCAAGCTTTTCGTTGTCGATGGTAATGGCGGCAGGATTTTGCATGGGATCATAGGTGCCGACGATGTCGAGGAATTTGCCGTCGCGCGGCGCTTCGCTGTCGGCAACGACGATACGGTAGAAGGGTTGTTTCTTCCTGCCTTTCCTGGTCAAACGAATACGAACTGCCATTCCTTATCCTCCGGTGGATATCGTCCCGGCAACACGCCGGACACGGTTGAAAACGTATAAATATTACGAGCGCATGAGCCCTTTGGGCAACTTGCGGCGCTTGCCGCCGGTCACGATGCCCTTGCCTTTCAGGTTCTTCATCATTTTCAGCATCATGGCGTAACTTTTCAGCACCCGGTTCACCTCGGCAACCGACGTGCCCGAGCCCTTGGCGATCCGCAGCCGCCGGCTGGCGTCAATGATTCTGTGGTTGCGCCGCTCCTTGGTGGTCATGGAGCGGATGATGGCCTCGGTCTTGACCAATTCCTTCTGGTCGGGCTTGGGCGCGTCCTTGATCTGCTTGAGCTTGTTGATCCCGGGGATCATCCCCATGATCTGCTCCAGGGTGCCCATTTTCTTGATCTGCTGGATCTGATCAAGGAAATCTTCCAGGGTGAAGGCGTTTTTCTGAATCTTGCGGGCCAGTTGCTCGGCGTTTTTCTGATCGACGACCGCTTCCGCCTTCTCGATCAGGGACAGGACGTCGCCCATGCCCAGAATGCGCGAGGCGGCCCGGTCGGGATGAAAAACCTCCAAGGCCTCGACCGATTCGCCGACACCGACGAACTTGATCGGCTTGCCGGTGACCTTCTTGACCGACAAGGCCGCGCCGCCACGGGCGTCGCCTTCCATCTTGGTCAGGATGACGCCGGTGATCTCGAGTTCGCTGTTGAACTTTTCGGCAACCGTGACCGCGTCCTGGCCGGTCATGGCGTCGGCGACGAACAGCACCTCGGTCAGGGGCACGGTCCGGCTGATTTCGCGCAACTCGGCCATGAGGGCATCGTCGACATGCAGCCGGCCGGCGGTGTCGATGATCACCGTGTCATAGGGGCCGGCGCTTGCCTCGGCAAATGCCTGGCGGGCGATGTCCACGGGTTTCTGCTCGGTGGTCGAAGCGAAAACCGGTACCTCGACCTGGGCGCCCAGAACATACAACTGCTCGATGGCGGCAGGCCGGTAGACGTCGGCCGGCACCAGCAGGGGCGAACGGCCCTTTTCCTTGAGTTGGCGCGCCAGCTTGGCCGCGGTGGTGGTCTTGCCCGAGCCCTGGAGACCGGCGAGCATGATGGTCACCGGCTGCCGGCCGTCGAGTTTGAGCGGCTGAGCCTGGCTGCCGAGCAATTCGACCAGGTGGTCGTGCACCACCTTGACGACCTGCTGGCCTGGCGACAGGCTGGTAAGCACTTCCTTGCCAATGGCCTGGGCCGTGACCGACGCGATGAACTCCTTGACGACGCCGAAATTGACATCCGCCTCGAGCAGCGCGGTGCGCACCTCGCCCATGGCCTCCTGAATGTTCTCTTCAGTCAGCCTGCCATGGCCGCGTAATTTCTTGAACGCACTCTCGAGACGATCGGTTAAATTCTCAAACATGGTGCTCTATACGGGACAATGTCATGAAGGATTCACCGTGCAATAGCCGCCACGGACGCACCTGACGGTTCTCCGCGCGGGAAATTGGGATACATACCCGACATGCCTTCGCTTGTCAAGCAAGAAGAAAATCATGGTGGTCCGGGAGGTTATCAGCCGGCCACGATCTCGGCCACCTTGGCCAGGCTCTCCGGGGTATCGGCCTGGACGCAGACGATGGCGGACTGTTTCGGCAGGATCTTCCTGATCATCCCGGCCAGAACGTTCTTGGGCCCCAATTCGACCATCACCTCGACCCCGTCGGCGATCATGCGCTCGACGATCGGCAGCCAACGGACCCGTGAGGCGATCTGCCGGGCCATGATTGCCTTCAGCTGGCCGGGATCCCGTTCCTCGCTGCCGGTGACGTTGCACAAAACCGGCACCTGGGGAGGACCGAAGGTGATATTGGCCATGAAAGCGGCGAAATCGTCGACCGCGCCGGCCACCAGTGGGCTGTGGTTGGCAACGCTGACATTGAGCGGGATGACCTTGCCGCCTTGGGCCGCGCAGACCGCGCAGACGCTGTCGAGCCCGGTCGCGTCGCCGGAAAGGACGATCTGGGACGCGGTGTTGTGGTTGGCCACCACCGCCACGCCCGGGCCGGTAAAATCGGCCAGAATGGCTTCGATCCGCTCGATATCCAGCCCCAGCACCGCCCGCATGCCGCCGGGATGCGCCGCGCCCTCGCGCTCCATCAGCTGGCCGCGCTTGGTGACCAGCGCCAGGGTGTCCTCCAGGGTTAGCACCCCGGCCCCGTACAGGGCGGAATACTCGCCCAGGCTGTGGCCGGCGAAAAAGGCGGGAGTGAAGCCGGGCAGCGCCTTGAGCAGTTGCTGCCAGCAGATCAGATTGATCGCGGTCAGGGCCGGCTGCAGGTAGAGCACCCGGGTCAGGTCAGCCAGCGGCCCTTGGAAGCACAAGGTGCGGATCGGGAAGCCGGAGATCCGCTCGGCCAGATCCATCAGGGCCGCAGCGTCGGCATCCTGCTCGACAAAGGCCTGGCCCATGCCCACATATTGGGACCCTTGTCCCGGAAAAAGAATGGCGGTTTTTTTCATGCGCATGCAAATCGGTCGTTATTGACCCGCCCGCCGGCTCATTGCCGGTCGAACAGGAGGTTGTATCCAATAAACAGGGCGACGCCGACCGTGATCGCGGAATCGGCGACATTGAAGGCGGGCCAGTGCGACTGCCCCAGGTAAAAATCCAAGAAATCGACCACGAATCCCCATCGGATCCGGTCGATCAGATTGCCGATGGCCCCGCCCGCGATCAGGGCCAGAGCCACCGTGTAGGCCCGGCTGCGCGGGCTGAAACTGCGCTGGGCAATCCAGATGCACACCAGGGCGATACCGGCGGCGGCGATGAAAAACACCTGTCGCCAGAGCGCCGGCTGGCCGGCCAGTATGCCGAAGGCAGCGCCGTTATTGGTCAAATGGGTCAGGTTGAACAGGCCGGGGATGACCTCCACGCTCTCGTGCAGGGCAAAATGCGCGATGATCCAGGCCTTGCTCGCCTGGTCGATGCCGACCACCGCCAGGATGATGAAGAAAAAAACAAGCATGCCGCCCCTTCAAATCGCCAGTTGGCGCACCACGGCGGCGCAGCGGGCGCAGAGGCTGGAGTGCTCGGTATCCTCGCCGACCGTGGACGAAATGGTCCAGCAGCGTTCGCACTTGGCGCCGGGCGCCGGGCCGACCGCAATCTCGATGCCCTCCAGTCCCTCGGCCCCGACAAAGACCCTGCCGTCGTCCTGCCCATCGGCCAGCCGCAGGCCGGAAACGATGCACAACTCCCGCAGCCGTTCCGCGCTGCCGGCCACGAACTCCGCCCAATCGACATTGGCCCGCAGGACCACCTCGGCATCGAGCGCCAGCCCGATCACCTTGTCCTGACGCGCCCCTTCCAGCACCTTGGTGATGGCGCCACGCAGGGCCAGCAGCCGGGTCCAGCGCTCGTCAAAGGCGGCATCACGGCCGATGTCGCCCACTTCGGCGAAATCGGCGAAAAAGATGCTTCGTTCAAGCGGGGCGTTTGCCTCCAATTGGTGCAGATGCTCCCAGGCTTCGGCGGCCGTGAAGCAGAGCACCGGCGACATCAGCCTCAGCAGGCCGTCGAAAATCCGGTGGATCACCGTTTGGGCGGCGCGCCGCTCCGGGCCGTTGGGCAGCGAGCAGTACAGCCGGTCCTTGAGTACATCCATGTAAAGACTGGAGATGGTGGTGCCGCAGAAATTGTGCAGCCCATGGTAGACGGCGTGGAACTCGTAGCGTTCGTAGGCGCGGGTGATGCGTTCGTTCAGTTCGGCAAACCTGGCCAGGGCCCAGCGGTCGATCTCATGCAGGTCCGCTAACGCCACGCTGTCTTTGGCCGGATCGAAATCGTAGAGATTGCTCAAGAGAAAGCGCAGGGTGTTGCGCATCTTGCGGTAGGCGTCGGAGACGTGCTTGAGGATTTCATCCGATACCTTGACGTCGTCCTGGTAGTTCTCGCTGGCCACCCACAGCCGCAGCACCTCGGCCCCGTACCGGTCGATCACCTCCTGGGGCGCCACCACGTTGCCCACCGACTTGGACATTTTCTTGCCCTGGCCGTCGACCACGTAGCCATGGGTGAGCACGCCCAGATAGGGGGCGCCGCCCCTGGTGCCCACCGAGGTGAGCAGGGAGGATTGGAACCATCCCCGGTGCTGGTCGCTGCCTTCCAGGTAGAGATCCGCCGGAGCCCGCAGCTCCGGCCGCGCCTCGACCACCGCCGCGTGACTCACGCCGGAATCGAACCAGACGTCGAGGATGTCCGACTCCTTGGCGAACTCGCGGCCGCCGCAAGTGCAGGCCACGCCCTCGGGGATGAAATCCGCGGCCTCGTGCTTGAACCAGGCGTCGGCCCCTTCCCGCATGAACAGCTCGTCGATCCGGTCGCAGACCGCCTGGTGCTTGAGGATCTCGCCGCAGGCGATGCAGGTCAGCACCGTGACCGGCACGCCCCAGGTCCGTTGCCGCGACAGGCACCAGTCCGGACGGGCCTCGATCATGCCGTAGATCCGCTGCTGCCCCCAGGCCGGGGTCCACTTGACCTGGTTGATCGCGGCCAGGGCCTTGGCGCGCAACTCAAGGTTGTCCATGGAGATGAACCACTGGGCCGTGGCCCGGTACATCACCGGCTCCTTGCAGCGCCAGCAATGGGGATAGCTGTGGCGGATAGACGCCTCCTTGACCAGCGAGCCCTCGGCGGCCATGTCGGCGACGATTTGCCGGTTGACCCGGGGAATTTGCTGCCCCTGGTAGGGCCCGGCCTCGGCGGTGTAGCAGCCGGCGTCATCCACCGGCGACAGGATGTCCAGACCGTAGCGCAGGCCGGTAAGGTAGTCGTCGGCGCCGTGGCCGGGCGCGGTGTGGACGCAGCCGGTTCCCGAGTCGGCGGTGACGTAGTCGGCCAGCACCATCAGGGAATCGCGGTCCATGAAGGGGTGGCGGCAGCATTTGCCCTCCAGGCCGGCGGCGGAAAAGGTGGCGAGGATCGCATACTGTTCGATGCCGAACTGCTCCATGCAGGAGGCCACCAACTCCTTGGCCAGGATCCAGGTCTCGTCGCCGACCGCCACCGCCGCGTATTCGAAATCGGGGTGGAAGGCAATGGCCAGGTTGGCCGGCAGGGTCCAGGGAGTGGTGGTCCAGATCAGCACCGAAACCTTGCGCCCCGCCAGCT
Organism: Desulfobulbus sp.; assembly: GCF_031547805.1. Classification (GTDB taxonomy): domain Bacteria; phylum Desulfobacterota; class Desulfobulbia; order Desulfobulbales; family Desulfobulbaceae; genus Desulfobulbus. The sequence continues at coordinate 80,556 of NZ_JAVBRQ010000010.1, forward strand.
CCGGCGCCAAGGGGCCGAGGTCGTCGATCACCGGAAACTTGACGTAGACCGAAGGCGAGGTGTGATCGGCATAGTCGACCTCCGCCTCGGCCAGGGCCGTACCGCAAGTCGCGCACCAGTAAACCGGCTTCTTGGAACGGACCACCGCGCCGGAGAGGAGAAATGTATTGAACTCACGGGCGATGGTCGCCTCGTAGGGGTAGTTCATGGTCAGGTAGGGCTTGTCCCAGTCGCCGATGACTCCCAGCCGCTTGAACTGCTCCTTCTGCTTCTTGATCCATTTTTCGGCGTAACCGCGGCAGGCCGAACGCTTGCCCAAGGTGGAGATGGTCTGCTTCTTTTCTCCCAGCTCCAGATCGACATTGTGCTCGATCGGCAGGCCGTGGCAGTCCCAGCCGGGAATGTAGGGCGCGTTGAAACCGGCCATTCGCTTGGATCGGAGGATGATGTCCTTGAGCACCTTGTTGAAGGCCGTGCCCAAATGGATGTTGCCGTTGGCATAGGGCGGGCCGTCATGGAGCACGAACAGGGGACGGCCGGAAGTGGCCTCCTGCACTTTCCCGTACAGGTCGTCCTGGTCCCACCGTTTGAGCACCATGGGCTCGCGCTGGGTCAGGTTGGCCTTCATCTTGAATTTAGTTTGCGGCAGGTTCAGTGTTTCCCTGTAGTCCATTGTTGTTCCCGATCGAGCGAAAGAAAAAAGGCATCGTGGCGAAACTGATTGCAAAGTGGAAGATTTTACCAATCCCGCATCAGAGTGCAAGGGAAAAGGCGGCCGGGCTGGTGGCGGCATGGCGCGGCAAACGGGATCGAAGGAGGCGAAACGGAAACAGGGGGGACGCGAAAGAAGAAAAAAGCGGCCGACATCCCTGCTTGTCTTTTTTTGCCGCCGGTGTATTGTCGAAGGATTGCGGAGCCGACGGAAGGGCGCCCCGCTAACCGATTTTCAACCACATGGAGTTGCATCGTGACCGCCGAGCCCACCCCTACCCTCTGTACGATCTGCAACCTTCGGGAAGCGCAAACCGAAGCCGACCAGGAACTTTGCCCCTCCTGCGCAGCCCTCGCCCGCGCCGTGCAGGAACAGCCGGAAGTGATGAAGCGGCTGTGGCTGCGCCATCGGAACGAGGCCATCCTCCCCGAGGCCATCCCGCAACCGATTGAGGGCGAAGCCGAACTGCCGGAGGTGCTCGACGGCAAGCGCTACCGGACCATCGACCGCGACCGCAACAAGTGGTACCTTTCGGTGAGCGAGGTCAACGGCAAGCCGGTCGAGATCTTCGCCTCAACCGCCTTTGACCGCGACCACGAACTCCAGGCGCGGATCGCCAACCTGACCACCATCACCCGGCTGATCTCGCTGCTGCTCCGGCACATCTTTCTCGGCGAACCGGTCACCTTCGATAAATGCCTCAAGCAGATCCAGCGCAGTTCCCGCCAGAAAAACGACCTGCCCGACATGCTGTACGGGGTACTGAACCGCTACCATCACGGAAAAACGAGCTGACGCCGCCCGCAAAAGCGGGCCGGAGCCAAATGCGAAACCGCGTTACGGTCCGGCATCCGGAGACAGGCACCCGACAGCGGAGCGGTTTACAATTTTTCCATGAATTTCGCGGTATCGATGACGAAGCGCTCGTGCCGGCCCCGGCCGATCTCGCCCTTTTCGTCATGGGCCACCAGTTCGAACACCAACCGACGGCGGTCCACCTCGACCAGGGTCGACTCGCAGGTGACCTTCATCCCGACCGGGGTCGCCCTGGTGTGGGCGATATCGACCTTGATGCCCACCGTGCCGAATCCTTCAGGCAAAAAGGGTAGCACCGAGACCAGACAGGTCTTTTCCATCAAGGCGACCATGGCCGGTGTCGCAAACACCTCAACCAACCCGCTGCCGTAGCGGGCGGCGGTTGTCTCCGGGGTGACCACCATCTCTTCCTTGCCTTTGGCCCCTATGGGGATCTGAATTTCCATACTCGCTCTCCTTGCCGCGCCCGGCCACGGCCGATCGGCCCGCACCGCCGCAGCCGACGATAAAGATTGAAAATATTCGAAAAATTAAGCTTATAACAATAGAAAAGCGGTCCGTCAAGTGACAAACCGCTTGGTTTCAGGGCGATCTTTGTCGATCGATGGATGCGGCAGGAGCGGCTCAGGCCACCAGATCCAGCTGCTGCATGGTACCCGTCCCGCCTTTCTCGAACAGGAAAAGACCGGTGGCGCGGACCTGGCCCTGCAGGGCGTTGCTATCGTCCTTGACGCTGAAGGGGGTATCGACCCGGCCGAGATAGATGGCCCCGACCCCCTGGTCTTTCAAGGTCAGCAATTTATCCTCGCCCGACTCGGTCTTCATCCAGATCCGCAGCCGGGAAAAAATGCTGTCGTTTTCGTCGATCCAGCCATTGTGGTCACTGTCATGGCCCGCCAGGTCGGCAAAACCGTCGCCGCTTTTGGTGCCGAACAGCTCGCTGCCGTTGTTGATCACGCCGTCATTGTTGGCATCAAGGGCCAGGAAGCCAGAGCCGGGACCGACAAAGGCGATCTGATTGTCGGCACCGTCGGCGTCGATATCGAAACTAAAGGTCTTTTGGGTCAACTGGGCGGCAGTGCCGTTGAAATTGATCACCAACGGATCTTTGAGCGCGGGCTGGCCGATCTGCAACACCTCGTCCATCGACGAAGTGAAACTCCGGCTCATGTTCAATTGAATGCCGATCTCGATCTGCTGGCCGTCGGCCGTGACCACCGTGCCTTGGGCGTTGAAGGTGGTGGATTCCGATTCGTGGTAGGTTTCGTGGCGCTCGTAGCGCAGCCCCCATCCCGGAGGCAGTTGCCCGCCCTGCCCTCCTTCCTGGACCGGGGTCTGGTCCTGGCCGGCCTGCTGCGCAACCGGCACCTCGGTCGTCTCGAATTTGCGGCCGGTGAGTTTTTCTAACAGGGTCTTGAGGATGCGCAAGTTCAGGTCGGTTATCGAATCGTCCGACAACCGCGAATCCTCGGCCTCGGCGGATTCCGCAAGCACGGCGGTCCGCTGCTGCCTGGCCGCTTCGGACAGCGACACCTTGGCCGCTTCCCGGGCGAGTTGGTCGGCCTGCTGTTTGAGGGTGCTGTTGGCGTTGTCCCGGCTCCCGGCCTGGGCGGGCTCCTTGCCGGGCCGCCACACGGTGAGCGATTCCTGGCGTTCTGAATATTCGGTGGCGGTTCGTGAACTGGCGAGTTGGATGGCGGATTCTGCGATCTTCATGATTCCTTCCCTGGTTTCATTGACGATGATGGGCGAACGAGGCGCTGCCACTCATCCATGAGCATGCACCTCTCTCTTTTCGTCTTATCGACCGGCCGCATCGAAACCTTTAGCAGGAAGTACAGGTATCTTGTACAAAAAAAGATTGTATGCTACAGTGTGCGGGATTCAAGGAACGATAGAGGCAGGCGGGTCAACTGTAGAAAAGCGGCTTATCGCTAGCAATTGGCTCCTGTAGCGGAGCCTCGCAACCACATTCCCCGACCGTCAACCGAGGTCACGCAGATCGTCCGTCACCGATCCGCCAGTATACTTTGCTCCATGGCCGCACACAGCTTATCTCCCGATCAGGACGACGCCTCGGCAACCGAAGCCGCCACCCTCAGTTCCCTCTATTCCTTTTTGGCGCTCACCATGCGCTATCCCGACCCCGCCTTTTGCAACGAACCGTTTTTCGATGCCTTCGAGTCGCTGCTGGCCTCCCTCGATTGGCAGGCCGAGCTTGCGGCAATGCGGGCATGGCGGGAAAAAACCGCCGATCCCCTCGACGATCTGCGCACCGCCTACACCAGCCTGTTCATCACCGCCGCCCCGGGAACCACCATCCCTCCCTATGCCTCGGTCTATCTCGACGGCGACGGCAGCCTGCATGGCCGGACCACCGAGCGCACCAGGAATTTTTACCGTGAACGGGGTTTCGACCTGCTGTCCGAGACCGAACCCGCGGATCATCTTCAATTCGAACTCGAATTTTTGGCGGCATTGGCCGGTGAAGCCAAATTTGACGACGAAGAGCTTTTTCTTCAAACCCTCTTTCGGCCGTGGTTCGTACGTTTTCAAGAAAAAAGCATGCAAGAAGCTCGACATCCGTTCTATCGAATGTCGATACAGTTAATCGATTTCTTCACCAAGGAGGAACAGTAAATGGCAATGAACCTTACCAGGCGGACTTTTCTTAAAGCCGCCTCGATTGCCGCTGCGTCCGTGCCGCTGTCCAAAGTGACGGCCAAAGCGGAGTCAGGAGTTGTCAAGACGCCCCTGGTTGCTCCAGGGAGCTTCAAGAACACCCAAACCGCGGTTGGCGGGGTGTGCGAGATGTGCTTCTGGCGGTGCCAGCTGGTTGGCAAGATCCGCGACGGCCGTCTGGTCAAGCTCGAAGGCAACCCGAAATCAATCGACAACGGCGTCTCCATCTGCGCCCGCGGCAATGCCGGCGTCAAGCTGCTTTACGATCCGGACCGCCTCAAATACCCGTTGAAGAACGTGGGCAAGCGCGGCGCGCCCAAATGGCAGCGCATCACCTGGGAAGAGGCCCTCGACACCTGCGGCAGCAAGCTGAAGGCCATTGCCGACCAGTACGGCACCAAGGGCATCTCCATGTTTCCGCATGGCTCCACCGCCACCTACCCCATGGGCTTCTTCGAAAACACCGTCGGAACCCACAACATCTCCGAAGCCTCGTTCTTCCAGTGCCGCGGTATCCGCGATACCGCCTATCTCGCCACGGTCGAGCAGGCGCCCAACGAAAACGTCGACATGGCCAACGCCAAGGTCATTTTCCTGGTGGGCTGCCATTTCGGCGAGAATATCCATGTGTCCCACGTCAAGCAGTATCTCAAGGGACTTGAAAACGGCGCCAAACTGGTGGTGGTCGATCCCCGCTATTCGGCCTCTGCGGCCAAATCGCACATCTGGGTCCAGATCCGCCCCGGCACCGATACCGCCTTCTTGCTGGCGATCATGAACTATCTGATCCAGAACAAGAAGTACAACGCCGATTTCGTCGAAGACTACGGCGAAGGCCTCGGCAAGATGGCCGAGGGCATCAAGCAGTGGACCTTGGAGAAAGCGGCCCAGGAATGCGACGTGCCCGCCGCCCAGATCAAGGAAGTGGCCGAATTGCTGGCCGCCAACATGCCCAATGTCTCCGTCCATCCCGGCCGCCACGTTTCCTGGTACGGCAACGACTTCCAACGGGAACGCGCCCTGGCCTGCCTCACTGGCCTGCTCGGCGCCTTCGGCGTCAAGGGCGGGTTCGTTCAGCCGGTGGGCCCGAAGGGATTGGCCAAGTATTCCTGGCCGAAAGGCGAAGGCCACGACAAGAGCCTCCGGGAGATGGCCAATCTCTATCACTTTTCGCCGCCCGGCACCCCGACCGACCTGATCCGCGACACCGCCATCACCGGCAAGCCGTATCCGATCAAGGGCTGCGTCATCTGGGGTCAGAACCCGATCCAGACCATTCCCAACCAGGAAAAAACCATCAAGATGCTGGAGCAGATGGACTTCGTCATGTGCGTCGATGTCATGCCCACCGACATCACCATGTACGCCGACATCCTGTTGCCCGACTGTTCGTACCTGGAACGCTACGACCTGATCAAGACCGGCACTCAGTGGGATCTGTCCGAGGAGCCCCGGCAGTACATCGCACCGCGCATGCCGTTGGTGGCGCCCGGATTCGAGCGCAAGGACAGCGTCTACATCACCAACGAGCTTGCCAAGCGCATGGGCTACGGCGAAAAGATCCCGATCCAGACCCAGGAAGACGGGATCAACAAGATGTTGGCCGGAGTACAGCTGTCGATCGACAAGATCAAGGCCGAAGACGGCATCCACGTCCAGCCCGGCAAGAAGCCGTACGGCGATATGGAACTGACCGTGCATTTTTACAGCAAGGAGATGGAAGACCACGGCTATCCGGGCATCCCCACCTATATCCCGGTGGAGCGTACACCCGAGGGCTACTTCCGCCTGCTCTACGGCCGTTCGCCGGTCCACACCTTCAACCGCAGCCAGAACAACGTCTGGCTGATGGCTGAAAACAGCATCAACCCGGTCTGGCTCAACGACAAGCAGGCCGCCAAGCTGGGACTCAAGGACGGCGACACCGTGTCCCTGGTCAACCAGGACGGTGTCAAGTCGCGCACTACCACCACGGTCAAGGTCACACCGGGCATCCGCCAGGATTGCGTCTACATGTACCATGGCTTCGGTTCGATGAACCCCGAGCTGACCGTCGGTTACAACAAGGGCGTCGACGACCAGAGCCTGATCACCAAACTAGCGGTGGATCCGGAAACCGGTGCCCATGGCATGCGCAACAACTTTGTCAAACTCGTGAAAGTCGGCTGATCGGCGGGTCTTGTCCCGTACCGTCAGCCACGATTACCCCTGAAGGAGAGTCCCTATGCAATATGGCATGATTATAGATGTCGACAGGTGCGTGGGCTGCCATGCCTGCGTTATCGCCTGTAAAGCCGAGTGGGAAGTGCCCGCTCAATACAACCGCAACTGGGTGCACCGCCTCGGACCGGACCTCACCACGACCGGCATGGCCGCCACCTATTACCCCGGCCTGTGCAACCACTGCAAGGCCCCGTCCTGCGTGCCGGTGTGCCCGGCCGAGAAGGTCAGCGCCACCTTCAAGGACAAGAAGAGCGGCAAGACCGTGACCATGGACATCGCCGCCACCTGGAAGGATCCGTTCAACGGTACGGTCCAGGTCGATCGCGAACGCTGCATCGGCTGCGGTGCCTGCCGCGACGCCTGCCCCTACGGCGCCCGCTATGTCGACGAATCGCTCAAGGACGACGGCAGCCTCGGCAAGGTGGACAAGTGCACCTACTGCATGCCGCGCGTTGCCGAGGGGCTGGAGCCGGCCTGCGTGCAGACCTGCCTGGCTCGGGCCCGGGTCTTCGGCGATCTCGACGATCCCAAGTCGGATGTGGCGCAGTATGTGAAACGAGGCGCGGTGGGTCTGACCTCCAAAGCGGTCCAAATCGGCCCCAACGGCATGTACTTCGGCAGCAAGAAAGGCGATATGGAACTGCTGATGAAGGCGGCGCCGCAGGAACTGCCCAAGGTATCCCTGCGCCGCAGCCTCCTGACCCAGATGTCGCTGACCGCGAAGAATCAGGTCAAGGATATCGGGCTGTTGGGCCTGGCCGGCGCCTTGCTGGTCAAATCCCTCCAGGACGATGAAAAGTAAGATTCACGCTCTTTTCTGAGTCTTCGATCCCCTGTCGCCCTTGCGGACGGCAGGGGATTTTTTTTTACTGATTGCCATCGAACTTTTCCAGGGGGGACATTGCCGGATCGACCACGGCGGAACAGACGGCAAACACTGGCTTTTTTCCCGCAGTCTGCTACAATGCGGCGGTCAGGCGAAAAAACGCGCAAAGCCCTTTTGTTCCGGTCCCCGACAGCCGAAAGACGATTATGGCAGAGACATCCATCACCCCTCCCGCACCGGACGAAGCCCAAGAATCGATCGCGGCGGCTCCCTCGGGCCGGGCGCCGTCGTCGCTCCCACCGGAATGGCTGCATGCCAGCCAGCCGGTTTTCGTGGTCGAGGATTCTTTCTACCGCTCGCGCACGCCGCCTCGACCGGTCCATTGGTCCATTGCCTGGTCGGACCTGATGATGACCATGTTCATCCTCTTCCTCACCCTGTTCGCCCACCTGCACACCCACCAGGAAATTTCGTCCCACGGCAAACCGAACAAGGTCGCCGACGAGACCGTCCCGGTTGATGCCGGTGCGGGCAAATCGTCCCTGCTCTTCCATCCCATCACCCAGGACATTTCACTCAAACTCGGGGACAAGCAGCACGACGCCTCGCTGCCGAAACAGGAATTGCAGGGGGCCGACGTTCTGATCCGCCACCAAACCGCGGAGCTGCCGCCGTCGGACGCAGAGCAAATAGACCCGATCCCGGAAATCGACAAGCCGCCGGCAGAGCCGCCCCGGCAGCACGCCGAGACACCGGCACCTCCTCCTGCCCCGGAGCCGGAACAGGCCGCCGACCTCAAGCAACGGGAAGAGGCGATCACCAAAATCTACGATTTGTCCAAACACACCCTGGAGAACGAAAAACTGGAGCGGTTTGCCTCGGTGGAGCTGGTGCCCGACAAGACCATGCGCATCATCCTCACCGGCGACCTGCTCTTTGACTCGGGCCAGGCGGAACTGACCCACACGGCCGTCGATTCCCTGAAAAAACTCTCCAACATCATCAAGGAAACGCCCTACATGATCAATGTGATCGGCCATACCGACGACCGGCCGGTCAAAACCACCCGCTTCCCCTCGAATTGGGAACTGTCGTTGGCCCGGGCCAGCCGGGTGGCCCGCTTTCTGATCGAGGAGACCAAACTGCCGCCCAGTCAGTTCGCTGTTGCCGGGTACAGTTCGTTCCGGCCGCTGCACCCCAACACCAGCGAGGAAAACCGCAAGGCCAACCGCCGGGTGGAAATCATCCTGTCCAAGGAGTTGCCGCAGGCCGAGGCGGCCACGCCCACTAACCTTCAATAATTCCGTTATCTTGCCATGCAACGAAAAAACTCTATCGGCCTTGTCCTCTGCGGCCTCATTTTCCTGGGCGGCTTTTTGTTCAAGGGCAGCCTGAGCTTTTATTTCAACATCGCCAGCCTGATGATCGTGGCCGGCGGCAGCGCCACCGCCGCGCTGCTCAGCTTCCAGCTCGAACGGCTGATCATCGTGTTCCGGGTGGTCCGTTCCTCCTACGGCAGCCAGTTGAAATCCGAAGCCGAGATTGTCGACATCCTCATTGATCTGGCGATCAAATCCCGGATTGAAGGCATCCTTTCCCTGCAAAAAGACGAGGACGAAACCTCGATCCTCTTTCTCCGCCGGGGGCTCGGCTGCCTGGTGGACAACTACGAGCCCCACCAAATCCGCGACATCCTCAACACCGAGATGTATTTTTTCAAACTGCGCCGCGAGGACAGCGAGCGGGTGCTGCGCACCATCGCCGACTTCTGCCCGGCCTTCGGCATTGTCGGCTCGGTAGCCGGACTCATTCCGATGCTGGCGGGCATCGACGACACCGGCATCATCCTCAAGACCGTTCCCCTGGCCTTGACCTCGATCCTCTATGGCCTAATTTTCGCCAACTTCTTCTTCATCCCCTTTGCCGCCAACCTGCGCGAGCGCACCAACCGGGAATTGCTGCTGCAAAAGATCATCATGGAAGGGGTTCTCGCCATTCACAGCGAACTCAACCCCACGGTGCTCCGCACCAAGTTGCTGTCCTTTCTCACCCCCTCGGACCGGCGAGCCGACATGGTGCCGCTCTCTCGAATCCAGGAGCGGTTTCACATCCAGGTCGACGATCGTTTCGACCCCGACGGCCCGTATGACCGCTCCGGGCCATCGGTCTCCTGAATTGTTAGCTGAGAGCCTTTCCCATAAAACAGGGATGCAAAAAGTGACCTGCAATCCGAACCTCAACCTCAGCACGGCTGAACTTGGTCGTCAGCCCACGAAACCACCTCCGATCATGAACCCTGACATTTCTGAATTTAGCTACGGCTACGCGCTTACTGAAACGCTTATTACCTCAGTGCCACATCCGATTCGCGCAGCACCGATCTTTCCATCACTTATTGACGAAGGAAAACCGGGTGGAGGTTACGACGTTAAAATTCCGTTCGTCGGCTTTCCCTTGTTCTTGCAATTCAAGCTGTCGCACAAGATGGTACGAGATTCGGCCTTCGAGGCTCAGCGTGGTCTTATGACAACTCCTTTTTATCGAATGCACTTACGCCCAACCAAACACTCCCAACAGCACCCGATGCTTCTTGCTCTTGAAGCATCGGGTGTGGCGGTGTATTACGCAGCGCCACACTTCGATACACCAGCAGAGCTGAATAACGCATATATCAAGGGCAAGGTCGTTCAAAGATCAGTTTTTTTCCGCCCATCCGAAATTGGCGACCTACCGGATGATCGCGCCCACCACGTAACATTCAAGAATGGGCACCCTGTTTACCTATGCAGTGACGATCCACGCATAGTTAGAGAAGGAAGTGACGGAACAAATTGTGTGGAATTCCTCGATGATCTTGCCAAGGGCTATTGGCGATACGAGCGGATACTTCCCGAAGACGAAAGCGTCCGATCGTGGAATGAAAGACTGATAGCCATCGTAGAGGAGCACCATCGGCATTTCCGCTGGTACGACGATAACACCGTGAATGCGCTTCGCAACAAGTATCCCCTCAACGCTCTTGCATACTTGGCTCGTACGTTCTTTGGCTGCAATGTGTTGGTTATTGCTCCACGAGATGAAGGTAATGAAAAACTCGTAGACTAACCCTTCAATGACCGGACCTGCGCGAAAAGCCGCACAAATCACCCCCTTCATGGTAGGTTGCATTTCAAATGACCCACGACCATGCACAAAACGCTGGTAACAACGACGATGCGCCGATTGAACTCGTTCCCTATGATTTGACGTCGCCCGCGAAGTTCGAGACCGAGCGTGAACTCTTGGCGGCTATTCTGAAACCATGGCTCATAGGAAAAATTGAGCACATCGGGAGTACTGCCGTGCCATGGCTGCTGGCAAAGCCAGTCATCGATATCATGGCTCCGATTCACACTCTCGCATCCTCACGCACAGCTATCGAAGCAGTAACTGGCATCCGGTATATCTACTACCCTTACAAAGCAGAGGTTATGCACTGGTTCTGCAAGCCTTCGCCAAGCTACCGAACTCACCATTTACACCTTGTGCCCCTCTCAAGCCTACTGTGGAAACAAAGACTCCTGTTTCGTGACGCGCTGCGTCGCAGCCAGGCGCTCGCGGCGGAGCATGCGCAGCTCAAATTGCGTCTTGCGCAACAGTACCGCACAGATCGCGAGGCATACACAGAAGGCAAAACGCCTTTCATTCAACACGTGCTTTCGAGTATGTTTACGCGCAGGACAGCCACGACCTAGCCCGGCACTCAACTCCGCGCGTTAGCTTCAACATTGGGCCGTTACCATCAGTGGATACAACTGCCGCCTGAATTGCTACGATAAATTCGCAAGAGCATGAAAAATCACTCTGAGCGAGAGAACCACAATACCTCCGGATTGCGTTCGCTCGTCATGCTCTGAACATTTTCAGATTTTTCCACATGCAGGAATAAATACATCATGCCCACACCTTTCATCCACCTCCATGTCCACACCCAGTATTCCATGCTCGACGGTGCCATCCGTGTCTCCGACCTGATCGAGTCGACTCAGCATTTCGGCATGAACGCGGTGGCGGTCACCGATCACGGCGCCATGTACGGGGCGCTGGAATTTTACGAAAAGGCTAAGAAGGCCGGGGTCAAGCCGCTGGTCGGCTGCGAATTCTACCTGGCGGAAAACGGCATGCACCTCCACGACCGGAGCGGCGGCCACAATTTCCACCTCGTGGCCCTGGCCATGGACGAAACCGGCTATCGCAACCTGATGCGGCTGGCCTCCCTGGCCCAGACGAAAGGGTTTTATTACCGGCCCCGCATCGACCGCCAAACCCTCTACCAGCATAACGAGGGCCTGATCGTGCTCACCGCCTGCCTTAAGGGCGAGATTCCCTGGCGGCTCGCCCACAACGATCCCAACGGCGCCCGGGCCCGCGCCCTGGAGATGCAGAAGGTCTTCGGCGACCGCCTCTATCTCGAAATCCAGGAAAACGGCATCCCCGAGCAGACCGTCGCCAACCAGGGCCTGATGGGGCTGGCCGACGAACTGGGGATCAAGCTGGTGGCTACCAACGACTGCCACTATCTCACCCGAGAGGAATCCTACGCCCACGAAGTGCTGCTCTGCATCCAGACGAGCAAGACTATCAACGATCCCAACCGGTTCCGGTTCAACACCAACGAACTGTACTTCAAGTCCGGCGACGAGATGGCCGCTCAATTCAGCTACTGCCCCCAGGCCATAAGCAACACCCTGGAAGTGGCCGAACGCTGCAATCTCGACCTCAAGTTCGGTGCCCACCATTTCCCCATCTTTCCGGTCAAGGAACACGAAACCCTGGATTCGGTCTTTGCCCAGGCCTGCTGGGACGGCTTCAAAGATCGCCTGGCCCAGTTGAAGGAGCTGGAGGAGGTCAGCGCCGAAACCGAGAAGGCCTACCGGGACCGGCTGACCCTGGAGGTCGAGGTCATTCAGAAAATGGGATTTTCCGGCTACTTCCTGATCGTGGCCGACTTCATCACCTGGGCCAAGAAACAAAAGATCCCGGTGGGCCCCGGCCGCGGTTCCGGTGCCGGCAGCCTGGCCGCCTACTGCATGTCGATCACCGACATCGATCCCCTTCCCTACGGCCTGTTGTTCGAGCGGTTCCTCAACATCGAGCGGGTATCCATGCCCGACTTCGACATCGACTTTTGCAAGGATCGGCGCGACGAGGTCATCGATTACGTCCGCCAGCGTTATGGCGGCGACGAGCATGTGGCCCAGATCGTGGCCTATGGTTCGATGAAGGCCAGGGCCGTGCTGCGCGACGTCGGCCGGGTGCTCGACATCCCCCTGCCGGTGGTGGATCGGATCGCCAAGCTGGTGCCGGAGGAGCTGAAAATCACCCTCAAGAAGGCCATCGACAAGGAGCCCCGGCTACGCGAGGCGATGAAGGAAAACGAAGTCCGCGAACTGCTGACCATCTCCCAGACCCTGGAAGGATTGGCCCGGCACAAGTCGACCCATGCCGCCGGCGTGGTCATCTCGCCCAAGCCGATGGTCGAATTCCTGCCGGTATGCATCGGCCCGAACAAGGAAATCCTGACCCAATACGACATGAAATACACCGAGAAAACCGGGCTGATCAAGTTCGACTTTCTCGGTTTGAAGACCCTGACCGTGATCGACCGGGCGCTCAAGCTGATCGCCAGCGATGTCGGCACCGAGATCGATCTGCGCAAGATCCCGATGAACGATCTCAAGACCTACGCCCTGTTGTGCCGGGGCGACAGCCTGGGCGTCTTTCAGCTGGAAAGCGACGGCATGCGCGAATTACTGATCAAAATGCAGCCCGAGCAGTTCTCCGACCTGATCGCCCTGGTGGCCCTGTACCGGCCGGGGCCGCTCGACTCGGGCATGGTCGACACCTTTGTCGAGACCAAGCACGGCCGCAAACCGGCCGATTACCCCCTGCCCCAGATCAAATCGGTGCTGCAGGAGACCTACGGGGTCATCGTCTACCAGGAACAGGTCATGAAGATCTCCAACATCCTGGCGGGCTACAGCCTGGGCGACGCCGACATCCTCCGCCGGGCCATGGGCAAGAAGATCCCGGAGGTCATGGAAACGGAACGGGGCAAGTTCATGGCCGGAGCCAAGGCGAACAGTATTCCGGAGGAAAAAGCAAAATACATCTTCGACCTGATGGCCAAGTTCGCCGGCTACGGTTTCAACAAGTCGCATTCGGCGGCCTATGCCCTGATCGCCTACCAGACCGCCTATCTCAAGGCCCACTATCCGGCCCAGTTCCTGGCGGCCCTGCTTTCCTGCGACGTGGAAAACACCGACAAGGTCGTCAAATACATCAACGAGTGCCGCCAGGAAAAAATCGAGGTGCTGCCGCCGGACATCAACGAGTCGGTCAACGACTTCACGGTCATCAACGACCGTATCCGTTTCGGCCTGGCAGCGGTGAAGAATGTCGGCGGCGCGGCCCTGGAATCGATCCTGGCCGAACGGGACAACGCCGGCACCTACCACTCGCTGGCCGATTTTTGCAGCCGGGTCGATTCCTCCAAGGTCAACCGCAAGGTGATCGAAAGCCTGATCAAGGCCGGGGCCTTCGACACCCTCAACCCCAACCGGAAGCAGTACCTGGAAGCCCTTGACCAGTGCCTCGAACGGGCCAAGGCGGCGCAGCGCGACCGGATGAGCGGCCAGATGAACCTGTTTGCCATTGCCCAGCCAGCCGGCGCCAAAAAGGAAAACCAAGAGGTCGACCTGCCGGAGGTCGAGGATTGGCCGAAGCTGGAACGGTTGACCTATGAAAAGGAAACCGTGGGATTCTTCCTGACCGGCCATCCCCTGGAGGGGGTGATGGACGATTTGCGGCGGGTGGTCGACACCGACATCGCCGGAGCGGAAAAGCTGCGGGAGGGCCAGGTGGTGCGGATCGGCGGCCTGCTGGCCGGCTACAAGGAGCACAAGTCGAAAAAAGGCGAGCGCATGGCCTTCACCGTGCTCGAGGACATGAGTTCCAGCATCGAGGTGATCGTGTTTCCCTCGACCTTTGCCGATTGCTCCCATCTCCTGACCAGCGACCGGCCCCTGATCGTGCTCGGCACGGTGCAACAGAGCGAGCGGGGGGCCAAAATCGTGGCCCAGGACATCTCCGGCCTGGCCGAAACGCTCGAACAGTACACCGAACGGGCGGTGATCACCCTGCAGGCCGCCTCGACCTCACGGCAGCACATGATGGAACTGAAGGAACTGCTGTACCAGCATCACGGCGCCACCCCGGTGCTGCTCACCCTGCATTTCGACAACCGGGGCGAAGTGGATATCCAAGTGCTCAAGGACATGGCCATCCGCCCCTCGACCGATCTTTTCCACCGGATCACCCGTCTCTGCGGCCCCCGGTCGCTGGCCGTGCACATGCGCAAACCCGAGGTGCAACCCCGCCGCAACGGCAACGGCCGCAACGGCCATTGACGCAGCCGGAACAAAAAAAGGCGGCCCATCGTCACGATGGACCGCCTTCGCATCATCTGAACGATACCGGTCGCAAAGCCCGGCGCCATCCGATTCAATCAGGCGTTTTCAAACACCTCGTAGTGGGTCGGGGCACCGAGCAGTTTGTCGATCTGCTCCTGCACCTCGATCCGCTCCTTGCTGAGCGTCCATGCCCGCCAGTCATCGAGCGTTTGCCAACTGCTGATCACCATGCTGACCTCCGGCTCGTCGATCCTGGTAAACGTTTCTCCCGAAATGTAGCCCTTTTGATTGAGGGTCAGCGCCCTCATCTTCCGAAGAAGGGCTTCGAGTTCAGGAGCCTTTTTGTCCACGACTTTCCGTTTGATGAGAACTTTGACAGCCATGTGTTCCTCCTCTCGGTGTGGATGAATGAGACGTGCAGAACAACCGGACAGCAACGATTCCTAATACTTTGTACTTACTCTATAACCATATCTGGCCGAAGACGCAAAATAATAATCACTCGTCGATTCTGCCGGTTCACCCGGCTTTGCCGCCCGTCCTGTCCGGTTGGTGCGGATTTTTTTGGGCCCCCAGGCAGTCTAGCGGCGAACAAGATGCACGGTCAGCGGGTCGCCCGGCCCGCAACCGATCAAGGCGGCGGCACTGGCCTGGTTGGCGGCGATTTCCAGATAGCCCGCGCTGTCGGCCAGAACCAGCAACTCACCCGGCAACGCCTCGTGGTAGGAGCGCCCCAAACGGCCGATCCGCTGGTCGCCGATTTCGAGATGGTCGAACATGTCGGGATGCAATTGGTCGGCATCGACCCGGATGGAGGTGCGAAGATTGCCGAAGCGATCGATATGCAGCACCTGGCCGCAAAGACGATCGACGGTGCGGACCGCTGCGGCAATGGTCGCCATCCGGATGGATTCGAGCGTGACGGCGGGACCGAACTGGCCGGGATCGCCTGTCCGTGCCAGGGCGGCCGCCACCGGAGCCATGATATCGCGGCCGTGGAAGGTGGCACTGACGGCAGGGTTGCAATACGCCGGATGTTCCAGCCGATGGATCGAGGTGACGATACGGTCGGCCACCAGCAGCGACAGGCAGCCGTTGTCCGGAGCGATGAAAAAATGGCCGTCACCGGCCGCGACCAAAATGGCCCGATCGCTGCCCACCCCAGGATCGACCACCACCACGTGAATGGTACCGGTCGGGAAAAAAGGGTAACTGGCGCGAATGGTGATCGCGGCGGTTGCCACGTCCCAGGCGGGGATGGCATGGGTGAGATCGACGAGGGCGGCAGTCGGGCACCCCTTGAGCACGGCCCCCTTGAGCTGGCCGACGTAGGCGTCCTCCAGGCCGAAATCCGTGGTCAAGGTGATGACAATCGGTTGGCTGGCCATGGCCGCTCTCCAACTGAAATCAGGGGATCGGCGAGTTCTCAGCGAGGATGCCCTTAGGCGCGCTCCCACCGAAAAATTGCCGCAAAACCGGGACCGCGGCGCTTACGCAAAACAAAGGCCGCAGTCCGGGCATTCGGTCGAATCGGGCGCAAACCGGCAACCACAGGCCGGGCAAACCGCCTCGGCAGCCCCGGCGTCGTACACCGCGCCGACAAAACGAGTGTCATGGTCGGACAAACTCGTGTTTTCCCGATACTCTTGCGCCATAGCAGCCATTGTTTCGGCTTGATCCGTCTCGCGCACCTGGAGCAGCACTTCCGGCCCGCGGCAGCCGCACGCGCCGTCGTTCTCCTTAACTATGCGGGAGGGCAGGCCTTTTTCGCGAAGATAGGCCTGCAGGGCCTTGACCTGCAAAACCGGGCCTTTGTGGACGGCGATCACCGGCTCCAGGGGACCGATCTCAGCCAGGCTGGCCGAGCGTTGATTCTGTCCGGCGAGCAGCACTTCGCCGCCGACCAGAGCCACTCCGCATTCGGCGCAGTTCCGCACCTCGGGGCGATACTCGTCGCCGCACTGCGGACAATAGTTGTATTCGGGATCGATGGGCATGGCAAGGCGACCAGTTTACAGGATGTAGCGGCTTAAGTCCTCGTTCTCGGAAATGTCGGACAATTGGCGGCGGACATAATCGGCCGTGACCGTAAAGGCCAGGTCTTCTCGGTCGGTGGCGTCGAAAGAGATTTCGTCGAGCACGCGCTCGATGATCGTGTGCAGGCGACGGGCGCCGATATCCTCGGTCTTCTGGTTGACCTGCACCGCGATCCGCGCCATCTCCCTGATGGCCTCGTCCTCGAAAACCAGCCGGACGTCCTCGGTGGCCAGCAGCGCCATGTACTGCTTGATCAGGGCGTTGTTCGGCTCGGTCAGGATGCGGAAAAACTCTTCTTCTCCCAGGGCATGCAAATTGACCCGAATGGGAAAGCGGCCCTGGAGTTCCGGCACCAGATCGGACGGCTTGCAGACATGGAAGGCGCCACTGGCGATAAACAGGATATGGTCGGTCTTGACCGGCCCATACTTGGTGGACACCGTGGTGCCCTCGACAATGGGTAGCAGGTCACGCTGCACCCCCTCGCGCGACACCTCCGGCGACCCGGAACTGGTGCCGCCCCGCGAAGCGATCTTGTCGATCTCGTCCAGAAAGATGATTCCGGACTGTTCGGTGCGGCGGATGGCCTTCTCGGCAATGGAGGCGGTGTCCACCAGCCGCTCGGCCTCTTCCTTTTTGAGGAATTCCAGGGCCTCGGGCACCTTCATCTTTTTCGGCTGCTTTTTTTTGGGGAAAAATTTGGAAAAGGCCTCCTGGAGGGAATTCTGCATATCCTCCATGCCCGAGGCGGAAAACACCTCGACCATCGGCGCACCGCCGGATGCGGCCACCGACAGCTCCACCACCCGATCGTCCAATTCGCCCCGGCGCAGCATTTCCCGGAACCGCTCCCGGGTGCCGGTGGCGCGGCTTTCTTCCGGACGACCGGCGGCATTGCCGTCGTAACCCAGAGAAATCACGTTGGCCGAGTCGGGGGCCCCTTGAACAGGCGAACGGGGCAGGAGCAGGTCGAGCAGACGTTCCTCGGCCATGGCCGCCGCTTTTTCCCGCACGCCCTCTTCCGCTTCCTTGGTGACCATGTTGACCGCCAGCTGCGTGAGATCACGGATCATGGATTCGACGTCGCGGCCCACATAGCCGACCTCGGTGAACTTGGAGGCCTCGATCTTGAGAAACGGGCTTTGGGCGAGATGGGCCAGGCGGCGGGCGATTTCGGTTTTGCCCACGCCGGTGGGCCCGATCATGATGATGTTCTTCGGGGCGATTTCCTCGCGCAGGGGCTGTTCGACCTGTTGCCGCCGCCAACGGTTGCGCAGGGCAATGGCCACCGACCGCTTGGCCTCGGCCTGGCCGATGATGTAGCGATCGAGTTCGGCCACGGTTTGCCGAGGAGTCAGCGAATTGATGCCTTTCATATTTTTTCCACCACGATGTGGGTGTTGGTGTAGACGCAGATCGAACCGGCGATTTCCAGGGCGGCACGGGCGATGGCCTCGGCGTCGAGGGAGGAATGGGCCACCAGGGCCTTGGCTGCCGCCTGGGCATAGGGGCCGCCCGAGCCGATGGCCAGGATACCGTCATCCGCCTCGATGACATCGCCGGTGCCGGACAGCAGCAGGGAATGGGTGTCATCGACCGCGACCAGCATGGCCTCCAGCCGCCGAAGCATCTTGTCCATGCGCCAGTCCTTGGCCAATTCGACCGCGGCCCGCATGAGGTTACCGTTGTACTGTTCCAGCTTCTGCTCCAATCGGTCGTAGAGGGTGAAGGCGTCGGCGGTGGAGCCGGCAAAGCCGGTGATCACCTGATCGTGGTAGAGCCGCCTGACCTTGCGCGCCTGGTGTTTGATGATGGTGGCGCCGAACGAGACCTGACCGTCGCCGGCAACCACCACCTGCCCCTGGTGCCGGATGGCGACGATGGTGGTGGAACGAATTTTCTGCATGGGTAGCTTGCCTGGGTGTGCTGTTTGGGAGAATTTTTCGGAGGGAATTTGCGGTTGATTTGTAACCACGATGCCGAGCCGAGTCAATCCCCGCCCGAGATTTCCGGGGTGTTGCCCCTGGCCTGGGGATGAGCTTGATCGTAGACCTTGGTCAGGTGATCGATGTTGAGGTGGGTGTACTTTTGGGTGGTCGACAGGCTGACGTGCCCCAACAGTTCCTGGACCGTGCGCAGATCGGCGCCCATCTCGAGCAGATGAGTGGCAAAGGAATGTCGCAGGGCGTGCGGCGTCACCTCGACCCCGATTCCGGCCCGCAGTCCGTAGGTCTGGATCGAGCGTTCGACACTGCGCGCGCTCAGCCGACTCCCCTGGCCGTTGAGGAACAAGGCGTCGCGCTCGGGTTCCCTGCCGCGCTGGATGCGCGCCACCGTCAGATTGTCCCGTTCGGGCCGATAGAGCGCCAAGGCTTCCCCGGCCATCCTGCCGAAGGGCACCAGCCGTTCCTTGTTGCCCTTGCCCCGCACCCGGACCATTTCGGCCGCGAAATCGATGTCGTCCATGTTGCAGCCCACCAGCTCGGAAACCCGCATGCCGGTGGCATACAGCATCTCCAGCATGGCCCGGTCTCGTCGCCAGAAACGGTCGCTGACCACCGGGGCTTCCAGCAAGGCGAACACCTCGTCCACGGTCAGAAAGGCGGGGATGTGCTGGCTCAGCTTGGGACCGACGACCCCGGCAACCGGATCGGCAGCGATGATTTTCTCCCGGCGGAGAAATCGGAAAAAGGTGCGGAGAGCAGACAGCTTACGCGCCACCGAGGCACTGGCGTTCACCGCATAAAGCGAGCCGACGAACGCCTCGACTTCGGCGCCGGTGATGGCGGCACAATCGGCATCTTCGCCGCAAAAACGGAAAAACTCAACTATATCGAAACGGTAGCTGTCGGCGGTATGGGGTGAATATCCTTTTTCCACCAACAGCCAGGCCACGAATCGTTCGATCTGTCCGGTCATAGCCAAAGAGGTCTTGAAACACCAGGGGAGAGGGTCTATTATAAAGGATTACCTTTGTCCGATCTATTCGGCAAATAAAATCGTTTGCAGCCCGGAAGGGCGGAGCCGCTGCATGGCGAAAAAGACCTTCGAACAAGCGCTGGCCAGGCTGGAGCAAATCACCGAAGAACTCGAATCCGGAGAACTCAGCCTGGAAAAAAGTCTGGAAAAATTCAACGAAGGCATGACGCTGGTCCATTTTTGCAACGGCAGGCTCGACGAGGCGAAATCGCAGGTCGAATTGCTGCTGCACAAGGATGGCGAGCTGGTTGGCGTGCCTTTTGCCGAGGAAGACGGTGGAAATTCGAACCTATCTCGATGAACAGCGCCGGAAGGTCGAGGACCGCCTGGCCGCCTTCATGTTGGAGCCCATCGGTGCCTTTGCCCAACATATCGAGGCGATGCGCTACAGTCTCTTTGCCGGCGGCAAACGCATCCGGCCCGTTCTCTGCCTGGCTGGCGCCGAGGCGGTGGACAGCGACGAACAAACCCGGCAGCGCGCCCTGCCGGTGGCCTGCGCCCTGGAATGCATCCACACCTACTCCCTGATCCACGACGACTTGCCGGCCATGGACGACGACGATCTCCGCCGGGGCAAGCCGACCAACCATACCGTCTTCGGCGAGGCGGCGGCCATTCTCGCCGGCGACGGACTTCTGACCTTTGCCTTTGAACTGCTCAGCGGCGCGGCCTCGGCCCCCCTGCCCGATCCGACCCGCATCCGCATCATCCAAACCATTGCCCGCGCGGCCGGTCCCTTGGGCATGGTCGGTGGTCAATCCCTCGACATGATTTACGAGGGCCAGCAGGTGGGATACGAGGAACTGCGCCGCATTCACCGCAGCAAGACCGGAGCCCTGATCACCGCCTCGGTGGTCTGCGGCGCCATGGTCGCCGGGGCCGACGAAGACCAGGAAGCGGCCCTGAAAACCTACGGCGACCACATCGGCCTTGCCTTCCAGATCGTCGACGATCTCCTCGATGTCGAGGCTACCACCGCCGAACTGGGCAAATCTGCGGGCAGCGACGCCAAGGCCGACAAGGTCACCTACCCCTCGTTGTTCGGCGTGGAAACATCGCGGACCATGGCCCGGGAAGCGGTGCAGGAGGCGATCGCCGCCCTGGCCGCATTCGATTACCAGGCCGATCCGCTTCGCGCCCTGGCCCGCTATATCGTTGATCGCAGGAAATAAAATTTCGTCATGCTCACTGTGGATTCCCTGACCGACCGGCCCGGCACCCTGCTGGAAGCCATTGATTCGCCCTCTGACCTGCGCCGCCTCGACCTGGAGCAGATGGAGCAACTTGCCCGCGAACTCCGGGAAACCATCATTGCCACCGTAGCCGAAACCGGTGGCCACCTGGCCCCCAGCCTGGGGGTGGTCGAGCTGACCCTGGCCCTGCATTACGTCTTCGACACCCCCCGCGACAGACTGATCTGGGACGTGGGCCACCAGGCCTATGCCCACAAGCTGATCACCGGCCGCCGGGACCGGTTCCAGACCCTGCGGCGCTACAAGGGCCTCAGCGGTTTTCCTAAACGCTCGGAAAGCGACTACGACACCGTCGAGACCGGCCACAGTTCCACCTCGGTCTCGCACGGCCTCGGCATGGCCGCGGCCAAGGCCATCCGGGGCGACCAAGCCAAGGTGATCGCCGTCATCGGCGACGGCTCAATGACCGCCGGCATGGCCTTCGAGGGGCTCAACCATGCCGGCGATCTCGGCCGCGACCTGGTGGTTGTCCTCAACGACAACGAAATGTCGATCTCGAGAAATGTCGGGGCCTTGTCCAGTTTCCTCAGCCGCAAGATGACCGGCAGGATGGTCCGCCGCCTGCGCGACCACATCGAGGAACGCCTGCTGGCGCTCTCCTCGGTGGGCGAAAACATCCTCACCATGCTGCGCAAGAGCGAGGAGAGCATCAAGGGCTTCTTCACGCCGGGCATGCTGTTCGAGGCCCTGAAATTCAAATACGTCGGCCCGATTCCCGGCCACGAACTCGGCGACCTGGTCGCCACCCTGGAAAACGTCCGCGACCACAACCACGGTCCGGTGCTGGTGCATGTGATCACCACCAAGGGCAAGGGCTACCTCCCCGCCGAAACTCATCCCGGCGACTACCACGGCATCGGTCCCTTTGACGCGGCCACCGGTCAGCCCAGGAAAAATCCCGGGGCCGCGATTTCCTACACCAAGGTCTTCGGCGACACCCTATGCCGCCTGGCCCGGCAGGATCAACGGTTGGTGGCGATCACCGCCGCCATGCCCGGCGGAACCGGCATGCTGCCGTTCGCCGCCGAATTTCCCGACCGTTTTTTCGATGTCGGCATTGCCGAGCAGCACGCGGTCTCCTTTGCCGCGGGCCTGGCCCTGGAGGGGTTGCGGCCGATGTTCGCCGTGTATTCCTCGTTCATGCAAAGGGCTTTGGACCAGCTGATCCACGACGTCTGCCTGCCCAACCTGCCGGTCACCATCGCCCTGGACCGCAGCGGCGTGGTCGGGGCCGACGGGCCAACCCACCACGGCGTCTTCGATCTTTCCTTTCTCCGCTTCATCCCCAACCTGACGGTGATGTCGCCCAAGGATGAGAACGAGCTGCAGCAGATGCTGTTCACCGCCCTGCACCACCCCGGTCCGGTGGTGATCCGCTATCCCAGGGGCAGCGGTGAGGGCGTTGCCCTGGAGGCATCCTTCCGCCGACTGGAGATCGGCAAGGGGGAAGTGCTTCGGCAAGGAAGCGACGTGCTCCTGCTGCCGGTGGGCAACCGGGTCTATCCCGCTTTGGCGGCGGCGGAACGATTGGCGGAGTCGGGCATCGACGCCGCGGTCGTCAATCCCCGCTTCGTCCGCCCCCTGGACGGCGAACTCATCGCCACCTGGGCGGAGAAAACCGGCCGGGTCATCACCATCGAGGACAACAGCATCCTCGGCGGCTTTGGCAGCGGCGTGCTGCAACTCCTGCACGAACGCGGCCTTCAGGTGCCGGTCACCATCCTCGGCTACCCCGATCGTTTTGTCGAGCACGGTCCCCAGGCTACCCTCTGGGCCGATGCCGGCATCGATGCCGACGGCATCGTCCGTACCATTCAGGCGCTACTGCACTGAAACGAAAAAAGGGCGGCACCGCCTCTTCCGCGCTGCCGCCCCTGATTGCTCCCGCCGCTTTACTGCGCGGCGGCCTGCGATCAAACCCGATAGTACCCCCGGTACCACTCGACGAACTTTCCGATGCCGGTCTCGATCAAGGTGGCCGGCTTGAATCCCACCGCTGCCACCAAATCGGCGACATCGGCGTAGGTGGCCGGCACATCGCCGTCCTGCATGGGCAGGAAATTCTTCTTGGCCTTTTTTCCCAGGCAATCTTCCAACACCTCGATGTAGCGCATCAGCCGTTCCTTGTTGTTGTTGCCGATGTTGTACACCCGCCAGGGACAATAGCTGGTGGCCGAATCGGGAGCGTCGCCGCTCCACCCGGGGTCGGGTGCGGCCACATGGTCGACCACCCGGACCACCCCTTCGACAATGTCGTCGATATAGGTGAAATCGCGCTCCATATTGCCATTATTGAACACGTCGATCGGCCGATCCTCGAGAATGGCCTTGGTGAACAGAAACAGAGCCATGTCCGGTCGGCCCCATGGTCCGTACACGGTGAAAAAGCGCAACCCGGTGGTGGGGAGGCCGAACAGGTGGCTGTAGGTGTGGGCCATCAGTTCGTTGGCTTTTTTCGAGGCCGCGTACAACGACACCGGGTGGTCGACATTGTCGTGCACCGAAAAGGGCATCTTGGTGTTGGCGCCGTACACCGAACTCGACGAGGCGTAGACCAGGTGCTTGACCCCGGTGTGCCGGCATCCTTCGAGGAGGTTGACAAAGCCGACCAGGTTGGTGTCGACGTAGGAATGGGGATTGATCAGCGAATAGCGGACCCCGGCCTGGGCAGCCAGGTTGACCACGGCATCGAACCGCTCCACCTCGAACAGGGCTGCGGTCCGTTCGCGGTCCGCCATGTCGAACCCGGCATGGCGGAAGTTGGCATGGGCCGTTAGCTGGGCCAAACGGTCCCGCTTGAGCTGCGGGTCGTAATAGTCGTTGAGATTATCGAGCCCGACCACCTCCCGGCCCTCGGCAAGTAGCCGCAGGGCCAGGCCATGACCGATGAATCCGGCCGCGCCGGTGATGAGAATTTTCTGTAATTTTTTCAAATTGCTTTCCCTATCCTTCAGGATTCAGTCGTCGTAATTGCCCGCCGGCCCCTTGTCGGTGTCCATGGCCGCGGCCCGCTGGCGGATTTTTTCCACGCTCCAGTTTTCCGGCGATTCGATCCGTCCGGTCTTAGGCCCGATGTCGTAGGAACCGGCCTCGAGAATCGCCTCCACACCGAAGCGGGCGGTATCGGCGGCGTTGAACACTTCCACCAGCATGCTGTAGATGAAATTCTCCACCCGCCGGGCCATCCGCTCGCGCACCGGCTTGGGCTGTCCCATGATCTTGTTTTCAAAGGCCAGGTTGAGACTCTTGTAATCCCCTTTCTTCCAGCCCTTGGAGTCGGCATAGGCCCGCATGGCCTGCCACAGTTCCTCGGTGACGCCCTCGCCCGGCACCTTGATGAAATCGCCGTTGGCATCCAGCTCGGCATTGCCGTAATCGTTGACCTCGACCCCCCAGGAAACCATCTGCAGGGCCGTGGCCACGTTGGCCTTGGTGGTGTAGGTCTGGGAAGCGATCGCCCGCAGCCGGTCGGAATTGTTGCCGGAGGTGCCGTGCTGGGCGCCGGAAACCGCATAACCGGCGAGCGCCTTGTGGATCTCGGCGGTCAACTCCACCTGGATGCCCTGGGCCGAGGCCTCGATGCCGTGGGTGGTGCCGTTGTTGAGCGCAATCCAGTCGGGAAAGATATCGTGGGCATTGAGGCCCTGGATAATGAACAGGGCCTCTTCCTTGGTGGACAGGCCCTCCTTGCCCTTGATCTCGCCCACCTCGGTTTCCAGACCGGACCAGGAGGGGATGTATCTCGCCAACTCGATGCTTGCCAGCAGGTTGTCGGCATCGGGCATGTGCGAGGCATCAATGGCGATCGAGGTGATGCCGGCCTCGAAGATGGTCGGAATTTCGATCGCGGCCACCGGCACGTCTTCCGGCTTTTTGATGCCGTAATGATCGGCGTGAATGGCCACCGGCACGGTGATCGCCAGTTCGTTGCACAGGGCGTCCACCTGGCGGGCCATGTTCCAGTAATTGACCGGGCAGTAGGCGTTGGCCCCGCCTTCCGAACGGGCGATCTCGATGATGATCGCGGCATGCGCCCGCTGCGCGGCCTGGAGCGCGCCCCGGATGATGAGATGGTTGCGGCCATTCGCGGCGATGGTCATGGCCCCGCCCTTGGCCAGCATGGCGCGGTCGATCACCTTGCCGCTGACGATCAGGGCGCGCGAGTTGGGAAACAGAGTTCTGATATTCGGCGGCCGGCCAACTGCCAAAGCTTTCTCAAAATCGGCTATGTAGGACATGTTTTCCTCCTGTTGACAATGCGTTGAGGTGATGGCGGCGGGATCGGCGCCCGACCGCCTCCTGCCGGAGTCGTACGGACCGACTCAATTAGCATATACGAATGATTTTGCATCCGGCAAGGGGAAAAGTCGCGGCCCCGGCGCATGGCGGCGGGCCGGGACAGCCCGCTCACTCCCGGTTCCCGTTATCGGCGTCCGGCTGTTCCTCTGTGGATTTGGGAGCAAAACCGGACAAGGTGGTGCGGGCGAAGAAGGAGACGGCCACGATGCTGACCTCGTAGAGCACAACCAGCGGCCCGGCCATCAGCACCTGATTCACCACGTCCGGCGTCGGGGTGAGGATGGCGGCGACAATGAAGGCGATCAGCACGGCATATTTTCGGTTCTTGACCAGAAAGGGCTTGTCGACCAGGCCGATCCTGCCCAGAAACACCATCAGCACCGGCAGTTCGAAAATAAGGCCAAAGGCGAAAAACAGCCGCAGGGCCAACGAAAAATATTCGTCGACCGATGGCAGGGGCTCGAGGAAGTCGCTGGTGTAGCCGAGCAGGAACTTGAAGGCAGGGGGGAAGACCACCCAGTAGCCAAAGGCCGCGCCGGCGAGAAAGCAGAGGGTGGAGATAACGACAAAGGGAATCGCCACCCGCTTCTCATGGCGATAGAGACCGGGGGAGATGAAGCGCCAGACCTGGAGGAAAATAACCGGGCTGGCAAAGACCACGGCCGCAACCAGGGCGACCTTTAGGTAAAAAAAAACCCTTCTTGATAGGCGGTGAAGATCAGCGGCGTGCCCTTGGGCAGAACCTTGAGCAACGGTTGGAGAAACCAGTCGGCCAGGGGTTCGACAAAACCATAGGCCACGGCAAAACCGGCGGCCACGGCCCCGAGCGAAACCATCAGGCAGGAGCGCAACTCCCGCAGGTGTTCGGTCAGGCTCTGTTGAGTGAATTGTTCCTGAGATTCCACGGCAATATCGTCCCGATTGGCATTGGTTCCTCTGTTCCGGGTTTTGTACCCGATCGGCACGGGAATGTAAACCGGTTATGGATAATGTTTGACTTCAACTTCCACTTGGGGCTACACTGGCCCCCAGGACGGGAGAACTAATTTTCAAGTATTTCTACAAGGTTGAACATGGCCGCCATTCTGGTTGTCGACGACGAACTGAGCATGCGGGAGTTTCTCAAGATCCTTCTTACTAAAGAAGGATACAAAGTCACCACCGCAGCGGAAGGTAAAGCGGCCCTCGCCCTTGCCGAGCAACACCCTTTCGACCTGGTGATTACCGATATCCGCATGCCCGGCATGAGCGGCCTCGAACTGCTGGCCCCCCTCAAGCAGGCGCAGCCGGAGATCGGCATCATCATGATCACCGCCTTTGCCTCGCCCGACGATGCGGTCATGGCGATGAAAAGCGGGGCGTTCGACTATATCACCAAACCGTTCAATGTCGATGAGATCAAAGCCGTCATCAAGGCGGCTCTGAAGAAAAAACAGCACAGCGAAACGCAACCGGCGAGCGGGTTTTCGGAGATTATCGGCCAGAGCCCGGAAATGATGAAGATCTTCGACCTGATCACCAAGATCGCGCCGACGCCGGCCAACGTCCTCATCTACGGCGAATCGGGCACCGGCAAGGAGCTGGTGGCCAAGGCCATCCACAACCGTTCGCGGGTGGCAGCCAACCCCTTTGTCCCCATCACCTGCAGCGCCATCCCCGAAAGCTTGCTGGAGAGTGAGTTGTTCGGCCATGTCAAGGGATCGTTCACCGGCGCGATTGCCGACAAGGCCGGCCTGTTCCAGCTGGCCGACGGCGGCACCGCCTTCCTCGACGAAATCGGCGAGCTAACCCCGATCATCCAGACCAAGCTGCTGCGGGTTCTCCAGGAACGGGAATTCATGCCGGTCGGCTCCACCAAGACCCGGCAGGTCAACGTACGGATCATCGCCGCCACCAACCGTATTCTCGAGCAGGAAATCATCGAGGGCAAATTCCGCGAGGACCTCTACTACCGGCTGGCGGTGGTGCCCATCCGAGTGCCGCCGCTGCGGGAGCGCATCGGTGACGTGCCCCTGTTGGTCAACTATTTCCTGGAAAAATTCTCCAAACTGCTCGGCAAGGAAGTGCAAACCATTTCCTCCTACGGCATGGAGGTGTTGATGCAGTACGACTTCCCGGGCAATGTCCGCGAGTTGGAAAACATCATCGAACGGGGCGTGGCGCTTGAATCCTCCAACATCATTTTGCCGGAAAGCCTGATTCTGTCCCTGCACCGCCAGAAAAAAAACAAAACGGAACAACCGGCCACCTCTGCACCCGCGGCCGGCGCCCCGCTTTTTGTCGCCGCCCATGACGAAAACGAGCTCTTTGCCGAGGGCTTGGAAGAAATCCTGCAGAAGGTGGAGAAAAAGATGATCCTCCACGCCCTGGCCAAGGCCG
Organism: Desulfobulbus sp.; assembly: GCF_031547805.1. Lineage (GTDB taxonomy): Bacteria > Desulfobacterota > Desulfobulbia > Desulfobulbales > Desulfobulbaceae > Desulfobulbus. The sequence continues at coordinate 108,213 of NZ_JAVBRQ010000010.1, forward strand.
ACAACTCCAAGATGCGGGCCGCCGACCTGCTCAAGCTCAGTTTCAGGAGTTTGCGCTACAAGACCAAAAAACACCAAATCGACTGAAACCGTCCGCCCCGTGTTGGTGGGAACCCCTCTCAGCCCTCAGCCCCGATCATCCGCCACCATGTTCCGCTTTCTCTCTCGGGCCAAGGCCTCCCTCATCGACAGCGAGCAGGAAACCCGGAAGCACCTCTTGTGGTGGTTTCTCGCCCGCGTGGTCCTTTTCACCCTGCTGTTCGCCCTGACCACCGTGCTCCGGGAAAGAGGCCTCGCCCTCACCATGCCCGGCATGTCCACCAGCATCGCCTTTCTTGCGACGCTCTACGGCGCCACCTTTGCCTCAGCCCTGTTTTTGCAGAAAGGGTGCCGGTCAGTGCGGCGGTTCGGTCTGCTCCAGCTTTGCGGCGACGCCGGCATTATTGCCTTGTTGATCTATGCCACCGGCTGCAGCAAATCCGACTTCACCTCGCTGATGATTTTGCCGGTGCTTGCCGCCGGCTTGATTCTCTACCGCCGGGGCGGTCTCTTCCTGGCGGCGGTCACCACCATCGCCTATGGCGCGATTTTGATTTTGGAACAGCTGCGCTGGCTTCCGGATTATTTAAAGCAAGCCCCCCATATCGGCACGGCTGTCCCGCTCTCGGCCGCCAACCTGTTCGCCGTCTACGGCCTGCTCCTTTTCCTGGGTGCCCTGCTGAGCGGCCAATTGGCCAGGCGGCTGCGGGTGACCGAGGAACGGCTCCAGCGGACGGCGCTGGAGTACGACCGGCTCTCCCTGCTTTACAAACAAATCTTCGAGGACATCTCCACCGGCATCATCACCACCGATCAGTCCGACTTCATCACCTCCTGCAATCAAGCGGCGGAACGGATCACCGGCATTCCGCGCGGGCAGGTGCTGGGACAACCGTTCATCCGCTGCTTTCCCGCCATGTTTCTCCAGGAAGCGCAGGGCCGCAACGTCTGCGACTTCAACAAGCCGGACGGTTCGACCATCCGGATCGGCTACTCCTTTTCCTTCTTGAACATGCCGGTGCCGGCGGAGCAGGAACTGGAATCGGAGCTGGAACGGGAGCTGGAACAGAAAGAAGAGGAACGCCAGGCCAGATGGAAGGTGGTCACGCTGCAGGACATCAGCCAGGTCGAGCGGATGGAACAGCAAATCCGCGAGGCGGAAAAGATGGCGGCCATAGGGGAGTTGAGTGCTTCGATCGCCCACGATTTCCGCAATCCCCTGGCCGCGATCTCCGGTTCGGCCCAGATCCTGGCGATGGAGGCGAACAGTCTCGGCAGTCACGATCCGGCGACCTTCAAGACGCTGATGGGGATCATTCTCCGGGAAACCGACCGGATGGCCAAGGCGATCACCGATTTTCTCCAATTCGCCAGGCCGGCCGCGATCCAGCCGGAATGGTTCGACATCAGCCGGCTGGTCGATGAGGTGCTCGTCCAGATGCAGCAATCGATCAACATGGTGGCCGGCACCGTGACCAAGGACATCGGAGCCCATGTCGCCTTCTGGGCGGATCGGCAGCAAATCCAGACCATCCTGACCCATCTGCTGGACAATGCCTGCCACGCGGTTGCCGCGCAACAGGGCAAGGTGGTGGTCGCCGCCGGGGAAGGCACCGAAGACGGCCAGGGCGAACTGTGGCTGGAGGTTCGCGACCAGGGCTCCGGTATTCCTCCGGAATTCCGGGAGCAGGTTTTCACCCCCTTTTTTTCCATTCGGACGGACGGCACCGGCCTGGGCCTGGCCATTGTCCGCCAGATCGTGGAAAACCACGGCGGCAAAGTCGAGCTCGACGCCGCGCCCGACTATCCCTGCATCGTCCGAGTACGCCTACCCATGCCCTTGCCGGCTACTCCCTGACCTTGCTCACCTTGGCGCCGAGCCCCTGCATTTTTTCCACCATGTTCTCATATCCCCGCTCGAGGTGGTAAATCCTGGAGATATTGGTGGTGCCTCCGGCGGCGAGGCCGGCAATCACCAACGATGCCGAAGCGCGCAGATCGGTGGCCATAACCGGCGCGCCGCACAGTTTGTCGCGGCCGATGCCCCGGACCACGGCCCGTGAGCCTTCAATGGTGATGTCCGCTCCCATGCGCTTGAGTTCGGCCACGTGCATGAACCGGTTTTCGAAAATGGTCTCGTGGATGATGGAGGTGCCGTTTCCCAGCACCATCAGGGCCATGAACTGGGCCTGGAGGTCGGTGGGAAAGCCGGGGTACGGCAAGGTAGTTATATCGACGCTGCACGGGCGGCAAATGTTGCGGCCGTCGAGTTCCGGGCAGGAGACGGTCAGCGAATCGTCGGTCGTTTCGATGGCCACTCCGCAGAGCAGCAGTTTTTCGGTCAGTGCCGGCAGGTGGGCCGGGGTGCAACCGGTCAGGGTAATCCTGCCTCCGGCGGCCGCGGTGGCGATCATGTAGGTGCCGGTCTCGATCCGGTCGGGGATGATGGTCGATTCGGCGGCATGGAGCCGCTCGCCCCCGTGGACCACCAGCCGGTCGGTGTCCTTGCCATCGATTTCGGCCCCCATGCCCACCAGCATATCGATCAAGTTGCCGACTTCGGGCTCCTTGGCGGCATTCTTGATCACCGTTTCCCCCTTGGCCATGACCGAGGCCATGAGCACGTTTTCGGTGCCGGTCACCGAGGGGATGTCGAAATAGACCGTCCCGCCCCCCATCCGCCCTTCGGCCGCCGCCTCCACATACCCCTGCTCCAGACGGGTCACCACCCCCAACTTTTCAAAGCCCTTGAGATGGAAATTGATCGGCCGGGCACCGATGGCGCAGCCGCCCGGCAGCGATACCCGGGCAAAACCGGAACGGGCCAGCAGCGGCCCCAACACCAGCACCGAGGCCCGCATGGTTTTCACCAGGTCGTAAGGCGCTTCCACCCCGGTGAGCCGGTCGCTGTTGATCCGGACCGTCTTCCCCTGCCGTTCCCATCGCGCCCCCAGAATCTCCAGGAGCTTGAGCATCGTCCTGGTATCGCGTAGATCCGGGACATTGTGCAGGGTATGCCAGCCGGGAGCAAGCAGGGTGGCGGCGATGAGGGGCAGAGCCGCGTTTTTGGCGCCGCTGATGGCCACCGTGCCGTACAGGGGCGTTCCGCCCTCGATGATGAGTTGATCCATAAGACGTGTTCAGGAAGAAAGACTGGACGAGCCGCGTCGGCATTCCGCCGCGTGGCCTGGGTTAGGGTTCATGGCGCGCCCGGAGAACCCGGGGGCGGCCGGCCCAGTCGTCGATGACCAGGACCTGGCCGTACCCCGGCACGGTCGATCGGAAGAGGCGGGCCGCCTTTTCCCCTTGATCGGCGCCGATTTCCAGAAAAATCCAACCGCCCGGACGCAGGTGGCCGCGGGCCTCTCTCGCAATCCGCTCGATGCAGTGCATCCCGCCCAGACCGCCCGACAGGGCAAGGCGGGGGTCACCTCTGGCGACCTCCGGTTCCAGGCCGTCGATCTCTTCCTCGGCGACATAGGGCGGATTGCTGACAATCAGATCAAAGGGACGGCAAACATTCAGGGCGGCAAACAGATCGCAGCAAACAGGCAGCACCAGATCGGCGGTCATGTGTCGGGCGCTGTTGTCCCGCGCCACCCGCAGGGCAGCCTCGGAAATATCGGCGGCCACCACTGCGCACCCCAACTCCCTGGCCAGGACCACCGCGATCGCCCCGCTGCCGGTGCAGAGATCGAGGGCATGGGCGATCCCGGTCTGCCCGCATTCCGCCAGCACCTGCTCAAGGAGGAATTCGGTCTCGGGCCGGGGAATGAGCACAGCCGGCGACACCGCGAAATCAAGCGACCAGAATTCCTGCAAGCCGGTCAGGTGTTGCAGGGGAACCCGCTGGCAACGGCGGGCAATCAGCTCCCGGTATCGGAACGAAATCGCCTCGTCCACCGGCCGGCCGGCGAGCAGAACCATCTGGCTGCGATTCCACCCGGTCAGGTGCTGCAGGAGCAGTCGGGCATCAAGGGCCGCATCGGCGACGCCGGCGGCAATCAGCCGGGCCGTGGCCTCGGCCAGGAGGGTATCGATCCGCATGACCCAACCGGTCAATGGACCGATTTCAGGGCTTCGGTCTGATAGTGGGTGATCAGCGGCACGATGACATCGTCGATCACCCCGGCCATCACCTGGTCCAGACGATAGATGGTCAGGTTGATGCGGTGATCCGTGACTCTGCCCTGGGGAAAATTGTAGGTGCGAATCCGCTCGCTCCGATCGCCGGAGCCGACCTGGCTCTTCCGTTCCTCGGAAATCCGGTCATGCCGCTCCTGTTCCATCCGGTCGAGCAGCCGGGCGCGCAAAACCTGCAGCGCCTTGGCCTTGTTTTTATGCTGGGATTTCTCGTCCTGGCAGGTAACCACCAGGCCGGTGGGCAGATGGGTGACCCGCACTGCGGAATCGGTGGTATTGACCGATTGGCCGCCGGGGCCTGACGACCGATAGACATCGAATTTCAGCTCATTGGGCTCGATGTGCAGGTCGACTTCCTCGGCCTCGGGAATGATGGCGACGGTCACCGCCGAGGTGTGGATGCGTCCCTGGGTTTCGGTGTCCGGCACCCGCTGCACCCGATGCACGCCCGATTCGTACTTCAGTCGGGAGTAGACCTGCTGGCCGCTGATGAGGGCGATGATCTCCTTGAACCCGCCGATCCCGATGGGGTTGGAACTCATCACTTCGACCCGCCAGCCCTGCATTTCGGCGTAGCGGCTGTACATGCGAAAGAGGTCGGCAGCGAACAGGGCCGCTTCGTCGCCGCCGGTCCCCGCCCTGATCTCCAGGAAGATATTCTTCTCGTCGTTGGGATCCTTGGGCAGCAGGCGGATACGGATCGCCTTTTCCAGTTCCTCTTGCTTGAGGGCCAGCTCTTCCAGTTCCGCCTTGGCCAGGGCCACCAGATCGGGATCGTCCTGCTCGGTGCGGATCAACTCCTGACTGTCGGCAATCTGGGCGCAGACCGAGGTATAGGCCGCATACAGTTCGGCGATTTTCGCGACCTGGGCATGTTCCCGAACCACTTCCCGGTATCGTTGCTGATCGCTCACCAGGGACGGGTCGGAAAGCTGCCGCTCCAAGGCGCCCAGTTTTTCGTCGATGTCTCGGAGATTGTCAAACATACCTGCCCTGCAGGAACCTTGAAGAAAAAGGGGCCATTGCACGCGAACGGGACGCGGCAAAACACTTCCCGCCGCCTTGCCGGCCCCCGCGTGTCCAAGCGCTGAAAAAGAAAATCCCTCAAGTCCCGGCATGCATCAGCCACCGCGGCCCCGGCTTTCGGGGGGCGGCACGGTCGACAGAAGTGCCGGGATCAGGAGGGGGAGAGAAAAAGGCGGTGCCCGTTTTATTTCTGTTTGCCGCCCTGGTAGTTGGCATATTTCTTTTTGAATTTTTCAATCCGCCCGGCGGTATCGATCAGTTTCTGCTTGCCGGTGAAAAAAGGATGGCAGGCGGAACAGATTTCAACCCGCACTTCGTTCATCACGGAACCGAGTTCGAACTCGTTGCCGCAGGCGCAAACAGCGGTGATCTTATGATAGGCGGGATGGGTATCGGATTTCATGGCAAACACTCCTTGGACAAAGATGGCCTTGATGAAGAATAATCAAAATCTGAAACTATATCTTTTTTCACCGCTTCTTCAAAGAAAAAACAAGCCCTACCGATTCATGGAGGCGAAAAACTCCTGATTGGTCTTGGTCTGGCTCATTTTGTCGAGGAGAAACTCCATGGCGTCGGCAGGATTCATCGAAGAAAGCAGCTTGCGCAGGATCCAGATGCGGTTGAGGTCCTCGGGAGGCAGAAGCAAATCTTCCTTGCGGGTCCCGGACTTTTGGATGTCGATGGCGGGATAGATGCGGCGGTTTGCCATCTTGCGATCCAGCACGATCTCCATATTGCCCGTGCCCTTGAATTCCTCGAAGATGACCTCGTCCATGCGGCTGCCGGTATCGATCAGGGCGGTGGCCAGAATGGTCAGGCTGCCGCCCTCCTCGACATTGCGGGCGGCCCCGAAAAATCGCTTCGGCCGGTGCAGGGCATTGGCCTCGACACCGCCGGACAGGATCTTGCCCGAGGCCGGGGTGACCGTGTTGTAGGCCCTGGCCAGGCGGGTGATGGAATCGAGCAGGATAACCACGTCCTTCTTGTGCTCCACCAAGCGCTGCGCCTTCTGGATCACCATCTCCGCCACCTGGATGTGACGTTGCGGCGGCTCGTCGAAGGTGGAACTGACCACCTCGGCGGCCACGCTCCGCTTCATGTCGGTGACCTCTTCCGGCCGCTCGTCGATGAGCAGCACAATGAGGATGATTTCCTTGTGGTTGGCGACGATCGAGTTGGCGATTTTCTGCATCAGCACCGTTTTACCGGTCCGGGGCGGCGCCACGATCAACCCGCGCTGTCCCTTGCCGAGCGGCGCGGTGATATTGAGCACCCGCATGGAGAGGTTGTCAGGTGTCGTTTCCAGATTGATCAACTGATCCGGGTGCAGAGGGGTCAGGTTGATGAAGGCGGTCTTGTTTTTCGCCGCCTCGGGCAACTCGTAATTGATGGTGTCGACCTTGAGCAGGGCGAAATAGCGCTCGTTGTCCTTGGGCGCCCTCACCTCTCCTTCCACGGTGTCGCCGGTACGAAGGTTGAGGCGGCGGATCTGCGAGGGCGAGACATAAATATCGTCCGGGCCTGGCAGGTAATTGTAGTCCGGGGCGCGCAGAAAGCCGAAACCGTCCTGCAGGATCTCCAGAACGCCGCTGCCCCGCAGCTTGCCGTCCTCATCCGCCTGTTCCTTGAGGATGGCGAAGATCAACTCCTGCTTGGTCATGTTGCTGTATCCCTCGATATTGAGGGAGGCGGCGAGGCTGACCAGATCTTTTATTTTTTTATTCTTGAGTTCAGTGGGATTCATGGACCAATCTTTCCTCCCAGGTGGTCAGCACAACAAACCGCCGAAGGGTATCATTTGTCATTATGGAAGTTGCAGTAAGATAAGCAGCGGCAAAGGGAACTTGCCTTCCTGTTTTCAGAGTGGGTGTCGAGTACCGATGCAAATATGATGAGGCGGTTATCGTGCGCCAGGCTTGGCCGGATGCGATGGTAAACCAGAGATGCGCAAACAAATATCCGGTTGATACCCCTGCACGGGCAGCGCATGGGGCGCGATTCAAGGAATCGAATATATTTTCAGCGTGAAGTAACAGAACAAGAAAACGACAGACTCTGTCCGAGCCTGCTGAGATGTCACTTTAAATATTTGTTTCCCGGGCCGCTGTCAAGAACTTTCTTTGCGCAACCGATCGGGGCTTCAGTGCGACAGGGCGTCGCCCAAGGCAACGATCTTGACGCGGCTCTCCGTCCACTGTCGACTGTTGTCGATCACCCATTCGGCGCGCGCTGCCTTTTCCTCAAGGCTCATCTGCGCGGCAATGGCCCGGGCCGCTTCCCTGCGGCTCACCCCGTCGCGCCGCATGATCCGGCAGCAACGGGCGCCACGCCGGGCATACACCACCAGCACCTCGTTTACCTCGCCGCGCCATCCGGCCTCGAACAATAGGGGGATCTCGACCAGCACCAACCGGGCACGCTGGCAGCCGACCTCGGTCCGGAGCACCTCGCGGGCCAGGGGATGCAGGAGGCCATCGACCTGTCGGCGGATATCCGCATCCTCGAAGATGCGCCGCCGCAAGGCGACCCGGTCGACCCCGCCGTCGGGCAAAAAGTAAGCAGGACCGAAAGCCGCGCGCAATGCCTGCCAGCCCGGCTGGCCGATCTCAAGAAGATGCCGGCAGCATTGATCGATGTCGATGAGCGGCGCCAGGCAATAACTGGCCAACAAGCGTCCCACGGAACTTTTGCCCGAGCCGATACCGCCGGTGATGCCGAGAATCCAAGGCTTCACGCGCCGACACCCTGTGAGCGGCGAAGCGCTGCCAGCACCTGCTGCATATCCTCGGCCAGGGGCGCTGTGCATCGCAACGCTTCGCCGCTGACGGGATGCCTGAACCGCAGGGTGCTGGCGTGCAGCATCTGGCGCAGCGGCCTGATGACCGCATGCCGATCCACGCCTCCACCGTAAAGCGCGTCCCCCGCAACCGGCGACTTGATCGAGGCCATGTGCACCCGAATCTGATGAGTCCGGCCGGTTTCGATCTCGATTTCCGCCCACCCCCAGCCATTGGTAAAACGCTCAAGCAGCCGCCAATTGGTCGCCGCATGTTTGCCGTGTACGGGCCTGACCGCCATTTTCTTGCGGTCAACCGGGTGCCGGCCGATAGAGGAACTCACCCTGCCCTCGTTTTCCCGCGGGCAGCGCAACAGCAACGCGTGGTAGGTCTTGTGGATCTTGCGGTCCTTGAAGTCAGCCATCAACACCCGCAGGGCAATCTCCGTCTTGGCCACCAACATCACCCCCGAGGTGTCCTTGTCCAGACGATGGACAATGCCCGGCCGCCCAGCATCAGCCGCGGGTAATTCCCTGCACAGATGCAGCAGACCGTGCACCAGGGTGCCGCTGCGATGCCCACCGGCGGGATGCACGACCAAGCCTGGCGGTTTATTGATAACAAGGATATGGGCATCCTCGTGCAGCACGGAAAATTCTATCTTTTCAGGGGTGAGATCGGGGGGTTCCGGTGTCGGCAGGACAACGGTGACGGTTTCTTGCTCCCGCAAACGGTACCCGGCCTTGACGTGGCAGCCATCGACCAGTACTTGGGAGGCGACAATCAATTTATTCAGCGCGGATCGGGTATGTTCGGGATATTTACCGGTGAGGAAATGGTCGAGCCGCAAGCCGGCATCGGCGGCAGCGACGACAAAAGTCGTCGGCAAGGCCGCAACGGGCCCGTCGGCAACAGGCAGCGATAGTTCGTTCACCGCTCCTGTCATGGGCGACAAGGGACAACGAAAATCAACAAAAAAGCTTCTCGATCTGTTGTTCTATCTTGGCCTCTTCCATCTGTTTGGCCAGCGACAATTCCTTGATCAACAGATTTTTGGCGGTGTCCAACATCTTTCGTTCGCCGTAGGAGAGCTCTTTATCCTCCTTCAGCAGGAAAAGATCCCGCAGGACCACGGCCACCTCAAACACCGAGCCTGTCTTAATCTTTTCCATGTATTCGCGATAACGACGATTCCAGGTTTGCGCCGTGATCTTGACATCGCGCTCCTTCAGGATATCGATGACCCTGGGAACCTCTTCCTGGGGAATGATGGCCCGCAGGCCGAACTTGGAACTCGTGGCGATCGGAATCATGATCGTCATGTCGTTGTCCAGGATTTTCAGCACATAGAACCGCTGGTCAATCCCGCCAATGGTCTGTGTTTCTATGGCCTCGATGAGCCCGACCCCGTGGGCTGGATAGACAGCCATGTCACCTTCTGCAAACACATGCTCCTCCGAACACTAGAGAGACCCGCACCGACTGAAAAAGCGCATATCGGCTGCACTCTTAAAATACTATACTACCATATTTTTTCTTTTTTCGCAAAGATTGTATCTCGTTGTCGAAGGATTGCTTCACATGCTGTGAAATGGCGGGAAAGCGGTACATTGGCCTTCGCTTCACCGGAAACGCAACCAGCCGCGCAGGACCTATCGTCCGTTAATCCGGTTCATGCAAATGTCTATCCCTTCACGGGCAAACAATTCGCTTGCCTCGGCCACCAAGGATTTCCGTTGCGCGAACAGCAGTTGCTCGTCCCCGGTAAAACGGGAGAGCACGAATTGATCGACCGGCTGCCCCTTCACTTCAGCGCTCGTTTGGGGGCGGCCGATGCCGATTTTCATCCGGGCGAAATCCTGGGTGCCAAGATGCTGGATGATGGAGCGGATGCCGTTATGGCCGCCGGCACCGCCACGGGCCACCAGTTTGATCCGACCCGCCGCCAGGTCGATATCGTCGTGCAGCACCAAAAGATGCTCGGGAGGAATCTTGAAGTAATCAAGGAAAGAACGGACGCATTCGCCGGAGCGATTCATGTAGGTTTGCGGCTTGAGCAAAAAAATCTGCCCGCCCCATGCCCGTCCCTGGCAATAAAACCCCTGCATCTTGAGCGAATCGACCTGCCAGCCGTGGCTGTCCGCGAGATGGTCGATGAACAGAAAACCGATATTATGCCGCGTCAGCTGATATTCCCGGCCGGGGTTCCCGAGACCAGCAAGCAAAAATCGACGTTCCGCCATGGCAGCACAGAGAAAAAAACAAAAAAAACGAGCCGAAAAATTCTTTCGGCTCGTCGGTGACTCGGACAGCGGTGGCGCTGTCCAGAAAAAAGACAATCGCGCCCGTTATTGAACGGCCACGCAGGTTACAGTGGCCTTCTCCAGCATTTCGACATTGGCCGGCAACGGCAGATCGCCATAGGTCAAGCCCGCTCCGCCCTGTTCCAGGGGGGTGATATCGACGCTGATGACATCGGGAATGTCAAGCGGACAACCGCGCAGTTGCACGGTATTTTTGTAAACTTGCAACTCGCCGCCCAGATCGACGCCCTTGGCGGTGCCGACGTACTCGATCGGCACGGTGAATTTGGCCGTCTTCTGCAAATCGATCTCAAGAAAATCGACATGGAGTAACTGGCCGGTAATCGGATCTTTTTGAACTTCCTGAACCAACACGTGCCGCTCGCCAGCGCTATCGCCCTCAACCTGCAGGTTGACGACCGCATTCCGGCCATGGATGTGCAGAAGATCTTTATACAACTTCGGCGTCTCGAACTGCAGGGAAACAGGGGGCTTGCCACCGCTATACAAATTGGCGGGCGTAATCTCGTCCAGCCGCAACTGTCGCATCGGACCCTTGCCAAAAACCGTGCGCACCTTGGAATCCATACGTACCTGTAACATACAAACCTCCCCCTTTCTCCGGGACTCTAGCAACTCGTTAGTAAAAATCGAAGTTAAACAAATAAATAGCTGACGGAATCCTCATTGTGGATCCTGCGGATCGCCTCCCCCAACAAGGAGCCCACGGACAAGACTGTGATTTTTTCGCACTGCCTGACCTCCTCCTTGAGCGGGATGGAATTCGTCACCAACAGGGATTTCAGGCAGGACTTGGTGATCCGCTCGACCGCCGGACCGGAAAGCACCCCGTGGGAGCAACAGGCGTGAACCTCCTTGGCTCCCACTTTTTTCAGGATTTCAGCCCCACCGCACAGGGTGCCGGCGGTATCGACCATGTCGTCCAGCAGGATGGCCGTCTTACCGGCAACATCGCCGATGACGCGCATGGCCTCGCACTCGTTGGCCCGTTCGCGGCGTTTATCGATAATGGCCAGCCCGGCATTGAGGCGTTTGGCAAACGCCCGGGTCCGCTCCACGCCGCCGGCGTCGGGCGACACCATCACCACATCGGTGAACCTGTCGCGGATATATTTCAAGATGATGGGCGCCGCGTACAGATGATCGACGGGAATATTGAAAAAACCCTGGATCTGGCCAGCGTGCAGATCCATACACAGCACCCTGCGGGTCCCGACCACCATGAGCATTTCCGCAACCGCCTTGGCGGTGATCGGCACTCTGGGCCGCACCTTGCGATCCTGGCGGGCATAGCCGTAATAGGGCATGACCGCGGTGATCCTGCGGGCGGAGGCGCGCCGCAGGGCGTCGATCATGATCAACAACTCCATGAGGTGATCGTTGACCGGGGTACAGGTGGGTTGCACGACAAAGACGTCGGCACCGCGAACATTTTCACCGATTTCGACAGAGATTTCGCCGTCGGAGAACTGCTTCACCTCGGCCGCGCCAAGGGGCACCCCCAGATAATCACAGATTTCCTGGGCAATGGCCGGATTGGCGTTGCCGGTAAAAATCTTCATTTTATTGGGCATAATCTTCTTTCCAACTGATTCGAAGGAAATGGCTGGGGCGGGAGGATTCGAACCCCCGAATGCAAGGATCAAAACCTTGTGTCTTACCGCTTGACGACACCCCAGCCCATCACCTGACGAACAAAACGGGCCATGAATTCATTTCTCTCCGACCGGAGCGACCAGATAGCTCGCGGCAAACCGAGACTTGCACGCGGCGCAACAGGCTTCCGCTTTATGGTGGTCGGCGAAAAGGCCGAATACCGTGGGACCGGAACCCGACATCAACGCCTGAACCGCTCCGTGCCGGAGCAGTTCGCCCTTGAGCCGCTCAAGGAGCGGGTATCGGGCAACGGTCACCGTTTCGAGGTCGTTGACCAAAGGCGCATCCGGCTGAATCATGGCACCGGAATCTCCCCAACATACATCTTCAACAACACATTCTTGTAAATTTGCCAGGTTACTTGCATCTTCCTTTTTTGTCAATGCAAAAGTCTGGTACGCCCAACGAGTCGAGACGGGAAAGCCGGGATTCACCAACACGACCGAATACCCCTGCAACGATGGCACCGGCCGCAAAATCTCACCGATCCCGGTGGCAAGGGCCGCAGGGCTGTCGGCAAGAAAAAAAGGCACGTCCGCTCCCAGGCGTAGCCCCAGACCGACCAGTTCATCCGGTGCCAGGGCGGAACCGAACAACCCGTTCATCGCCCGCAGGGTCGCGGCGGCGTCGCTGCTGCCCCCCCCCAGACCTGCCGCCACCGGGATCCGTTTGCGCAATTCGATAGCAGCGCCGAGGGCAGGCAGACCATCCCGGCCTCGGACTGCCTGCAGGTACAGGTCTGCCGCCCGGTAAACGAGATTGTCGCGATCGCCGGGAACGCCGTCGCCGGTGCACGAAAAACGGATGCCCTCGCCGCAGACGGCCAATTCGATGGTATCGCAAAGATCCACCTTCTGCATCCAGGTGGAGAGAAGGTGGTAACCGTCGGGGCGGCGGCCGGTTATCCGCAGGAACAGGTTGATCTTGGCCGGAGCCCGGACAGTCACCCGGGCCGGTTGCATGCCAGCCAACGATTCTTACGTCAGCTTGACGAACCGCATCTTCAGTTCGTAGAGGATGCGGGTCAGCAGTTCGTTTTCGTCGTGGGAGAGGTTGCCCTTGGTTTTATCGGCCAGCAGCATCAGGGTGTCGATGGTGTGCTTGGCCAATTCGCGATCGACCAGCCGCTGGCCCGTCTCCGGATGCGGGAGTTCCCCCATGTGGAAGAGCGCCGATGTGTTCAGGGATAGAATAAAGGAGGAAAAGGTCACCTCCGGCATGACACACCTGCCGGACGCATCCCTGACACGCCCCTCCGGACATTCGTCGCACTGTGCTTGATTTTCACTCATGGCTGTTCGCTCGCTCTTCCAGACTCCTTGTGATTCCGGGCTCGACGCCGCGGCCCTCCCCCGCAAACGCGCCGCTGCCGGCCCCCCGCCCAAACACGGTCCGTTCCGGCGGCCGACTCGCCCCGCCAAAGCGGAAGAAGGCGGCGCGGAATACAAAGCCGAACCTGGGCGCCCGTTGCCCGAATATACTGGCATTCCGACTAGGCCACAACGGGAAAAGTACAGCGACTTGCCTGCTGCTTTGCCCACCGAAGCACACATTCAGCGACGATCGTTCAGCTTCCCCTTGAAGTGACACCGCCAAAACGCTATATAATTCAGGTTTGTCGCGCCGAAACCTGCGGCAATATCTCATGCGTCAACGGAAGGAGTGGTCCATGGAAGAAGTTCGCGTTCGCTTTCCCCCAAGCCCCACCGGCTATCTGCATATCGGGGGTGCGAGAACGGCCCTGTTCAACTGGCTTTTTGCCAAGCAGCACAACGGCAGGTTGATCCTGCGCATCGAGGACACCGACGAGGAGCGCTCCACCCAGGCCTCGATCGACGGCATCATCGACGGTTTGCAATGGCTGGGCATCGATTGGGACGAAGGCCCCTATTTCCAGACCGATTTCGCCGCCGACCACATCGCCGCCGCCGAGCGGCTGCTCGTCTCCGGCCACGCCTATAAATGCTTCTGCACCAAGGAGGAGCTGGAGAAAAAACGCGAGACCGCCATGGCCGAAAAAAAATCCGAGGTCGGCTACGACGGCACCTGCCGCCACCTCAGCGCCGAGCAGGTCCGCGACAAGGAGGCGCAAGGCATTCCGGCCACCATTCGCTTCAAGGTGCCCAAACGGCCGGGCAACCTCTTTTACAACGACGAGGTGCTGGGACGGATCGAGCGGGCCTACGGCGAAATAGAAGACTTCGTCATCGTCCGTTCCAACGGCAAACCGCTTTACCTGTTGTGCAATGTGGTCGACGACATCCGCGACCGCATCACCCACGTTATCCGCGGCCAGGACCACATGACCAACACCACCCGCCAGGTTCTGCTGTACGAAGCGCTGGAGGCCAGGCTGCCGGTGTTCGCCCACATGCCGCTCACTTTGGATTTGCAGAAACGCAAGATCTCCAAACGCAGCCACGGCGAGGTGGTAGCGGTCCAGTTTTACCGCGACATGGGCTTTATCCCCTGGGCGCTGTGCAATTTTCTCTGCCTCCTCGGTTGGAACCCGGGCAACGACCGGGAATTCTTCTCCCGCGAGGAACTGATCGAGGCCTTCAGCCTTTCCCGGATCAGCCGGGCCAACTCGGTGTTCAACTTTAAGCCGGGCGATGCCAAATTCTTCACCGATCCCAAACTGATTGCCATCAACGAGCACTATCTGCGTTCCATGGACCTGGCTGAGTTGGGCCAGCTGGTCCGCGGCGAACTCGAGGCGGAACATCTCTGGGATTCCGCCTACGAAACCAGTCGCCGCGACTGGTTTCTGGCCACGCTCGGCCTGATCCGCGACCGTTTCCACACCCTCAAGGACTTCGTCGGTGCCGGCCGCGCCTATTTCTCGGACCAATACGACATCGACCCCAAACCGCTGGCCAAGAACGTGCTCAAGCAGCCGGAACTGGCCTTCTGGCTGCCGCAGCTGGCCGAACGCTACGCCGCGCTGGCCGATTTCAATGCCGAGTCGACCGAACAGACCTGCCGGGAACTGGCCGAGGAACTGACGGTGAAACCGGGGGTACTGATCAACGCCATGCGCACCGTGCTCACCGGACAACTGGCCGGCCCTTCGATGTTCGATATCGTCACCACCTTGGGCAAAGAAAAGGTCGTGGCCCGGCTGCGCCGGACCAGCGACCTGTTTGCCGCCGCATAACATCCGCCCGGAGCATGCGATCATGACCACCGAAAAGGATTCCGCCTCCAAGCCGCTCGACTTCATCCGCCAGATCGTCGCCGACGACCTGGCTTCGGGAAAGCACCGGTCACCGGTCACCCGTTTTCCCCCCGAACCCAACGGCTTTCTCCACATCGGCCACGCCAAGTCGATCTGCCTCAATTTCGGCATCGCGGTGGAAAACGGTTCCGTCTGCCACCTACGCTTCGACGACACCAACCCGGGCAAGGAATCCACCGACTACGTCGAGTCGATCAAGCGGGACGTGCGCTGGCTAGGATTCGACTGGGGGACGCACCTGCATTACGCCTCCGACTATTTCGACCAGCTCTACGCCTACGCCCTTCAACTGATCGAAATGGGCAAGGCCTATGTCTGCGACCTGAGCGGCGACCAAATCCGGGAATACCGCGGTACTCTGACCGAACCGGGCCGGGAGAGCCCTTACCGCAACCGGTCGGCCGAGGAAAATCTCGATCTGTTCACGCGCATGCGCAACGGCGAATTCGACGAGGGCACCCGTGTGCTCCGGGCCAAGATCGACATGGGCTCGCCCAACATCGTCATGCGCGATCCGGTGCTCTATCGCATCCTCAAGTCGAGCCATCACCGCACCGGCGACAAGTGGTGCATCTACCCGATGTATGACTTCACCCACTGCCTCTCCGACATGCTGGAGACCATCACCCACTCGCTGTGCACGCTTGAATTCGAAAACAACCGCGCCCTCTACGACTGGGTGCTCGATACCCTGCAAACGCCCAACCACCCCCGCCAGATCGAATTTGCCCGGCTCAATATCAACTACACCGTGACCAGCAAGCGCAAGCTGCTGCAACTGGTGAACGAGGGCCGCGTTTCCGGTTGGGACGACCCCCGCATGCTCACCATTTCCGGCCTGCGCCGCCGGGGCTACACGCCGGCCGCCATTCGCGATTTCTGTGCCACGGTAGGCATTGGCCGCCGCGAATCCTGGATCGACATGGGGGTGCTGGAAAATGCCGCCCGCGACAATCTCAACCTGCATGCCCGCCGGGTTTTCGGGGTGCTCGACCCGCTCAAGATCGTGCTCACCAACTATCCGGAAGGGCTGACCGAAGAGATCGTCGCCCAGAATCACCCGCAAAATCCGGAGATGGGCGAACGCACCCTGCCTTTTTCCCGTGAACTGTACATCGAACGCTCCGATTTCATGGAGCAGGCGCCGAAAAAATTCTTCCGCCTCAGTGTCGGCCGGGAAGTGCGCCTGCGCTACGCCTATCTGATCACCTGCCAGGAAGTGATCAAGGATGCGCAGGGACGGATAGTGGAGTTGCGCTGCACCTACGACCCGGCCACCAAGGGCGGTTCCGCCCCCGACGGCCGCAAGGTCAAGGGCACCATCCACTGGGTTTCGGTGCCCCATGCCCTGCGGGCCGAGGTGCGGCTTTACGACCGTCTGTTCACCGTCGAGTACCCGGATGCCGACAAGGAACGAAGCTTCATGGATTTTCTCAACCCGGCCTCGCTCTCGGTCCTCGGTAACTGCATGCTGGAACCGGGACTGGCCGAGGCCGGACCGGACGACCGTTTTCAATTCGAGCGCCAGGGCTATTTCTGCCTCGACACCGCGGTAAACGTCCCGGGGGCGCCGGTATTCAACCGGATCGTCACCCTGCGCGACAGCTGGGCCAAGCAAAACGAGGCCGAGTGAGCGACCATGGCGATCGTCAACCTGCGCAAAATGGCCATCAATCAAAGCGGTACCATCGTCGCCGTCAAGGTGGGCGGCGAACTCGGCCGCCGCATCCGCGAAATGGGCCTGGTTCCGGGCACGGAAATCACCATCAAGCAACGGGCGCCCTTGAACGATCCGGTGGCGCTCAGGGTCATGGGCGGCACCCTGACCCTGCGCAACAACGAGGCCGATTACATCGAAGTGGACGTCTCCACCTGATCGCATCTCCGGTTCGACGACCCCGACGGCCCTCTTTTTTCAAACTGATGACCACTCAAATTCAGCTGATTTTATCCAGGAGGGTATTCTGCTGAAACTTCTTGTGACTTCTCCTTACTGCGTTCGTCGAAACGACCAACAAAGGACGTTTGCGACAAGAATAACGCTGGCCACATGGTCATCTCGAACGCAGTGAGAGATCTCGTTTGCTCGACCGGCTTGCCGGAGCGTCAAGAACACCGCCGATTGCCGGCAAACGAGCTCTGCTGAGGTTCGATGGTAATCAAATTTTTCAAAAGGGTGCGGGATTCTTTCCCTCCCGCATCCCTTCCTGCCGACCGATCGTCTTTTTTTCTTTTCGCGCCGAAAAAAAACGTCCCTTGTCCTTCCGGCTTGGCAAAGCTGTTGACAGCACCTATTGTTTGGTGTACCTAACACAGACTGTCCGTTCTCCAGGCAGCATGGTTTCACGGAATTTTCCGTGCAATGCGCCTCGTGAACCCCCTTGGTGGCCCGATTGATTTTCGCCGGTACTCGGCACGCGCATGAACGAGGATCAACCCGAAATTTCCTGCCGCTTCCTCAGCGACATCCAAAAGTTGTGCAAACGGCGCAAACGGTGCGGAAAACGGGTGCTGCAAACGGCAACGCCCTTGCCCGAATCGTGCTGCAACAGCCGCATGCGGGTTTGCGCCGTCACCGGCGACCGTCAGACCTGCGCCCGCATGGCCACCCTGGGCGTTCTTCCCGGCTCCGAGCTGGAATTGCTCTGCAAGGGAGGCGGCCAGCACTGCATGATCAAGGTCAACGGCGGCACCATCAGCCTGGACGCCCCGACCGCCTCCGCCATCATGGTGGCCCCGCTCTGAGCGGACGCCTACGGTTGGCGGGCAATCCGAGTTACAACGACACTCCGGCCCTGTACCGATCGGGAGCCCGGCACGCTGGAGCGTGAACCATGCAAGACATCCTGGTCATTCTCGCCGTGGCATTGGCCGCGTTTTTTACGGGACGGCGGTTGTGGCGCTCATGGCGCAATGCCGAAACCGGCTCCTGCGGCTGCGGCTGTTCCGGCTGCGACGCCCCTTCCCGGACGGCAAACAATCCTTTTCCCATGCACAAACCATGACCGCTGCCTTTGATCCGCCTGGCAGTGTCGTCCCTGGCACCCCCTGACCACCTTACCCTTCGTCTGAACCCCGAACCGACGCCCCCCTTCCGCACCCTATGGAACCAGTCCTCACCATCGCCCTGGCCGGCAACCCCAATGCCGGAAAAACCACCTTGTTCAACCATCTCACCGGCGCCCGCCAGCATGTGGGCAACTACCCCGGCATCACGGTCGAGCAAAAGGAAGGCTACTGCCTGCATCAAGGCAAGGAAGTCCGGGTGATCGACCTGCCGGGCACCTACTCGCTCACCGCCTATTCGGTCGAGGAGTTGGTGGCGCGGGATTTTCTCATCAACGAACGGCCCGACGTGGTGGTCGATGTGGTCGACTCCTCCAACCTGGAACGCAACCTCTATCTCAGTTGCCAATTCCTGGAATTGGGCGTGCCGCTGGTGATCGCCCTCAACATGATCGACGTGGCCGAAAAACGCGGCGTGACCATCAATGCCGAGAAATTGAGCGCCCGGCTCGGAGTGCCGGTGGTGCCGATCATCGCCCGGTCCGGCAAGGGGGTCGAGGAGATGCTCGACGCGGTCCTGGCGGTTGCCGCCGCCGGCATTCGGCCGCAACCGGCCTTTCTGAGCTACGGTGCGGACCTTGACCAAGCCCTGACCGACATGACGCCCGATATCACGGCCTGCGCCGACTTGACCGCGGTCTATCCCCAACGCTGGCTCGGCGTCAAGCTGCTGGAAAACGACGAGCAGATCGTCGACAAAACCATGGAGACCTACCCGGAGGCCGGCAAGAGGCTGATCGCCCGTTGCGGGACCATCGGCCAGCATCTCCAGCATACCCTCGGGGTGTACCCGGAGGCGGTGATCGCCGACCATCGGTACGGATATATCAAGTCAATCATTCACCAAGGAGTGGTCACCCGCAAATTTGTCGCCGACCGGCTGTACGCCTCGGACAAGATCGACAAAGTCGTCACCCACCGCGTCCTCGGCCCGCTGATCATGGCCGGGGTCCTGTACTGCCTGTACACCTTCACCTTCAGCTACAGCTCGGTGCCGGTCGAGTGGCTGACCGAATTCTTTGCCCTGGTCAGCAAGGGGGTCGACATGCTCCTTCCCGACGGCCCGTTCAAGTCGCTGATCATCTCGGGCGTGATCGACGGAGTCGGCGGGGTCTTCGGCTTCGTGCCGATCATCATGTTCATGTTTTTCGGGATCGCTGTGCTCGAAGACTCGGGCTACCTGGCCCGGGTCGCCTTCATGATGGACCGCATCTTCCATTTTTTCGGCCTGCACGGCTCTTCGGTGATGCCGTTCATCATCTCCGGCGGCATTGCCGGCGGCTGCGCCGTGCCTGGCGTGATGGCCGCCCGCACCCTGCGCTCGCCCAAGGAGCGAATGGCCACCCTCCTGACCGTCCCCTTCATGAACTGCGGCGCCAAGCTGCCGGTCCTCACCCTGCTGATCGGCGCCTTTTTCTCGGACCACCAAGCCCGCTACATGTTCCTCGCCACCCTGGCCGCATGGCTCATCGCCCTGTGCGTCGCCAAAATCCTGCGGCTGACCGTGCTCAAGGGCGCCTCCACCCCCTTTGTCATGGAACTGCCGCCCTACCGTTTCCCAACCCTGAAAGGACTGTTGATCCACACCTGGGAACGCACCTGGCAATACATGAAGAAGGCGGGCACGGTCATCCTCGGCATTTCCATTCTGATCTGGGCAATGATGACCTATCCCCAATTGCCGGACAACCGGGCCGCCCATTACACTGGCCTGCGGCAGGAAACGCAGCGGACCATGGCCGCGGACGAGGCGGGACTCGCGGAGGCACTGGGTAGGATCAAGACGGAAGAGGCGCAGGAAAAGCTGCGCAATTCCTTTGCCGGACGGATCGGCGTTACCCTGGAACAGGTCAGCCGGTGGGCGGGCATCGATTGGCGGACCAATATTGCCCTGATCGGCGGTTTTGCCGCCAAGGAAGTGATCGTTTCGACCCTGGGCACCGCCTATTCGCTGGGCGAGGTCGATCCGGAAGAAACCGTTTCGCTCCAGGAGCGGCTGAACAAAGATCCCAACTGGAACCCGGTGGTGGCCCTGGCGGTGCTGGCGTTCATCATGTTCTACTCGCCCTGCTTCGTCACCGTGGTCTGCATCGCCAGGGAATCCGGTTCCTGGAAATGGGCGGCCTTCTCCATGCTCTTCAACACCATCTTCGCCTTCGTTCTGGCCGTGGCGATCTACCAGATAGGCGCCCTGCTCTATTTGCGCTGACGGGATGGCCTACGGCCTGTAGTCCTTGAACCGGCACAGGATCTCGGCCATTTCTTCGGCCGGCAGCACCGGCGGTTCGGCCACTGCCAAGGCCTGGAGATAGATCCGGGCCAGCGTCTCCACCTCGATGGCCAGGGCCAAGACCCGATCGAGATCGGCACCGTAGCAGATCATGCCGTGATGGGCCAGAAGAGCCGCTGAGCGGTCGCGCAACGCCTCGATCGCCATGTCGGACAGCGCCTGGGTGCCGAAGGTGGCATAGGAAGCGCAGCGGATCGAATCGCCGCCGGCCATGGCCACCATGTAGTGGAAGGCCGGGATGGGACGCTCCAGGCAGGCCAGGGTCGTGCAATAGGGGCTATGGGCATGCAGGATGGCCCCGGCCTGGGGGTAGGCGCGGTAGATGTCGGTGTGCATCCGCCATTCGGACGAAGGCTTGCGCCGTCCCTTCACCTGGCCGGCCCAATCCAGCCAGACCATGTCTTCGGGGGTGCATTGGCCGTAGGGCAGGGCCGACGGCGTGATCCAGAACCCCTTGCCATCGCGGGCGCTGACATTGCCCGAGGCCCCCTGGTTCAAGCCATGGCCGTTCATGGCCCGGGCAGTGGCCAGCACCTGTTCCCGCACCGCCGCCCCGATCATTGCCCCTGCTCCGGGTAAAGGCTGCGCAATCCGTCGCGGCTCGCCAGACAGACGCCGCGCTCGGTGATCAAGCCGGTCACCAGCCGGGCCGGAGTGACGTCGAAGGCCGGATTGACCGCGGGGGTGGCGGCCGGCGCGATGGCCACGGTCCGCACTGTTTTGTTCTCGTCCTCTCCCTGCACCCGCAGAACCTCTTCCTCACTTCGTTCCTCGATGGGAATTTCCGCCACTCCGTCGTGCACCGTCCAATCCACGGTCGATCCCGGCAGGGCCACATAAAAGGGCACGTTGTTATCGCGAGCGGCCAGGGCTTTCAAATAGGTGCCGATTTTATTGCAGACATCGCCGCTGGCCGTGGTCCGGTCGGTGCCGACGATGCAGAGATCGACCTGGCCATGCTGCATGAGATGCCCGCCGGCATTGTCGACCAGCAGATGGTGGGGGATGCCCGCGGCCACCAACTCCCAGGCGGTCAGGCTGGCACCCTGATTGCGGGGGCGGGTTTCATCCACCCAGACGTGGACCGGAATGCCTGCGGCCGCGGCCGCATAGATCGGGGCCAGGGCCGTGCCCCAGTCGACGGTGGCCAGCCAGCCGGCATTGCAATGGGTGAGGATGTTGACCGGTTCTTGCTTTTCATGCCAGCGTTGGCTGATCAGGCCGAGGCCATGGCGGCCGATGGCCTGGTTGGTGACCACATCCTCCTCGCAAATCCGCCCGGCTTCTCGATATGCCGCGGCCAGCCGCTGCTCTTCGGGCAGAGGCAGCAGGCAGCGCAGCATCCGCTCCACTGCCCAGCGCAGATTGACGGCCGTCGGGCGGCAGCCGATCAACCGGCTCGCCATCTCTGCCAATGCCTGCGAACCGGTCGCCCGGCGCAGCCCCAAACACAGGCCGTAGGCGGCGGTGGCGCCGATCAGCGGCGCGCCCCGCACCAGCATCCGGCTGATCGCCTCGGCGGCGTCCTCCAACCGATCAAGCCGCACCACCTGAAAACGGAACGGCAGCTGGGTCTGGTCGATGATTTCCACTCCCACGCCATCCGCTGCCAGCCAAATCGAACGATACGCCTGCCCATTGACCTGCATTGTCCACCTCTTTGCCATTCGGGGGTTCCGGTCGCAGAAGGCGGCCCGGAGCAATCCCTGTAAGTGTCGTTATGCCTCTTCCTACCGGAAGCGGTCGGCAGGGGCAAGCGAATTGTGTTCGCCCTGCCGCTCCAGGGGCTGTCGCAGTCGAGCACACCAATAAACAGCAAGATCATGACAGCTAACCTATGCTTTCCGCAGGAAAAAAAGAACTTTGAGCCCAAACGGACGAATCGCATGAAAAAAAACTAACAAAAAAATAACGATTCATTCTGCCGCAACGGCTGGATTTTTCTCCAACGCTCTGCTATACAAAATATTATCACCCATCCTACAAGAGTTGCTTTCACCAACTCATCATATCTACTCATGGCCCCTGTGGACTCTGTTTTCAATACACTCAGAATCTCCGGCAATTTACCGAGCATGCCGCAGATTTTGGTTCAGTTGATCGATCAATGCCATGAAGCAGAGATTGATCTTCATGATATTGCCCATATCATCGACAAAGACGCGGCCATTAGTGCAAAGTTGCTGCAATTGGTCAACTCCGCTTTTATCGGTGCCCGCCGCCCCTTCATCAATCTCGAGCAGGCAGTAGTGTATCTCGGTGGCGACGCGATCCGTAACCTGGCGATCAGCCTGTCCGTGCAACAGGTGTTTCGCCGGGTGGAGAGCAATGGCCTGCTGTCGGTCGACCGCTTCTGGCACCACAGCCTCGTCAACGCCCTCTTGGCCCGCAATATCGCCGTTGCCACCGGTTACCCGGAGACCTCGGAAGCCTATCTGGCCGGCCTGCTGCACGATATCGGCAAGTTATTGCTCTGGATGGCTTTTCCCGGCAAGTACGCCCCGCTTCTGCTCAAGGGAATTCGGTGCCACAACGGCCGGTTGGCCTTTCTGGAGGAAGAAAAGTTCCAGATCAACCATTGCTCGGCCGGGGCCTGGCTTTGCGAACAGTGGAACCTGCCGCCCCTGCTCGCGGATGCCATCCGCTATCATCACCATCCCCTCGACCAGGTCGAGCAGGCCCTGCCGCTGACCAGGATTGCCTGCCTTGCCGATTTATTGAGCCATGGCAGCGCCGGCGACCAGGTTTGCCTGGATGCGGCCGAGCGCCTCTTTAGTTTGTCCGGCGACCAGGTTGCCGAACTGTACCAAGGAGTGGATGAGCAGGTCGAGGAACTGGCCGACCAGTTCGGTATCCACATTCCGCGCAGCGCCAAAAGTTCCCACGACCAGGAGCCGGCGAGCCAGGAAACCCACAGGGAAACATCGATCGGCCTGATCAGCCGTACCCGGGAAATCGCCCAGATGAGCGGCCTACTCGACAATCTGAGCCGAACGGAAGACACCGCCCAAATGGTGGCCGTGGTGGAACAGGGCCTGCGCATCCTCTTCAATGAAGAGGCGTGCCTGGTCATGATTTTGGACCGGAACAGCGGCGAATTACGCGCCATGGTTTCGCCCAACAACAGGTTGGCCCGGACCATGGAAGGCCTGGCTTTTTCTCCGCAGCGGTATGCCCATAGTCTGCCCGGCAAAGCTGCCCACACCGGTCAGTTGCTCCATTCCTTCGGGACAAAGGGCGAAAGCAAACCCGCTCTCAGCCTGCTCGACACCCAACTGCTGCATCTGCTCGGAACCGAGGGCATGGTGGCCATCCCCATGGTGTATCGCCAGGAAACGCTGGGGCTGCTGCTCATCGGCCTGTCTGCCAAGACCTTCGGCCATTTCAACGGTCAATGGACCTCATTCAGGCTCCTGGCCAACCATGCGGCCATTTGCATGTACATGGAGCGGGCACGCGCGATTCAGACGGAGCGGGTCGCGGCCGAACGGATGCAGGCCGCGACCATGGCCGCCAGGAAGATCGCCCACGAAATCAACAATCCCCTGGCCACCATGCGCAATTACCTCCATATCCTCAGCAGGAAAAGCGCGCAAGGCGAGCCTGTCGGCGATGAACTGGCCATTCTCGACAACGAGTTGGAGCGCCTTGGCCGCATTACCCTGGGACTGGAAAACCTGGCCCAGGAGCAAGACGAAATCCGGCCGGAGCCGCTGGATATTCACCGACTGATCGAGGAAACGCTGCGATTGTTTCAGCTCGCCGCCGTTGCCAAGGGCCACATCGATTTCTCCTACGCGCCCTGGCCCCAACCCCTGTCGATTGTGACCGATCGTCACTGCCTCAGCCAGATCCTGCAAAATCTGCTCGGCAATGCCGTGGACGCCGTGGACGGACAGGGACAGATCGTTGTCCGGACAGCGGTTGAAAACAACGGCTCCGTCCTGATATCCGTGATGGACAGCGGTCCCGGCATCGATCCCGGCATCGACGCGACCCTGTTCATGGCCGGCACCTCGACCAAAGGCGGCAACCATGGCGGACTCGGCCTGGCCATCGTCCGCAAGCTGGCCAACCGGCTCGGCGGTGCCATCAGCCACCGGTCGCAACCCGGACAGACTGTCTTCACGCTGGCTCTACCGGCCTGAAAACCTTGTCTCCATTGGAAAAATTCCATTTTTCAGTGGACTTTTACCTGGAAACGCGCTTGAATGACGCCACGTGTTCAACCGCCTGTTTTTTTGCATAATACCAATAAACATCAGCGAAAGAAGCACTCTATCCGATGCCACTCTCTGTCCTTGTTGTCGACGATGAAGTACACCTTTGCAACAGCCTCGCCATTCTGCTGAAGGCCGAAGGGTATAGGGTTGACATCGCGCACTCGGGCCAGGAGGCGCTTAGGCAGCTGCAGCGCAGTGCCTACGCGGCGGCCCTGGTGGACATGGACCTACCGGGCATGAGCGGCAACCACATCGCCGCCCTGATCGGCACTGAACATCCCGACACCGCCATTGTCATCCTCACCGGCAACGCCACCATCGACAATGCCGTGGAATCCCTGCGGCTGGGTGTCTACGACTTTCTCCGCAAGCCCTGCCCGCCGGACAGCCTCATCCGCACCATCGCCCGCGCCATCCAGCACAAGCAACTCCAACGGGATCTGCGAAACAGTGAAAAGCGGTTCCGCCAGCTGGCCCATGCGACCTGGGAAGGCATCATCATCTACGACCGGGGCGAGTTGCTGCTGGCCAACAACCAGCTGTGCAAGATGTTCGGCTACCAGGAAAGCGAGCTGCTGGGCAGACAAATCTTCGATCTTCTCCTGGACCGCAACACCATCCGCCTGATGAACGCCCCGGCCGAATCCGATCCCGTCGGGCCGTTCGAAGCACGGGGCATACGCAAGGACGGCGCCACTTTTCCCGTCGAATTCAGGGTCAAACACATCGATTACCTGGGCCGGCAGGTGCAGGTGGCCGCCATCCGCGATGTCACCGACAGCGAAATCGCCATGCAGCAAAAGATCGCGCTGATGGAAAAGCTCGCCGACGCCAAGCGCATGGAGTCGCTGGGCCTGATGGCCAGTTCCGTTGCCCACGACCTCAACAATATCATGGCCGGCATCATCACCTACCCGGAACTGCTGCTCATGGACCTGGGCGACACCTTTCAATACCGGGAAGAGTTGCTGATGATCCGCGAGGCCGGCAAGCGGGCGGCGGCGGTGGTCAACGACCTGTTGACTGTGGCCCGCGGCGCCACCTGCAAGAAAGAGGCGCACAATGTCAACGACATCATCGCCGATTACCTGAAATCGGTGGAGGCCAAAGAGCTGTGCCAGCGTTTCCCCGAGGTGCAAATCACCCCCTATCTGGAAGGCAAGCTCCACAGTATCAACTGCTCGGCCATCCACCTGGCCAAATCGATCATGAACCTGATGAACAACGCCGCCGAAGCGATCCAGGGAAAAGGGCGGATCACCATTTCCACCAAGAATGTCCGCTTCACCGCCCCCTACCTCGGTTACGAACCCATTGAACCGGGCGATTATGTCATGATTTCAGTGGAGGACGACGGACCCGGCATCTCTCCCCAGGACATCACGCAGATCTTCAGCCCCTTCTACAGCAAAAAGGTGATGGGCCGCAGCGGCACCGGTCTCGGCTTGGCGGTGGTCTGGAACACGGTCCATGACCATGGCGGTTTCCTCGATGTGGCAAGCAGCGACAAGGGTTCTCTATTTTTCATGTATTTTCCCACCAGTAAACTCAATGCGCCCCGGCCGGTCCAACCCATACAGGTCCTCAGCCTCCACCACGGCAACGGAGAAAAAATTCTGGTGGTGGACGACCAGAAAAGCCAACGCGAAATCGCAAGCCGCCTGCTCGCCCGGCTTGGTTACCACCCCCTGACCGCTCAGTCGGGCGAAGAGGCCATCGAATATATCAAGCACACGCCGGTGGATCTGGTCATCCTCGACATGATGATGGATCCCGGCATCAACGGCTGCGAGACCTACGAACGTATCCTGCGCCACGTTCCCGGCCAGAAAGCGATCATCACCAGCGGCTACTCCAACGCCGAGAACATCGGACGGGCCATGGAACTCGGCATTAGCCAATTTGTCAAAAAACCCTATTCACTTCACGAACTTGCCCAGGCCCTCCAAGTGGAAATCAACGCCGAACAACCGTCTTCCCCGCCATAAAATTCCTCTTTCCAAAAAAAAATTCCCATTCCCTAAAAAGTTTCTCCCATATCTGGTCGATATCAGCTATAGAGAGAAAATTACGAATATGTCATGTCTATTGGTTTTTATTTAACTGCCTGAGGGAATCGTTATGGTACTCAAAAAGTATTGCTCCGTCTTCGCGCTGTTGTTGGTTGGAGGCGTCCAGATCGCCGACAAACCTGGCCACGCTCAAACCCTGCAGCAAGCCGTCAACCAAATCATCACCAGCAATCCCGATGTCCGGTCGGTGGCCCACAACCGGCTGGCCAGGGATGAAGAGGTCCGGCAGGCCAAGGCCGACTATTTTCCCTCAGTGAACTTCGAGGCGGGAACCGGCAGGGACTACGTCGACAAACCGTTTGACGACGATCTCAGCCCCCAGCAGGTCAAAATCGGGGTGCGCCAGAACATTTTCGCCGGCCTTTCCACCATGAACGAGGTGGCCCGGCAAAAGGCCCGGGTCGAGTCCGAGGCGTATATCGTCCGCAGCACGGCGGACAGCACCGCGCTCAAGGCGGTGAATGTGTATCTGGAAGTCCTGAAAAGCCAGGCCATTGTCGATCTGGCCGAGGAGAACCTGACCCTGCACCAGCGCATCGCCGACCAAATCAAGCTGCGCAGCGAATCAGGGGTGGACCGGCTTGCCGATATGGATCAGATCCAAAGCCGTCTCAACCTGGCTCTTTCCAATCTCGTGGTTGCCGAACAGGGGCTGCTCGATGCCCAAACCAACTATAATGCGGTGATCGGTAACCCGCCCTTGGAGCTGACTCGTCCGGACAATCCCGCGCCTATGCTGCCCGCAAGCCGCGAAGAAGCCGAACGGCTTGCCATCGCCAATCATCCCCAGCTCAAATCAGCAGCGGCCGACCTTGAAGCCCGGCGCAAGCAGGACGAAGTGGCCAAAAGCCCCTTCATGCCGATCGTTGACTTGGAAGCGGACAAGGTTTGGGAAGAAGACACCTATCTCAGCGATTATTACGATGGCGACAAACGGGAGGATCTGCGCATTTTCCTTCGTCTGCGCTACAATCTGTTCAACGGTTGGCGGGACGAGGCACGGAAAAACGAGACCGCGCATCTGATCAACGAGGCCCGGGAAATCAAGAACCACACCTATCGCCAGGTGGTCGAGTCCATCCGGCTGTCCTGGCAGGCCCATGAAGCCTCCCAAAAGAAAATCAATTACCTCCGGCAGCGCCTGCAGTTCGCCGCCAGCACCGCCAACGCTTACACCAAGCAATGGAACATCGGCCAACGTACCCTGCTCGACGTTCTCGACGCCGAAGCCGAGCGCATCGATTCCGCCCGGCAGCTGGTCACGGCCGAGCATGATGGCCTGTATGCCGACTATAGGATTCTCAACGGGGTCGGCAAGCTGATCCCCTCGCTTGACCTGCAGTGGCCCGAGGAAGGCGCGGTCAAGGACAAGGAGTTCAACCTTTCGACGGAGCCCGAAACCGGCGCGGTCAAGAAGCCTGCGAAGAAAATCGCCCGGGCTGAAACCGAGGCCACGACCGCTTCCGCTGCTTCGGCAACAGGCCGTTCGTCAATGAAGCTGAATCCATTGACCATGGAATGATCGACGGAACCCTTCGCTCGCCCAAGCCGGCATGCTCGATGCCACCGGGCAGTGAACGGAGCGGACTTTTCCGCTGCTAAGTGTTTATCTACGAATAAATTACTCGCATTTTTCCCGCCATTGGCTCATATTCCGTTGAAAATCAAGCAATGGAGGCAGAAATGGCACGCATCAAAACCTGGGAAATTTCGGATGCATTCTGGGCGATCGTCGAATCGTTGATCCCCACAGATCCTCGCGAAAATGGAAAAGAATATGCCCGCAAGCCGGGCGGAGGCCGAAAGCCAAAATATTCGAACCGACTCTTTTTCTCCGCGATAGTGTACGTCCTGAGGACAGGAATCATATGGAATGCCTTGCCGCGGGAGAAATTTGAAGGAGTCAGCTCTGCCATGGTTCACCGAAAATTTCAGCAATGGGCAAGGGCGGGAGTATTTCGGAGCATATGGCAACGCGGGTTGGCTGAATACGATGCCATGGAAGGTATCGCCTGGCTCTGGGAGGCTGCCGACGGCTCGAACATCGAGGCGCCGCTTGCGAAAGAATCCATCGGCCCAAACCCGACGGATCGGGGAAAAAAATGGGACCAAGCGACATTTACTGGTCGACGAGAATGGCGTCCCCTTGTCACTCGTCGTCAGCGGAGCCAATCGGCACGATAGCGTCTTTCTTGACTCCCTACTGAACAATAGAGTGGTTGCCCCAGAGCACAAGGATACTCCGCAAAATCTCTGTCTTGATGCAGCATATGTGGGCAAGGAGGATACCGTTTTGTCCCATGGATTCATCCCCCACATCCGCCCACGAGGCGAAGAGAAAAAATTGATCGAAAGGGATCCATCGTTCAAGGCACGACGGTGGGTCGTTGAGTTGGCGCATTCATGGTTCAATCGATTTCGCAAATTAATACCACGATACGAGAAGACGGACCTCTCGTATATTGCACTCAACACCTTGGCGGCCGCTATGATTGTCTTGAACAAAATCATGGCTATTTATAGATAAGCACT
>NZ_JAVBRQ010000031.1:0-98110 GCF_031547805.1 Desulfobulbus sp.
CTGCTTCGTGGGGAGCCATGGGGATAACCTCCTTGCCTCGGCCATTTCTGTCGGCAATCGGGACATGGCCGAACTTCCGGCTGGTCTCTGCAATCAGCTGGGCGTCGTAGGCGGCATCCATCAGGTCGTACAGGTAGGTTAGCTTGTTACTGGTCAGCTTGATCAACGGGATAGCCACCTGGCTGTCATGCAGCGAGGCTGAAGTTGGGCGCCCAGATGTCGGTCAGCCGATTAACACATATCTCTCATGGCCTCGATCAATATCGTATCTATTGGCCCCAAATTGCCGCTCTCAAAAATCCTTTGGGTAAAAAATCAATAAAAAAGGCCGTCAGCCCACCCCTGGTGGACCGACGGCCTGAAATTCGAAAAATCAGCCAGGTTCAGCTGTTCACGCCGCAGCACTTCTTGTATTTTTTCCCGGAACCGCACGGACAAGGGGCGTTGCGGCCGATCTTGTCTTCGGCCCGCTGTATCGGTTTGTGCTCTACCTCGCCGGGTTCCCGGGCGCCGGAACGGCTGGCTTCGGCCAGCTCCCGTTCGCGCTGCTGCCGCTGCTCCTCTTCCAGCCGGGCCAACTCGTCTTCCTGGACCAACTGGATACGCATCAGGTTGGCAATGGTGTGCAGCTTGATCGCGTCGATCAGGTTGCGGAACAGGTGGAAGCTCTCCCGCTTGTACTCGTTGAGCGGATTCTTCTGGCCATAGCCCCGCAGGCCGATCCCTTCCTTGAGGTGGTCCATGTGGAGGAGATGCTCCTTCCACAGGGTATCGACCATCTGCAGCAGCACCATCCGTTCGAGCTGGCGCATCTGCTCCACGCCGTTGCGGGCCTCCTGGCGGTTGTAGAGCTCGGCCACGGCTTGTCGCAATTTTTCCGAAAACGTAAAGGAATCGAGGCTGTTGCGCTCTTCTTCCGGCCAATCGAGCTGGAGATCGAAGGCCTGGCCCACCCGTTCGCCGATGGCCGGCCAATCCCACTCCTCGGCCGAGATCTTGGCCGGGGCGTAATCCACCACCACCCGGTCAATCAACTCGGCGACGAT
Organism: Desulfobulbus sp.; assembly: GCF_031547805.1. Classification (GTDB taxonomy): domain Bacteria; phylum Desulfobacterota; class Desulfobulbia; order Desulfobulbales; family Desulfobulbaceae; genus Desulfobulbus. The sequence continues at coordinate 1,047 of NZ_JAVBRQ010000031.1, forward strand.
GTCGGTGACGATCGGCTGGATGTTGTCGCTCTCAAGCACTTCGCGGCGCTGGCTGTAGATGACCTCGCGCTGCTTGTTCATGACGTCGTCGTATTCGAGCAGGTGCTTGCGGATATCGAAGTTGTGCCCTTCGACCTTGCGTTGGGCGTTTTCGATTGCCCGGGAGACCATCGAATGTTCGATGGGCTCGTCTTCCTCCATGCCCAGCTTGTCCATGATCGACAGCAGCCGATCGGAACCGAAAATGCGCAGGAGATCGTCCTCGAGCGAGAGATAGAAGCGGGAGGTGCCGGGATCGCCCTGGCGGCCGGAGCGGCCACGCAGCTGATTGTCGATGCGGCGGCTCTCGTGGCGGCTGGTGCCGAGGATATGCAGCCCGCCCAGTTCGCGCACGCCCTCGCCCAGCTTGATGTCGGTACCGCGACCGGCCATGTTGGTGGCGATGGTCACCCGGCCCTTCTGCCCGGCCTCGGCCACGATCTCGGCCTCGCGCTCGTGCTGCTTGGCGTTGAGCACCTCGTGCGGGATGTTCTCCTTGGCGAGCATCTTGGAGATCTTCTCGGAGACGTCGATGGAAATCGTTCCCACCAGGATCGGCTGCCCCTTTTCGTTCAGCTCCTTGATTTCCCGGACGATGTTCCGGTACTTCGCTTCCTGGTTCTTGTAGATGACATCGGCGTAATCCTTGCGGATCATTTTTTGGTGGGTGGGGATGACCACCACGTCGAGGTTGTAGATCTTCTTAAATTCAGGCGCCTCGGTGTCGGCGGTGCCGGTCATGCCCGCCAGCTTGTCGTACATGCGGAAATAGTTCTGGAAGGTGATGGAGGCCAGCGTCTGATTCTCGCGCTCGACCTTCACCCCCTCCTTGGCTTCCAGGGCCTGGTGGAGGCCGTCGGAATACCGCCGCCCCTCCATGGTGCGGCCGGTGAATTCGTCGACAATGACCACCGCCCCGTTCTTGACGATGTAATCGACATCGCGCTTGAACATGAAATGGGCCTTGAGCGACTGGTTGACATGGTGCAGTTGGTTGATGTTGCGAGGATCATAGAGGTTGTCGACTTCCAGCAGCTGCTCGGCCAGTACCACGCCCTCGTCGGTGAGCATGATCTGCCGGGACTTCTCCTCCTTGGTGTAGTGCTCGTCGGCCTTGAAATGGCGCATGATCCGGTCGACTTTCAGATACAGATCGGTCGACACGTCCGCCGGCCCGGAAATGATCAAGGGGGTCCGCGCTTCGTCGATGAGGATGGAATCGACTTCGTCGACAATGGCGTAGGCAAAACCGCGCTGGCAGAAGTCTTTCAAAGAAAACTTCATGTTGTCGCGGAGATAGTCGAAACCGAACTCGTTATTGGTACCATAGGTGATGTCGGCGGCATAGGCCTCGCGCCGCTCTTCGTCGTTCAGCTCGTGGAGGATGCAGCCGGTGGTCAGGCCGAGAAAACGGTAGACTTCGCCCATCCACTGCAAATCGCGCCGGGCCAGGTAATCGTTGACCGTCACCACGTGCACGCCCTTGCCGGCCAGGGCATTGAGGTACACCGGCGCGGTCGAGGTCAGGGTCTTGCCCTCGCCGGTTTTCATCTCGGCAATCTTGCCTTCGTGCAGCACGATACCGCCGAGCAGCTGGACATCGTAATGCCGCTCGCCGAGCACCCGCCGGGCCGCCTCACGAACCACGGCAAAGGCCTCGGGCAACAGTTGATCCAAGGTCTCGCCTTGGGCGATCCGCTCCCTGAACTCGACTGTCTTGGCGGCCAGTTCGGCATCGGAAAGCGGCTCGACCGAGGGCTCCAGCTCGTTAATCCTGCGGACAACCCTGCGGTATTGCTTGATCATTCTGTCGTTCTTGCTGCCGAATATCTTGGCAAGTACCTGTCCCACCATTACGATTCCCCCAGTAAGGGTCTGAAATTTTTATACAATATTTGTAGTTACCAAAGAAGCCTATCGCTCATCCGCGGGCGGCAAGCCCGATCCGGATCAGGGCGTCCTCGTCGCAGTCGGGAAATTTGGCGCAATGAATGCAGTCGCTCCAGATCTTGTGCGGCAACTCCTGCTTGTCCCGGTCCACGAACCCGAACTTGCGGAAAAACGCGGCCTGGTAGGTGAGCACGAACACCTGGTCGATCTCCAGGCTCCTGGCCTCGTCCAGGCAGGATTCGACCAGCAGGGCGCCGACGCCGCTTTTCTGCCGCTCCTCGGACACGGCCAGCGAGCGGATTTCCGCCAGATCATCCCAGCAGATGTGCAGGGCGCAGATCCCGTAGACGACTCCGTCTTCCTCGTAGACGATGAAATCGCGCAGATGGTCGTACAGAGAACTGATCGAGCGGGGCAGCATCAACCCCTTGTTGGCAAAGGTGGTGAGCAGGGCGTGAATGGCCCGGACATCGCCCATGCGGGCGGGTCGGATTCTGCCCGTTTTTACGTCGTTTTTGTGTACGGTCGCCATACTTCCTCCTCTCACCTCTCGGCACTGCCGGACGGACGACTAAAGATCATCATCGGCCGAAGGCGGCGGCACCGCTTGCGCGGATGCCCCGGTCAAGGCGCGATACAGCCACCAGTTGCCCAGTCCGGTGGTCATGCCGATGAGCAGCAAAAAAAACACCCGCGGGATCGAAGCGGGTGCGAGCAGCAACAGCAAAACAAGGGCCACGGCCGCGCCGTAAGCGACTCCGGATGCCAGGGTCAGGGTGTCCGGCATCCATTGGGGAAATTTTCGGGCCAACAATCCGGCCGCCGGTCTGGCCACGGCAAAAAAACAGCCGTAGGAGCACAGCAACAGGGGCATCACCCCGTACACTCCCCAGGTCACCAGGGTTTTATGCAGCGCCAGGCCCTGGGGCAGAGCCCCGGACTTGATCAGAATCAGGGTCACCACGGTGATGCCGTGGGCCAGAAAGAAAAAAAACAGCGGCATCACGGCCGGCACATAGACAATCAAATACTTTTTGAGATGCTGGACGAGCACCTTGCGCACCGCCGACACCGGAGAAATCCGCACCCGGCGCGTGTTGCGGCGGTTTCTTTTGTTTTTCATTGCTGGCAACGGCATCGATAAATAAAACCATGGGGCCGGTGTTCGTTGCTGCCGGTTCGAGGAACCGTTTTCCGCCACGGGTCCGGACGAGAACGTGTTAGCTACTCACTCCCCTGCGCCGTCTGCACGGGCCGGGGCGGTAGAAGAATGGTCTGTCCCGCCCAGACGCCGAGCAGGAACATCCACAAAAAAAGACAAAAACAAACCACCACCAACCCGAACATGCCCCGCCAGCCCAGCTCGATCCGAAAGGCCTTGGGACGGACGGTCTCTGCCGGCGGACGGACCTTTCGCCTAAACAATCCCACGGCTTTCCAAGCTGGTACCGGCGGCGGCGCACCGCCCTCCGGCGCCGGCCGCCATCCACGGCCGCACCGGATAATGTGTAAGAAATTCGCCAGGAAAAGCAAGTAGGGAAAGCAAAAAAAACACGGCTGCCGTCTCCCCGGCTACATGCTCTCCGGCGCCGTCAACCCGATCAGATGCAAGCCATTGCGGAACACCCGCTTCAAGCCGCCGCACAGCGCCAGACGCGCCGCCGTCAGCTCGCCATCCTCGGTCAGCACCTTGTGTTTGTTGTAAAATCCGTGGAACTGAGCGGCCAGCTCCATCAGATAAAAGACCACCCGGTGGGGTGCCAAATCGGCCGCGGCACCGGCCACCATGGTCGGATAATCGGCCATGGTCTTGAGCAGGGCGTACTCCTCCGGCTCGACCAGCCGTTTGAGCCCCTGCTCCGCCAAATCGGCCGTCTTGCCCTGCTCCGCCGCCATCTTTTCGATACTGCACAGACGGGCGTGGGCGTACTGCACGTAGTAGACCGGGTTTTCCTGGCTCTGCTTCTTGGCCAGATCGAGGTCGAACTCGATCAGGTTGTCGGGCTTGCGCATCAGGAAAAAAAAGCGCAGGGCGTCCGACCCGACCTCGTCCACCAATTCGTCGACCGTGACAAAAGTGGCCTTGCGGGTCGACATCTTCACCTGTTTGCCGTCGCGCAGCAGGGTGACGAACTGATAGAGGACCACGGTGATCCGCGAATCGTCGTAACCGAGCGCCCGGACTCCGGCGAGCACGTCGGGCACGGTGGCGATGTGGTCGGAGCCGAAGACATTGACCATCCAATCGTAGCCGCGCTTGAACTTGTCGCAGTGATAGGCGATGTCCGGCAGCCGATAGGTGGGCTCGCCGCTGCTCTTGATGATCACCCGGTCCTGCTCCTGCCCCAACTCGGTGGTCTTAAACCAGGTGGCGCCCTCCTGATCGTACACCAATCCCCTGGCACGCAGGGCGTCCACCACCTCGTAGATCCGGCCATCCTCGTAGAGGGTATGCTCGTTGAAATAGGTATCGAAGCCGATGCCGATCCGCTTGAGAGTGGCGTCGATGTCGACAAAAATGGCCTTCTGGGCGCGATCCTTGAAAACCGCGACCTCGGCCTGCGCAAATCCGTCGCCCCCCTCGGCGATCATCGAGCGGGCGATGTCGTAGATGTAGTCGCCCTGGTAGCCGTCCTCGGGAAAATCGCCGGCCAGGCCGAGCAATTCCAGGTAGCGGGCCCGGGTCGATTCGCCGAGCACGCGCATCTGGCGGCCGGCGTCGTTGAAATAATACTCCCGCTGGACGGCGTAGCCGCCGGCCTCGAGCACCCGGGCGATGGCGTCACCGAGTACGGCGTTGCGGCCATGGCCGACGCTCAACGGCCCGGTGGGGTTGGCGCTGACGAACTCCACCAGCACCCGGCGGCCGGCCCCCGCGTCGCAGCGGCCGAATTGTTCACCTTGGGCGTGGATGGGCGCCAGCACCGTGGCCCAGATCGCCTTGTCGAGAAAAAGATTGATGAAACCGGGTCCGGCAATCTCCACCCGTTCGATCATCGGCTCCTTGGCCAGGAACTCGGCCATCGGCCCGGCCAGGTCGCGGGGTTTGCGCTTGTCGACTCCGGCCGCCACCATGGCGAAGTTGGTGGAAAAATCCCCCTGCCCTTCGCGCTTGGGCACCTCGATGGTATATCGTCCCTCCGCGGCGGTGCTCCAAAGACCCTGTCGCACGCCCTCGGCGAAACAGCGCTCGACGATGGCCTTTATCCGTGATTTTATCATAGTGTTGTCTCTTCTCAAAAGGCGGATGCGCCCTAATCGACCAGTACCCGCGCGTTCAATTGACCGAACAGGCACAATACCTCGTAGCTGATGGTCTCCATCCAGCCGGCGATCTCGTCGGCGCCGATCTCCCCCTGCCCTTGCCGGCCCAGGAGCACGACCTCGTCCCCCACCTGGGGTTCGGGCAGATCGGTAACGTCGACCAGGGCCAGGTTCATCGAGATCCGGCCGACCACCGGGGCGCGGCGGCCGCCGATCAAGACTTCGGCCCGGCCGGTCAGGTTGCGCAGGTAGCCGTTGGCATACCCCACCGGCAGCACGGCAAGGGTCGAAGGCCTGGCAGTGGTGAACAGGTGGCAGTACCCCAGGCCGCTGCCCTTGGGCACGCGGCGCACCTGAATGATCCGGGTGACATAGCGCATGGCCGGCCGTAGCCGGGGCGGGGAGGCGGTGGCGGTTCCGGCCGCCCCGTCTGGGTAGTATCCGTACAGGGCGATGCCCGGCCGGACCATGTCGAGCCGGGCGCCGGCAACATAAAATAATCCGCCGGAATTGGCAAGATGGAGGCAGCATTTCCCGCAGTTGAAATCGGCCAGCATCGCGGTCGTTTGCTGAAAGGTGCGCAACACTTCGGCGGAGTTATCCGACTGTCGGTCGTCGGCCAGGGGAAAATGGGCCATGACTCCATCGAGGCGCAGGTGGGGCGTGGCCAGCACCGCCCGGACCAGATCGCGGAAATCGGCAGGCAGGGTACCCTGGCGGCCCATGCCCGCATCCACCTTGAGATGCAGTCCGAGTTCGCTGCCGCTTGCCCCGGCCAGGCGGGACAATGCCGGCAGGATCGTGGCATCGGTCACCACCGGGGTCAGGCGGGCGTCGACAATGGCCGGCAGGGTCTGCGGCACCACCCCGACCAGGACCAGAATCGGCTGGGTGATCCCGGCCTCGCGCAAACGCACGCCCTCGATGGCCTCGGCCACGCCGAAGGCCGCCGCCCCCTGGCTGGCGAAAATCCGGGCGCAATCGATCATGCCATGGCCGTAGCCATCGGCCTTGACCAGCGGCAGGATGGCGGCATCGCCGGCCAGCTGCCGGCAGACCTGAAAATTGTGGATCAGCGCCGAACGGCTGATCTCAACTCGATTAAGCGATTCCATGGTGGTGTACTCGGTGATACCATTCGCGCCAACCCAACCGGCTGGACAGGCACAGCGACCAGCCGACCGCGCCGTATAAGATGCCGATGGCCGGTCCCGGCTCGGTCAAGCTGCGCAAGGTAATGCCCGTGGCCATCATCAGCAGCACCAGCAGCCAGGTTTTCCAGGAATAGACGGCCCCCAGGCAGGTGCCGTCCTGAAAACGGATGATGCGGTCCAGGGAGCGTCGGGCAATCTTGTCGAGGATAAACAGTGACTTCAAGGTACCGAGCAGACCGGCGGCCACAAACAACAGCCTGCCCCGCCCCGGCTCGAGCCATCCCCAACCGCGCGCCATCAGCAGCCCGCCGATGGCGGTCCACAAAAAGGGGGCGGCAAACAAGTGAACCGTGCGCGGAACGCCGGGTTTCGTCAGGAGCGTCATCGCTTCTTTCTCCGAGAATTGCCCTGCCCTAGAAACAAGATAAGCCCATCCCCGGCAAGGGATGGGCTTATCGATCGACCCAGTGGACCGGGTGCGATCAGATTTCGGTAACGGTGATGGCGCTTTCGGGGCATACCTCAACGCAGGTCTCGCAGCCCAGGCACTCATCGGAATGCACCGGCTCGGCCTTGCCGCCCTGCATCTCGAAAACCTGCGCAGGGCAAGCGTTTACACACTCTTCATCACCGGAACATTTGTCTTTATCTACAACGATTTCCCACATGGCACAACCTCCAAGAAAGAATTAAGGGGCTTGATAACTCAGATACTGATTACGGCCTCGATACTCAGAAAATACAAGACACAAAATCATTTTTTTTTAAAGGACGGGCCAGGGTTTGTCAAGCGAAAAGACATGAATGGGGTACAAGCAAGGAGCCGCTTTTCCGGTCCCCCCGCCCTGTTGGACGAACCAGCTCCGGAGAGGCAGACAGGGCCGCGACCCGTCCGATCTTTTTTTGGTTTGCAGGAGCGGGAAACAGAGGTACAAAGAATTCATTTTACTCATTCAATTCGAGGTGCCGCCTTATGGTCAAGAAACAACAAGCCCGCCGGGGCAAGACAGCCCCTTCCCCGGAAACCGGGGAACAGGCGATGATCGAGGCCATTCTCGAAGGCAGCCCGGAAGCGGTGGGGGTGGCGGTGATCCGTCTCGACTGCGGTTGCCGCAAGATGGCGGCCGTCAGCTTGAGCGGCGATCCGGCCAGTAAAATCATCGTCTACCGGGACAATGCCCAGTCCATCTGCGACCAATGCAAGGACGACCACGGCGATTTCCAACGGGTGGTCAAGCAGTTCATCAGCTGGAAGAAGCCGGAGCCGGATCATGCCGCCATGGCGATGATCAGCGCCAAAGTATTGGGAAGTTAACAACCCCTTTCGGCACCGGACCGCCTGTCCGTGAGGCCCGCCTCGCTGCCGATGCCCGTTCCATGCCTGCCATGCTTGCCGATTACCCCCAAACCTCTCCTCTGACCATCGAGCTTCGCCCCCTGCTGCACCCCCTGTTCCGGCAGTTGCGCGAAGGCATCTCCGAATTCACCTTTGCCAACCTGTACCTGTTCCGGGCAACGCACCGCTACAGCGTTACCGCCCTGGCCGACGGTACCATCGCCTTGCTCGGCCGGGACGGCGCCAGGGCCTTTTTCATGCTGCCCTTCGCCCTGCCGGAAGCCGGCTTGCTCAACACCCTCTTTCACGACCACGGCATGCTCAAGTGCGCCTCCGCCGCCCAGGCACGCATCTTGGCGCAACAAGGCTACCGGATCGAGGAAGACCGGAACAATTTCGACTATCTGTACCGCCGGCAGGATCTGGCGCTACTGGGCGGACGCAACTATCACAAGAAGCGCAATCTGATCAAGGCCTTTACCCGCTCGCATGCCTTTAGCGCCAAGCCGTTGCGCACCGAACTGCGGGAAGACGCCCTGCGGGTGCTCGAGGATTGGCGCCGGGGAGCGGAGGAGGGCGGCGATTACGAAGCGGCGCGGGAAGCGGTGGTGCTGATGGACCCGCTCCAGCTCTGCGGCGGCATCTACTATGTCGAATCGCAGCCGGTGGCCTTTGTTCTCGGCGAGGAGTTGGCCGGAGGCGCCAGCTACGCCATCCACTTCGAGAAAGCGGTTCCCGGATATAAGGGGTTGTATCAATTCATCAATCAATCCTTTGCCGCTGTTCTGCCCGAAGAATACGCCACCATCAACCGGGAGCAGGACTTGGGCGATCAGGGACTGCGCCAGGCCAAAATGAGCTATCTCCCTGCTGGTTTTGTCGAAAAATTCAAGATATACCCAGAGGATTCCCCATCGTTTTAGCCACCCGTCCCATCGCCACGCCGCAGCTGGAAGGTGCATCCCCGCAAATCGCGGCGGCTTCGTCCTCCCAAAAAAACTGATTGCCACTTCGCTTCAGCCGATTGCATCCCGGAGGCTATTCCACTGAAATTTATTAAGATTTCTCCTCGCCGCGTTCGCCGAAACGACCAACAAAGGACGTTCGGGACAAGGATAACGCTGACCGCATGGCCATCTCGAACGCCGTGAGAGATCTCGCTTGATCGACCGGCTTTCCGGGGCGTCAAGAACACGGCCGGTTGCCGGCAAGCGAGCTTGGCTGAGATTCGATGGCAATCAAAAAAAAACGCCTCCTTCCCTGCGGAATGCGGGAAGGAGGCGTCTCTCACGTAGCGATTAGCCGACAAGCAGGCGGCAATCTGCCGCCCATGCGACCGTCACCCGATCAATACACGCCCAACAGGTTCAGCGCCAGCACCACCAGGCCCACGCAGGCGACCCGCTTGACCACCAGAGGGCTGACCCGCTTGGCGATCTGCGGCGCGATATAACCGCCGAGAATCGCGGCCGGGAACATGGCCAGAAAAAAATACAGGTCAAAGTTGCCGAACTGGTAATGCCGCATGGTACTGATCGAAGTGTTGAAGAAGATGGCCAGCAACGAGCTGCCAACCACCAAATACATGGGCAGCCGCAGGGCGACGGTCATCAGCGGCACCATGAACGGGCCGCCACCGAATCCGAACATCGACGACATGATGGCGATCAAAAAGCCACCGATGCAGCCGATCACCATGTTCACCTTAAATTCTTGTCCCCAAAATTCTATTTTCATAATCGATCCTCCTCGACAGATCCTTATTTTCCGCCCTTGGCGGCCTCTTCGGCGCGCTTCTTGAACTCTTTCAAAATGGCCTGTTCCTTCTTGTTCCTGGAGAGATAGCCTGGCGTGGTCTGCCAGAGCATCAACGCGGCCAGGACGAGCAGAATCCAGCCGAAAGCGAACTTAAACTGGTCCAGAGTGATCATCTCGGTCAGTTTCGGTCCGATGAAGCCGCCCAGGAGCATGGCAACGCCAATGCCGCAACCGAGCTTCCAATTGATGAATTTGATCTTCGAGTAGTTGTAGATGCCGCTCCCCTGCGAGAAGAGCACCGTCGGGGTCACCGTGCCGGCGACGATGGTATGGGGCAAGGCGGGGAACAGGGCCAGCAGCAGCGGGTTCATGATGAAGCCGCCGCCGGCGCCCATGAGCACGCCGAAGATGGCGACGCACAAGGACAGCACAAAGGGGTAGAAGATATTGAGGCTGGTGCCGGCGTTGTCCAGGTACACCAGGGGAAAGGCGATCTTGTTTTCAAAGGTCGCGGGCTCGCTCTTGGTCATCTTGTCCACCACGGCGACGATTTTGTACTTGCCGGGCGACAGGCCTTCGCGGATCTTGATCTCGGCGGCATAGGTGCCGTCCGGCTTGATGTCGACATCGGCGGCGAACACCTTGTCCGGGCTCCGGAAACGGGCCTTGGTCAGCTGCATGGCGCGCTTGCGGTTTTCCTTCTCGTCCATGGTCGGGAGCAGATCGCCCCGGCTGCCGATGATGCTGGCCATCAGGGTGGATTGATAATGCTCGATCTTCATCTTGGCCGGAACATTGAAGGCGGCCTCGGCGCCCATATCCTTCAACAGGGCGGAATAGCTCCATTTTCTCCCTTCTTTCTTGGCCGCGTCGATTTTGGCCTGCATTTCCTTCGGGGCAAAGATCTTGTAGTAGGCCGGCATCACCTCGGAGATGTAGAAAATGTAGGGCCGTTTGTTGGTTTCCTTGTCCAGCTCGCTGTCGAACCGGTTGGCACGGACATTGTGCTCAGCCGCCCAGACCTCGAGATACACCGGTTTTCCCGCCGGAACGCGGCCGCTGACCTTGATCGTGCCGCCGTTGTTGATTTCGGTTTTGTCGATGACGATCGTCGGCGCCGTCACGGCGGCGGCAGCCGGTTGATTCCCCGGCTGGACCTCCCCTTCGGCCACAGCCACGCCATTGCTCCCCATCAGCACCACCATCGCCGCCAACAGCCATGGAACGACGCCCTTTCTCATGTTCATACTTACTCTCCTGGTTATTTGTTCACTCAAACCGGCCGGATGCCGTTGCCCGGCGCCGACGGCTGTTCCTTTTCTCTTCCCTGTCGCTGGCTGCCGGTTACGGACCGGCGTTATCGCCCTTGTCGCAAGCGTGTGGCTCAACTCTTCGGTTTTGCCGCCAGCACCTTGGCCACCTTGTCTTCCAATTCGACCCGGTCGATGGGTTTGACACAGTACTCGTCCACCCCCAGGCCAATGGCTTCGCGAGCGGTTTCCACGGTCGGATATCCGGTGAGGACGATAGTCCGCATGGCGGGATGCTCCTCTTTCAGAATAGCCAACACTTCGATACCGCTCATTTTTTTCAATTTGATATCGAGAATGGCCAGATCGATCGGATGGGTGCGGGCAAAGGCGATGGCTTCGTCCTCCTCGGTGAAGGTATGGACCACATGTCCTTTTTTCTTGAGGATTTTGCCCACGAGCACCGTGGCGTCGAGGACATCGTCCAAGGCGAGAATTTCTGCCATGCTGTTCTCCTTACCCTATTGCGGCCATGATCGATTGCCCTGCCCTGCGCCCCGGTCCGCCCGTGCCGCTCCTCGGAAGATGGGTGGACATACGCATTTCAGAGGATTGCTTGCACATCCGATGCCAACTGGCAACGGCGCCATTACAAAATTTAATACATTGATATACTTATATTTTATCGAAGAAAAAATCAACGGACAGGAGCAAGGGAATCGCCCCGCACCCCGCGCAGGCGCAACAAATATGATGCAGGGCAACAAAGAAGAGGCACCGGCCGCAATGGACCGGACAGGGTCCGAGCGGACGGACGGGATCAGCGGTGCTCGTCCTTGGGCGTGGTCAGGATGCGTTCGACCCGGGGCTGGATGAGTTCCAGCAAGCCGGGATTCTCCAGGTACGGGCACGGCCGGTCGTAGGGAAAGTCGCGGCACTGCCGGGGCCGGGCTACGTGCACGGTGCAGCGTTTGCACATCCGGTCGTCGGCCAGCAGAGGGCAGGAACCGTCCTCCCTGGTCAGGAAGGTGTTCTTGTTTTCCAGGTAGCGGCGGCGGAACTCGCCATCACTGATCCCGAAATGGCGAGCCAGGCGGTTGATGTCCTGTGCATCCAGGTACAGGGTGGCGCCGGGCAGGCGGTAGCAGCAGTAACCGGGGCAAAAATTGCAATAGGATTTGTTGCGCGCCAGGACGTAGGGAGTTGGTTGCTTATCCATCGCGATAGGTCCTCGAATCGATATTGTGCCGCCGCAGCAGCCGTTGGAATGCCTGCCGTTCCATGCCGCAGTCGCGCGCCGCCGCCGTGACGTTGCCACCGGACGCACGCAGGGCCTGGGAAAGGTAGGCGGCGTTGAACCGGTGCAGCAGCGCATTTTTTGCCTGTTGATAGGAAAGCCGGGCAAGGGATGCGGCCGCGATGTCATCCGGGAGATCCATTGCCGCCCCCAATGCCGGCGGTTTTTCCATCTCCTCCCAAAGATCCGCCGGCTCGATCACCCCTTGGTCGCACAGGAGCACGCCTCGGTTGATCGTATTCTGCAACTCGCGGACATTGCCGGGCCAGCTGTGCTGCATCAGCGACTGGAGCGCCTCGGTGGAACATTCCAGGGGCTCGCGGCCGTATTCACGACTGTAGCGATCCAGAAAATGTTGGGCCAGCAGTGGGATGTCGCTGGCAATGGCCGCCAGGTTGGGCATGGTCACGGTCATCACCTTGAGGCGGTAGAAGAGGTCCTCCCTGAATTCGCCCCGGCGGATCTTGGCCTCCAGGTCCTGGTTGGTCGAGGCGATGACCCGGACATCGACCCCGAAGGTCCGATTTTGCCCCAAGGGCTGCACCTCCTTTTCCTGGAGAACCCGCAGCAGCTTGGTCTGGACGCTCACCGGGATGTCGGCGATCTCGTCGAGCAGGATGGTGGAACCGTCGGCCTCGGCGAACAGGCCGGTTTTATCGCGGTCCGCCCCGGTGAAGGCTCCCTTGCGATAGCCGAACAGTTCGCTTTCCAGAATATGCTCGGGCAGGGCCGGACAGTTGACGGTGACCATCGGCCGGCTGGCTCGCGACGAGAGCCGGTGGAGCGCCTTGGCCGCCAGTTCCTTGCCGGTGCCCGATTCGCCGCGGATGAGCACGGTGACGTTGCTCCGGGCCACCCGGCGCAGCAACTCCAGGGTCTGTTGCAGCCGCCGCGAGCGGCCGACAAAGCCGTGGTCGTGCTCCTGCCCCGAGAGCCGATCCTGCAACCTGGCGTTTTCCCGCATCAGCCGGGTCCGCTCCACGGCCCGGTCGAGGGCACGGAGAATCCGCTCGTTGTCGAAGGGCTTTTCGACAAAATCGTAGGCGCCGTCCTTGAGCGCCTGAACCGCCATTTCAATGGTGCCATGGCCGGTCATCAGTACCGTGGTCACCGCCGGATCGAGCGTGCGTATCCGCTGGAGAAAGGCCAGGCCGCCCATGCCCGGCATCTTGATGTCGGTCAGGACGGCGGCGGGCGGCTCGGCCTGCGCCTTGTCCAGGGCCTCCTCGGCGCAACGGGCCGTGACCGCCTCGTACCCGCCTTTCCTGGCCAGCATCTTGGCCAAAAAGGCAAGCAGATCGAGATCGTCGTCGACAACCAGAATGCAGGGGGGCTTGCTCGCGCTCATGGCCGCATTCTACCCGGTTTTGCCGCAGGCCGCCTGGAAATAAAGCTGGACGAACTTGCCGGAAACGGTGTCGGCCGAGGAAAACCGGAGCTCCGTGGCCAGGGGCATCCGGCCGGTCAGGATTTGATAGGCTTGGCGCGACAGCTCGGCCATGAGTCCGGCCACGGCTACGGCCACTCCGGCGTCGGTGGCCTGGCCGTAGCGGCACCGGGGCGGCCGGTCGGCGAAGACCTGGCAACGGCCGTCTGCCAGCAGCGGACAGGGAAGCGGAACGTGCGAAAAATGCGCGGCAAGCTCCTCCGTGGCCAGGCCGGGATACTGGCGGTGCAGGTCCTTCATGGTCTGGGCCAGGGCGACCGCCCGCTCGATCGCCGCCTGCCGCTGCCGCCGGGTCAGGCCCCGGTTGACCGCCTGACTGAGCGCCATGCTTTCGATCAGATCCAGGTCAAAGGGGCTGTGGCAGCAGGGGTGGTCATCAATCCCGCAACCGGTGTCGTGCGGCGGGCCGATCTGGGCATCGGCCCAGGCAATGGCCTGGGCGTAGGCCTCCAGCAGCGGTTCCACATCCGGCCGGGGGCGGTTGTCGATCCGGGGCGGGCCGGACTTGAGCGGGCCGGACTGCTTACCGTATCGCTTCAAAAAACGGCGCTGGGCAAAGGTGGACGGACTGGCGAGCCTGCCCTTCAACGTCTGCTCCGCACCCTTGAAATCGAATCCCCGGCGCAGCAGGTAGGCGGCGACAAAGGTGCCGGTGCGGCCCTGCCCCATCCGGCAGTGCACCAGCACCTTTTTGTCGAGATAAATGCTTTCGTCCAGCCAATCGAGGGCCTGCTCCATGGCCGCCAGATCCGGGGCGCATTCGTCCGCCACCGGCAGATAAAACACCTCGAAACCGCTGCTCTCCTCGATTTGGTGCAAATCGCAGAACTCGCCGCAGAGATTGACAATGGCCCGGATTCCCTGGGCGCGGATGGATTCCAGGTCCTCGTAGGACATGGGGGCATGGCCGGTGGCCAGATGATCGGTGATCCAGTGCAATCGGTACATGGGTCAGCGGGCTCCAATGCCTTTGAAAAACGCATCGATGTGCCGGTCGATCTCCTCTTCGCGCAGCGACAGGTCCAGCTGCTTGGTCAGCCCGAGCAGGCGGCCGAGACTCTCCAGTTGCAGGCGCAGTTCAACGGGCGGGCAACCCGACAGAGAAGCGTCGAGCAGCAGGGATTTGACCGTGACCGCAAACCCCAGGCGCTCAAGCACCTGCCGGAGCAGTTCGATCCGTGCCCGGCGGCCCTGTTCCGCGCCACCGCCGCCGGCAAACCGCAACCGGCAGTAGTTTGTCTGGCTGCGGTCGCCGCACAGGCAGTCGATCTGGGTGAAATGGAAGCCGAAACGCAGGTTGAGATTGACATAGTCGGCCCCGACCACCGCATACGAGGCAAAATGCTTGTCCGTCTCCGCCACGATCCCGCCGGACAGCGCCATGTCGCCAAACTCCTGCCAGTCGAAATGCGGATGCCGGTTCCATTCGATCTCCGGATGGCCAAGCCCCTGCCATAGGGCAAGAAAAGGGGTGGAATGCACCGACTCAAGAGCAATGGTGTCCGCGCCGGCATCGGCAAAACCGCCGCCAACGTCGAGCAACAAGACATCGAGCGGCACCGGGCTTGCCAATCGGCGGCAGCGGCTCAAAGCACCGCCGGAAATGTCGCCCAGGCCGAACATGGTCCGCATGGCCGTTTCATGGGCAAAACGGATGACATCGTGCAGCGAACGGCAGGCTTGGGGCCGAAATTCGGGGTCGGCGGGATCGAGCAGGTGCAGGGGGGTGATGTATTGAAGCAGAGCGCCCAGCCGGCGCCGGAAGGCGGAATCCGCCGGTGGCTGTCGAGCGCCATCGGCAAGCAGGGATTCGATCCGGCCGGGATACACGGCGGCGGTGCCGCCATCGACCGTCACTTCCATCCCTTGAGGCAAGGCGGCAAGGGCACCCTCGGCCTCCACCAACAGCACTACGCCGGATTCCCGGCAGACCGTGGCGAAATGGCCGGTGGTCGATCCCTGTTCGCAGACCACCGCGGCCAGGTTGGGCAGATGGCGAGCCAGGGAAGGAGGTAGGTGGCGGGTGACCAGCACCGTCTTCTCCGGTGGCGGATGATCGTCGGAGGCGGAAAAATGCCGGACCGTGCCGTGGGCGGCAAAGCCGGCCGCCCGCCGGGCACCGGCCAGCAGCGGCGGGCAGTCGATGGCCGGACCGGAAGCGCCCGACCGGGCAGGGGCAGCCTTTTCCAGGTGCAGCGGCCGAACCTGGAGCAGATACAAACGGCCGTCCGCGGTCAGGGTCCATTCGATATCCTGGGGCCCGTCAAAAAGGTGCTCCAGTTGCCGGGCCAGACGAACCAGCTCGGTTCCCTGTTCCGGATTGAGCGGCAAACGTGCCGCCTGTTCGTCGGCCAGCGGCACCTCGCACAAACGGTTGTCCACCAGGATCAGTTGATACCGCTGCCTGCCACGGGTTTGCTCTGCCGCAAGGTCGCTGTCGAACGGGTACGTCAGCACCGCGGGCACGGTCTCGCCGCCCACCAGGGGCAGGCCCAGGCCATGAACGGCGTGCAGCAGCAGGGGGCCGTCGCCGCTGGCCGGGTCGCGGGTGTAGACCACGCCGCTGGCCGCACCGTCGACCATCGCGGTCACCAAAACCGCCATCGCGGCCTCCTCGTCGCCGATCCCGGCACGAATGCGGTACAGCAAGGCCTCGGGCGTGTATTTCGACGCCACCACCTCCCGGTAGGCGGCAAGCAGGCCGTCCCGCCCCACTCCGAGCACCGAGCGATACTGGCCGGCAAAGCTGTGGACACCGTCTTCCAGCAAGGCCGAGGAGCGGACCGCCACCAGCGGCGCACCGCCCGGAGGCATCGTTGCCAGCCGGTCGTATTCGTCCAGAATGGCAGTTTTGATCCGATCCGGAATCTCGAGCTGCCGCACCAGGGTCATCAGGGCCTGCGAGGCGGTCCGCAGGCTGGTGTCGTCCTCGGGATCGATCCCGGCCAGGAGGAGGTCGATGGCCGGCCGCAACTGGTTGTGGGCCACCAGCAGGGAAAAGGTGGTGGTGGCGATGGTGAAGCCTTCGGGGATCGAGGCCTGGGCCTCCTGCTTGCTCCGCAGCAACTGGACGGCCTTGTTGCCGGCCAACCGGGGTTCGAGCGGCTGTTGGTGGTTGAGGACAAAGGGCGGGATTAGGAACTCCTCGGGCGGGGCCAGGAGCAGGCGGGCATAGAAATCGTATTTGTCGTAGTAGGCGCGCAACAGGTCCGACCGGCCGGGGTGCATCCGCTCCAGGGCGCTCACCATCCCGGCCACCGCCTTGCCGAACAAACGGTACCGGCCACGGGTGCGGGCCAGGTCCTCGTACCGGTTTTCGTGGTAGACGGCCTCGAACTCGGCCATCAGTTCGTGGCAGCGGCCGTCCAGGTCGAGCAGGATTTTAAAGGCTTCGTAGGTGTGCCGCACAACCCGGTCCGGGGCCCAAAGCCGCAGGGACCAGTGCTTGAACAGGGCACCGACCGGCATCCTAGTCCCCTGTCCGCTCGCGGAAATGATCGAACCCTTGATAGGCGATCCCCCGTTCCTCGCAGGTGCCGTCGGCTCGCCGCCTGAGCAGAACCACGCCTTCCCTCTCGACCACGGTGCCGACCGGCGTGGGCGCCAGCCCGCACTGGCGGCCGAGTTCAAGCAGCCGGTCGCGGGCTTCGGCCGGGGCGGTGAACAGCAGTTCGTAATCCTCGCCGCCGCCGATGGCCCACTGTTCCGGGTCGGCCCCGACCAGGCGGGCCGCCTCGACCAGGGCCGGCAAAAGGGGCAGCTCCCAGGCCGCGATCCGCGCCCCCACCCCGGACTGCTTGCAAAGGTGGGCCAGATCGGTGGCCAGGCCATCGGAAAGGTCCATCATCGCGTGCACCAGCCCGCTTTCGCCCAGACGCCGGCCCAGATCGACCCTGGCGGTGGGATCGAGATGCCTTGCCAGCAAGGGGGCAAAACCATCGCCGGCCCCGTCGAGTTGCCGGCGCAGCAGTTCCAGGCCCGCGGCGGCAAGGCCCAGGGGGCCGCTGACCCAGACGGTGTCGCCCGGCCGGGCACCGCTGCGGTAGATCACCCGCTCCGCCACTGCTTCGCCGATAACGGTCAGGGTGCAGTTGAAGCCCTGGGGACTGGCAACCGTGTCGCCGCCGATGAGCAGGCAGCCATACTCGCGGCAGCCATCGGTCAGTCCCCTGGCAAAGGCCTGGAACCAGGCTGGATCGAAGGTTTTGGGCATGCCGATGGAAAGGAGCGCGAAGACCGGCCGCCCGCCCATGGCCCCGATATCGCTGACATTGACCGAAACCACCTTGCGCCCCAGTTGTTCCGGCGGGTGGAAGGCGAGGTCGAAGTGGACCCCCTCGATCACGGTATCCATGGTCAACAGCCAGACCAGACGGCCGTCCTTCGCCACCACGGCGCAATCGTCGCCGATGCCCTTGATCAACCGGGCATCCTTCTGATCGGTCAAGGCGGCTATGTGGTCGATGATCTGGCGCTCGTTCATCCTTGATAGTACTCCTTGGGATAGAGCGTGCCCAATTCGCGGCCCAGCAGGTTGCGGACCTGGCCGCAGTCGCCGCACTGCAGCACCTGCTGGGCTATCTGCCGCAACTCGCTGCTGCGGCAATGGCGCAGCAGTCGCTTGACCTTGGGCACGATTGCCGGCCGCATCGACAATTCGTCCAGCCCCATGCCCATCAGCACCGGGGCGCACAGGGGATCGCCGGCCATTTCGCCGCAGAGCGAAACAGGAATGTTGTTGGCGTGGCCGGCCTCGACGGTCTGCCGAATCATGCGCAGCACCGCCGGATGAAACGGCTCGTACAGATGGGCGACATATTGGTTGCCCCGGTCGATGGCCAGCGAATACTGGATCAGGTCATTGGTGCCGATGGCGAAAAAATCCACCTCCGCGGCAAAGACATCGGCCATGACCACGGCGCTGGGCACCTCCACCATCATGCCGATTTCGACATCTTCGGCCACGGGATGGCCCTTGACCGCCAACTCGGTCAGCACCTCGGCGACGATTCCCTTCACCTGCCGCAGTTCCGCCGGTGCCGAAATCAGGGGAAGCAGAATCCGCAGCCGGCCATGGACCGAGGCCCGGAACAGCGCCCGCAGCTGGCTGCGGAACATATCCTGCTCATACAGGGAAAAACGAATGGAGCGGAGGCCGAGGGCCGGGTTGCGTTCCCGATCCAGCCAGGCCCTGTTGCCGGGAAAACGGTTGAAAAATTTGTCACCGCCCACATCGAGGGTACGTACGGTCACCGGGTAGGGGGCCATGGTGGCCAACAGTTGCTGGTAGGTGGTCACCAGCTGTTCCTCGTTCGGCGGCCGGCGGTTGTTGAAATAATCAAGTTCGCTGCGGAACAGGCCGATCCCCTCGGAGCCGAAACGGAGCACGGCCGGCAATTCCTCCAGCGTTTCGATGTTGGCGCTCAGCCGGACCGCAAAGCCGTCCACGGTTTCCGACACCAGATGGATATAGGCATCCAGCTCGTCGGCCAGGAGGCGGTTGCGCCGGTCGCTCTCCTGCACCCGTTGGATCTCCGCTGGGCCGGGATCGAGAACGATTCGGCCGCTGCCACCGTCGAGAATGATCAAGTCACCGGTGGCCAAAAGCGAGGTGGCGTGCTCGATGCCGACCACCGCCGGCAGGCCGAGAGAACGCGCCACGATGGCGGTATGGGAGGTGACGCCGCCCTTTTCGGTCAAAAAACCGTGCACATTGCCGGCCTGCATCCGTAAGGTGTCTTCGGGGGAAAAATCGTTGGCCACCAGGATGACCGGCCGGTCCTCGCCGGTCAGCGGACCGTGTTCCCGGCCGGAGAGCAGTCCGAAGACCCGGTCCGCCACATGCTTGATATCGGCAAATCGTTCCCGGATGTAGGGGTCGTCGATTTGGTCGAACCGTTCCTTGATCTCGCTCAAGGCCTGGGCCAAGGCCCATTCGGCATTGACGTTCTTGTGGCGGATGATCCCGATGGTCCGCTCGACCAGCATCCGGTCCCGGAGCATCAGCAGGTGGGAATCGATGATCGACAGGGCATCGGCCAGGTCGCCGGCCAGCTTTTCGCGCAGCTGCAGCAACTCGTCCCCGGCGGCCTGGACCGCGCCGGCAAAACGTTCGACCTCTTTTTCGATATGGTCCGCCGGCAGGTGGTACCACCCGGCCCGCAGGGTCTGACGCTTGAGCACCACCACGGTGGCGGCCACGATACCCGGGGACACGCCGATGCCCTGCAAGGTGCGGATCGGCGGGATGGTGTCGGCTTCCTTATCCGGCCCGGTCATGGCAGGCATCGTCCTGGGCATTGATGATTTCGGCGGCAGCGGCCAACGCCCGCTCCGCTTGCGGGCCTTCGGCCACCAGGCCCACGGCGGTGCCCCGCGCCAGGGCCAGGGACAACACATCGAGGATCGAACTGCATTCGACCCTGTCCTCGCCGTGGCAAAGGAAAAGACGCACGCCATGGCTGGCGGCAATGCCGGCGAGCCGGGTCGCGACCCGGCCATGAACTCCCCGTTCGTTGCCGACCAACACCATTTTTTCCGCCCGCATCATTTGACAATCCGCAGGCCCGGCCGCCGGCCGCGGTCCTTTGCCTGTCCCTTGCCACCGGGATCGGGCGGCGGGTCGAAGGCGGATCCGACCGGCCGGTGCTCAAGCCGGACTGCCTGGACAAACCGCCCTTCCCCGCCCATGGTGAAAATTTCCTGACCGGTGAACTGCGGGGTGCGCAACGTCCAGACCACTGTCTGGAGCGGCAGGGAAAGCAGGTGCAGGGTCACATGCCACCATTCCGCCTTGCGGGTTTCGTCGCGGACGATGTCGCCCACCACGGCATAAAGCAGCATTTGCGGTTGTTTGGCGGCGATCAGGACAATATCGCCCGGCTCCGTCGTTTCCTTGAACGGCAGCATTTTTTTCAACTCGGCAACCAATTGCTCCATAGCCACTCACCGTTTGCCTGTATGAGCAGGGGAAGGCCCGGACGGCCCATTCAATCCCCGCGCAAGGTATATTCCACTTCCATGTTAAGGGTATCCCCGGCCATGGATCCCCGAACTCGGCCGGTGGCAACGTTGTGGAGCCCGGCGAGCAGCGGCAGGCCGACCTCCCGGACAAACAGCCGCGTTTCGGGCGGCAACATCCGGTCCCACTCGCCCGTCTCCTTGGCCAGCAAGGTCAGCAGCGGCGCCAGCTGTTCGGCCACCTCGCCCACCCGAAGAAAAAGCGACACATTGCCCGGCCCGCTCTCGGGGCCGGAAGCCTTGCCTTGATGTCCGTCGAGGCGATCGGGCATCAACTGCCTCCGAACCGCCTCTGCCAGTTCCACGCTGTCGGCCAGGATCAAATGCTGCGCCAGCAGGGCGCAAGCCGGTTGCAACAGGCCGCCGGCCAACATCACCGAGTCGATTTCCAAATCGCCGGACTTGACCTTGATCACCTGGAGGCGAGCCTCCATCTGCGCGATCATGGCCGCCATTGCCGGGCGGTCGCGCAGGGCAAGGAGCAGGCCTCCCATGAAGCGGGACGATTGGTGCGCCACCTGCTGTTCGGTTATCATTACCCCGAACTCATCACCAAAGACATCAAAAAAATCGTCCAACGACTTGCCCGTGGCTTCGGAGAGCTGTTGGCCGATCAAGGCCATCAGGGCCGAGACATCGTCGCCGGCCTTTTGTCTGACAAAATCCCAGAGGTATTTCGACTTGAACCAATTGGTCCACAAGGCGAGTTTCACCTCCGGCGGCATCGGTTCCATCGAAGGTTGACGAATAGGCGCGGACAATGCATGCCGGGTCAGGAAGGCGGCTGTCGATGCCGGGTCGACCAGGGCGTTGAACTCCAGCCGGATTGTGTTCGAGGCGGCACGGCCGCTGAAGGCGAGATGCCGGGGCAGCAAGCCGCCGCTTTCGGTCTCGACCGCCTGCACCAGCGGCATCCGCCGGTGAAGTCCCTTGAGATCGACATAACAAAAAATATCGGCGCGCTCCTTGCCGAGCTGGCGCAACCGCAGATATGTGGCATTCGTGGCCAGAGAGACCTCCTTTTGGATCATCCGCCGGAGTTTCTGGTCGATGCAACGCCGAAGCAGCTCCTGTTCGCAGGCGGCGAGCACCACATTGCGGTGCCGCCAATAAAAAAACTCCTGTCCGTCGTCGGCAGCCAGATGCCGGAGGGTTTCTCCCTGATAGCTGACGGGCTGGCGCGTTTGCAGGCGTGCGAGCATTTCCTCGAAGCGCTGTTCGGCTTCGTGGTCATCGATTCGTACCGCCACCATCCACTGCCGGGATACAGCAAATTCGGCTTGCCCGGCACGTTCCGGCAACAAGGCGAAGGTGGCGCCATGGTCAAGCAGGGAGGAGATGAGCGGATGCTTGGCCAATGCCTCTCCGGCGGCGATCATCTTCCGGGTCTCGGCGATCAAGGTGTCGCTGCCGCCCATCTGCTGCAGGAATTTGTACCATGTCGCGGCCGAGATCGACTTCCCGTTTTGCCCGGATCGCCCTGGTCCAGCCAAGCGGATCGGACGCTCGACCTCCAGAAAAAGCAAGGTGTTCTCGGGAAGGTAATCGACCAGATCGATATCGAGCACCGGCCGTACAGCCAACAGGAGGCCGCTCACCGCCAGGACCAGGCACAGCAGAATCAGAGCCAGGAGCCGGGTCATGGGCCATCTCCCTTGTCATCAAAGCCCTGCCGGAAATCGGCGGCGGCCAGGAATTGGTTCAGCAGCCGTAACACCAGTGGACCGTCGATCGGCTTGGCAATGTATTCGTCCATGCCGACGGCCAGGCATTTATGCCGGTCATCGCTCATGGCGTAGGCGGTCATGGCAATGATCGGGATATGCTCTCCGGTCGCCGCCTCGGCCTCGCGGATGCGGGCCACCGCTTCGTATCCGTCCATTTCCGGCATTTGGATATCCATGAGAATGCAATCGAAACCACCGCCTCGCCAGGCTTCCACCGCCTCGATCCCGCTGCGGGTTGTCGTCACCCGGAAACCGGCCTGGTCCAGGAGGGCATTGATGAGGACGGTATTGATGTATTCATCCTCGGCCACCAAAATATGTCCCTTGCGTCCCTTCGGCAGATTCCGCCAATTACAGGCCGTGGTGGTGTCGGCCGATGGCGGCCCCTCCGAATGTTCCATCAAGGGGAGGGCAAAGGCGAAGGTGGTGCCCTTGCCCGTTTCGCTGTCGAACCAAATTTTACCGCCCATGAGTTCGACCAAACCTTTGCTGATGGACAATCCCAGCCCCGTGCCCCCAAAGCGGCGGCTATGGGAGGAATCGACCTGGGCAAAGGATTCGAAGACCTTGTCCCGGTAGGCGGCGGGAATGCCGATACCGGAATCGGAGACACTGAATGCGAGAGCCGGCGGTAGATCCTGGCGGCCCGGTTCGTATCGGAGTTCGAGGCGCACAAATCCTTTCCTGGTGAACTTCAAGCTGTTATCGGCAAGATTGGTCAGCACCTGCATGAGCTTGTCCTGATCGCCCACAATCAGCGCCGGGACAGCCGGATCCACGATCATCTGCAATTGCAGACCTTTCCGGCGTGCCGTGGGTTCCATGGGTTGAACGATCTCCCGCAGCAAGCCGCGCACGTCAAATGAACGGTACTCCAGTTCGAAGCGGCCGGCCTCCAGTTTGGAAAAATCGAGGATGCCGTTGATGATGGTCATCAGCCTGCGGGCTGAGCGCCGGATCAATTCCAGGTGATTGTTGCGGATTTTCTCCGGCATGTCGCTATGGAGCAGCAGATTGACCAGGCCGATGATGCCGTTCATGGGAGTGCGGATCTCATGGCTCATGTTGGCGAGGAATTGTCCCTTGGCAAGACTGGCCGCTTCGGCGGCGCTACGGGCCTCCATCAATTCGCGTTCGGTTGTTTTCCAGCGGGACACATCCTCGATGACCCACACGGTCCCGCGGACCAGACTGGTACGGTCAATCGCCTTGCCGCTGAGGGTGCAGGGAATGAGGGTCCCATCCTTTTTTTTCAGATCGTACTCGATTTGCTCGATATTGCTCTCCATGAGCCGATGCAGATAACGACGGGCAAATCGCCGAAAGGCACGGCGGCCGGCAAACAGGCAGCGCACCGAGTTGCCGATCAGTTCATCCCGGCCATAGCCGAACATTTCGTCGACCCGTTTATTGGCGTTGGTAATGAGCCCGTCTCGCACCAAGACGATGCCAACGAGACTGGTGCTGAAAATGGTTTCCAGTTCCTGAACCGAGGCCTGGTGCGCGGCGTGTGCCCGATCGCTCTCTTCCTGACCGGCGCGCACCTGCCCTGCCAGCCGCCGCTCGCGAGCGGCGTTGAGGACGACGTTGACGGACAAGGCGCCGAGGGCCACGATCACACTCCATAGCAAGACGACCTCCAGCCAGGGAAAGGGCAAGGGTGCCAACAGCGCGATCTGCCATCCTGGAATGTCAAGCGAGCGCAAGGCAACCGTCGCCCGCATGCCATTGTATTCGACAATCGATTGACGCAGCGAAAAAGGCAGGACATGCAGGTTCTGATCGCCGAACTGTCTGCTGCGCTTGATCGCCTCCAATCGGTCCGGTGTAACCGGCAGGGCGGCACCAAAGAGCCATTGCTTCCTGGAGGAAGAGAAGACGATGCCGTCGGGAGACAACAGCAAGGCCTCAATCTTGTTCGGAAGCGTGGAAAAATAATCGTCGAAGACCGTGGAATTGGCTTTTATCACCGCAACGCCGACGGGCGGCTGCCCCTGCCCGACGGCATAAATCGGCGCACTGAAATAAACCCCCCGGACATCGGTTGTCACCCCGAGCCCAGGAAATACTGTCGGGAAACCAGCAATCGCCTGCGTGAAATACGGCCTAAAACCATAATATTTCTCCGTCAAATCTTCTATTGCCGTTGCGCTGGAAAAACTCACCACCTGTCCTTCCGAGTTCATGACATACACCAAAGAAGCATTGAGCAATTGCCTGGCGGTGTCGAGAACCCGCTGAAGTTCCGCGCTATCGCCTGGGGAGTTGCCAACGCAGACAGCAACCGTTTCTTCTCTGGCGGCCAGGCTTTTGCTCGAATCGGAATAGTATTGAACAATGAATCTATTCAACTCGCGGGCAAAGTTGTCGACCAGGGGGCGTTGTTGTTTTTGCTGAAACAACAACGCGATATGGTCACAGGCAAAATAAACGAAGAGCGAAGCCAGAGAGACGCTCACGGCAATCGCAATAAGCCTGAAGCGCAATGAGGTGCGTTCCGGAGAAGAATCAGTGGTGGGAGCGTACGTGTCGGTCATCAAGCTAGGCAAGGCGATTGGGCCAGACGATGGAATCAGCGCAAGGCGGTTCAGAAAGAAAATCTCAACAGCCAGGACCTGGGGGTATTCATACCTCTTCAGCGCCAAGAAAAAAAGGGGAAGGAGAGGCGCATCGCCTCTCCTTCCCCTTTTGAAACAGGAAGGAATGGAAAGAAGTCAGATCAAACCGCGATAGGATACAGGCTGATCGCAAAAACACAAAGGACGAGAACAAAGGTGCAAGCCGGCGCCCAGCAGGACTCTGCGGGCTCGTCAAACTGTTCCTCGGCCTCTTGGAAATACATGGCAATGATCAGACGGAGATAATACCACATGGAAATAATGCTGCTCACAATACCGAGAACGGCCAAGGTTACCTCACCGGCATTGATAGCGCTGGTAATGATGTAAAATTTCCCCATGAAGCCCGCGGTCGGCGGAATGCCGGCCATGGAAAGCAGGAAAACGGAGATAGCCGCCGCCGAATAGGGCCGCGCCTTGGCGAGTCCCTTGAAATCGTCAAAGGTCTTCCTTGCTTCCCCCTTACCGCCAAGATAGGAAAGCGCGGTGAAGATGCCCAAGGTGCCGGCTGCGTAGGCGGCCAGATAAAAGGCGATCACACTGCCGGTGAAGTCCTTGGTGCCGACGGCGACCAGGGCAATCAGCAGATAACCGGAATGGACGATACCGGAAGCCGCCAGCATCCGTTTCAACGATTGCTGTCCAATGGCAATCAAGTTGCCGATGAACATCGTCAGCACGGAAATGTAGAACAGGAAGGTAATCCACTTCTGCTGCAGGGCGCCATCAATCACCAGGAAATTGGCGAACACGGCAAAGATGGCGGTCTTGAGACCAGTAGCCATGTATCCGGTCACAGGAACGGAAGCGCCGTCGTAGACATCGACCACCCAGGCATGAAAAGGAAAAGCAGCCGCTTTGAAGAGGAAAGCAACCATGATAAAGAAGGCACCGCCGATCATGGCCGGCGAGTGCAGCATGCCGTTGGTTGCCAAGTATTGGCCGATCTTGACGAATTTGGTGCTTCCAGCCGCACCGTAGACAAAGGCGCTGCCCATGGTGAAAAAAGCACCGGCAAAGGCCCCCAGCATGAGGTATTTCAAGACCGCCTCGGTGCTGATCACGTTCTTGCGGTCATAGCCAACCAAAATATAGATGGCCAGAGACATGATTTCCAAGGCAATGAAAACGGAAATCAACTCCTGGGCCATGGTCAGGAGCAGCATGCCGGAAGCTGCGAAAGCGGTCAGGCTGTAGTATTCCGAGCTGCAAAAATTATTGCGCTTGAAGTATGCCTGGGAGCTCAGGGAAGTAAAGAACCCACAGGCAAGGATGATCAATCCGGCAGCTTTGGAAAAATTGCTCGCTACCAGGATACCGTTGAAAGCTTCGGAAAAGGGTGCGACCTTGCCAGCAATGCAGAAGGAAAGCTGGACGAGAAACGCCACGGCAAAAATTCCTGCGCTACCATAGGCGGCAAGCTCATGCGTGAGTTTGTCATAGGTCGAGGCGATCATCAACAGAATCGCCCCTGCACCAACGATAATCAGTGGCATTAATAACATTAAATCGTTTGTCATGATTACAATCCGGCCTTATTTCTGTTCAATGGTGAGCCCAAGATTCTGGACGTTGGATGCAGGAATCTGTGCGACAACTGACGCTGGCTGAGCGAACTGCAATGCGGTTGAAGGTGTAATTTTGCTGAGAAAGGGATGGGGATAAATACCCATCACGATGATCAGAAGAATTACGGGCAAGAATACCAGACCTTCGACAAGGGTCAATTCCTTGAAATTTTCAGCACGGCTGCTGGTCTTCTCGAAAAAGACCCGCTGGAACATCCACAGCATGTAACAAACGCCGATGATCAGGGTCGTACCGGCCAACACGCCGATGACGGTGTTAAATTTAATCGCGCCGAGCACGATCATGAATTCACCGATAAAGCCGCTGGTGCCGGGAAGACCGACCGAAGCCAGCATGGCAATGGCGAAGTACAGCGCGAAAACCGGCGCCTTGGCCGCGATGCCGCCCAAGTCGTCGATGGTCCGGGTATTGGTCCGTTCCTCAAGAATGCCCGCAAACAGGAACAGCACGCCGGTGCTGGTCGCATGCGCGACGATCTGATAGATGCTGCCGGTCAGGGCCTGGAGGTTCATGCAGAAAACGCCCAAGGCAATCACCCCCATGTGGGAGGCGGAGGAAAAGGCGAGCATCCGCTTGAAGTCCTTTTGGGCGATCGCCGCCAACCCGCAGTACATCATGCCGATAACTCCGGCATAGGCCAGCAGGATGGCAAAGCGGGCAAACTCCAGATCAAACACCGGAACAACGAAGCGAATGACCCCGTACACACCGATCTTGGCCATGACCGCGGAGAGCACGAAGGTCGCTGCCGTCGGCGCCTCGGTGTAGGCATCGGGCAGCCAGGTGTGGAAGGGGAAGAGTGGAATCTTGATGGCAAAGGCGATCATGAAGCCGAAGAACGCGACTGCCGCCACCTGCCCGGTGAGATTGAGCTGGGCCATTTTATCCATGGCGAAGCTCCACTCGTTGAACTGAGCATGGTAGCTGACCCCGAGATACACGATGGCGGCCAGCATCAGCAGCGATCCGGCAATCGTGTACAAGGTGATTTTCAAGGTCGCCGGCAACCGGCGCGGTCCGCCATAAAGGCCGAGCATGAAGAAAACCGGCAGCAGCATCACCTCCCAGAAGATGTAGAAGAGGACCATGTCCGTGGCGCAAACCGCCCCGGCCATGGCTCCCTGCACGATCAGAAGGTTGGCGTAATATCCCTTTTCCTTGGTGCCGAAGACGAAATAAACAAGGGGCAGCAGCACCGAGCCGGCCATGAGGATGAACAGGCTGATGCCATCGACGCCAAGGCCATAGGAAATGCCCAGCGACTCGATCCATGGAATGTTTTCCACGCATTCGAGCAGTCCCGTTCCCTTGAACCCCATGTATAGGTCAAGGCTCAGGATGAGCGTGGCCAGGGAAATGGCAAGCCCCGTGAATCGGGCGATCACCTTGCTTGCCGGTGTGGCAAGCAGGAGCAGCCCGGCGATAATGGGCAGAAAGATTATGACGGAAAGGACATGTTCAAACATTCTTTCACCTTCTATCAGTTCAACGATTGAGAAAGGAGCAGGCTCATAATACTCAGCCCAAGGACCATATACAGCGCGTAGATCCTGACGTAGCCCACTTGGAAGACCTTAAAGGCGGTGCCAAGTACCATGTACAATCTGGAGACGCCCTTGATCGGGGCATCGGTGACATTGGGTTCGATCACCTTCCAGATGCTGGAGCCGATAGCTTTGTAGGGTTGAACGATGATCCTGTCATACAGTTCATCAACATAGAACTTGTGATAGGCAAAGTCGGCAAATCCTGAAAAGGACGGTTCCGGAGCACCTTGTCCGAATTTGCCGTAGGCGATCTTGATACCGATGGCAAAGGCCACGACGCTGGCGCCGATGGCAAGTATTTCAACGAAAAGATTGCCATGGGGATGCTGCTCCGACAGACTCGGCGCCAGCCAGTGGGAAACGATCTGGTCACCACCGAAAATACCGGGCAGGTTGAGGAATCCGGCAAAGAGCGCGCCCACCGCCAGGATGATCAGGGGGACGGTCATCACATTCGGCGCCTCGCTGGCATGCTCATAGGCGTGTTGATCACGCGGCTCGCCATGGAAGACGACGAAAATCATCCGGAAAGTGTAGTAGGCCGTCATTCCGGCAACCAGCACGCCCACGGCCCAAATGCCGAAGTGGCCGGTAGCCAGGGCGCTGTACAGGATCTCGTCCTTGCTGAAGAAGCCGGAGAAGGGCGGGCAACCGGCCAGGGCCAAGGCGCCGATGACCATGGTAATGTAGGTCTTGGGCATCTTGTTTTTCAATCCGCCCATTTTCCAGATGTTCTGCTCATGATGCAGGGCATAGATGACCGCACCCGCGCCAAGGAAGAGCAGGGCCTTGAAAAAGGCATGGGTGAAGACGTGGAAGATGCCGGCCGAGTAGGCGGCCACGCCCACGCCGGCGAACATGTATCCCAGCTGGCTGACGGTGGAGTAAGCCAGCACCTTCTTGATGTCATCTTGGAACATGCCAAAGATTGCCGCCAGCAAGGCGGTGAGAATGCCGACCCAGGCAACGATGGTGCCGGCCAGTTCGACACCGGCATAGAGAAAACTGAAACGGGCGACCATGTAGACACCGGCGGTGACCATGGTGGCGGCGTGGATCAGAGCCGAAACCGGGGTGGGGCCGGCCATGGCGTCCGGAAGCCAGACATACAGGGGAATCTGGGCAGACTTGCCGGTGGCGCCGACAAAGAGCAACAGACAAACCGTCAAGGCGATGGCCGGTTCAAGGTGCTGAACATTGGCTTTCAAAGAAAGATAGTCGAAACCGTTGGCGCCGATCCCCCAGAACAGGAACGACATGCCCAAGACAAAACCGAGGTCGCCGACCCGGTTGACGATGAACGCCTTGTTGCCGGCCAGGACATTGGAACGATCCTCGCTGTAAAAACTGATCAGCAGATAGGAGCACAAACCGACGCCTTCCCAGCCAACGAACATGACCACCGGGCCGTCGCCCAACACCAGCACCAACATGCTGCCGAGGAACAAGTTCATGTAGGCGAAGAATTTGCCGTAGTTCTTGTCACCGCCCATGTAGCCGATCGAATAGATATGAATCAGCGAGCCGATGAAGGTGACGAACAGGAGCATCAAGCAGCTCAGGGGGTCGGCCAAGAATCCCATGTTAATATGGAGGTCGCCGACGCTGAACCAGGTAAAGGCCTTGTGGGTGAGGAAGCGTGCCTCCGGTGCCAGAGCCTTCAAGGCGACAAAAACCTTGAGCGCCAGGACAAAGGATAGAACCGGGCCGATGCAGGCCAGAATGCCGTACACCTTTTCCGGCAACGCGGTCCGCTTGCAGGTAAAGACGTGCAGCAGTCCGATGAGGACCGCACCCATCAAGGGAAAAAGCGGGATCAATCCCAGATAATTGACACTTTGTTCCATGGAATCACCCCTTCAACAAACTGAACACGTTGGTGTCGAGTTTGCCCTTGTGTTTGTGCAGAAGGATCACAACGGCAAGCGCTAGGGCCGCTTCAGCGGCGGCGACTGCCATCACCATCATTGCCAGAACGTGTCCATCCATGCTTTCATGCACCCGTGCAAAGGTCACAAAAGCCAGATTCGCTGCGTTCAGCATCAATTCGATGGACATGAACACGGTGAAAACGTTCCGCCTGGCGACAACGCCGACAATACCGAGGCAGAACAGGATAATGCTCAGATAGAGGTAGCAATGCATCATTTCGTGATCCCCCTTTTACCTGCAAGGATGACAGCACCGACCAAGGAGACCAGCAGAAGAAGCGACACAATCTCGAACGGGATCAGCCAGTCGCGGAACAAAAGCAGTCCTACTTCCTTGACGCCACCGAAGTTGCCGCCCATGATTGCGGTCGAATGTTCGGGCAGACTTTTGACAATCTTGGCCAGGAACAGACCGATGGGTACCACCAGGATTCCACCGCCCAACACATAGAGCAATTTCGTCTCTTCCTTGGGCAGGTCATCGGGTTGGATATTCAGGAACATGATGATGAAAACGATCAGTGACATGATCGCCCCGGCGTAAACAATCAGCTGCAGGGCAAAGATCAGCTTCGCTGACAGCAGTGCGTACAGTCCTGCCAGGGAAATCAGGGTCACAACAAAGCTCATCGCTCCGTTCATCGGGTGTCGGAACAGGACCAGTCCTACCGCACCCAACACGGCAAGCGCGGCAAACATTATAAATAGACCGTCGGCAAACATTGTATCAAGCGCCCCCTTTCTTGTACTCTTCTTCGGAAAAAGCACCCGGTGTGGCCAGCAGTGCATCGAGTCCCATGACAAACGACTGTCTATCGCTCCCGGTCACGGCAAAGATGCCGGTATCCATGCGGATGGCATCCATGGGGCAGGCTTCTACGCAGTAGCCGCAGTAGATGCACTCCAGCAAGTCGATATCGAACCGGACCGGCATTTTTTCGGTCCGCCCGTCCACGCGCTCGCCGGCTTCGATCATGATGCACTTGGCCGGACAGTTGGTCTGGCACATGAAGCAGGCCACGCATTTCATGGTGCCGTCTTCGTGCTTGGTCAACCGGTGCCGGCCGCGCCACCGCGCGGTGATCTCGGGTTTCTGCTCGGGATAATGCCGAACATAGAGTTTTGAGTTATCAAGGAAGTTGGAAATAAAGTGACCGAAGGTCACTGCCATCCCCTTGAAGATCTCGACTAGATACAGTCGCTCGTAAAGGTCTTTGCCTTTACGCTCCATTATTTTCACTTTTCCACTCATGCCAGCTCCTTTCTTAACTCAATGCAACCACGATTGCACTTGTGACAAAGATATTCAGCAGTGAAAGCGGCAGGAGAGTTTGCCAACCCAATTTCTGCAGCTGATCATAGCGAAAGCGCGGCAGGGTCCACCGTACCCAGACATAGACAAAGCACATGAGGGTTGTCTTGACCAGGAAGGTGACGATCTGCAACAAAGCGACCAAAATACGATCTGCAACACCACCTGAAACCGTGATGAGGTAGATGAAAAGAACAATTTCAAGCGCCGCAACCGCGCCCCAGAGGATTTTGGTGTAGATCTGGGCTTCCCGGACCCTGGGATCATCGGGACGGTCGTAGTGGCTTTTGTTGTTCTTGGCCATCCACAGGGCAAATACCCAAGCGAATGCGGGAATCAACAGCATGAGCAGGACGGTGAAGGCCCGGGCGTTGTTGACCAGGGTCTCGGTTGAGAACCAGGGGATCTGGTAACCGCCGAAGTACAGGGTGACGATGATCGCACTGGAAGTGAACATGGCCACATACTCGCCCATGAAAAACATGCCGAATTTCATCGAACTGTACTCGACATGAAAGCCCGCGACCAACTCGCTTTCACCCTCGGCCAGGTCAAACGGGGTCCGGTTGGCCTCGGCAAAGGCGGCGACAATGAAGATAATGGCGCCCAAGGGTTGCAGTACCACGCCCCACATCGGGATGAAGCCGAAAAGGAGCTGTCCTTGATACTGGGCGATCTCCGTCAGGTTGACCGTGCCGTAGACGACGAGCGCACTGATGATGGCCAGGCCCATCGGGATTTCATAGCTGATGACCTGGGCAGCCGCGCGCAGGCCGCCGAGAACGCCGTATTTATTGTGGGAAGACCAGCCGGCCAAAATAATTCCGTATACGGCAAAACCCGCCAGAGCCAGGAACCAGAGGATACCGAGATCCGTGGGAATGGCCTGCATGAGATATTTCTTGCCGTTGATGATCAGGGCATCGGCAAAGGGTATGGCGGCAAAGGAAATCACGGCAATGGTGAAGACAATGACCGGCGCCAGAACAAAATAAAATTTGTGTTTGACGTGGTCCGGAATGATGTCTTCCTTGGTGATCAGCTTGACCGCATCGGCGAGGTTCTGCACCAGACCGGCGGCCCTGAAGCCGAAGATGTTCGCTCGGTTGGGGCCCGATCTATCCTGAAAAAAAGCGGCGCCACGACGTTCCATCCAGACCAGAACCGCTATGAAGCAAAGCGGCACAAACGCTCCGAAGGCAACTCGGAGAACTATGAGAAGAATATCAAGCTGCGACATGGGCGACCTCGCTTTCAGTAAGTGCGATCCCTTCTGTCGGGATCTGTTCCAAATCGATATCCTTCAGGACAGCGACTGCGGCTTGCAAACCGGCCCGGGCTTCCTGATTATTCGCGATTTCGCCCCCAATGAGGTTCGTTACCTCAATCAAGCTCTTGAGCGGCTGATTTTTCGCCACGGCAATCTCGTACCGCTGGAGGCGGCCGTCACAGTTGATGAGGCTTCCCGAATCCTCGCTGTAGGATGCCACCGGAATCGCCACCGCGGACTTGGCCGCGCAGCCGGTCGCAGCACTCGAGATCGTGATCAGCTTGACATTGGCCAGCACGTTCGCCAACTGATCCTCGGCCAGGGAGCGGCCAAGGTCGTTCTGGAAGCTGATCAGCAGGTCGGCGCCGTTGAGCGCGGCATCGAATCCCGCCTTGGAATCATCGATGTTCAGCAGAGTAAACGCCGCCCGGTTGGCCGATTTGTCGTCCTGAATCAGAAAATCGTCTCCATCTCCCGCCTTGATGTAACCATCGCTGTACCCGCTCAGGGCAGCATTGATCGAGGCGGCAAATTGTTGGATGGCGTACATCTGCTCCAGAGAAGCGTTCGGCGACACCAACACCGCGATTTTAGTCGCACCGCTGACAGCCCGGCGGACGGCCTCGATCGCCTCGGCAAAACCGGCCTCGCGGCCGTCGACCTGGGAAGCAATCAGGCGGTCGTCGTTTTCCAGCTTATAGGTCATGCGGCCTTCGTCGCACATGAAATAGCCGTTGACCTTGTCGTTGAGCCGCGGCCGAAAGCGGTAGATGACATCGTCCTTGTATTTTTCTCGATTGTGGTCGATGAAAATGTTGCATCCTTTGCTGCAGCCCTGGCAGATGGACGGGCTCTTGGTGAGGAACCAGGCCCGTTGCTTGAACCGGAAATCGCGGCTGGTCATGGCCCCGACCGGGCACAGGTCAACCACGTTCAGGGCATAGCGGTTATTGAGCGGTCGCCCCGGGAAGATATTGACCCGGGCATAATCGGTCCGGTTGACGATTCCCAGTTCGCCGGTTTTGGTGACCAGACGGGTAAAGCGGACACAGCGGGCGCAGAGCACGCATCGTTCCTGATCGTGCACCACGCCGCAGCCGAAATCCATCTTCTTGGCTTTCAAAACCGGCTTGACGGTCATCCGGCTCGGCTTGCCGTCATACTTCATGTAATAATCCTGCAGCTTGCACTCGCCAGCCTGATCGCAGATCGGACAATCGATCGGGTGATTGATGAGTTCAAGCTCCATGATGTCGCGCTGGATCTTTTTAATCTTTTCCGCGTCCAACTGGACCTTCATCCCTTCGGCAACCTTGGTTTTGCAGGCAGGCACGAGCGGGGGCCGGCCATCCTCGATGCCGACCAGGCACATACGGCAGTTGCCGTCGGCACCTAGGGCGGGATGGTAGCAGAGATGCGGGATTTCGATCCCGATCGCGCCAAAGGCGTCGATCAGATTCTTCCCTGCTTCGACTTCTACTTCTTGACCGTTAACAAACAGTTTTACCTTCTCAGCCATGGTAAACCCTTATCCCTGTTACATCGCAGCCTGAGCCGGAGCGCCGCCTGCGACGTACGCCTCGAATTCATGCCGGAATTTGTTCAAGTAACTGCGCGTCGACATGGTGCATGCTGCCGAGAGGACGCAGACGGTCTTCATCTCAATGTTGTCGCACAACTCGGTCAGCAGATCGATATCGGCCGTGGTTCCCTCGCCCCGGATGATTTTCCGCACGATCTTCAGCATCCAGCCCAGCCCTTCCCGACAAGGCGTGCATTGACCGCAGGATTCGTGGTGGTAGAAGTAAATGAGGTTTTCCACCAGTTTGACCATGTCGACCGTGTTGTCGAGCACCACGATGCCGCCGGAGCCGAACATGGTCTTATGGGCGGCCATGGATTCGTAATCAAGGGTCACGGTCTGGGCCTCTTCCGGGGTCAAAACCGGGGTCGAACTACCACCGGGAATGACACCCTTCAGGGTCCGGCCGTCGCGCACGCCGCCCGCGACCTTCTCGATCACCTCAAGCAAGGGCAATCCCAGGGGCAGCTCATACATGCCGGGCTTCTTAACCAAGCCCGAGATACCGAACAGGTGGGTACCCGGACTCTTTTCGGTGCCGTAGGCCTTGTAGGCGTCGGGGCCATTGGCCAGGATGAACGGCAGGGAGCCGATACTCTGGACGTTGTTGATGATGGTCGGACAACCGTACAGACCCTCGACCGCGGGAAACGGCGGCTTGCTCCGCGGCTGTCCTTTTTTGCCCTCGATGGACTCGAGCAAGGCTGTTTCCTCGCCGCAGACATAGGCGCCCGCACCCCGATGGACCGTCACGTCGAGCTTGTAATCGTGGCCGGCGATGCTCTCGCCGAGATAACCGGCCGCATAGGCCTCATCGATGGCGGCCTGCAGGACCTTGACCTGGGTGGTGTATTCGCCGCGGATATAGATATAGGCGGCATGGCTCTTGATCGCATAGCAACAGATGATGATACCCTCGATCAGCATGTGCGGGTCGCGAACCAGGATGTAGCGGTCCTTGAAGGTGGCCGGTTCGGACTCGTCCGAGTTGACCGCCAGGTAGACCGGTTTATCGATATTTTTCGGCAGGAAACTCCATTTCAGACCCGTGGGAAAACCGGCGCCGCCACGACCACGCAATCCACTTGCCTTGACCACCTCGATGATTTCCTCGGGTTGCATGGCAAAAACCTTCTCCAGGGTGGAGTAGGCCCCGTGCTGCTTGGCAACGTCGATCTTGTTGGCGTCCGGGATGTCAAACCTGGCACTGAGTACTTGTACTTGCATCTGTTCGCTCTCCTTATTTCAGCGTGGCCAAGAGTTCTTTGAGTTTGGCGACATTCATGTCTTCATAGAACTCTCCGTTCACCTGGACCACGGGAGCGGTGCCGCAATGCCCGAGACATTCCACTTCTTCCAGGCTGAATTGTCCGTCCGCACTGATCTCTCCGGGTTTGATGCCAAGCTCCTGCTTCAGATAGTCGACAATCTCCTGCTTGCCGAGCAAATAGCAGGAAAGGGTCCGACATACGCAGATATGATTTTTCCCCTTGGGCTGCAGGTTGTACATGGTGTAGAAGGTGGCAGCCTCGTACACCATGCTGGGGAAGGTGCCGATGCGGTCGGCGATGAAGGCCATGGCCTCGGCGCTGATCCATCCTTCCTGTTCCTGCACGAGCCAGAGCGAAGGCAGAATCATCGATTCCCTGGTGGGATACCGCTTGACCAGCCGCTCGAATTCCGCATCCCTCTGCGCATCAAAAGCAAACGGTTTCCCCGTCTCTATTAGCTGTGATCGATCGCTCATCTGTCCAACTCTCCGCCAATGATATTGATGCTGCCGAGATTGATCACGGCGTCGGCAATCATTTCACCTTCAACCATTTCGTGGTATCCGCTCATCATATAGAAGCACGGCGGACGCACCTTGCACTTGTACGGCCGGCCGGAACCGTCGGAAACGAAATGGAAGCCCAACTCGCCGTTGGCGGCCTCGAAGGAGTCGTACCACTCTCCGGCCGGGACCTCCACGCCTTCAAACACCAGTTTGAAGTGGCTGGCCAGGCCCTCGATATTCTTGTAGACCTCTGCCTTGGCGGGAAGAGTGACGTTGTTGTCGCTGACCGTCACCGGTCCCTTGGGAATGCGCTTCATCGCCTGGCGGATGATGCCGATGCTCTGGAAGATTTCCTCGTAGCGGATCATCAACCGATCGTAGATGTCGCCCTTGGAGCCGAGCGGGATGGTGAAATCGAAGGTGTCGTAATAGTAGTACGGGTTGTCCTTGCGCAGATCGAAGGGAACTCCGCTGGCGCGCAGACAGGGGCCGGTATAGCCGTAGGACAGGGCCCGATCGGCCGGCATGACGCAGACGTTCTGGGTCCGGTCGTGGACGATCCGGTTTTTCAGCACCAGCTTGAGTGAATCGGTGGTCCCTTTCTCGATGTCCTGCAGCTGTTTTTCCATGTCGGCTTCCCAGCCTTCATAGAAATCGCGGTACATGCCGCCGATCCGGGTGAAGGAACTGGTGAGGCGGGCGCCGGTCAGCCGGCTGATGAAATCGTAGGAAGCCTCTTTCTCGTTGTAGAGATACCAGTAGTTGGTCAAGCCGCCCATGTCGACCAGGTTGGCGGCAATGCACACCAAGTGGTCCTGTACCCGGAAGAACTCGGACAAAATGACCCGCATGAACTTGGCCCGCTCGGTGATCTCGATCCCGAGCCAGGACTCGACCGCCTTGGCATAGGCGATGTTGTTCATCAACGCCGAGCAGTAGTTGAGCCGGTCGGTGAGGGGAATCACCTGGTTGTAGGTCCTGTTCTCGGCAGTCTTTTCGAAGCCGCGGTGGAGATAGCCGATCTCGTTGACATTGGCGAGGATGGTTTCGCCGTCAAGGGCGGTGAGAATACGGATCGCACCGTGGGTTGCCGGATGGGAAGGTCCGAGATTGAGATACATGATCTCGGTGTTGATATCTTCCATCAGGCTCTGGTCGACACCGTTGCGCGCCAATTGGGCCTTAATTTCCTTTTCCAGGCTGTCGCTCTCGTAGCAGACCTGGCCCTGGAGGATATTGTAGTCCTTCCGCAGGGGATGCCCCTGGAACTGCCAGTGATTGAGGATGCGGCGAAGATCCGGATGCCCCTGGAAATTGATTCCGTATTGGTCGTAGGCCTCGCGCTCGCCCCAATTGGCCGAAGACCAGAGCGGGGTTGCCGAGGGCACTCCCGTTTCCGGGTCGGCGACCGGAGTCCGGACCTGGACCAGCATGTTCTTCTCCCAGTTCCGCAGGGTGTAGACCACATAAAAACGCGCCTCCTGCTGCACCGGGTATTCGAGGTAATCGACCGCGGTCACGTCAAGAAGCAATCCGAAATTGAGCGCCGGATCATTTTTCAGGCGGGCAAGCGTTGGTTCGAGTTGCGCAGGCTGCACCGTCAGCACCACCGCCTCGACCGAAGTCGTGCAGGATGCATCCGGAAACGCGGCCTGGAGTACTTCTAGTGCCGTCGTATTCATATCAGTCGAGAATTCCTTTGAAGTCTTTGTGGCGATCTTTCAGCACAGTTTCACCCTTGATCTGATCCTGGATCTTCATCAGGGCATCCAGAACCGCCTCGGGCCGGGGAGGACAACCGGAAATGTACACATCGACCGGGATGACGGTATCGATCCCCTGGACAGTGCAGTAGTTGTCGTAGATGCCGCCGGAGCTGGCGCACGCGCCCATGGCCACGACCCATTTGGGTTCGGGCATCTGCTCGTAAATTTGTTTGAGAACCGGTGCCTGCTTGTAGCTGATGGTGCCGCAGACGAGCAACAGGTCAGCCTGCCGGGGCGAGAAGCGTACAACCTCGGCACCCCAGCGCGAAATATCGAGCTGACTTGCAGCGGCACTCATGAATTCGATCGCGCAGCAGGCAGTCCCGTAGACAAACGGCCACAGAGAGTACTGACGCCCCCAGTTGATGACTGCGTCGAGCTTGGTGGTCAGTACCGAATCACCCAGACTTGCTTCTAATCCTAACGCCAATTGAGCACCCCTTTCCGAAGAATATAAATAAGTCCGGTCAACAGTAGCACCATGAAGACGACCATTTCCGCGAACCCGAACCAACCCAGCTCGCGTACACCGACCGCCCATGGGTACATGAACACCGCCTCAATGTCGAACAGCAGGAACAGAATGGCCAACAGGTAAAACTTGACGCTGAACTTCTGTTCCGCCAAGCCGATCATCCGTTTGACACCACTTTCATAGGGTTGATTCTTCATCACCCCGCCGGCCCGCGGACCGAACACCGTTGTCACCAGCATGAACAGCGGGACAACGATGGCAATTCCGATCAGGGCCATTGCTGATAGCACCAGTTCCGTCACCATGAATCCAACCTCTCCCTCAGACGTGAAATAGATACGTAACCTTCTATGAACAGCAGGTTATCACAACAAACGAAAATGAACGGCTATTCATTACCGGTAGAGGTATCATCTGTCAAGAAAAATAGTTTTTGGGCACGATCCCCCCAACTTTGCCCCAACAGCGCCTCTATAAAAGCAATTACGGGAAGATCCGCACCCGTTCATCCCATCGGCAATCGATCAGCCGGCAGCGGCCGCAAAAGAGGCCGCCGATGCGTCCTCACGCAAGCCCTTGCCGCCCGCTGCCGAACCTCCACGCCAACCAAAGCGCTCGGAACGGCGCTTCCGGCCGCAGGCGACCGCTTGTCACCGCCCTGCAAACGCATGAAACAGCACAACCCGGACAGCGTATGCCATCCGGGTTGCGGGTGCGCTCCAGGAGCGCGACTCAAAACGGAACATCGTCGCCCATGGGCGGCGGCTCGGGGAACGGCTCCGAACCATAGCCCTGGTTGCCGCCTCCGGATTCGCCTCCGCCACCGGAACGGGGCGAAAGCATTTTCATCTCCCGGGCGATGATCTCGGTGGTATAGCGGTCATTGCCGTTTTGATCCTGCCATTTGCGGGTTTGGAGCTTGCCCTCGATGAACACCCGCGAGCCTTTGGAGAGATACTCGCCGCAGATCTCGGCCAGCCTCCGCCACGCCACGATACTGTGCCATTCGGTCTGTTCCTGCATCTGCCCATCCTGGCCTTTCCAGCGTTCGGTGGTTGCCACCCGGAAGGTGGCGACCGGCGTGCCGCTCTGGGTATAACGAATTTCCGGATCGGCCCCCAGATTGCCGATTAATATCACTTTGTTGACCATCGTTCACCTGCACTTAGAAGTTGCTGGAAGACTCGGCACCTTGACTCTATGCTTCCACGTGGCCGGCATCATAAACCACTTGCCCCTTGAATGCAAAACCTGCGTATCCCATCGCCGCATCCCAGGCCGCAAATGTTGTGACGCTAACCGCAAAAAAAGGGCGCCCCTGGCCGGGACGCCCGCGTTTCTTTTTTTCATCTGATTACCATCGAACTTCAACCAGGCTCGTTTGCCGACAAGCAGCAATGTTCTTGACGCTCCTGAAAGCCGATCGACCAAACGAGATCTCTCACTGCGTTCGAAATGACCATGTGGCCAGCGTTATCCTTGCCCCGAACGTCCTTTGTTGGTCGTTTCGACGAACGCAGCAAGGAGAAATCTCAAGAAATTTCAGCAAAATACCATTCAGGATGCAATCATCTGAGTTTGCGTGGTCATCGTTTTTTTCAAGGGCCGAATCAAAGGTGATACGCCGACTCGCCATGGCTGACCGTGTCCAACCCTTCCCGCTCCTCTTCCTCCGTCACCCGCAGGCCGATGACCAGGTCGACCAGCTTGTAGGCCACGATGGACACCGCTCCCGACCAGAGAATGGTGGTGCCGATGCCCCATAGCTGGCTGACGATCTGGGCGGAGATGGAGTAGTCGGCGACCTTGTCGGCCGCATAGTCGTAGATGCCGACGCCGCCGAGCGCGGGATCGGCAAAGATGCCGGTGAGGATTGCGCCCAACATGCCGCCCACGCCGTGCACACCGAACACATCCAGGGCATCGTCGGCACCGAGCATCCGCTTGAGGCCGTTGACGCCCCACAGGCAGACCACCCCGGCTGCCAGGCCGATAATCAGGGCGCCGCCGATTCCGACCCAACCGCAGGCCGGGGTGATCGCCACCAATCCGGCGACCGCGCCGGAGGCGGCGCCGAGCATGGACGGTTTTCCCTTGAGCATCCACTCGGCAAAGGTCCAGGAAAGCGCGGCCCCGGCGGTCGCGGTCATGGTGTTGCCGAAGGCCAGTGCGGCCAATCCGGTGGCCTCGAGGTTTGAGCCGGCATTGAAGCCGAACCAGCCGACCCACAGCAGGCAGGCACCGATCATGGTCATGGTCAGGCTGTGCGGCGCCATGGATTCCCTGCCGTAGCCGATGCGTTTGCCGATCATGAACGCGCCGATCAAACCGGCAATGGCTGCATTGATATGGACCACGGTTCCGCCGGCAAAGTCGATCGCCCCTTTCTGGAAAAGAAATCCGGCGCTCGCACCGGCCTTGGCGGCGGCCGCGGCATCGGTATACGCGTCGGGACCGGCCCAGAACCAGGCCATGTGGGCGATCGGCAGGTAGGCAAACGTATACCACAGGGCAATGAAGGCCAGGACCGCCGAGAACTTCATCCGCTCGGCAAAGGCGCCGACGATCAAGGCCGGGGTGATGGCGGAAAAAGTCGCCTGGAAGAACACATAGGCCAATTCGGGAATGACCACGCCCTTGCTGAAGGTGGCGGCCACCGCATCCACTCCCACCCCTTTGAGCAGAATCTTGTCGAAACCGCCGAAAAAGGCAGTGCCTTCGGTAAAGGCGATGCTGTACCCGTAGAGCACCCAAAGGACGACACACAGGCAGAAGACCGTGAAAACCTGCATAAGCACGGACAACATGTTCTTGCTGCGCACCAGGCCGCCATAAAACAGGGCCAGACCGGGAATGGTCATCAGGGTGACCAGAAGGGTGGAAACCATCAGCCAAGAGGTATCGCCCTTGTTGGGAACAGGGGCGGCCACATCGGCCAAAGCGGGCTCAGCAAGGCACACGCCCAGGGCCATCAGCGGCATCAAGGAGAAAACTGTCGATTTTTTCATGGAATTTTGCTCCTTTCCATTCGTATCACAGCGCTTCCGAACCGGTTTCTCCGGTCCTGATGCGCATCACCTGTTCGAGATCAAAGACAAAAATTTTTCCATCGCCGATCTTGTCGGTGCGGGCCGCCTGCTTGATGCCCTCGACAACCTGTTCGAGCTGGTTGTCGTCGATGGCAACCTCCACTTTTAATTTTGGAATAAATTCGATGACATATTCGGCACCTCGATACATCTCGGTATGCCCCTTCTGCCTGCCGAAGCCCTTGACCTCGGTTACGGTCACACCCCTGACGCCGAGCGCGGTCAGACTTTCCCGCACCTCGTTCAATTTGAAGGGTTTGATTATCGCGCTGACAAACTTCATGAATCGCTCCTTTTCCGGCAGCCGCCGATCCTGGCCGCCCTGCCCTGTTGATTGAGTTGACATCTCAGATGTTTGCAAACAATTGCCGCTCGTTTCCCTTATCCGGCCAGGCGACAAGACGCCACGGCCGCAATCGGTGAACATCCCCGAAACACGTCCCGTTTCTCTTTTTCGCCTCTTCCTCCCTGGTTGATTGTTGCGCCTTCTTCATCTCCTGCTCGCATCCGGGGTCGGGGTCACGCACACCACTTTATAACAATTTTCATGCCGTTTTTGTGTTTAAGTAAAATTATTTATAAAATCATATAGATTTGATCAAATCACCCTGGCAATCGTGCGCGTAAATAAAAAAACAATTCAATTTTGTATTTATTTTTATTGATGAATAACAAATATGAAGACAATCGACTGAGGGGCAAAGCAAGGGGATGGGAGCCGGCAAAAGAAGGATTGCATTCGCCGGAAAAATAGGAATAAATACACGCTCACCGTTTTCTTCTTTGAGATCGAGGGAAAAGCGCCCATGCCGGCCCAGGAATCCATCGAATCGCCCCCGGAAGACACCCGCTGGCAAGTGGTCGACCGGACCATGCAACGCCTCGACCATCGGCCGGAGGCCCTTATCGAGACCCTGCATGCCGCCCAGGACGCCTTCGGCTATCTCGACAGCGCGACCCTGGCCCGCATCGCCTCCCGGCTTCGCCTGCCCCCGGCCAAGGTGCTCGGGGTGGCCACCTTCTACAACCATTTCCGGCTCAAGCCCAATGGCGAGCACACCCTCTCGGTCTGCACCGGAACCGCCTGTCACATCAAGGGCAACGACAGAATTCTCGCCTGGATGCGGGAGCGCTATGGCCTGGCGCCCGGCGACACCACCCAGGACAACCGCCTCTCCCTGGTCGAGGTCCGCTGCGTCGGCGCCTGCGCCCTGGCGCCGGTGATCCTGACCGACGGCACCCTCGCCGGCAAAAAGAGTTTTACGGAAGCAACCACCATCATTCGGGAGTGGCTGGGCGATGCACCGTGAAGAGCTGGTCGCGCTCGCGGCCGAACATCAACGCCACCTCGACTCTTTTGCCCACCACATCCTGGTCTGCGCCGGCCTGGGATGTCCGGGCAACGAGGCGATCGTCGCCGCCCTGCGCCGCGAGATCGCCGAGCGGCAGCTACAAGACCGCGTGCTGCTGCGCAAGGCCGGCTGCATGGGACTGTGCGCTCTGGGCCCGATCGTCCTGATCCAGCCCGGCGAAATCGCCTACCAGACAGTGGGCCCGGACGATGCCGCCGAGATCGTCGCCTCACTGGACCGAGAGCCGGTCGCGCGCCTGCGCCTGCCGCCAGACCTGCCCTTTTTCGCCCGCCAGCACAAAAATGTCTTGGCCCTGTCCGGCCGGATCGATCCGGAAGACATCCGCGATTACATTGCCGCCGGCGGATATGGCGCGCTGTGCACCGCGCTCGCCACCATGCGGCCGGTCGATGTCGTTCGCTGCATCCAGGAAAGCGGCTTGCGCGGCCGCGGCGGCGCCGGTTATCCCACCGGCTTGAAGTGGGCCACCGTGGCCAAGGCGCCCGGCAACAGGAAATATTTGATCTGCAACGGCGACGAGGGCGACCCCGGCGCCTTCATGGACCGCTCCATCCTCGAAAGCACCCCCCATGCGGTGCTGGAAGGGATGATCATCGCCGCCTATGCCGTGGGTGCCAGCCAGGGATACATCTATGTCCGGGCCGAATACCCCCTGGCCATCAAACGGCTCCGGCTGGCCATCCGCGAGGCGGAGCGCAGGAACCTGCTCGGCCACGCCATCTGCGGCCTGGGCTTCGATTTCACCCTCCAGCTCCGGCTGGGCGCCGGCGCCTTTGTCTGCGGCGAGGAGACCGCCCTGATCGAATCGGTCGAGGGCCGCCGGGGCATTCCCCGGCCCCGCCCCCCCTATCCGGCGGAAAAGGGCCTCTGGGCCTGCCCCACCCTGATCAACAATGTCGAGACCTATGCCAACATCCCGCCGATCGTCGAGCGCGGTCCGGCCTGGTTCTCCGCCCTGGGCACGGAGCGCAGCAAGGGCACCAAGGTGTTCGCCCTGACCGGCAAGATCCGTCATGCCGGCCTAGTCGAAGTACCGATGGGCATGAGTTTGCGCGAGATCATCTTCGATATCGGCGGCGGCATTCCCGACGGCCACGCCTTCAAGGCTGTGCAGACCGGCGGCCCCTCGGGCGGCTGCATCCCGGCGGAATTTCTCGATACTCCAGTGAGTTACGAAAGCTTGAACGAGCTGGGTTCGATCATGGGATCGGGCGGCATGATCGTCATCGACGAAACCTCGAGCATGATCGACGTGGTCAGGTATTTCATGGAATTCTGCTTGGAAGAGTCCTGCGGCAAGTGCGTGCCCTGCCGGGTGGGCACGGCCCAGGTTCATCGCCTGCTCACCCTTTTCCTCGAACACCGGGCCACTGCCGCCGACCTTGCCATGCTGGAGGCCCTGTGCGACCTGATGAAACACGCCAGCCTGTGCGGCCTGGGCCAATCGGCCCCCAACCCCGTGCTGAGCACCTTGCGCTATTTTCGCCAGGAATATCTCGACCGGATAGCACCGGCAGAGCCGGCCACGGAGGAACAGCCATGAGCGCGCCGATCCTCACCCTGACCATCGACGGCCGCCAGGTCAGCGGCCTGGCCTCGGAAACCGTTCTGCAGGTGGCCAGGGAAAACGGAATCGACATCCCGACCCTCTGTTTCCTCGAAGGACTGTCGGCCACCGGTGCCTGCCGACTGTGCATGGTCGAGATCGAAGGCAGCCCCAAGCTGCATCCCGCCTGCGTCACCCCCATCCAGGAAGGCATGGCGGTCACCACCGACTCCAAACGGCTTTTCGGCTATCGCCGGGCCATCGTCCAACTGCTGTTTTCCGAACGCAAC
Source organism: Desulfobulbus sp. (assembly GCF_031547805.1). Classification (GTDB taxonomy): domain Bacteria; phylum Desulfobacterota; class Desulfobulbia; order Desulfobulbales; family Desulfobulbaceae; genus Desulfobulbus. The sequence goes on from NZ_JAVBRQ010000031.1 coordinate 45,395, forward strand.
CATGTCTGCGCGGTCTGCGTTGCCAACGGCCACTGCGAACTCCAGGAACTGGCCCGGACATTCGGCATCGACCATGTCGAATTCCCCGGCCTCCACCCGGCCCTGGAGGTCGACGCCTCCCACAGCCGCTTCGTCCTCGACCATAACCGTTGCGTGCTGTGTACCCGTTGTGTCCGGGTTTGCGGCGAAATCGAGGGCGCCCACACCTGGGACGTCAAGAACCGGGGCATCCGCAGCCAGATCGTCGCCGACCTCGACACCCCCTGGGGCACTGCCGCCACCTGCACCGGCTGCGGCAAATGCGTTCACGTCTGCCCCACCGGCGCCTTGAGCGAAAAGGGCAAATCAATGGCGGAAATGCGGCAAAAACGCCCTTTCCTCCCCTATCTGGTGGCCAATCGGGCCGAGGAGCGACAATGAGCAAACTGCGCCTGGCCACCCTTTGGCTCGACGGCTGTTCCGGCTGCCACATGTCGCTGCTGGACACGGACGAGCGGCTGCTGGAGCTGGCCGCGCGGGCGGACATCGTCTACAGCCCGCTGGTCGACGCCAAGCAGTTCCCCGAGCGGGTAGACGTGGTCTGCATCGAGGGCGCGGTTTCCACCGGGGAGGACGAAGCCCGGTTGCGGCTGGCCCGCCAACGAAGCGGGCTGCTGATCGCCATGGGTGACTGCGCGGTCACCGGCAATGTGCCGGCGATGCGCAATCCCCTGGGCGCCGAGGCGATGCTCCAGGCCGTTTACCGGGAAAGCCCGGTCCTGGCGCCGCAGATTCCCACCGAGGATTTGCCGCGCCTGCACGACCATGCCCTGCCCCTGCACCGTTTCGTGCCGGTCGACCTCTTCATCCCCGGCTGTCCGCCCGCCGCCGGCACCCTGTTCGCCGCCCTCGACGCCCTGATCGCGGGCACCGCCGACGGCCTGCGGCTCGACACCCGGTTCGGCGCCTAGGAGATTTCCATGCAGCAGATCACCATCGAACCGGTCAGCCGCATCGAGGGACACGCCGCCATCCGTCTTTTTCTAGACGATGCCGGCCGGGTCCGGGATGCCCGCTTCCAGGTCAATCAGTTCCGCGGCTTCGAACGGTTCGCGGTCGGCCGGCCCTTCTTCGAGATGCCCGCCCTCACGGCCCGGACCTGCGGCATCTGCCCGGTCAGCCACGAGCTGGCGTCGGCCAAGGCTTGCGACCAGTTGCTGGCGGTCGCCATCCCGGCGGTGGCGGCCAAGCTGCGCCGCATCCTGAACCTGGCCCAGCTCATCCAATCGCACGCCTTGAGCTTTTTCTATCTGGCCGCGCCGGACCTCCTTTTGGGCATGGACCACCCGCCGGAGAGCCGCAACTTTTTCGGCCTTGCCACCGCCGATCCCCAATTCGCCCGCGACGGCATCCGACTGCGCCAATTCGGCCAACAGGTGATCGAGCGCCTTGCCGGACGGCGCATCCACCCTTCCTGGGCGGTGCCGGGCGGCGTCGGCTCGCCGTTGGCCGCGCCCGCGCGCGAGGCCATGCTCGCCGAACTGCCGGCAATCGTCGCCCTGATCCGCACCCATCTGGACCGGTTCAAGCACACCCTTGATCGCCACCGGGAGCACGACCGCTTCTTTGCCCGTTTTCCCAGCCTGTTTCTCGGGCTGGCCAACGAGGCCGGCACGCTCGAGCACTACGACGGCCGGCTGCGGTTCATCGACGCCGAGGGCGCGCCGGTGGCCGACGACCTCGACCCCGGCGCGTACCGACAGGCCATCGGCGAGGCGGTCGAGCCCTGGACCTATCTCAAGTTCCCCTATTATCTGCCCCACGGCTACCCCCAGGGCATGTACCGGGTGGGGCCGTTGGCCCGCCTCAACCTCGCCCGCCGTTGCGGCACCGAGTTGGCCGACCGCGAACTGGCCCTGTTCCGCGCCCTGGAGCCCGGACCGGTGCTCGGCACCTTCCAGGCGCACTACGCCCGCTTGATCGAAATCCTGTACGCAACGGAGCACATCGAGCGCCTGTTGGCCGAACCGGACATCCTCGACCAACGGGTCAGGGCCGTGGCCGGGATCAACAACCTGGAAGGCGTCGGCATCGCCGAGGCCCCGCGCGGCACCCTGATCCACCATTACAAGGTCAACGAAGACGGCCTGATCGAATGGATCAACCTGATCATCGCCACCGGCCACAATAACCTGGCCATGCAGCGGGGCATTCTCCAGGCGGCGCAGCACTTCCTCGACGGCACCCCTCCCCGCGAGGGCCTGCTCAACCGGATCGAGGCGGTGATTCGCAGCTTCGATCCCTGCCTGGCCTGCGCAACCCACGCGGTCGGCACCATGCCCCTGACCATCGATCTCGTCGGCCCGGACGGACGCCTCCTCGACCGACTCCAACGCTGACTCGCCCCGCGCATCTCGCCCGCCCGACCAGCCATTCCCCGTTTTTTTCAGCTGTTGCGCCGCCGCCGAATCGCGCCGCCACAGCTGATGCCCCAGTCGAAACCGAAAAAGAGAGATACCACATTCACGCTGTCTCCAATCGGTAACAACTCCATATTTTCCCGCTTTCTCCGGTGATTTGATGAAACAGCCCCTTGCATTCCCCGCTCATTTGACGTAAGTATATCTGCATATGTTTCCATCTACCGACTGCCGCCCAGCCGGTTTCGGGAAACGCAGCCTCCTATCCGACACAGATCGGGAAGGGCGCAAGAGCCCCGCGCGTCCGTGGACGCCAAACGATTGCACGAGGGGGATTGCATGGCTCCGGCATACAGAAAGAGTACCGCGTCAGGCCACCCGCCTCCTTTCCCGTTCGGGATTCGGCGGCCGTTCGCCTCCTCTCCGGACAGCGCCGGTCGTGGCGCCCGTGACAGAGGCACTTCCACGAAACCTCGCCCCTTCGCTCTTTTCCTTGCCCGCCTGATCTGGCTGGGCGCCCTGCCGCCGGTGCTGGTGGCAGCCTGGCTGGCCGCCGACAGCATCCTCGACCGGCAGAAGCAGCTTCACCAGCAGGCCGCCGGCATCGCGCAAAATTTCATCGCCGCCGTCGACCGCGAGCTCGATGCCCGCATCCGAGCCCTGGAGGTCCTGGCGATGTCGCCGCTGATCAACGATCCCGACCGATGGCCGGAGCTGTACGCCGAGGCCCGCGCCTACCACAACAGCTTGGGCAACCATTTCATCCTGGCCGATACCGGCGAGCCGATGCAGATGTTGTTCAACACCAACCATCCCTTCGGCACCGCCCCTTCCGCCCTGCCGCTACCCGACGGCCATGCCGCCGCCCCCTCCGCCCTGGTAACCGGCCGGCCGGCAATCGGCGACACCTTTCCCGGACCGGTTGTCAAGCAGGCGATGGTCACGGTGGTGGTTCCGGTCGTCCGGAACGACCAAACCACGCATCTCTTCCTCGCCTTCCTAGAGGCGGAACAATTCCAGGAACTGCTGGACCAGGTGGCTTTCCCGGACGGCTGGGCCGTCACCCTGCTGGATGGGCGCGACAATGTCATCGCCCGCCGGGCATCGCAAGGATTCAACGGCGGCGGCGATGCGAACGAAAAGGAACGGTTTGTGAGCCACTCCTCGACCGCTGCCTGGTCGGCGATGGTGGAAATTCCCCGGTCAGTGATCCATATGCCTCTGCTGTCCGCGACAGCGATCTTGTCCCTGGCCGTTCTGGCCGCCAGTGCCGCCAGCGCGATCGGCGGCCTCCACGCGGGCCGGCGGCTGGGGAGGCAGGTCGCTGCCCTGGCCGATGCCGGCAGCCCCGACGAACCGTCCCTGATCGCGGAAATCGTCGCGGCCCGGAAAAGCCTGGCGGACGCGGACGCCCGTCTGCGACACAGCGAAGCCCTTTGGGCCGCCACCATCGAACAGGCCACGGTCGGCATTGCCGTGGTCGCCGTGGACGATGGCCGCCACCTGGCCGCCAACCACGCCCTGGGCGCCATGTTCGGCTACAGCCGGGAAGAGCTGTTGGCCACATCCTGCCCGCAATTGAGCCATCCGGACGAGGTGGCGGAGGACCAGGAGCATCTCGAACGCCTGCTTGCCGACGAGGCTACGTCCTATACCAGGGAAAAACGGTGCGTTGCCCGCGACGGCACCGTGTTCTGGGCCCAGATCGGCGTCTCTCTGATCAGACAGCCCGACGGTACGCCGGACTGTTTCGTGGTGGTGGCGGAGAACATCCAGGCGCGCAAGGCCATCGAAGCGGCCGTGCGCGAAAGCAGCCGGATGCTCAACGATATGGCCGCGATGGCCCATATCGGCGGCTGGAGCTTCGACCTGGCGAGCGCCAAGGGCTCATGGACCGCCGAGGCGGCGCGGATCCACGATTTGCCGGAAGACACGCCGATGGATATCGACATCTGCCTCGGCTGTTTTACCGGCGAACACCGCCCCGCCATCGAAACCGCGGCCCGGGCCGTCATCGACCGGGCCATCGGCTTTGATCTCGAACTGGAGATGCGGACCTGGACCGGCCGTTGCAAATGGGTCCGGATCCTCGGCCATCCGGTGATGGTCGAGGGCAAGGTCATCCAGGTGCAAGGCACCATCCAGGATATCACCAACCGCAAACTGGCGGAAATGGCCCTGGCCAAAAGCGAACAGAGCTATCGCGAGGTGGTGGAGAACGCCAACAGCGCCATCCTCCGCTGGTCGAGCGACGGCATCATCACCTTTGCCAACGCATTCGCCCAGCAGCTTTTCGGCTGGGACCGGACCGACCTGTCCGGGCGCCATATCGGCGTGCTGGTGCCCGAACGCGAATCCACCGGGGCCGATCTGTCCGGACTGGTCGCCGACATCGCCGCATACCCGGAACGCCACCGCTCCAACATCAACGAAAATATCCGGCGCGACGGCAGCCGTCTCTGGATGGCCTGGACCAACCGGGCGGTCCGCAACGCCCAGGGCCAGGTCGCGGAAATACTCGCCCTGGGCAACGATATCACCGAACATAAACTCCTGCTGGAAGAACTCAAGCGCCGCAACGAGGAACTGGAACGATTCAACCGCGCCTCGGTGGATCGGGAACTGCGCATGATCGAACTCAAGCGCACGATCAACCAACTGTCGAGCCAACTCGGTCGTCGATCCCCCCACGACATTTCCTTCGTCGACGAGCCATGAAACCCATTACCCGGAACCGATTCATCGTCCAGGCCACCCTGGGATATTTTCTGCTGGCGATCGGTTGGATCTTTCTCTCCGACCGGCTGCTGATGGCCTTTGTCGACGTGCCTTCCCTGGTCTGGCTGTCCACGGCCAAGGGGATCTTTTTCGTGCTGGTCAGCAGCGCCTGCTTTACCCTGGCCCTGCACATCGTCCCCGCCGACGATCACCGGATGCCGGCCAAGACCTGCGCAGAAGAGGTCATCGACGTCCTGATCTCCCATCCCTGGCCCCGCCAGCTTTCCTATGTCTTCGCGGTCGTGCTGACCCTCGTCATGTTCTTCGTCCGCAAGCAGATGCCCGTTGACTTCGACGAGCGGCCGTTGCTCATTCTTTTCGTGCTGCCCGTCTCCCTGGCCGCCCTGCTGGGCGGGCTGGGCCCGGGTTTGCTTGCCACCGCAATCGCCAGTCTGCTCTGCCTGTACTGCTTCGTCCCGCCGGTGCACGGTTTTGTCGGCAAGGCCAGCCACGATCTCTTCCAATGGGGCATGCTGGTTCTCGACGGCCTGATCATCAGTCTGGCCAGCGAAACCATCCATCGGCTACGGTATCGGGAGCAGGCGCGCCGGCAACAACTCGAGGAAGTCAACCAGGCCCTGCGGGCCAGCGAGGAGCGATTCCGCCGACTGTTTGAAAACGCGCCGGTGGCCATGTCGCTGGCCGACAGCGGCTCGACCATCCTGGCGCAGAACAACCGCATGAACCAGCTGTTCGGCTATGCCCTCAACGAACTCCCCACCATTGCCGACTGGCAGCAACGGAGCTATCCCGATCCCATGGTCCGGGCGCAGGCGCAGTCCCAATGGCAGCAGGCCATCGCCCGGATGCCGCATCCGGACCATGCCATCGACGCCGGCGAATACCGCGCCATTTGCAAGGATGGTTCCGAAAAAAACATCCAGCTCTTCAGCTGCAAGCTGTCCGACGGCTCCTACCTCACCACCTTCATCGACATCACCGAACGGGTGCGCGACCGGGAAACCATCCTCGACCGCGAACGCAAGCTCAGCGCCATCGTCGACAACACCCTGGCCCTGTTCAGCCTGAAAACCGTCGACGGCCGCTACAACCTGGCCAACCCCAACCTCCAACGCCTCCTGGGCATGGACGAAAAGACGATCGTCGGCAAGACCGACGCCGACCTCTTTACCGCCGAAAGCGCCGAGACGCTCCGCGCCAACGACCGGAAGGTGCTTGCCGCGCGAAGCCCCTGCACCACGGAAGAGGTTCTCGTCGTCAAGGACAGATCCCTCACCTTTGCCGCCAACATTTTTCCCATCTTCGATCGCCAAGGAACCATTGCCTACCTCTGCAGGATTGCCCACGATATCAGCGAGCACAAACAGACCGAGGCCGAACTGAAAAGCCTTCTGGAACAACAGCAGGAGGCGCGGCTCGCCGCCCTCAACCAGATGCAGGACGCGAACATCGCCTGGGCACGGGCCAAGGACACCCTCAAAATCCTGCAAGAGAGCGAGGAACGGCTGTCGCTGTTCATCGAACACGCCCCGGCGGCCCTGGCCATGTTCGATCGCACTATGCGCTACCTGGCGGCCAGCCGCCGATGGCGGGACGACTACACCCTTGGCGACCGGATCATCATCGGCCGGTCGCACTACGAGGTGTTCCCGGAAATCGGCAAAACCTGGCAGACCGTGCATCGCCGGGCCCTGGCCGGCGAAGTCATCCGCGTCGACGAAGACAAATTCGTCCGGGCCGACGGCCGGGTGCAATGGCTGCGATGGGAGGTCCGCCCCTGGAGGGATGCCGAGGGCGAGGTCGGCGGCATCGTCATTTTCACCGAGGACATCACCCGATTCAAGGAAGCCGAGGAGGAGATCCACCGGCTCAATGCCGATCTCGAGCGGCGGGTGGTCGAACGCACGGCGGAACTCACCGCCTCCAACCGCGAGCTGGACATCTTCGCCACGCCGTTTCCCACGATCTCCGCGCCCCGCTTCGGGCGATGAACGGTTTTTCTCGGGCCCTGATCGAGGATCACGGCGGGCAGCTCCAGGGCGACGGCAGGATGTTTCTGGAGCAGATCATCGCCGGCAGCCGCAAGATGGGCGAGCTGATCGACGGACTACTGACCTTGTCCCGCTCGATCCGGGGGCCGATGCGGCGGCAGCGGATCGACCTGGCCGAGATGTCGGTGCGGCTGCTGTCGGAAATGGCCCGCAACGAGCCGGAAAGAAAGGTCCGCTGGGAAGTTGAGCCGGAACTGGTCGTCCGGGGCGATGCGCCCATGATCGAGGCGGCCCTGCACAATCTGCTGGCCAATGCCTGGAAATACACCTCCCGCCGGGAAGAGGCGCTCATCCGGGTGTACGTCACCCAAGACGGCGAGTCGGCCTGGATATGCATCGGCGACAACGGCGCCGGGTTCGACCCCTCCCATGCCGGCAAACTGTTCCAGCCGTTCCAGCGGCTTCACCGCCAGGAGGAGTTTCCGGGCATCGGCATCGGCCTGGCCACGGTCCAGCGGATCATCCACCGCCACGGCGGCACCATAACGGCCAGCGGCCGCGTCGATGCCGGCGCCACCTTTTGTTTTTCCCTTCCCTGATCGCTTCAAGTGTGTCAATGAGGTTTCATGCGCAACAAAACCATTCTCCTGGTTGAGGACAACCCCCAGGACGAACTGCTGATCCTACGGGCCTTGAACAAGGTCAACATCGCCAACCGAATAGACGTGTTCCGCGATGGGCAGCAGGCCGTCGATTTCCTGCTCAACCGGGGCGAGTACCTGCAGTCGCAACTGTCCGAACTGCCGATGGTGGTGCTGCTCGACATCGGCCTGCCGAAGTTGTCCGGGCTGGAAGTGCTGAAAATCATTCGGACCAACTGGCGCACCAGACTGCTGCCGGTGGTGGTCCTCACCTCCTCGGACGAGGAGCGCGACCGGCAGCGGAGCTACGAGACCGGTGCCAACAGCTTTGTCCGCAAACCGCTGGATTTCGTCGAACTCGCCGACGCGGTGTCGCGGTTGAGCACCTACTGGCTGTCCATCAACGAACCGCCTGTAAATCGCCCATGACCCCCTTGCGCATTCTGCTGATCGAAGACGAAGAGGCCGACTATCTGCTCATCTCCCACCATCTCCGCAACAGCGGCCTGGCCGCGATCTTGCACCGGGTCAAGGACGGCCCGGAGCTGGAAGAAGCTCTGGAAACGGGCGGCTGGGACCTGGTCCTTTCCGACTACAAGGTGACCGGGATCGATTTCCACGACACCCTGCGCCGGCTCGCCACCCGCCTGCCCCATGCCCCTGTCTTGCTTGTTTCCGGCAATACCGGCGAGGAAACCGCGGCGGAGCTGCTGAAATCCGGGGTGACCGACTTCATCCTCAAAGACAGCCTGGCCCGCCTGATTCCGGCCATCGAGCGCAGCCTGAACGAGGCGGCGGAAAAAAGGCGGCGGGAAGAGGCTGAGGCGCAGCTTCGAAAACGGGAAGAGGAATACCGGCGGCTTTCGCTGGCCTACCGGGCCCTGCTCGACAATGTCCCGGACGGCATCGTCCATCTCTCGCCGGAATTGAAGGTCCGCTGGGTGAACACCGCCGCCCGGCAGATGTTTTGCCTGGGTGAGGATGCGCTCACCGCGGACTCCCCCTGCTATACCACATTCTGGCAGCACGACGGGCCCTGCCCTTCCTGCCCGGTGGTGGACTGTCTCACCTCGCATCGCAACGAAATCGGCTACTTGGTCCCGCGGGGCGACAATCGGGAATTCGAAATCCGGGCGATCCCGATCACCAATCACCAGGGCGGCATCGAAGGCATCATCGAGATCGTGCGCAACATCACCGACCACCGCAGGCTGGAGGAACAATTCCGCCAAGCCCAGAAGATGGAATCCATCGGCACCCTGGCCGGCGGCATCGCGCACGATTTCAACAACATTCTCTCGGCCATCCTCGGCTATGCCGAGATCGCCCTGGACGATCTGGCCGAGGAGCATCCGGCCCGGAAAAGCGTGCACACCATCCTCGAAGCAGGCTTGCGCGCCTCGCATCTCACCAAGGACCTGCTCATGTTCAGCCGCAAGCAGGCCTCCCGCAAGGAGCCGGTCGACATCAACCAGCTGATCACCCGCATCGAGAAATTCATCCGCCGGGTGATCGGCGAGGATATCCAGTTCGAAACCCGCTTGGCCAAGGAGGAGCTGAGCGTCTTCGCCGACAGCCACCAGCTCGACCAGGTGCTGATGAACTTCGCCACCAATGCCCGGGACGCCATGCCGGGCGGCGGCTACCTGACCATCGCCACCGAGCGGCTGAAGCTCGACCAGAAGTTCGTCGACCGACACGGTTTCGGCCATCCGGGTTCGTATGTGCGCATCGCGGTCGCCGATACCGGCAAGGGCATGGACCAGCGGACCGCGGCCAAGATTTTCGATCCCTTCTTCACCACCAAGGAGATGGGCAAGGGCACCGGCCTGGGCCTGTCGGTGGTCTACGGGATCGTCATGGAACACCAGGGCCACGTCGTGGTCGAGAGCGAGCCGGGCAAGGGCGCGACCTTCATGGTCTATCTGCCGCTCAGTGAGGAATCGCGGCAGGAGGAGCAGGGCAAGGACCGGCGGGAACGCGTCCGGGGCGGCAGCGAGACCATTCTTCTGGCCGAGGATGAAGGCGCGGTGCGGCAGCTCTATGTAAGGGTGCTGGAGCAGTTCGGCTATTCGGTTCTGACCGCGGTGAACGGAGAGGAAGCGGTGCGCCTTTTCACCGAGCAGCATGACGGCGTCGACCTGCTGGTTTTCGACCTGGTCATGCCCAAAATGAACGGCAAGCAGGCCATGGATGCCATCCACCGGATAAAACCCGAGGTGAAAGGGATTTTCATCAGCGGTTATGCTCCGGAGAACATTCAGCAAAAAAAGCTGTTGGACGTGCACACCGAAATTCTCTACAAGCCCGTCTCGCCCAAGGAACTGCTGCGCACGGTGCGCACGATCCTGGACGCCCCCTGATGGCGGCCCGTCCCAACCTTTTTTCTCCCCCAAGATGTGCCGGGCGATCCGGCCATCCTTTCTCGCTCGCGCTTTCCCGCCTTCCCGTTTTAGGCCGTAAGTCCGCGGCCGCGTCTTTTTTCGGCCGACATCAAAAAACAAGGGACAACGCCGCACCATATCGTAAGTAATATTACATATCGCTCGATAAAATAGCACTCTGGTCATAGCGAGGCATACCCCGGCGAGGCTGTTGGCCGCTCGACCGGTTGTACCTTGATGTTTGCCGGGTCGACCGGACCCGGTGGGATCAACCCTCACTTCCAAGGAGGCACATGCGATGCAAGACGACCACCGCACCCCCACCACCACCGATGCCGGCATCCCCGTTTCCAACGATGAATACTCGCTGACCGTGGGACCCGACGGCCCGATTCTGCTGCAGGATCATTACCTGATCAAGCAGATGGCCAACTTCAACCGGGAACGGATTCCGGAACGCCAGCCCCATGCCAAGGGCGCCGGCGCCTTCGGCTTCTTCGAAGTGACCGAGGACGTCAGCGCCTTCACCAAGGCCGCGGTGTTCCAGCCCGATACCAGGACCGACACCCTGATCCGGTTTTCCACCGTGGCCGGCGAACGCGGCAGCCCCGACACCTGGCGCGACCCGCGCGGCTTTGCCCTGAAGTTCTACACCAGCGAGGGAAACTACGACATGGTCGGCAACAACACGCCGGTCTTCTTCCTGCGCGACCCCATGAAATTCCAGCATTTCATCCGTTCGCAAAACGCCGGGCGGACAACGGCCTGCGCGACCATGACATGCAGTGGAATTTCTGGACCCTCTCGCCCGAATCGGCGCACCAGGTCGCCTGGCTGATGGGCGATCGGGGCATTCCCAGATCCTGACGGCACATGAACGGCTATTCGAGCCACACCTCTATGTGGGTCAATGCCCGGAGCGAACGCTTCTGGGTGAAATATCATTTCAAGACCGACCAGGGAATCGATTTCCTCATTCAGGAAGAGGCGGATTACCTGGCCGGTGTGGACGCCGACTATCACCAACGAAACCTGTTCGAGGCCATCAGGCGGGGGGGAATATATCAGGCGGGGGGAATATCCCAGCTGGACGCTGCAGGTGCAGATCATGCCCTTTGCCGACGCCACCATCTACCGATTCAACCCGTTCGACCTCACCAAGGTCTGGCCGCACGGGGACTATCCCCTGTACACGCAGTGGGACGGCTGACCCTCAATCGCACTCCCACCGATTTCCATATCGAGATCGAACAAGCCGCGTTCGAGCCGAACAACCTGGTGCCGGGGATCGGTCTCAGCCCGGACAAGATGCTGCTGGCCCGCCTTTTCGCCTATGCCGATGCGCACCGTGCCCGTCTGGGCGTCAATTACAAGCAAATCCCGGTCAACCGGCCGAGATGTCCGGTGCACAGCTACAGCAAGGACGGGGCGATGCGGGTGGAAAACGTTGCCGATCCGGTCTACGCGCCCAACTCCAAGGGCGGTCCCCAAGCGGACGGGGCGCGCTATCCGCAGGTCGAGGTCTGGCATGCCAGCGGCGACTTTGTTCGCGCCGCCTATACCCCGCGCAAGGACGACAACGACTTTGTCCAGGCCCGAGCCCTGGTGCGGGACGTCATGGACGATTCCCAACACGGCCGGCTGGTGGCCAATGTGGTCGGCCATTTGAAAAAAGGGGTTTCCGCACCCGTGCTCCAGCGGGCGCTGGAATATTGGCGCAACATCGACCGGGAAATCGGCGACCGCATCGCCAATGGTGTCGAGGGCAAGGGTGCCGAGGGCGGAACCATGGTCATCCGGCACTTGCCGGGAAGGCGCATATCATCGCCAGCGCACCCCTTGGGTCCAGCAAGAAATCGCGGGCGGGACAACCTCGGGCCATGCGGCCGTGGCCCCGCCCACTGTCCGCCGTGAACGGCACCGAAGCGCCAACCACAAAAAATTCTTTGTCTTTTCCCTGAAATCCTTTTAGACAACAATCAGTCTCGTTCGCTCCAAGCCCTTGCCGACGGTTGGGCAGCTTCCCGCCGCCGGTTCGGCGCACCGGGCCGGATCGCACGAGCCCGGCCCCTGGATGCCGCGTTTTTCCGTTTACCGATGCCCCGGACCTTTCGTGAAAAAAATTTTCCTGTTCGTTCTCCTGCCGCTGGCCATTGCCCTTTTTGCCGGCTACCGCTACCTGACCAGGGAAATCCCGGTCAAGGTGACGGTGCAAACCGTTGACAGCGGCCCGGTGGAGGCCACGGTGGCCAATACCCGGGCCGGCACGGTCAAGGCCCGGCTGCGGGCCAACCTCACCCCGGCCATCGGCGGCCAGATCGCCGCGCTCAACGTGCGCAAGGCCGACCGGGTCAAGGCCGGCCAAATCCTGCTCACCCTGTGGAACAACGACCTCCAGGCGGATTTGCGGCTGGCCCAGAGCGAGGCTGTGGCCGCCGCGGCCGCGCACCGGGAATCCTGCCTGCTGGCCGATCTCGCCGAAAAGCAGGCAACGCGCCAAAGTGAGCTGATCAGGACCCGTTCCACCTCGGAAGCGCTGTACGACGAGGCCCAGGCCACGGCCCGGGCTCGGCGGGCGGGTTGCGAGGCGGCCCAGGCCCGGCAGGCGGAGGCCGCCGCCCGGATCGACGCGGCCAAGGCCACCCTGGAGCGGACGATCCTGCTGGCGCCCTTCGACGGCATCGTGGCCGAGGTCAACGGCGAGGTCGGCGAATACTTGACCCCCTCGCCCCCCGGCATCGCCACCCTGCCGGCCGTGGACCTGATCAACATGGAATCGCTGTACGTGGCCGCGCCCATCGACGAAATCGACACCGCCCAGATCCGGCCGGGCATGGCGGCGCGGATCAGCCTCGACGCCTTTCCCAAGAAGCATTTCCCCGGCCAGGTCCGCTCCATTTCCCCCTATGTGCTTGAGGTGGCCAAACAGGCGCGCACCGTTGAAATCGAGGCCGATTTCGCCGATGGCGCCGCTCCGCCCAACCTCCTGGCGGGCTACAGCGCCGATGTCGAGATCATCCTCGACACCAGGCCCGAGGCGGTGCGGGTGCCCACCGAGGCCGTGCTGGGCGACGGGACCGTCTACGCGGTGGACCCGGCGACCCAAAGACTGCACCGGCTGCGGATCGAAACCGGCCTGTCCAACTGGAAATTCACCGAAGTGCGGACCGGGCTGCGGCCGGGAGCGGTGGTGGTGACCACCATCGACCGCCAGGGCCTGGCCGACGGCGTGCTGGTCGCGGCCGAACGGGCCGACAGGGCTGACAACGAAGCGGTTGCCAAATGATCGAGCTGCGCGAGGTCAGCCGCCTGTTCACCGTGGGCGGCCAGGAGGTGCGGGCCATGGACCGGGTCTCGCTGGATATCGCCTCGGGCGAATATCTGTCGATCATGGGGCCTTCCGGTTCGGGCAAGTCGACCCTGCTCAACATTCTCGGCCTGCTCGACACGCCCGACAGCGGCACCTATCTCCTGCAGGACCGGGACGTCACCCATCTCAACGACCGCCAGCTGGCCGCCACCCGCAGCCGCACCATCGGCTTCATCTTCCAGTTCTTCCACCTCATTCCCCGCCTGACCGCCCAGCAGAACATCGAATTGCCCCTGCTGCTGGCCGGGGTGCCCCAACGGGAACGCCGCGAACGCAGCCGCCCCCTGATCGAGGCCTTCGGCCTGGCCGAGCGGTGCCATCACCGGCCGGACGAACTGTCCGGCGGCCAGCGCCAGCGGGTGGCCATCGCCCGGGCGGTGATCAACCGGCCCGCCATTTTGCTGGCCGACGAGCCCACCGGCAACCTCGACCGCCACGCCGGCGGCGAGATCATCGACCTGCTGGAAGGGCTGCACCGGGACGGACTCACCCTGGTGGTGGTCACCCACGACCCGGAAATCGGAGAGCGGGCCGCGCGCCGCATCCGAGTGGTCGACGGCCGCATCGCCAACGATTCCAAGGGGCCGTAAAACCGTGCGCCCCTTGGATGCCATCGGCTTTGCCGTCACCAGCCTCGGCGGCAACCGGGTCCGCACCCTGCTGATGCTGCTGGCCATGGCCATCGGCGTGGCGGCGGTGGTGCTGCTCACCGGCATCGGCAACGGCGCCCGGCTTTACATCGTCGACCAGTTCGCCTCGCTGGGCACCAATCTGGTGATCGTCATCCCCGGCCGGGCCGAGACCGCGAGCAACACCCCGGCCACCCTGGTGGGCGAGACGCCGCGCGACCTCACCCTGGACGACGCGCGGGCGCTGGCGCGCAGCGAAACCGTCCGCCGCCTGACTCCGCTCAGCGTCGGCGAGATGACCATCGCCTGGCGGGGCAAGGAGCGGCAGATTCCGCTGTTCGGCTCCACAGCCTCCCTGCTCGAAATCCACCATCTCCGCCTGGAACGGGGCACCTTTCTTCCGGAAGAGGATATGGAAATCGCCCGGCCGGTCTGCGTGATCGGCGCCAAGGTCTACCGCGAGCTGTTCGGCCAGCAAAACGCCCTGGGCGAGCTGGTGCGGCTGGGCGGCTTTCGTTGCCGGGTGATCGGCATTCTCGGTTCCGAGGGCCGCTCGCTGGGCCTGGACACCGAGGAAATGGTGATCGTGCCGGTGGCCTTTGCCCAGATGCTGCTCAACACCGAAGGCTTGTTCCGCATCCTGATCGAGGCCAGGGACCTGGCAACGATCGACCGGCTGAAGGCGCACATCAACGCCACCATCGCCAAGCGCCACTACGGCGAGGAGGACGTGACCATCATCACCCAGGATTCGGTGCTGGCCACCTTCGACAAGATCCTGCAGGTGCTGACCCTGACCGTGGCGGCCATTGCCGGCATCAGCCTGGTGGTGGCCGGCATCCTGATCATGAACGTGATGCTCATGGCGGTGGCCCAGCGCACCGCCGAAATCGGCCTGTGCAAGGCCCTGGGCGCGGGACGGCTGCAGATCATGGCCTTGCTGGTCACCGAGGCCCTGCTGCTGTCGGCGATCGGCGGCCTGGTCGGTCTGGCCCTGGGCTTTGCCGGTTCCTGGCTGGCGGTGCAGTTCTACCCGACGCTCAACACCACCCCGCCCTCCTGGGCCATTGCCGCCGCCTTCGGCACCGCCCTGGGAACCGGCTTCCTCTTCTCGCTCCTGCCGGCCCGCCGGGCGGCGCGGCTCGATCCGATCCAGGCCCTGGCCCGCCGCTGACGCCATGGATATCCGCGACCAGATCGGCTTCGTCACCACCTCCATCCGGGCCAAGCGGCTTCACTCGGCGCTCACCGGCCTGGGCATCGCGGTGGGAATCGCCGCGGTCATCCTGCTCACTTCCATGGGCGAGGGCCTGCAGCGCTTCGTCCTGTCCGAATTCACCCAATTCGGCACCAACCTGATCGCCATCACCCCCGGCAAGGTGACCACCATGGGCGCCTCGCTGGGAGTGATCGGCTCCGAACGCCTCCTCACCCTGGAGGATGCCGAGGCCCTGCGGCATCTGCCGGGCGTCGAGGCGGCGGTACCCATGGTCCAGGGCAACGTCGAGGTCAAGGCCGGCACCCGCACCCGCCGGATCACCGCCTACGGCGTCGGCCCGGAGATGGACCGCGCCTTCCGCATGTACGTGGGCAGCGGCCACTTCCTGCCCCCGGACGATCCCCGCACCGCCCGGCCCTTCGCGGTGCTCGGCCACAAGGTGGCCCGCGAACTCTTCCTGGACCGCAATCCGCTGGGCGAACGTTTCCAGATCGGCAATCAGCCGGCCCGGGTGATCGGGGTGATGGAACCGAAAGGGCAGATCCTCGGCTTCGACATGGACGACACGGTGTACATTCCGGCCATCCGCGCCCTGGATCTGTTCAACCGCGACGGGTTGATGGAAATCGACATCCTCTACCGCGAGGGGCTGGATGCCGACGAGGTGGTGGCGGCGATCAAGCGGCTGTTGCTGGCCCGCCACGGACAGGAGGATTTCACCGTCACCACCCAACAGCAGATGCTCGAGGTGCTCGGCTCGGTGCTGGGGATGCTCACCGTGGCGGTGGGGGCTTTGGGGGGGATTTCGCTGCTGGTGGGCAGCGTGGGAATCTTCACCGTGATGACCATTGCCGTGCGCGAGCGGACCGGTGAAATCGGTCTGCTGCGGGCCATCGGCGCCACCAGGGCCCAGGTCCTGGGATTTTTTCTGCTCGAGGGCACCCTGCTGGCCGGACTGGGAGGCGCGGCCGGGCTGGCGGCCGGGCTGGCCTGCGCAGCCACAGCCAAGTTCTTCGTACCGCTGCTGCCGGTGCACACCCCCTGGAGCTTTGTCGTCCTGGCAGAACTGCTGGCCATGGCCATCGGCATCCTGGCCTCGATCCTGCCCGCCCGCCAGGCGGCCCTGCTCGACCCGCTCGAAGCCCTGCGCTCGGAATGATCCCTGCCCCGGCCCGCGACCGCTACCGGCGTCAGATCCTGTTCCGGTCGATGGTCACGGTGAAATCCTCCAGCTTGACCAGGCCGTTCTTGCCCTCGCCCACCAGGAAAAAAGAAAAGGATTGGCGGGGTTTGGGATTGTAGAAGGAGAATTCCACCTTGCCCTCCTGGCCGGCATGGAGAACGGGAAAATTGTCGAAGGGGATGTCGTGGCTGTCCTCATTCCATTCCTTGATCAGCAGGTTGAGGTTGATCCCCCTGGACGGGGCCTTGACCGCCTTGACCCGGACCGAAACATGCACGGTCGATTCGGCCGGAAAATCGAGGTACTGCGCCCCGACCAGGTTCTCGGACCACTCGCTGCCGATTTTTTCCGGCAATTTGCGCACCTCGCCCTTGGCGAACTGGAGCACCTTGGAGTTCGGATGCGCCAGCAGCTTGTTGTCCAGGGTCTGGGCGATGGCGAAAATCCGGCTGCCCTCGCTCTTGTTGTCCCGACGGAAATCCGCAGGCGGGTCGCCGAGGATGCTGGCGGCCCGCCCTCCCCGGCAGCCGCCGTTGTCGGTGCATTCGAAGCGTTTGCCGCCCGTCAGCCAGCGCAGCTTGGAGGCGGTGAACGACACCATGTCGCGTGATTGGTCGTAATCGCGGAACAAGCTGCGGCCGATGACCGAGGGCGGGATTGCCAGCCCCAGGTAGTCGAGGACCGAGGCGGTAAGGTCGACCAGGCCGTAGCCGCCGACCTTGATCCGCGGCAGCTGCTGCTTTTCCGGCGCCAGCACGATGCCCAGCCCCCAACTGCTGATCCAGTCCGCCAGATCGGAGCCGTGCGACTCGTCGGAGGTGACGATCACCAGGGTGTCCTTGAGCACCCCGTCGCGGCGCAATCCGTCGATGAACCGGCCCACCACCCGGTCGAGTTCGGCAACGCTTGCGATCTTGCGCGAGGAATAGCGTTCGGCCGCCTCGTCGGTCACCCCGTAGGGCTGATGGGTGCCCACGGTGAGCAGGGTCAGCATCCAGGGCGCGCGCTTCTTGCGCAGATTGTTGATGTACTGCCGGGCGCCGTTGAAGAAAACCTCGTCGATTACCCCCCATTCGAACGGAAAAGGATTGGCTTCGGTGAACCACCCGCTGCCGTGGACCTTCTGGAAGCCGATGGATTCCATGACCTTGTCCTTGGCCATGAACTGAAGGCCGGAGGCCTGGAGGAAATGGGTGGACCAGCCGCCTGCCGCCATCTGCGCCGGCAGGCATTCCCCGGCCCGGGAAGCATTCTGGAGCAGTTCGAAGGCCTTGGGCGTCTCGTAGGAGAGCTTGCTGTAGTCGCCGCAGAGCATCGAATAGAGGCCGCGGATGGTCTGGTGGCTGTGCACCGTGAAATCGGGGACGAGCATCCCGTCGGCCGTGCTCGCGGCCAGGTTGTCCATGACCAGTTCGTCGGTCTCCACTCCCATGGCCCGCCGCATTTCGGGGTGGTAGAGGCCGGTGATGCCTTCGAGCACGACGATCAGCACGTTTTTGGCCTGTCCCTTGCCGGCAACCAGGGTCCTGCCTTCCAGATCGAGCTGGCGAAGCCCGGCGGGCAGCGCGTCCTCGGTTATCGGCCCCGTCTCCTCGCGCAGCGCCTCGGTCAGGGCATCCTCGACAAACCAGTGCAGGCCGTTATAGCGGGCGGCCACGGGCTGTTCGTCGTTTTGGCGGCTGGCCATGCCCTGTTCCAACAGCAGGCAGAAGGCCATTGCCAAGCCGAGGGCCAGGGCGCGGTTTCCCCAGCGGCGAGCGGGCTTGACCGCGACCAAAAGCGCCGCGGCTACCAGCAGGCCCACAAGCCAGGGCGAGGAAAGCCTGAAGCCGTCGATGCTGGCGCTGACAAAATCGGGATCGGCCAGATAGCGCAGGTCGTGCCAAGTCGGCAGCCGCTGCAGGGCGGCAAACAGCTCGACGGCCGCCGCCTGGAACAGGGCCCAGATCAGGGCGAGCGGTAGGCGCAGCCAGGGCGGGCAACTCCGCGCCAGGGCAAAGAAGAGGACGCCGACGCCAACATCGGAAAACAGGCCGACCGGTTCGCTCAAGCCGTTTTCCCACAACCGGCCGACGGCTGGCAGGCAGCAGGCCGCGATCAGGGCGACCGACGACACATGGTCTATTTTTTTCAATAAAAAAGCCTTCATACGAACAAAAGCGAGGCAGAGGGCCGGATTGATTGCGGCAAGTTGACGCCCCGGCTGCGGCGGCCGCGTGCCGGGTCAGGAGGCGGTGCGATGACACGGGTTCGGGAGGATGATACACCCCTGTCCAAGAGATGCAACGGAAAAGCGGCAGCCGGATAACTAAACGTCAGAATTGGGAAAAAGCAAAATCACCGTTCAGGTGTCGGGATATTTTTCGGCAAAGGCTTTTTCCGAGGCCGCAGTGCCGATCATCAGCAGTTCGTCCTCCGGTTCGAGCAGTTCGCGGGGGTCGGGGTTGATACGCCGGTGGCCTTGCCGGAAGATGGCGATCACGCTGCAGCCGGTGCTCTCGCGGATGCCGCTGGTCAGGAGGCTTTTGCCGATCAGGAGCAGATGCACCCGGCAGCGGAAAATATTGAGCCCCTCGGTGAGCATCAGCACCCGGCCGGGGGTCAGGATGTTGATGATGGTGTTGGCGGCCATGGAGGCGTGCGACATCACCAGGTCGGCGCCCGCGGCGTGGAGGACGTTGATGTTGCGATCCAGGGTCGCCCGACTGATGATCTGGATGTCCGGCCGCAGCCGGCGGCAGTAGATGGTGAGGTAGATGTTGACGTCGTCGTTGTGGGTGGTGATGAACACCGAGGGCGCGGTTTCGATCCCGGCCTTGATCAGGATCTGGTGATCGGCGGCGCTGCCGATCACGCAATGTTCGCCCTCCTCGCTGATCCGGCGATTTTTTTCGACGATGCGGTAGGCCACGCCCTGTTGCCGCAGGGCACTCACCGCGGACTTGCCCACCCGGCCGCCGCCCAGGATGAGGGCCGGCGAGGCGACGATGGTCTCGGTCTCCCCGATAAAGGCGCCATAGGCGGCCAATTGGCTCTCCGCGCCGGCCAGCACCAGCACCGTGCTCGACTCGATCACCGTTTCCGGGTGCGGCAGGGTGAAGTGGCCGCGGTTCCACAAACCGACGATGGTGATGCCGGTGGCCTGGCGCAGCCCGAGCTGCCGTACCGTCTTTCCCACCAGGTGGGTCCGCATGGCCAGGGCCTCGGCGATGACCAAATCCTCGAAGCGGCCGATGACGTTGGCATGGGTACGGGCCCCCAGGGTACGCCGGGCCAGCGACCGTCCCAGCATGTTCATGAATTGGAAGACGCGGCTACAGCCCGCCAGGGCCAGGATATCCACCGAATCGTCGAGGTCGGCGTTGGCGACGATGGGCACCTGGGGGGCGATCTCCCGCACGGTGTAGACGATGCTGGTGTTCTTCATGTCGTCGTTGAGGGCCACCACCAGGGCGGCCCGCTCGACATGGGCCCGGCGGTAGGTTTCCGAGTCGTCCAACTCGCCCACCAGCACCTTGTAGCCCTGATCGACCAGGTCGAGCGCCTGCTGCACCTCGGGTACCAGCAGGATGTACTCGTGCCCGTACTGCTTGAGCCGCTGCACCAGGGCGATGGCAATGGGGTCGTAACAGGTGATGATGACGTGGTTGCCGATCTCCGCCGGCAGATGTCGGGGAACCCGCGACTTGTTCTGGGCCTCCAGCCATGGGGCGTAGAAAAACTGGATAAAGGTGAAGGGCAGCATCACCAACAGGAAGATGATCCCGGACAGCAGCACGACAATGGAAAACAGTTTGCCCAGGTCGCTGTCGAAGGTGATGTCGCCGAACCCCAGGGTCGACATCACGGTCAGGGTCCAGTACAAGCCGGTAATAGCGGAATAATAGCGGCCTTCGTGGGCCATGATCACATGGAAGAGGTAGCTGTAGATCACCATGATCAGGATCAGGAACAGGGTGAACTTGACCAGCGAGCGGATATTGCGGCGCGCCCGTCCGTCTTGGAGCAGAAAGAGAAACTGGGAGGCGAGGTATTTCATGCCGGCCGGGGGTGCATATCTTCGGGTTGATGGTCAGGAAAGGCGCGTCAAGGCAGCGCCGCCGGAAACGATCGCGTCGGACGGTGTGGCCGGAACCGATGGGCCCGATTGTACAACCCGATCAGCCATTTGCAAGCTTTGCAAGCATTACGGCGGATTTCTGCCGTGTTGCCGACGGGCGGGACGCTACCATCTTCCCTGGTGCACCCGCTCCGGCTTGCTGCGGTTGACCGCGGAAAACGATCCGGCCGGCCACCCCACCGGAATCAGGGCGAACGGCAGGACCTGCTCGGGGATGGTCAGCAGTTGGCGGAATCCCGCCATGCGCTCCTCGATCGGGTACACGCCCACCCAAACCGTGCCCAGCCCGAGATCGCGCGCCGCCAGCAGGGCGTTTTGGGCGGCGGCGCTGCAATCCTGGACCCAGAAATCCGGCCAGGGACAGCCGGCGGCGGGATCGCCGCAGATGAGGATCGCCGCCGGTGCCGTGCGCACCATGTCGCTGTAGGGGTGGAAATCGGGGATGCGGTCGAGCTGCTCTCGGTCGGTGATCACCACGAAATGCCAGGGCTGCTGGTTGCCCGCCGAGGGCGCCAGCATGGCCGCCTCGATGATCGTTTGGATATGCTCGTCGGCAACCAAAGCATCTTGGAACCGGCGGATGCTTCGCCGGGTGGCAATGGCTTCTCGAAGTTCCATGGGACCTCCTGGGAATTGCGGTGGACGAACCCGGCGGCCGGCCGGACGACCGACGGAACGCCGGGCGCGGCTTCAGCGGATGAAATTCATCCAGACCTTGCTCTCCTGCGCGGGCGGGGCGATCGTGCCCTTGCCGTGCTCGACCAGGCGCAGCAGCCAGGCCATATTCCGGCCCAGGGTCCGCATGATCTGGACACCTTCCTCGTCCTTGGTGACCTCACCCGGCCGGGCACCGTGGATCACGTTCCAGTAGTTGGAGGTCGGGATCAACATCTCGGAATAGCAGAGGAAATTATTCAATTGGTTGAAGGCGGGCAGGCCACCGGAGCGGCGCACCGCCACCACTGCGGCCCCGACCTTGTGGCGCAGCATGCTGCCGTTGCTGCCGGCGACATAAAAAGCGCGATCCAAGAACGACTTCATGGTTCCGGCCACGGCCGAATAGTGGACCGGCGAGCCCAGGAGAATGCCGTCGGCGCCTTTCATCAACTGAACCCACTCGTTGACCGGATCGTCGGTCTGGATGCACTGTTCGTTTCTCTTCTTGAAACATTGGCCGCAGGCCAGGCAACCCCGGACCGCCTTGTTGCCGACGTGGGCGATCTCGGTGGCAATACCTTCCTTTTCCAACTCGTCGGTGACCATCTTGAGCGCGTGCCAGGTGTTGCCCTTGGCATTGGGGCTGCCGTTGAATGCGACGACTTTCATCTCGTCTCTCCTTTTGGTGTCTGTGTGGTCTGGGGGGTACGGTCCTTCCCTTTACCCTTATGGCGCCATTAATGCGTCATTAGTCGCCAGACGTCAATGACCTCCTGTTCCGGAACAGCATTTCCTCGGGGAACGTTCGACCCCGGCTCCTTGCTTCCACCCCGACCATGGCAGACGCTTGCTAAGGCGACTCGAGTCATCGTTGCAGCATCCGCCGCAAGCGGCCTTTGAGCCGCAACCGGTTCCAGTAGGTGAACGGCGGTTGGGCGATGTCCAGCGCGCCGCGCAACCCGGCCTCGGGCCGAAAGAGCAGGTCGGCAAGGTGGACGGTCGGGGTGAAACGGTTGAGCGTGGAGGTGCAACCGCAGCAGGCGGCCACCAGCAACCGGCCGGCAGCGGCCTGGGTCCGCAGACTGGTCCATTGGCCGGCCAAGCCGGGATCGATGCAGCCGACCGCCCCGCCTTCGCCGCAACACACCGTCCGCGAATCCTGATGCGCCATCGGCACGATCCGGTAGCCCAGATCGGCCAGCAGTCCCCGGACCGCGGCCTGGAAGGGTCGATCGTGGCGCAAGGAACAGGGATCGTGGATGCAGATCTCGGCCGCGACAGCCGGAGCCGGAGTCCCGGTGCCGGCGGCATGCAGCTCCTCCCACACCGTGCGCACGACAAGCCCCTCGCCGTATTGCCGCAACATGCCGGTGCAGCTGGGGCAGGCGGTCAGCACCGTGCGGATGCCATGCTGCCGCAACAGCTCAAAGGTTTTGCCCAAGCGCGTCTTGCAGAAATCCAACCGCCCCAAATCGTGGGACGGCTTGGCGCAGCAAGCCAGTACCATCCCCACGCTCGGCAGTATCCGGCGCAACCGCGCCAAGATGGAGACGGTCGCCTCCGGTCGCGTTCCAGGCAGAGCGCATCCGGGAAAAAACACGGTATCACAGCCCGGCGGTATGCCGCTCCAGGCCAGCAAGGAAGAACAGCCCAGCCGTTCGTAGAGCAGAAGGCCGCGATACGGCCGGCAGTCGAGCCCGCCCTCGGCCGCATGGCGGCAACGGATCGTCCGGAAGAGACGGCAGGGATCGAGCCCCTCCGGACACACTGCGGCACACAGGCCGCACAGGCTGCAGGCATAGGCCAGGACGCGCTGGCCGGCGGCAATGGCCTTCGGCGTGCCGTGGCGCCGCAGAAAGGCGCAATGCTTGACGCAGGCGCCGCATTCGGTGCACTGTTGCCGGATAAGGTTGGCGATGCGGTCGCATTCCATGGCGTGGGCAGTTTGGTCGCATGCGGGCACCGGATGGGCTGTTCATGCCCGGAACTGGCGCCGCATTCAGTACATTGTCCCAGCATGGGCGATTTCGCCCCGAATTGCAACAGGGGTGCATGGGTCGGGAGCGTCATCCGACGGGTTTTCCATGGAACCGCGACCCTTTTTGCCGCGAATGTGGTAGGTTGGCCGCATCGGTCGTTGCCGTCGAACCCGCGCTGCCGGCAGGTTGGGCGAAATCGTTTAGCTCATCGAATGAGGTCCGCCATGGCTGTCCCCTCCCCTGCTCCTTCCCGCGCCGCATTCCACGGCCTGACTCCCGAACGAATTCTGGAGGCGGTCGAAACGGCGCTGGGGACCGCCTGCACCAATCTCTGCCGGCCATGCAACAGCTACATCAACCGGGTCTACGAACTGGAAAGCGCCACGGGCGAGGGCCTGATCGCCAAGTTTTACCGGCCGGGACGATGGCCCCTGGCGATGATCCAGGACGAGCACGATTTTCTGCGCGAACTGGCCGAGGAGGAAATCCCGGTGGTCGCGCCGCTGCCCCTGCGGCAAGGCGGCACCATCGGCCGCTGCGGCGCCATCTTGTTCGCGGTGTTTCCGAAAAAAGGCGGCCGCTCGGTCGATGAATTCACCGAGGAGCAATGGCTGGCCGTCGGCCGTCTGCTCGGCCGGATGCACATGGTGGGAGCGCGGAACGCGGCAACGCATCGCTTTTGCCTCCATCCGGCCGCCACCACCGCGGCCCAGGTGGCGTATATCAGGGAAAGCGGCCTCGTTCCCGCCGATCTGCTCGCACCTTACATCCGGACCGTCGACCGGCTGATCGCCGCCATCACCCCTCTGTTTTCCGGGCTGGAGACCATCAGGATTCACGGTGACTGCCATTTCGGCAACCTGGTGTATCGCCCGGAGTCTTCTTTTCTCCTGATCGATTTCGACGACATGGTCGTCGGGCCGCCGGTGCAGGATTTCTGGATGCTGCTGCCGGGCCGCCTGGACGACGCCCTGTTGGAAGCCGATCTGCTGATCGAGGGCTACGAAACCTTCCGCCCCTTTGTCCGGAGCACGCTCCGGCTGATCGAACCCCTGCGGGCCATGCGCTTCATCCACTATTCGGCCTGGTGCGCCCACCAGGTGGTTGAGGACGGGGCCACGGCGGTGGTGCCGGATTTCGGCTCCCCCACCTATTGGCGGACGGAAATCGACGACCTCGACGATCAGCTGAAACGGATCGAGCAAGGCAGCCGGTTGACCGATAACCCCTGGGGATAACAGATAATCCCCCACCGGACCCGATGGCGACCGAGACTGCGGAAAAGACTTTCACAATTGGCCCGAGTCCGGTACATTTTGCCCGGCCCGCTTCAAGGGGGCCAACGCCGAAACCACCAGCCATCGTCTGCGCCCGCCGCCGCATGCCGCGACGCCCCGGCCCAGGCGTCAACCATCATCGCAGGAGTACGAATCATGAAGAAAGCATGCGTCCTTGCCGCCTACGCCGTCGCCGCCCTGACCCTGGCCGGCTGCGGCGCGGCCACCATCGCCCCTAATTACCAGTCGACCAATCCCGACCTGATGCGCATCGGTGGCGACACCCCGGGCCAGAAGGAGCCGGAAACCATCAACATGGGCTCCTATTGCCTCCAGGTGATCGACAAATGGAAGACCGACGGCAAGACCCCGGACGGCCAGATGATCTGGACCAAGGACAGTTTCCGCAAGGTCATTCCCTGCCGCTGAACGCGGCCCTGCAAGCCGGCACCCGCTTCGGCACCCCCGGTGCCGCGTTCCCGCTCGCCTGTCTGGCGCTGCACCGCAACGCAAAAAAAACGGGTTGTTGTTCCCACGAACAACAACCCGTTTGCCCATCCCCGCGCCAACCGGCCGGCGATCACTCCTCCGGTTCGTCCAGCCGCGGCTCGTCTTCTTCGTCCTCCACCTCCAGCCAGGGCAAGGAAATTTCGAACCGGGTACCATGCCCCGGGGTGCTGGTGATCGAAATCCTGCCGTCCATCCGGGAGAGCGATTCGTGGATGATGGGCAGCCCCAGCCCGATGCCGCGCCGCTGGCCGACATTGCTCCCCCGGAAAAAGGGATCGAAAATCCGCTCCAGATCTCCCTGTTCTATGCCGATGCCCTGGTCGGCCACGGTCATTCGCAGCCAGTCGCCCGCCTTGACCAGCTCCAGCGACACCTGTCGGTCCGGCGGAGTGTACTGGAAGGCATTGGCCAACAGGTTCTCCAGCACGCGGCGGTAGAGAGCCGGATCGATCAGCAGCAGGCCGCATTCCTCGCCGATGGCAACGATGAACTCGTGCCCCGCAGCCTTGGCCGCCTGCGTCTCCTCGGCAATGGTCCGGCTCAGCATACCGATATCGCAGGGAACGGACTCCGCCTGTTTTCCTGTTTCTCGCTCGACATTGCGATAGGCCAGCAACGATTCCGCCAGGTCGGTCAGTTGTCTGGTGGCACTGCGGATGTGGCGTTTTTGCGTTTTTCGTTCTTCCTCGTCGAGCTGCCCGCCGTAGCGGTCCAAAATATCGAGGCTGCTTTGCAGCAGGCTGAGCGGAGTGCGGAATTCATGGGCCGCCGTGGACAACAGCTTGGTTTTGGCGTGATTGGCGGCCACGGCCGCTTCCCGCGACCGTTGCAGTTCTTCTTCCACGTGCTTGCGATCGGTGATGTCGCGGGAAACGCCGAACAGACCGATAATGGCGCCGGAGGCGTTGCGGACCGGCCCCTTGGTGGAAAGGAAGATGTATTCCTGATTCGCCAGCGTTATGGATTCCTCGTAGGTCCAGACCTCGCCCGATGCCAGGATGCCCCGATCCCTTTCCATAAGTTCGTCCGCTTGCTTAGACGGGAAAAAGGCCCGGTCGTCCTTGCCCAAAATTTCCGACTCCAAATGGCCGAAACGCCGGCTCGCCGCCCGGTTGCACATCAGATACCGCCCGGCCCAATCCTTGATGTAGACCGAATCCGAAGTGGACTCGGTCATGGAATGGAGCAGGGCCTGGCTCTCCCGGAGGGAATCCTCCAACCGCTTTTTCTCGGTGATATCGTGGACAATGGAATGCAACACGATTCGCCCCGCGATCTGGATCGAACTGAAGTATTCCTCGACGTCGCGGATTTCGCCGGAGGCCAACCGATGGCGGAACTGGAACGCCTCCCCCTGCCGCTCCTTGACCATGGCCAGCTTTGCCCGGATCTCCGCGCGATCGAGGACATTGATCTCGCTGACATGCATGGTGATCAACTGCTCGATGGGATAGCCGTAAAAGTCGCTGGCCGCTTTGTTGGCGTCGATGATGCTACCGTTGTCGGGATCGATCAGCAATTTGACCGAATGGCTGTCGGCGAACAGGGCCTGGAACAATTCCGCCCGCTCCCGGATCGCCTCCTCCATCAGCTTGCGCTCGGAGATGTCCTGAATGGCCCAGATGCTCCCCTGCGACGAATCGGCGGGATCGACCGCGCGGCCGGAGATCCGGACATAAATCAAGTTGCCGTCCTTACGCTGCAGACGCAG
Organism: Desulfobulbus sp.; assembly: GCF_031547805.1. GTDB lineage: Bacteria > Desulfobacterota > Desulfobulbia > Desulfobulbales > Desulfobulbaceae > Desulfobulbus. Next base: position 72,204 of record NZ_JAVBRQ010000031.1, read on the forward strand.
CTCGCCTTCGTAGATCAGGCCCTGGGCGAGAACGGGGGAGGTGGCTTTGCCCAGGTCTTCATATTCTGCCAGGGACGGAAAAAACCTCCTGGTGCTTTTCTGGTACACTTCTTCCCAAGGATAGCCCAGCATCTCCTCAAAACCTTGATTGCACCAGATCAGTTTGCGGTCGATGTACTTGGCGATACCGATCGGCACCGTGCCCAGAAGAATCTGCTGTTCGCGGCTCAGATCGCGCAACTGCGCCTCGGCCAGCTTCCGCGCGCTGATATCGATGTGGAATCCGGTCATGAGCAAGGGTTTTCCTTCCTCGCTCCACTCGCTGATCCGGCCCCAATCCTGGACCCATATCCAGTGGCCGTCGCGGTGCCGCAGCCGGTATTCCTGGTCGTAAAGCGGCCGGGCGCCGGCAAACAACTCGTCCAGCTGTTTCTGCAAAACAGGCAAGTCGTCCGGATGCACCGATTCCCGCCATGCCTCGGTCTTCATCGCCATCTGATCAGCCAGATGGTATCCGGCCATTTCGGCCCACCGCTCGTTGTAGATCAACTCTCCGGTCTGGATATTCCAATCCCAAATCCCCGCCATGGCGGCCTCGACCACGTGGGCCAATCGCTCGTTGGTGGCTTGGACGTTTTTCTCGGCAACCCGCACCTGTTCTTCTTCCTGGCGGAGCTTGGCTTCGACCAAAACGCTCCGGGCCCGGTAGCGATGTGTCATTTGCCCGACCAGCGACACCAGCAGGCCGCTCAGGACAAAAAAAGTCAATTCCATGACCAGGGTAAATACATTAAACGGCGCGTCTTTCGGAGAGGCCAGCCAAATCGAGAAGGTCAGGGAGCCCGAAAGCAGGGTGGTCATGATCCCTGGCAATGAACCGCCCATCAAGGCGGCCAGGGCCACCGCGAAGCAGAAGGTCACATAGGAAACGTCCTGTCCCAGGTTCTGCAAAAAAAACACACGGAGCACGGCCGCTCCGGAAGAACAGGCAACGGCGACCGCGAAGGAAAGCAGCCAACGCTGTTTCGGCGCGAACACATCCTCCCGCGACAGGGTGTGTTCCGGGCTGAATCCAGGCCATGACCGAAAAACAGCGGCCAGCATGTAGAGGGCGCTGCAGTAATGCGCGCTTCGAGCGGCCCAACTCGCCGGGGTGCCGGTGACTTTCGGCAGCAGCAGGCCGGTGAGTCCCGCTGCCATCAACACAAGGGCCAGACTGTACCAGCGGAGAAAGGGGGGCATGTCCCGGCGGCCCGCCAGAAAGAGGAGCAGGGCCGCGAGCAGGAACATGCCGATGGCCGAGCCGAGCACCAGGTAGCGGGTCGCGGTGCCGCCCTGGCCAAGGACGAAGAAGAGAGGGGTCCAGTGAGATGAGGAGGCGATGATGAGCAATGCCAAAATCGCCGCCGTCCCCACATAGGTGACGGTCAACCAGGTGCGGGGACGGGCAACCGGCTCCATCCGGATGCAGGAGATGGCGGCGCCGGCCAGCTGGGTGATGGCGGCCAGCCAGGCACAGGTATTGTGCTGGGTGACCAGGGTGTTGATATCGAGGACGGGAATATCGTTGCCGAGAAAGATCGACAGCACGAAAATCAATCCCGCCGTGCCCCAGAAAAAGGCACCGCAACTCAAAAGCAGCATGCCGGGACTGCCGTTGCGGACAAAGCTCCCGCCCATCCAGACCGCGACGAAAATCGCGACCAGGGCGCCGAACAGGAAACCGGCCCCCAACAGCCAGGTGTGCTCGTAGACCACCCGCTCCTGCATCGGCATCAGCAGCAAGACCGCCAGCCACACGGCGAGCACGGGCCAATGGGCCTGGCGTTCGAGCGACATGCAGACCGGCAGGTATTTATTCAGCGTCGGGGGAAAGCGGAGAGGAAGACTGACCATGGAGGCAAAAACCTGTCCGGTACGTCTGTCAGATGGCCTTTGTCCGAAACATATGCTCAGCCAATGCGGCCCAATGCGCGAGCGAGGCGGCATTGGCAGCCCCCAATTTGCGCAACAGCCGATTCCGATGGACATCCACGGTTCTGGGGCTGATGAACAGCAGTTCGCCGATCAGCCTGGACGATTTTCCCTTGGCCACCAGCAGCAGGATTTCCCGTTCCCGGGGCGTGATCGACCGCAGCTTGCGCATCTCCTCTTCGGTGGGACCGCCGCGCGATTTGGTGACCGTGCGGAGCGAGGTGAACCGGCGCAGACGGGCCGAGACGGCGACCAGGAGTTCCTCGGCGCTGAAGGGTTTGGTGAGATAATCGTCCGCCCCGACGTTCATGCCCTTGCGGACCTGTTCGGGCGAATTGAGCGCGGAGACAAAGAGGAAGGGAATGGAGGCGAGATGAGTAAATCCCTTCACCGCCTCGTGAAAGGCGAAACCGTCCATGCCCGGCATGAGGATGTCGCAAAGAATCAAATCCGGCCGCTTGCTGCGGATCAGGCTCAAGGCGGCCAGGCCGTCGGCAACCGCACGCACGTTGTACCCTTCGAGCTTGAGGATCAATTCCATGTTGTTTCTCAAGGCGGGCTCATCTTCAACGATCAACAGCGAGAACTGCTTGTTCGCTTCATTTACCTGTGTTTTCGCGTCATTCGACAGCGTTTTCGTTTCATTCATAGGGACGATACCTGTTCGGCGATACTATGATTTTCTCCATGATGTGGAGACATCTTCACGGACTGCTTGGACACATGTGATACTCTAGGATACGGCCGCTCCTGCCTAACACCTATTCGCAGGCGCGGCTACATACGCTACATACATTAACGATAAGCATTATTGCACAGATCCACCCTCAGAACAAGTCGCAATCGCATTCCTGTAGGTGCATCGGAACAGCGAGAGGACCGCACCTGAACCAGCCTGTTCCGCGGCAAATCCGCGAGTTGATCCAGGTCGCCTATTCAATCGGGGGCCTGTTCCCCTGAATTGGGCGAGGAGGATTGCATGGCCATCGGCTCTTGGTCTATCGGCAGCCCGGCGGCAAAGGAAAAGCCCTCGCCTCTTGCTACCGTTTGCAGCCATGGCTGCAATTACGACAAAGATCTGTAATTATACAGTGTTGTGCCATCAACCACAAGGGGCAAATAAATGCCATTTTTTGCCCGCAACGCCTATCGCGCCCGCTCAATCAGGATGCGAACGACGGTCACCGCCAACACCACAGCCTGCAGGATTCCCAATCCCACCACGATGAACATGATGATGGGTTTGTCGGTCTCTTCTTTATCGTCCTTGAAATTGAAGAAATCCCTGATTGTCAAGCTGCCCGATTCCGCATTCTGGCCCAGAGAAAGGGTGGACGCCTGCACGACACCGCTGCCTCCCGCCGATTGGACGGGCCTGTATTTCGGTCCGTCTTCGACAGAGCGGATGTTTTCATGCGGGGAATTGTCAAAAACGACACTGGCCTCGGCAAGGGCCGGGGTTAACTTTTCGGCCTCGACAATAAAAATTCTCCCCCGGGACTTGGCCGGAAAATCGCCCCTATGCTGCACAGAGCCCGGGGCGGTGAAATCGGAATTGACCGAAAATGGTGCGGACGCGGCCCGTGCTCCCTGCTGCTTGCCGCTGCCTGCCGTTCCACTGGAGCGGCCGATTACAACGGCTCGGCGCTCTGTGGGCATGAAATCCTTCATATCCTCCTCGTAGCCATTGGCTGACACCCCCATGAGACTGTCGCCGAGGAGGATGGCATTGCCGTCGGTCTCGCTCGCTTCGCCAAAGGTGTAGGCATAATAGCCGGGGATGCCCTCCATCGTGTCCGCCAGCAGAAAAATGTAGATGTCCTCGTCGTCCTTGCTTGTGCCGTCTTCCCCTGCGGCCCGGTCGTCTACCGTCTTTTCCTCCGCAGTCATCTCTTGCTCGGCGGGGCTGTCCTTCCCCGCCGCCGCAGGCTTGCCCTTGTCGGCGTCCTTGAAATAGCCCTGCAAATAGCTGCCGAAAATATTGTTTCCCGCCGCAGCCTTGCTCGGTCCAGCGCCGGGTTTCGCGGTTTGATGCCGTCCGCCGGGCGGCGCCTGGTCGCACCGCGCTCCAGCGGGGCAACTCTCATCCTGGCCAATGACCACGATCTTGCCGGCCAGAGATGGGGACGGGCTCCAGGCTGTCAGCAGCACGGCGGAGACGAGGAAGAGTGCAAAAAAAAACCGGCGGCCGGAGTTGATCTCCTTGCTCGCGGTGATTGAATTGAATTGCATGGTCGTGCTCTTGCGATCGAAATGGAATAACGGCTTTGTCCGGCATCAGGGGCGGCGGGGGCATGCATGCCGCCTGCACATGTTCTCCCCGTTTCGCCCTGACGCCTGCTCGCCCCTGCCATTCGACGATTTTCGAGCCGATGATGAACGGGAAAAGGCAAGGTCTCTTTTTCCCGACAGGATGGGAGTGCCCCGTACCGCTAAAGGCGTTGCCGTTCCAGACTTATTACCAAATTGAATGTATGCTACGCGGTGACCCGGTGTCTATAAGCAAAAAAGAGTATTTTCAAGGCAAAAAAACGCCGCTGGAGGGCAATTGGGCTATTTTTTCCCGTTGGCGTCATCAATGGCTTGCCAGGTTCAGCGCGAGCAACGATTTTCAAGGCTGGGAAACGAACGGAAGATTCGGATGGCAGCCGCATTTTCACCACTGGACGCGGCCAACCATCGGCCGTGTCGTCCCGCTCCGCTCCGGCCCGCCCGGGCGAACAAAAACTGGAATCCGTCCGATTGCGGTACCACAAGGAAAGCACTTGCGATGGCGCCCATTATCGACTATCAACACACCAGTACGATCCCATTCCATCAACACTCTGATCTTTCGGGCAAACAAGGCAACCCTTGGGTGTCCGCCGCCTTCCTTGGCCGGCTGCACTCCGGATGTCCTGTCCGGAGGTGGCTTCATGCAACTGTCGCCCCTGCTGACCGATCTTTACGAACTGACCATGCTGGCCGGCTACCTCGAGGAAGGGATGGCCGACAAGCAGGCGGTGTTCGACCTGTATTTCCGCACCAATCCCTTTGCCGGCGGTTACGCGGTGTTCGCCGGTCTGGAACCGGCGCTGGATTGCCTCAAACATTTGTGTTTTTCCGCCGAAGAGCTCGACTATCTCCACGGCCTCGGCCTTTTTAAGCCGCAATTCCTCGATTTCCTCCGGAACTTCCGTTTCCGAGGCACGGTGGTCGCTCCCCCCGAAGGCACGGTGGTTTTTGCCAACGATCCGCTGCTCACCGTTTCGGGTTCGCTGGCCGAGGTTCAGCTGGTCGAGACCGTGCTGCTCAATCTGATCAACTTCCAGACCCTGGTGGCCACCAAGGCGGCCCGGATCTGTCATGCCGCCGCCGGTGCGGAAGTGATCGAGTTCGGTCTGCGGCGCGCCCAAGGGCCGGACGGCGGCCTTTCCGCCTCCCGCGCCGCCTGCGTGGGCGGAGCCAAGGGTACCAGCAACGTCCTGGCCGGCATGACCTTCGGCCTGCCGGTGCGCGGGACCCATGCCCACAGCTGGGTCCAATCCTTTCCCGACGAACTGACCGCCTTCCGCGCCTATGCCGCCGCCTTTCCCGACAGCTCGGTGCTGCTGGTCGACACCTACGACACTCTCGGCAGCGGCGTGCCCAACGCCATCGCCGTGGCCCGCGAATTGCGCGCCCAAGGCCACAGCCTGCGCGCCATCCGGCTCGATTCCGGCGACCTGGCCTATCTTTCGCGCGAGGCCCGGCACCTACTGGACGCGGCCGGCTTCCCCGAGGTGCGCATCCTGGCCTCCAACGAGCTCGACGAACAGGTGATCGGCTCGATCCGCGACGAGGGCGGCCGGGTCGACATCTACGGCGTCGGCACCAAGCTGGCCACCGCCGCCGGCATCGGAGGCGTGGCCCTGGGCGGGGTCTACAAGCTGGTGGCCATCGACGGCCGGCCGAAAATGAAGATCACCAGCGACATAGCCAAGGCCACCCTGCCGGGAAACAAGCGACTGTTGCGCGCCATCGGACCCGACGGCAACTACATCCAGGATGTGATCTGCCTGGAGGACGACACCCTCGTCGCCGGAGACACGGTCTTCGACCCGGTCAATCCCCTGCAATGGACCGCCCTGCCCGGCAACGTCGAATTGATCGACCTGCGGCAAACGGTGATGGCGGACGGCCGCCGCCTGCTGGCGCCGGAGCCGCTTGAACGCATGACCGAGCGCTGCCGCCACCAACTGACGCTCCTGCCCCGGGGCTGCCGCCGGTTCGTCAATCCGCACCGCTACAAGGTATCGATCTCGGCCCGCCTGAAAGAAATGCGAGGCTCCCTGATCCAGACGGAACACGTCGGAAGGAGGCGCGCATGAAACGGCTGGCCCTGATCCTGGTGGATGTGCAGAACGATTTTTGCCCCGGCGGCGCCCTGGCCGTCCCCGACGGCGACCGGGTGGTGGCGCCGCTTAACCGGGCGGCCGCCGCCTTTGCCGCCGCCGGCCTGCCGGTGCTGGCCACCCGCGATTGGCACCCGCCCGCCACCGGCCACTTTCAAACGCACGGCGGCCTGTGGCCGGTGCACTGCATCCAGAACAGCCCCGGTGCGGACTTCCACCCGGACCTGCGGCTGCCCGCCGGCAGCCTTCTGCTGTACAAGGGAATCACCAAGCACCTGGATGGCTACTCCGCCTTTGACGGTGTCACCGATGCCGGGGTGCGTCTTACCGACCTGCTCGACGGCCAGGGAGTCGGCCACCTGTTCATCGGCGGCCTGGCCACCGATTACTGCGTTCGCTCCACGGTGCTCGACGCCCGCAGACGCGGCCTGAAGGTAACGGTGTTGATCGACGCCGTTGCCGGAGTAAATCTGCAACCGGACGACAGCGACAAGGCCCTGGCGGACATGCGCCAAATCGGGGCACGCCTGCTCACCACCGAGGCGGCTCTCGCCGAATTGGCCGAATCGCGGCCGCCGATTGCCAAAGCGTGACCATGGCCGCCATGCCCACCCTCTTCATCACCCCGACCCTGGCCATCGACGCCCATGAAATCGAGATGACCGGCATCCGTTCCCAGGGCGCAGGCGGCCAGAATGTCAACAAGGTGGCCAGCGCGGTGCATCTGCGTTTTGACGTGCGGGCCTCGAGCCTGCCCGAGGCGGTCAAGACGCGGCTGCTGGCCCTGCACGACCAACGGCTGACCGAGGACGGGGTGCTGGTGCTCAAGGCCCAGGAATTCCGCAGCCTGGAAAAAAACCGGGAGGCGGCGCTGGCACGGCTGGCCGACATCATTCGGACGGCAATGGTCCCGCGCAAACAGCGGCGAGCCACCCAACCGACCCTGGCGGCCCGGCAACGGCGACACGAGACCAAAGTCCGCCGCTCCCGGCTCAAGACCTTGCGGCGCAAGCCCGAATGATTGCCCGTGCCGCAGCCCAACCCTGAATTCGATCTGGCCCGCGCCTTTGTCGAAGAGACCGACTGCGCCGTCTTTCTCACCGGCAAGGCCGGAACCGGCAAAACCACCTTCCTTCACCGGCTCAAGGAACAAACCGGCAAACGGATGGTCGTCACCGCGCCCACCGGGGTGGCGGCGATCAATGCCGGCGGCCTGACCCTCCACTCTTTTTTCCAGCTCCCCTTCGGTCCTCTGGTTCCCGGCGCGACCCTGCGCGACGGCCGGCACCGGGTCGGCCGGGAAAAACGCAATCTCATGCAAAGCCTCGATTTGCTGGTCATCGACGAGATCAGTATGGTCCGGGCCGACCTGCTCGACGGCGTCGACGCGGTGCTCAAGCGCTACCGCCGCTCGGAGCTGCCTTTCGGCGGCGTGCAGCTGCTGATGATCGGCGATCTCCACCAACTGCCGCCGGTGGTCAAGGAAGCGGAATGGCAGCTGTTGCGGCCGCATTACGGTTCGCCCTATTTTTTCAGCAGCCTGGCCCTGCAACGGCTCGAGTTGGTGGCGATCGAACTTGGCCGGATCTTTCGCCAGTCGGACCAGCGCTTCATCGACCTGCTGGCCCAGGTACGCGACAACCGCCTCGACGCTGCCGGCCTGGAAGCGCTCAATGCCCGCTGTCGCCCCGGCTATGCGCCCGAGGAAGGCGTCATCACCCTCTGCACCCACAACCGCCAGGCCGATGCCATCAACGCGACTCGGCTGGAGGCCCTGCCCACCGCCGCCCACCGGTTTGCGGCCGAGATCGAGGGCAGCTTTCCGGAATACGCCTATCCCACCGCCGCCGAGCTGGAACTGAAGCCGGGGGCCCAGGTGATGTTCGTGCGCAACGATACCTCGCCGGAGAAGCGGTTCTTCAACGGCAAGATCGGCACGGTCGACGAAATAGGGCGGCAGAGCGTGCGGGTCGTCTGTCCGGGGGAGGACGGCCCCATCGAGGTGGGGACCATGACCTGGGAAAACATCGACTATGCGGTCGATGCCGAGACCGCCGAGGTCACGCCCAAGGTGGTCGGCAGCTTCCAGCAGATCCCGCTCAAGCCGGCCTGGGCGATCACCATCCACAAAAGCCAGGGGTTGACCTTCGACCGGGTGGCGATCGACGCCCAGGCAGCCTTTGCCCACGGCCAGGTCTATGTGGGCTTGAGCCGCTGCCGCAGCCTCGAAGGCCTGGTGCTCAGCTCGCCGCTTGCCGCCCGGACAGTGGCGGCCGATCCGGCGGTTCGCGATTTCGTCGCCCGGACCGCCGCTCAGCCCCCGACCGAAGCCGATCTCGCCGCCGCCCGGATTCGCTACCAGCAAAAGCTGCTGCTGGCCTGCTTCGATTTCAGCGCCCTGGCCGGACTATTGGGCCGCCTGACCGGACTGCTGCGGCACAATGCCGGCATCGTCCAGGTGAACGCAACCGACGACGTGTTCGCGGTGCGGCAGCAGGCGCAGGACGCCATCTGCGCCGTGGGCGACCGGTTCCGGCTCCAGTTGCAGTCGCTGTTTACGCCGCAGCGCGAGCCGGCCGCCGATCCGGTCGTCCGGGAGCGGCTGGCCAAGGCGGGCGTTTATTTTGCCGAACAGTTTGCCGCCGGGCTCGGCCCCTGCATCGAAAGTCTGGAAGTGGCATCGGACAACAAGGAAATCCGCAAGCGGATCGAAGAGGTCGTCAAGCTGCTCCGCCAGGAATGCGCGGGCAAACAGGCGGCGATCCGGGTGTGCGCCGAAGATTTTTCGCCCGGCCGCTATCTCCGGGCGCTGTCGGTCGCGGCCATGGCCGAGGAAAAACGGCCCAAGCCTGCCGAGGAGCTTTACACCGAGGCCGATGTCGGCCACCCGGCCCTGTTTCGCGCCCTGCGCCAGTGGCGAAACGACACGGCCGCCACCGCGGGCCTGGCACCCTACCAGGTCATGCACCAGAAGACTCTCATCCAACTCGCCATCCACCTGCCGGACAGCATGGAGGCGCTGCAGGCCGTCAAGGGCATCGGCAAGCGGCTGGCCGAACGATACGGCCGAGAGATCCTGGCCCTGGTGGCCGATTGGCGCGAAGCAGGCGACCATGGGGCGACCATCCCGCCATCGACGTCAACCATCGGGCCGACCGGCGCGCCCAAGCGGACGGGACAACGGCTCGACACCAAGGCCGTCAGCCTGGAAATGCTGCAATCCGGCCTTTCCCTGCCGGAGATCGCCGACCGGCGCGGACTCACCCTCCAGACCGTCGAGGGACACCTGGCCTATTTCGTCAAGAACGGAACCTTGCCCCTTGCCGGCCTGCTTGCCCCGGAGCGAATCCGCGAGCTGGAAGACAAGATCCGCCCGCTGCCGGCCAGCTCCCTCAAGGCCTTGAAAACCGCCCTGGGCGATAGCTATTCGTTTGGCGAAATCAACCTGGTGCTGGCCCACATCCAAGCCCAGGACAACGGCTAGCCCGCCCCCGCCCTCCCCTCGCTCCACCGCCTCGATTCCGCTGGCTATCCGGCCATTTTTTGTAACAATAAGAGGTGATAAGCCCTTGACGGGCGCAGCGCGGTCACGTAAAGATCCGCCAAGGATACCGACATTCACCGGACGCGGCAGACGCCATGCCGCCCCGCACTCATTTTTTCATAGCGATTGTATAGAGCCATGCGCAAAACATGTTCGACCGCCCTCTTCCTGCTGTCAACCGCCCTTGTTCTGCCCGCCGCCCTGCCGGCCGCCGAAGAGGAACCCGCCAATCCGCTGCGCTTCTATGAGAGCGATAACGGCAGCTATCTCCAGGCCACCCTTGGCCTGGACTTCGCCTTTTTCAGCCAGGGCAACGCCTGGTACGGCAACGACAAGGGCGTGCTCGCCGGCCAGAAGGTGGACTCCTGGTCGGAATCGCTGATCCGCCCCGGACTGGAAGGCCACTACGTGCTACCCAACACCCAGAGTTTGTACGGCAGGATCGACGTGGTCCAGGCCAATACCTTCGGCGGCATCGATGCCGACGCCACCAATGCCGACATGGGCGACGTCAGCTGGCTGGGCATCGACAACGCCTATGCGGGCTGGCGCTCGGGCACGCTGTTCGGCAGCCTGGGCGAGGATTTTCTCGACATCTCCTTTGGCCGCCAGACCTACACCACCGGAACCGGTTTCCTCTTTTACAGCGAGGGATGTTCCGGCTTCCGGCGGGCCGCCTATTACCTCGGCAGCCGCAGGAGCGCCGACTATGCCGCCATCGTCCGAATGAAAAGCGGGGCCTGGGCCGGCGATTTGTTCTATTTCGAGGACAACGACGTCTTCCCCATCGACACCAAGGCAGGGGGCGGCACCCTGGAATACGCCTTTGCCGACAATGCCAGCCTGGGCGGCAGTTTCGCCACCATCGCGTCCGACCTGCCCGAGCGCGACGGCATGCAGGTCTATGACCTGCGGGGCAGCATCAAGCCCTTTGCGGTGGGCAACGGCCCCTCGCTGCTGCGGCCGCTCACGCTCAACGGCGAATTCGTCCGCGAAGAGCGCGACCACGGCCAGGACGCGGGCATCGGCTGGTACGCCTCGGCCAGCTACCAATGGAGCGAATTTGCCTGGAAGCCGGAGCTGACCTATCGCTACGCCAGTTTCGACGAGCACTACGACACCCTGTTTTACGGCGCCACCGATTGGGGCTCCTGGTTTCAGGGCGAGATCACCGGCGAGTACGACCTATTCAACACCAATCTCGACTCGCATATGCTCCGCCTCAAGGTCCAGCCGGTGGAACCCCTGACCCTCAACCTGTTCTACTACCGCTTCAGCCTGCACAACCCGGCCTATTTCGAGGTGCAGGACAGCCACTATGTCGATGAATGGAACCTGATCGCCGACTGGGCGGTCAACACCCATCTGACCTTGAGCCTAGTGGGAGCCCTGGCAATTCCTGCCGATGGCGCCACCGCCCGGCTGGGCGGCGACGAAAACTGGACCGCCACCATGTTCCTTGCCACGGTGCGGTATTAGCCGCCGGGAGCGCCTGTTGCCGGCCCCCGGCCGAAAACTGCTTCCCGGCCGTTCGGTCCCGCCGGGCAAGCGCAACCCACAAGGAGGACGCCATGCATGTCCTGGCCATCAACGGCAGCCCGAGAAAAAAGTGGAACACCGCCACTCTGCTGACCAAGGTCCTCGAAGGTGCCGCCGCCCGGGGCGCGTCCACCGAACTGGTCCATCTCTACGATCTCGACTACAAGGGCTGCACCAGCTGCTTTGCCTGCAAGCTGGTCGACGGTCCGAGCAACGGCCGCTGCGCCATGCAGGACCAACTGCGGCCGGTGCTGGAACGGATCGAAACCGGGGTCGACGCCCTCGTCCTGGGCTCGCCGATCTATTTTGGCCAAATGACCGGCGAGATGCGCTCCTTCCTGGAACGGCTGCTGTTCGCGCCGCTCGTCTACAGCCAGCCGCCGCGCGCGCTCTTTCCCCGGACCATCCGGACAGCCGTGGTCTACACCATGAATGTCGACGCGGAACAGTGCGCCCGCCTGGGCTATCCGGCGATGTTCGAAGCCACCGAAACCGTGCTCGACCGCGTCTTCGGCATTCAGCCCGAGACTCTGTGCTGCTACGACACCTACCAGTTTTCCGACTATGGCAAGGTGACCATGGAATGCATGGATCCGGCCCGGAAGGCGGCGCGCAGATCATCGGTCTTTCCGGAGGATTGCAAGCGGGCCGTCCAGCTGGGGCAGCGATTGGCTACAGCTGGATAAAGGAGGCGGGGCGGCACCCGTTGCCTCAGCCGTTTGTCCTGGAACCGCGTCCATGAAGCCGCTCCGGTACGGCCGAGAAAACGCCGGACCGGCCGTGCGGACATTATTTGATGATGCTCTCGCGGCGGCCTTGCTGCGAGAGCATCACGCCAACGGCCACGGCCATGCAACGTCGGTGACGGTTGGCGATCATCGCCCCTCCATTCGGTCGGCCCGCTGAGTCCCCATGCCAAGCACATCCCGTTCAGCGCCTCGGCCGCCTCGGCTAAATCGGCTAGCACCCCCCAGGTTCCAACCAGCAAACCCTTTACTTTCACTACATTTTTCCGTTATGATCCAGTTATGGTCGTCAACGTCTTCCCGTTCGGAAACAAGGAACTAATTTTTTGGATATACGAACTATCATCCTGGCCCTGGGCTTCGGCAACCTTGTCTTCGGCATGGTGCTCATCGTCTTGCAGGAGAGCCAGGAACGCTCCGAACGCAATCCATTCTGGATCGCGGCCAAATGTTTGCAAGGTGCGGGCTGGCTGCTGCTGGCCGCACGGGGCACGGTCATCGATCTGCTCAGCTACACCCTGGGCAATTTCTGCCTGCTCGCCGGTTTCTCCTACGAATGCTGGGCGATTTTCCAGATCGCGAATCGTCCCGTTGCCTCGGCGATGCGAATCACCTGCCTCATCTACCTGCTGGCGGGTCTCGCCCTGTCCACGCCGCTGCCGCCGTCCAAACGGCTTGCCATTACCTCGCTGCTGGCCTCGCCGCTCCTGGCAATCGCAGCCAGAAAGATGTTGCAAAGCGCTTCGAAAACCTCCCCTTTGCAGACCTTCATGGCCTGGAGCATCGCCCTCTTGGCCCTGATTGCCTGCTTCCGCGGGGTTTTGGCGCTGATCGCCACCGAGGAATTCGCCCTTTTTTCCCCAAACACCATCCAATTCGTCACCTTTGCCGTGGTGTTCTACATCATGCTGGCCAATGGCTTCGGCATGTTGGTCTTGTCCAAGGAAAAGAGCGATCGGCGATTGCGGGAGGCGCTGGAGGAACAAAAAGCCATTCTCGACACCCTGCCGACCGGGATCTGCATTATCAAGAACCGGGTCATCGTCTCCTGCAACCCTGCCATGGAGGCCATGTTCCTGTTTCCGCCCGGCACCTTGCCCGGCCAATCGGCGCGCTGCCTGTACGAAAACGACAAGTTGTTCGAGAGGGCGGGCCAAACGATCTATGACGACATTGCCGCAAGCGGCCGGTTCGAGGGTGAAATCCTCCATCGACGCAGCAACGGCGAGCAGTTCTGGGCCAAACAGCACGGACGGACCATTGTGCTCGGCGACCGACCCAAAGGCTACACCGTGTTTTCGGTCACCGACATCGGCGTGCAGAAACAGCAGCAGGAACTGCTGGCCCGCCAAAAAGAAGAGGTCGAGGCCACCCTGGCCCGGATCAAACGCCTGGAGGGCCTTATTTCCATTTGCATGTATTGCAAGAAAATTCGCACCGAGCAAGATGCCTGGGAGCAACTGGAGAAGTACATCACCGCGCACAGCGACGCCCGTTTCAGCCACGGCATCTGCCCCGACTGTTACAGCCGCTCCCTGCTCGGGCGAGGCGAAGCGACGCCTTGGCCGCCCGCACCCACGACGAGGTGACCGTGCGCACCTGTTTCGATGCCGACCGGCTCGACCTGGCCCGCACCGGCGCAACAGTGAATCCGGATTTTTTCTGCACCGACGCGGCCAAGGACCCGCGCCTCATCGCCTGGGCGAGCGGACGCAGCCTCGCCGGCATCGTTTCGGACAACATCGTCGGCCAGCCCCTGCACGCGCTGCCGGCTGCGACGCCCTGAATCGGGCTCGTCCCTCCTCACCGCCCCGCCACCGGGGTACCAGCCTGTTCCTCCACCCACCAATGCTCGCCCGCGTCGAGCGGCCGAATGCGGCCCTCGGGAACGGCGGCGACCTTCATGGCGGCTTTCAAGTCGCGCAACGGTACCTCATAGCCGGTGTCGGCCAGCTGGAACATGCCGTAATGGGTGGGCAGCATGGGCGGCCGCCCCAGGTCGTTCCAGGCCTTGACCGCCTCTTCGGGATTCATGTGGTTGTCGGCCATGAACCAACGGGGATCGTACGAACCGATGGGCAGGACGGCAAGGCGGAACGATCCGTACTTGGCGGCCGCGGTGCGGAAATTGTCGCCGCCGCCATAGCCGCTGTCGCCGACAAGGTAGAGCGTGCCGCCGGGGGTGGCGAGGACGAAAGCGGCCCAGAGGGCTCGGTTGCGGTCCCAGGGGGCGCGGGCCGACCAATGATGCATCGGCGCCAGATGCACCGTCATCCCCGGAGACACCGCCACCTGGCCGTCCCAGTCGCGGGCCTCTATTCGGGCTTCGGGCACGCGTCCGCGAATCAGCGTCTCGTTGCCCAGGGGCACGATGAACAGGGGCCGATCGCGCTGCCACAACCTTACCAGGGTGTCGAGGTCGAGGTGGTCGTAGTGGTTGTGGCTGATCAGCACCACGTCGATGGGCGGCAGATCCTCAAAACGGATACCCGGCGGATGGACCCGCTTGGGACCGGCCCAGGTGAACGGGCTGGCGCGGTCCGACCAGACCGGATCGGTCAGGATATTGAGGCCCTGGGTTTGGATGAGCAGGGTGACATGGCCGACAAAGCCGATCCGCACCCTATTGCCTTCAACCCGCTGGGGCGGCTTGTCGGTGAAGGGCAGTTCGCTGAAGGCGGGCCAGGGTTGGCGCACCCGGGTCGCATACCATTTGAGCACCCGGAAAAAGGTTTTGTTTTCCGGTTTGCCGGGATTGAAAAACCGCTCGCCGTCGAAATGGTCGGAAACCGGGCCGTCATAGGGACGCGGGGAACAGGAGAAGAGCATCAGGACAAGAAAAACGGTAGAGATGATCGAATACCGCATGGCGCGTGACCTCGGGAATGTTCGCACCGGATCGTCGCCGCCGGCGCGGCGTTGGCGTAAGGGTACAATAAGCGATCTTACCGGAAAAACAATGAGTCATCCGGCAAACGCACATCTGGGTCTTAAAAAGAGTTGCGGAAAAGTGACCTGTGCGATGTTGGTCGGCGATGAAAGCACAATGTGGCAGCTTGCTGCCGTTTCCGCCCCAGTTTCCCCACCCGGCGAAAATTTGTTTTGCTAATTTCCAAGGGGTGCTTTACGTTAGCGCACCCTCTTGTGTTCTCCCTGAAGCTTGATCGATCCAGCCTTGGGCGTTTCGTCCAATGCCATCCACTCAACTTTTGTCAGGAGATCCGTCATGTCTCACCTTCCAACCGGCCAGCAAACGCACTACCAACCCGCACGCAAGGTCCGTTTCATCACCGCGGCCTCGTTGTTCGACGGCCACGACGCCACCATCAACATCATGCGTCGCATCCTCCAAGCCACCGGCGTGGAAGTCATTCACCTCGGCCATAACCGTTCGGTCCAGGAAATCGTCACCGCCGCCCTGCAGGAAGATGCGCACGGCATCGCGGTCACGTCCTACCAGGGCGGCCATGTCGAATTCTTCAAATACATGATCGATCTGCTCAAGCAAGGCGACGGCCAGAACATCAAGGTGTTCGGCGGCGGCGGCGGTGTCATCGTGCCGGAGGAGATCAACGAGCTGCACACCTACGGGGTGAGCCGGGTCTACACCCCGGAGGACGGCCAAAAAATGGGCCTGCAGGGCATGATCAACGAGGTGGTCGAACAGGCCGATGTCGATCTTCCCCCGCTGCCGACGGACGAAGAGGCATTGCTTGCCCAACTTGCCGGCGGCGACCGGCGGCTGCTCGCCCGCATCATCACCGTGCTGGAAAACGGGGAGGCGCCGGCAAGGCTCGTCCAGGCGATCCGCGACCGCGCGGCCGGCCGCAGAACTCCGGTCTTGGGTATCACCGGCACCGGTGGCGCGGGCAAGTCCTCACTTACCGACGAATTGGTCCGCCGCTTCCGCCTCGACCAGGACGACCGCCTCAAGCTGGCGATCATCAGCATCGATCCCTCGCGCAAACGCACCGGCGGCGCGCTTTTGGGCGACCGGATTCGCATGAACGCCATCGAACACGAGCATATCTACATGCGTTCGCTGGCCACCCGCGAGACCGGCTCCGAAATTTCCGTGGCGCTGCCCGAGGTGATCGCCGCCTGCAAGATTGCCGGGTTCGACCTGATCGTGGTCGAGACCTCCGGCATCGGCCAGGGCAACGCCGCCATCGTGCCGCACGTCGATGTCTCGCTCTACGTCATGACCCCGGAATTCGGCGCCGCCTCGCAGCTGGAAAAAATCGACATGCTCGATTTCGCCCATTTCGTGGCGATCAACAAGTTCGACCGCAGCGGTGCCGAGGACGCCCTACGCGACGTGCGCAAGCAATATCAACGCAACCACGAGGCATTCGCCACCCCGCCGGAGCAGATGCCGGTCTTTCCCACCATTGCCGCCCGTTTCAACGACGAGGGCGTCACCGCCCTCTACCAGGCCATGCTGCCCGCCCTGAAAGAACTGGGCCTGGCCTTGGAACCCGGCCGCCTGCCCAAGACCGCCGCACCCGCAACGCCGAGCAACCGGGCCATCGTGCCGCCCGAACGGACCCGATACCTGGCCGAGATCGCCGACTGCGTGCGCGGTTACCACGCCCGCGTCGACAACCAGGCGAACAAGGCGCGCGAACGCCAGGCCCTGGCCTTGGCCAAGGATATGTTCGGCATCTGCGGCAAGCCGGTGACCAACTTCGACCAACTGCTCGCGGCCAAGGAGGACGAACTCGATCCGCAGGCGAAAAAGTTGCTCGACACCTGGCCGGAACTGGTGCGCCAATATTCGGGCGACGAGCACGTGGTCACCATCCGCGACAAGGAAATCCGCACCAAGCTGACCCGAACCTCGCTCTCCGGTTCCACCATCCGCAAAGTCTACCTGCCCCGGTACAAGGACCAAGGTGAGATCCTTCGGTTCCTGATGCGGGAAAACGTGCCCGGCCTGTTTCCGTTCACCGCCGGTGTCTTTCCCTTCAAGCGGGAAAACGAGGATCCGACCCGGATGTTCGCCGGCGAGGGCGATGCCTTCCGTACCAACCGACGCTTCAAGCAGGTCAGCGAGGGCATGCCGGCCATCCGCCTTTCCACTGCCTTCGACTCGGCCACCCTGTACGGCTGCGACCCGGACGAACGCCCGGACATCTACGGCAAGATCGGCAATTCGGGCGTATCCATCGCCACCCTGGACGACATGAAGGTGCTGTACGGCGGTTTTGACCTCTGCGCGCCCTCGACCTCGGTCTCGATGACCATCAACGGCCCGGCGCCGATCATCCTGGCCTGCTTCTTCAACACCGCCCTCGACCAGCAGATCGACCGATTCGCGGCCGACAACGGCCGTCAGCCGGACGACAAGGAGCGGCAGGCCATCCGCGACCGGGTTTTCTCCACGGTGCGCGGCACGGTCCAGGCCGACATCCTCAAGGAAGACCAGGGCCAGAACACCTGCATCTTCTCCACCGAGTTCGCGCTGAAGATGATGGGCGACATCCAGGAGTATTTCGTTCGGCACCAGGTGCGCAACTTCTACTCGGTGTCGATCTCCGGCTACCACATCGCCGAGGCCGGCGCCAACCCGATCTCGCAGCTGGCCTTCACCCTGGCCAACGGCTTCACCTATGTCGAGGCCTACCTGGCCCGGGGCATGCACATCGACGATTTCGCCCCCAACCTGAGCTTCTTCTTCTCCAACGGCATGGAACCCGAATATTCGGTGATCGGCCGGGTGGCCCGCCGCATCTGGGCCGTGGCCATGAAGCACAAGTACGGCGGCAACGAACGCTCGCAGAAGCTCAAATACCACATCCAGACCTCGGGCCGCACCCTGCACGCCCAGGAGATGGCCTTCAACGACATCCGCACCACCCTTCAGGCGCTGATCGCCATCTACGACAACTGCAACAGCCTGCACACCAATGCCTACGACGAGGCGATCACCACTCCCACCGAGGAATCGGTACGGCGGGCCATGGCCATTCAGTTGATCATCAACCGCGAATGGGGCCTGGCCATGAACGAAAACCCGAACCAGGGCGCCTTTGTCATCGAGGAATTGACCGACTTGGTCGAGGAAGCGGTATTGAGGGAATTCGAGGCCATCGCCTCGCGCGGCGGCGTGCTCGGCGCCATGGAGACCGGCTATCAGCGCAGCAAGATCCAGGAGGAGTCGCTTTATTACGAGCACAAGAAGCACGACGGCTCCTACCCGATCATCGGGGTCAACACCTTCCGCAACCCCAAGGGTGAGGTGCCGATCGAAATCGAGCTGGCCCGCTCCACCGAGGAGGAAAAGCAGTCGCAGATCAAACGGCTGCGGGATTTCCAGGCCCGCAACCGCGAGGCCGCGGGTCCCGTGCTCGACCGGCTCAAGCAAACGGTGATCGACAACGGCAACGTTTTTGCCGAACTGATCGACGCGGTGCGGGTCTGCTCGCTCGGCCAGATCACCGAAACCCTTTACCAAGTGGGCGGCCAATACCGGCGCTCGATGTGACCGCGTACTGACGGTGCCGGCCGAACCAAACCGTCTGGTTTTGGCGTTCGCATCCCGCTCTGGACATCCGGGGCGGGATGCGGACCAGCCGCTGCCTGAACGAACGATCTTTTCCCCTTTTCTCGTCTTTCCCCGAATCCGCTTTATTTATCGCGTGCTCTGGTTTCCATCCAGTTTTCTGACTATAATCGTCTCGTCATGATCAACGAGACCCTCCCGAACGCAGACAACAAACCCGCGATGTACACATGGGCGGAACGGTTGGCCAACCTGCCGTTTTTCCTTGCCGTACAGCGAAGCCTTGCCGTAACCCTGCCCTTGATCATGATCGGCGCCCTGGCGCTCCTGGTCAGGGATTTCCCCCTGCAATCCGTCCAGAACGCCATGGACCGGGTGCTCGATCCGAACTGGCGGCAGGTCTGCGACAACCTGGTCGCCGGCTCCTTCGGCATCACCGCCCTGGTCGTTTTGTGCGCCTTCAGCAGCATCATGACCACCTTGGCGAACCAGCGCGATCCCCTGTCCACGGTCAGCCCGATCATGGCCGCCATCGTGTCGCTGTCGTGTTTCTTCATTGTCGGCGCGCCCGCGGAAACGGGCTCTTGGCCGGTTCTTTTCTCCCTGGGTCAAGGGTTGCTGATCGCCTTGGCCGTGGCGATTGCCTCCACCTTGCTTTATCTGCGGCTCAGCCGGATCCCCGCCCTGCGGCTTTCCCTGGGGGCGGCCGGGCACGACCCGACGATCAGCGACGTGCTCACCGTCCTGCCCGCCGGCATGGTCACCATGTGCATCTTTGCCCTGATCCGTGTCCTGTTCTTGCCCCGGGGCGCGAACCTGCATGATCAGCTGCACCATCTGCTCGCCCTGCCGTCGTTTTCAGGCGCCTGGGACCATCTCGCCACCGGGCTCGTCTACACGGCGTTTTCCCAGCTTTCCTGGTTTTTCGGCCTGCACGGTCCCAACATCCTCTTCTCGGTCGAGGAAGACATCCTGGCGCCGGCCGGCATGGCCAACGCCGCCGCCTTTGCCAACGGTCTGCCTCCGGCCCACATTTTCACCAAGGCCTTTTTCGATGCCTTCACCAACATGGGCGGAGCGGGTTGCACCCTCTGCCTCATCCTGGCGGTCTTCCTGTGCGGTAAAGACGCAGGCAACCGCAAGCTCTGCCTGTTCGCCCTGGTTCCGGGCCTGTTCAACGTCAACGAACCGCTGTTGTTCGGCCTCCCCTTGGTCTTCAACCCCGTCTACTTGATCCCTTTTCTCTTGGTCCCGCTCATCCAGACCATCGCCGCCTACCTGGCCACGGCTTTCGACCTCCTGCCCCGCACCATCGCCACCGCCTCATGGACCACTCCGGCCCTGCTCAGCGGCTTCATCGCCACCGGCTCGTTGACCGGCACCTGCATGCAGCTGATCAACCTGGCGCTGGGAACCGCCATCTATATTCCTTTTGTCCGAATCGGGGACCGGCTGCTGGAGGATCGAGGCCAGCACCTGCTTGCGGTCTTGCTGCGGGCCGCCGAAAGCCGCACGACCGGGCCGCAGGGACGCAGATGCCTCGACCTGCCGGGCGATGCCGGCCGCCTGGCCAAACTGCTGGCCGAGGACTTGAAGGGGGTTTTGGATCGCGACGACCAGCTGTTTATCGTCTATCAACCGCAGGTCGAGGCGATCAGCAACCGGATACGCGGGGTTGAGGCGCTGCTGCGCTGGCGGCACCCGGTTTTCGGCTTCATTCCGCCGCCGCTGATCATCGCCCTGGCCGAGGACACGGACGGGATCGGCTGGCTCGGCCGCTTTGTTCTCCGGGAAGCCTGCAACCAGCGCGCCGCCTGGAAAGGACTGGTGGCCGATGATTTGGTCATGTCGATCAACGTCATCCCCCGGCAGATCCTCGCACCCTATTTTGATCTCGATCTCATCGCCGCCCTGCAGGATGCGGGAGTGCCGCCGTCGCAGCTGGAAGTGGAAATCACCGAATCGACCATGTTCGAACCCGATGCCGCCTCCCTGGACATGCTCGGCCGGCTGCGGCTGAGCGGGGTGCAGGTAGCCATCGACGACTTCGGCATGGGCCACACCTCGCTCAGGTATCTCCGTGAATTCCCCATAGATACGGTCAAGCTCGACCGTTCCCTGACCCAGGTCGGCAACGGTGATGTCAACGAATCCATTGTGCTGTCGATCGTCGAGCTCAGCCGCGCCCTGGGATTCAGGACCGTGGTCGAGGGAATTGAAAACCTGGAACAGCTGGACTACTTCCTGCGCATCGGCTGCCACCTCTTCCAGGGCTACCTGTTCTGCCGGCCCGTGTCCGGCGAGGACTGCTTGCACTACATCCGCCTGCACAGCGGCGGCTCCGCCGCCCCCTCCTCCCACTTCCCCGCCAGGAAACAACCTAGGCACTGACTCCAACCAAAAAGCCCCTGACAACGGTCAGGGGCTTGGCTCAAAAACGAACGGCTTTTTCATCCTCAAGGAACCACGGCTTACGGAAATCGCGAAACGTCCCTGCCTTGCGTTACGGATCGAGTGGGGTGGCGACCTCGTCCACCAGGGCGAAGATCGAGCGATAGGGGATGCGGCCGTGCAGGCTCAGTCCGATCTCGCAGGTCTTGCTGGTGGAGTATCCGGCTTCGCAGCCATGCACCTGGTCGGCCAGGCCGTGCAGGGCCGAGGCGTTCAGCTCGGGAAAATTGAGCCCCCGGTCGCCGGCAAAACCGCAGCAATAAATATCCTCGGGCACCACCACCTCGGTGGCGCACAGCAAAGCCAATTCCTTCAATTTGGCATCCAGGCCCATCTTGCGGGTGCTGCAGGTGGCATGCAGGGCGATTGTGGCCTCCTTGCGGGTGAACCGCAGCCGATCCTTGAGCACGTCGAGCACGAACTCCACCGGTTCATACAGCCGTAGCCGCTTGTCGAGGGTGGACCGCATCCGCATCAGGCACGGGCTGGTATCGCAGAGAATGGGGAGGGCGCCGTCCCGGGAGGCACGCAGCAGGGCCTCGCTCAGCTCGCCGGCCTTGCGGTCGGCCTGGAGCCGGAAGCCCTTGCTCTCAAAGGCCTGGCCGCAGCAAAGCGCCTCGAGATTGTCCGGCAGGATCGCCGTACAGTTGGCCTTGCGCAGCACCGACAGGGTTTGCTGGGGCAGGCCGCGCCGGTCGGTTTCCTCGCGGGCCGGTCCCCCCATGGCCCGACTGGAGCAGCTCGGGAAATAAACCACGGCCAGGGATTGCGCGGCGGTTTGTCCCGCCACCGCCGCCTTGGGCGCGCCGGTGGGCATGGCCCGGTTCCATTGCGGCACCAGGCCGGCCGTGCCCTTGTGCGCCGCCTCGGCCACCGTTTCCATCAGGGGGGTGCCTGTCAGCCGGTGCAACCGGTCGACGGTGTTGAGCGTGGCCGCCGCCGCCCGGGCCACGCCGTCGAAATGGTCCGCCGTCCAGTTGGCAACGGCATCGGCCAACGGGCCGTGGGCTTCCTCGCGCAGGGCCTTGATCATCTTGCCGGTGTCGATCCCCACCGGGCACAGGGTCGAGCACAGCCCGTCGGCAGCGCAGGTATCCATTCCCTGGTAGCGGTATGAACGCACCAGTCGGCGCAGTGGCGCCTCGCCAGCAACGCCGGTCATCCGTCGACTGATTTCGCGCCGCCCGGCGATCCGCTGTCTGGGCGTGAAGCTCAAGTCCCGCGACGGACAGATCGGCTCGCAAAAACCGCATTCGATGCATTTATCCACCAGTTCGTGGGTGGGGGGCAGCGGCTTGAGATTCTTGATGTGGGCTTCCAAATCGCTGTTGAGAATCACCCCCGGGTTGAGCAGGTTGCCGGGATCGAACAGGCGCTTGATCGCCCGCATGAGGGCAAAGGCCGCCTCGCCCCATTCCTTTTCGACAAAGGGCGCCATGTTGCGGCCGGTGCCGTGTTCGGCCTTGAGCGAGCCGTGGTATTTGTCGAGCACCAGCCGGACCACCTCGGCCATGAAATCGCGGTAGCGCACCACCTCGGCCTGGGTGGAGAAATCCTGGGTGAAGACGAAATGGAGGTTGCCGGCCAGGGCGTGGCCGAAAATGATCGCCTCGGTGTAGCGGTGGCGCAGCAGCAGTTCCCGCAGGTCGATGGTGGCGTCCGCCAGGTGCTCGATGGGAAAGGCCACGTCCTCGATGATCACCGTGGTGCCGGTGCGGCGGACCGCGCCCACCGCCGGGAACAGCCCCTTGCGGATCTTCCACAGTTGGGCGAACTCTGCCGGAACGGCGGTGAATTCGATTGGCCGCACGGTCGGGACGCCGGCCAATGCCGCCTTGATGCCGTCGATCTGGGCGGCGAGCGCCTCGGCGGTCTCGGCCCGGGTCTCCACCAGAATCGAGGTCACCTCCGGGCCCAATTCCCCAAGGAAGTCGGGCATGCCCGGCTGGCCGGTCACCGAGGCCAGGCTGGCCCGGTCCATCAGTTCGGCGGCAGCTACCGGCTGCGGCTTCAGGAGCATCACCGCCTCGCAGGCGGTGCGGGTATCCGGGAAAAACATCAGCGAGCTGGCCTTGTGGCGGTGCTCGACCACCGTGCGGTACACCACCTCGGAGACGAAACCGAGCGTGCCCTCCGAACCGACCATCAAATGCTGCATGATCTCGAAGGGATCGTCGAAATCGACCAGGGCGTTCAGGCTGTAGCCGGTGGTGTTCTTGATCTTGAACTTGTAGCGGATGCGCTCAGCCAGTTCGGGGTCGGCCAGCACCTGCCGGCGCAGGTCCGCCAGCCCGTCGAGGATCTGCCCGTGGCTGCGGCCGAAAGCGGCGCGGCTCTTGTCGTCGCCGGTATCGACCACCGTGCCGTCCGCAAGCACGATGCGCATGGCGTCCAGGGTGCGGTAGCTGTTCTGTTCCACCCCGCAGCACATGCCGCTGGCGTTGTTGGCCAGGATGCCGCCGATCTTGGCGCTGTCGATGGAGGCCGGATCCGGACCGATCTTACGGTCGAACTCGGCGAGGATGCGGTTGGCGTGGCTGCCGATCATCCCCGGCTGCAGGCGGATCTTGCCGGCCCGCTCCAGCACCCGGTAATCGTCCCAGCCCCGGCCCAGGCGCACCAAAATGGAGTCGGTGATCGCCTGGCCCGACAGGCTGGTGCCGGCGGCCCGGAAAGTGATCGGCAATGCCAGCCGCCCCGCTTCCCGCAGAATGCGCCGCACCTCGGTTTCGTTCTCCACGTTGATGACGATTTTGGGAACCAGCCGGTAGAAGCTGGCATCGGTGCCGTAGGCAATGGTTCGCAGCGGGTCGGTGACCAGCCGTTCGGGAGGGATGGTGGTCTTGATCCGACGGTAGAAATCGCGATATTTTCCGGTCAGCATGGCCTACCTCCTGGTCTGGGGTTACAGAAAACAGTGCCTAGCGTGCGGCATGCGCCAACCGAACGCCACCTGAAACAAAAACGTTTTTTCAGTTAAATATCAAATCATCCCTTCACGCTTCCTCCGCCTGCCGCCGCGGGTTCGGCAGCAGCACCGCCGCCAGCCCCAGCAGGGGCAGCCAGGCACAGAGCCCATAGACCGCCTCGATGCCGTGCGCGTCGGCCAACCGGCCCACCAGGGCGGCGCCGATCCCGCCCAACCCGAACGCCAGTCCGAAAAAGAGACCGGAAATCATGCCCACCTTGCCGGGGAACAGTTCTTGAGCATAGACCAGTATTGCCGGAAAGGCCGAGGACATCAACAAGCCGATGACAAAGGTCAGCGGCCCGGTCCAGAATAACGAGGCATATGGCAGGGCCAGGGCAAAGGGAGCTGCGCCGAAGATCGACCACCAGATCACCTGCTTGCGGCCGATACGGTCGCCGATCGGGCCGCCGACCATGGTGCCCAGGGCCATGCCGAACAGAAAAACGAACAGATGCAGTTGCGCCACCTGCATCGAAACCTGGAACTTGTCCATTAGGTAG
The DNA here is from genome assembly GCF_031547805.1 of Desulfobulbus sp. Classification (GTDB taxonomy): domain Bacteria; phylum Desulfobacterota; class Desulfobulbia; order Desulfobulbales; family Desulfobulbaceae; genus Desulfobulbus. Next base: position 96,807 of record NZ_JAVBRQ010000031.1, read on the forward strand.
AAGGTGAGGTAGCTGTTCAGGCTGGAGATGTAGAAAAATTTGGAAAACATCAGCACCAGCAGCACCAGCACCGGCCAGGCCGCCGACAGCCCGCCCCGCGCGGTGTCGGCTGCGGCCACGGTCTTGACCCGTCGACCTTGCCGCTGCTTGTGGGCATACCAGGTGCCGACCCGCCAGAGAATGAGCATGGCCAAAAAGGCGACCAGGGAAAACCACGCCAGGCTCGACCGCCCGTAGGGAATGACGATCAGGGCGGCAAGCAGGGGGCCGGCCGAGGTGCCGCCGTTGCCGCCGACCTGGAAGATCGACTGCGCCAAGCCGTAATGCCCGGCCGAGGCCATGCGCGCCACCCGCGAGGATTCCGGATGGAGTACCGCCGAACCGGTGCCGACCAGGGCCACCGCCAGCAGCAGCAAGCCATAGGTGGGAACGAACGCCAGGGCAACCAGCCCGACGAGGGTGCAGCCCATGCCCCAGGGCAGGGAATATGGCTGGGGATGGCGGTCTGTGTACAGGCCGACCAGGGGCTGCAGCAGGGAGGCGGACATCTGGAAGGTCAGGGTGATCAGCCCGATCTGGGTGAAACTGAGCTGGAAGCTATCCTTGAGCAACGGATAGATCGCCGGGATGAGCGACTGGAGCAGGTCGTTGAGAAAATGGGAGACGCTGATGGCCACCAGCACCTTGAACGCGATGCGCTCCGGGCAGGCGGCGGCCGAGGGGGCGAATGTCGATTGCTGTGCCATGATCGGGTGTTCCTTACGTTACACGAGAGTCGTTGACGGAAGACGCCGCAACCGACCCGTATTTCTTCCTCCTCTCTACCACGTCTGTGGGCCGCCGGCATGCACAATTCCACGCCTGCCCAAGCCCGGTTTGGGCGAGGGGATTTTGACCGACCGTTTCCGCTTCACGGGCTTTCGACGCTCTCTCGACTGACAGCGGGCCGTTGTCCGTACGCCAACCCCGGGCAGCGCAGCCCGGCACTCCAGCAAGCCAGGAGACGCAACCGGTTCCGAGTGCATTGTTCATGTGAGAACATGTGCGCCTACCATTGAAAATGGGATATTCCCTCAACGCTCCCCGGCTCAATACCGAAAATGTAATCAGTGGAAATAAAACAAAAATATGGACAAAACCTCTTGATGGTGCATAGCATAAATACTCAAGTTTCGGGGTTGGCATGACCGAGGAAAAATCGACAGGCAACCTTTTGAAATAATGTCGTTTTAACGTGAAAAGCCTTTTGCTTTCCGATACATTGGATTTGCGAAAATACCTAATGATATCAAAAAGAAAAGGCT
>NZ_JAVBRQ010000030.1:0-130304 GCF_031547805.1 Desulfobulbus sp.
AATCATGGCGGCTCTCCATCGGGTCATAGGGTGGCAAGGCTCTTTAAAACGATGGAAACAATAGCATATTATCGATAAATCAACAAGTTAATGGTTTAATCCGCTGCAGATTACTGCATCTAATTTTCAAGATACCCATAACAAATACGATTAATCATGCCTGCCATCATCTCTGGCCAAATAGCGAACCAAACATGAATGGAGCAATAACCAAGATTTCATGGTCAATCGAGCAACTAATTCTGTAAATGTTGATAAACATTTTTTGTCAATTGAGCATATCAAAGTAAAATCAATGTAAAAACCTTGCGCCATGCCTCCACCCCAAGATGGGATGTAAAATTTTTTATAAGTGCTGTAAGACTGAAGCTTCGATATTATTTGTCCTGGTGTATCTGTCGTTAAAGGAATTATTGGAGTGATATGTGAATAATGGGGTGACGATATATCACGTTGGAGATCACAAGTATTTCCAAGAATCATCCAATAATCATATTCTTCCTCAAGGAGTTTAATATTTCCTAATTCGTCAACAAAAGGAAATTGCCCGGCAAACTTTAAAATATCACCTTGACATAAAATTGGTTCAAGATTTCTTTCAAAGAAAAAGAAATTGAAAATTTCCTTAGAAGAGACAAGCCCTTTTATCTCTTCTCCTAGTCCATCAAAGTCATAAATTGGCGGCCAACGGCCATCACATCCTAAATTGTTCATCCCTTGTGGATTCGATTGTTTATAAAAATTGTTTTTGTTCTTATTGGTTTTGATGCAAAATATTGCTCAACTTCTCTGTCGATTTCTTCGTTTACTGGTAAAAATGCTAATTTTTTAATAACATTTAATGAATCCTTAACGTCTAATTTTGAATCGATATATTTATTTGCATCAAAATAGGCGAAATTTTTAAGCGGTGACCATGTATGAGATGGAAATTTGTAAACTGGATTCTGAATATTACTCCCTTGGTTTTCGATGGCGCATCCATAATGTTTCATTCTTTCCAATGGCCTTTGGTCATTGATATTTGCCATCCCGCCATTATAAAACAGAGCACCGCACAAAAGATAAGTTACCGCTAGATTTTGATTAATATAATATGGTTTTTCTATATATGTTCCAGCATCATTTTTCATTATTAATACTCCGGATTCAATGTTTCAACGAATTCCTTCTTCAACAATTTGAAGAAAAAATCAAGCGCCTCGTCATGACACTTATCAATTAGATCATTCAACCCATCAAAATAAAAACGATCCTGAGGTTCAAAAAAAGTATCCGTATCTATAATAGAGCCAACCTTCTCCTTTCCAGACAAAACAACAGTTGCATTATTGACAACCTGAGCCCTGGTTGAGCATCCATCATTATTAAAAATAGCTGTAAAAACAGACTGCACAGAATCCAAAGGCTTGTTATTCAGAGTAATTGAAAGGTTGATATGGTCGTAAATATCGAATTCGAAAAAATCAATGTAACGAACTCCAACACGGGAGAATGAATCAACAACCCCTGATTTCTTTATATTTTCAAGCAAGTCTTTCAATTCAGGGAAATACTTCTCTTTCCATCCACTATAATTCCCAGTATTAGATAGTGAAATTACACGGGGGCCAATGTTCAATTTAAAAGGTGGTGCTTCAGCTTGATAATACGGATTGAACCACAAATTGGGATCATTTCTTCTTATATCTTCAGGGATAGCTGTAATGGGAAGATTCTTGAAATCAGAATATTTTGAATTCACTTGGGCAAAAATCATTCCTAAGATTGCATCAGGAGGAACTTTGCTTTCGTAGCGCAACTCCACAACGGCATCAATTATGGGATCAGGAGTGATTTTTGTTGGACGTTTCATGGGCAGAGTACCTTTTGACCGGGATGGCTTGAAGTCCTTTCGTGAAAGAAAAGGGGTGCATGCAAACCGCTTTTTACAAGCGAGTATATAGCATTCTTAATGATTTGTCAGCGTAATCAAGCCTTGACAACCTCCTCAAATTTTGACCCCTACCGGTACGACTACACCCTGAAAATATTTTTTTATAGCTTAGGGTTACTGTGTAGGCAGCCATATGACATGAAACCGGCATGAAACCGGCACAAGCTTGATAAAAATAAAGGGTTACCGGAAAACCGATAACCCTTTATTTTTTCTTTATAAAAAATGGTCGGGGCGGAGTGATTCGAACACTCGACCTCCTGCTCCCAAGGCAGGCGCGCTAACCAGGCTGCGCTACGCCCCGACAATGATGGCGGTTTGGTCGAAGGGTAACTTTACTACACCATTCATCTGGAGCCTGCAAGCATTTTTCCTGTGATATTCGGGGAAAAGCTCGCTAATCCCGCCGCATGCATCCCAAAAGACAAGCTAACAAAACCCGATTCCTGTCCGAACATCGGGGACCACCTCTTCCCAGCCGTCCCGCCGGTTTTTTCCCGTTCCGCCCCCCTCCTTCTTGCCGGCCATTATTCGGCTGGCGCAATCCAGAGGGATTGCGTACAGTAAGGATGGCATAAGCCTGCCGCCGGACCGGACCGGCCAGTCTCGGCGAGCAGTCTTTGGAGTACCCCATGGCCGTCCCGCCCACCCTGATTCAACGCATCACCTTCCTGCTCATCAGCTTCGTCGCCGCTCTGGTTCTCGGGCTGGTGCTCTGGCCATTCTGGACCCAGTTGGTGCTCGCCTTTCTCTTGGCCAGCGTGTTCCGACCGCCATACATATGGTTGTGGACTCGCCTGCATGCGCCTTGGGCCGCCGCCTGCCTCACCTGCCTGCTGATCACCCTGTGCGTTTTTCTGCCGTTGCTGTTCTGCATCGGCGCCCTGTCCGCCGAGATTCCCGGAGTCATCAGCCTGGTCAGGGAGAACGACGTGCTGCAACTGCTCCAACAAGGGCTGCACAGCAACCCGATGCACCGATTAAACCTCCTGCTTGCCGGGCTTGGCATCCACATCGATCTGGAGCGTCTTCCCGGCCTGATCACCGATCTGTCCACCACGGTCGGGGTCTTCGTCTACAATCAGGTCTCGGGCTGGGCCGCCAACATCGTGCGATTTGTGCTCCAATTCCTCCTGGTGATCGTCGGCGTCTTCTTTCTCTTAATCGAGTTCGAGCGGCTGACCAACTTTCTCATCCGGCTCTCGCCGCTGCCCGAGCCGCAAAACCGATTTCTCATCGATCGCTTTTCGGCCATCTCCGGCGCCATCCTGGTCGGCAACAGCTTAAGCGGCCTTATTCAGGGAGTGTGCGGCGGCCTCTATTTCGCCGCCCTGGGTCTGATCTCGCCGGTGCTCTGGGGCTCGGTGATGGCCGTCGTAGCCTTCATGCCGATCGTCGGCATCGGGCTGGTCCTGCTGCCGACCGCCCTGATCCTCGCCCTCAAGGGCAGCGGTTGGCTGGCCCTGGCAACGGTTGTGTTCTACCTGTCACTCACCTTTGCCGTCGATTACCTATTCAAGCCCAAATTCGTCGGCAACCAGGCGAAACTGCCGCCGCTCCTCGTCCTGCTGTCGATTCTTGGAGGAATCAACCTGTCCGGTGTCATGGGCATCATTTACGGCCCGCTGGCACTCACGGCATTCTTCACCTTGGTCGACATGTATCTTCTTGAATATCAGCCCTACTTTGACCACAGGGATGCCGACGGCCGTCACGATCCGGTGGAACGCGATGTGCCGGACCAAGGCTCCTGATCCCATACAATCCCCCAGAATTGCACGCATCTCCTTGACATGACCGGGGCGATCAAGTAGAGCAGGAAATTTGCCGGTTCCGCTGCCGGGATCGGTCATGGCGAGGGGTACGCCTTTTTCCGAATCCACCCCGTTTTTCTTCTGCTTGCGGAGTACCGATGGAATTTTTTGCATTGATTCAAAGCATTGTGCTTGGCCTGGTGGAGGGCCTCACGGAATTTTTGCCGATCTCCTCCACCGGCCACCTGATCATCGCCGGCGATCTGCTCAATTATACCGGCGAGCAGGCCAAGACCTTCGAAATCTGCATCCAGCTCGGCGCGATCCTGGCGGTCTGCTGGCTGTACCGGCAGCGGCTGATGCGGGTGGCGGTCGGCGTGACCCGCGAAGCCGGAGCCCGGCAATTCGTGATCAACCTGATCGTCGGGGTCCTGCCCTCGGCCGTTTTCGGGCTGTTGCTGCACAAGCTGATCAAAGAATACCTGTTCAACCCGGTGGTGGTGGCCCTGGCGCTGATTGTCGGCGGTTTGATCATCTTCCTGGTCGAACGGAAGCAGCGCAAACCCCGCATCACCACGGTCGAACAGATGAGCGCGGCCGATGCGCTCAAGATTGGCTTTGCCCAGATTTTTTCCATGATTCCGGGAACGTCCCGCTCGGGGGCGACCATCATCGGCGGCATGCTCTTCGGGCTCTCCCGTCAGGCGGCCACGGAGTTTTCCTTTTTTCTTGCCATCCCCACCATGTTTTTGGCCACCGGCTACGACGTCTACAAATCCTGGGGCACGCTGGCCCAACAGGATCTGGCATTTTTCGCCGTGGGCTTCGTCACCGCCTTTCTCAGCGCGCTGGTGGCCATCAAGGGGCTGATCCGCTATGTGGCGCACCATGACTTTACCATCTTCGCCTGGTACCGGGTGGTGTTCGGCGCCCTGGCCCTGGTCTACTTCCTCCATTGGTCCGCACCATGATTACTGAACTGATCACGGAAATCGCGGTGAAAATTCTTGAAACCACCGCCTACGCCGGCGCCTTTTTGCTCATGGCCCTGGAAAGTATGATCGCCCCGGTGCCCAGCGAGGCGGTGATGCCCTTTGTCGGCTTTCTGGTCACCGACGGCAAGTGGAATCTCTGGCTGGCCGTGCTGGCCACCAGCTCGGGGTCGATGGTGGGATCGCTGGCCTCCTACGCGATGGGCTATTACGGCGGCAAGCCGCTGGTGCTCAAGGTGGGCCGGTACTTGCTGCTCAACCGCCACGATCTGGAGCTGACCGAGCGCTATTTCAACCGGCGCCAGGGCTTGTACACCGTATTCGCGGCCCGCTTCATCCCGGTGATCCGCCACTTCATCTCCATCCCGGCCGGGATGGGCAAAATGCCGCTGATCCCGTTCGTGCTGGTCTCGACCGTCGGCGCCACCCTGTGGAACGGCTTTTTGCTCTATCTGGGCATGCGCCTGCGCGAACACTGGACCGTGGTGCAAAAGTATTCCCACCAGGTCGATATCGTCATCGTGGTGACAGCGGTGATCGGCATCGGCTGGTTCATCCGCAGCCGGCTTGCCGCCCGCAAGCATCGCCTCGACAACTGAACACCGCCACAGCGCCGATCCGGCGTGAATCGGCCGGATCGACGGCCGCCTTGCCGCCCGAGGCGCCGCCTCCTTCTCCGTTCGAGATCCCTCCACCCTGCCGGTGATACGCGCACCTCCCCCCTATCGGAAAAATTCCCGGGGGAACGCGCCGCTGAGAAGAGCAGCCGGTTGGAACGACCCCAGCGCGCGGTGCCGACTACTCGATCGACACCCGCATCTCCGCCTCCGCACCACCGCCCAGGAAGCGGCTCAATTCCATGGCCAGCCTCTTGACGAACCAACGGCCCGGTATAATGTTGTTGCCAGCATCGTCAAAATCGGCTGTTAGCCGCGCCAAACCGTTGTCCCCGTTCCGCGGGATGACCGCCTTCCTTTCCATGCTCAAATGGAGAACCATTATGGACCAATCCCACAAACGCACCGAATCCAAACGCACATCCGTCCTCGCCTCGTGCCTGCTTTGCCTTATGCTGCTGGCCGGAGGCCATCATGCCGCCTTTGCCCAAAGCGATGACGACCTGGCCCTGCTCGACCGTTCCGCCAAGGCTTTTTCCTCCGTGGTCAAGAAAGCCGGCCCGGCGGTGGTGTATGTCGGGGTGGAAAAAGAAACTTCCGCCAAAGGCATGCCCCAATTTCCCGACATGTTCAACGATCCCTTTTTTGAACGGTTCTTTGGCCCCCAGTTCCGCCATCCCCGGACCAATCCCAAGCAGGATAAGCGGACCTTCAAGCAGCAGGCCGCCGGTTCCGGCTTCATCATTTCAGGCGACGGCTATATCCTGACCAACAACCATGTGGTCGAGGAGGCCAGTAAAATCACCGTGCGCCTGGCCGATAAGCGCGAATTCCAGGCCAAGGTGGTGGGGACCGACCCCCAGTCCGACGTGGCGGTCATCAAGATCGACGCCAAGGACCTGCCGGTTCTGCCCCTCGGCAATTCGGACAAGCTGGAAGTGGGTGAGTGGGTCATCGCCATCGGCAGCCCCTTTGAACTGAGCCAGACCGTCACCGTCGGGGTGGTCAGCGCCAAGGGCCGCAACCGCATGGGCATCACCGATTACGAAAACTTCATCCAGACCGACGCCGCCATCAATCCCGGCAACTCAGGCGGCCCCTTGCTCAACATCCGCGGCGAGGCCGTGGGCATCAATACCGCCATTTTCTCGCGGAGTGGCGGCTACATGGGCATCGGCTTCGCCATTCCGATCAACATGGCCAAGTCGATCGAGCAGCAGCTGCGCAAGAGCGGCAAGGTCACCAGGGGCTGGCTGGGCGTCATGATCCAGGATGTCAACGAGGAGCTGGCCAAATCCTTCGGCGGCAAGGCCGGCGGTGCCTTGATCACCGAAGTGAGCGACGACTCCCCGGCCAAGAAGAGCGGTTTGCTGCAGGGCGACATCGTCATGTCCATCAACGGCGAACCGGTGGCGGATGTGGCCGACCTGCGCAACAAGATCGCCATGACCCCGCCGAACACCGACCTCAAGCTGCACATCTTGCGCGACGGCACTGAAAAGGACCTGGTGGTGGCCGTGGGTGAGCAGCCGGCGGACATGGGCGCACTCGCCAAGAAGATGACCGGCACCGCCCTGGGCGAATTCGGGCTGACCCTCCAGGATCTGACCAAGGAGGTCGCCGAACAATTCGGCTATGCCAAGGACCAGGGCGTGTTGATCGCCGATGTCGATGCCAACAGCCCGGCCGCCGAACTGGGCCTGCAATCGGGCATGCTGATCGAGGAGATCAATCGCACCCGGGTCCGCAACCTCAAGGAGTTGCAGCAATCCTTGAAAAAGGCCGGCAATGCCAAGCAGATCCTGTTGCGGGTCCGCTCCGGCGAGCAAAGCCAATATGTGGTGTTGCAGTTGAAGTAGGCCGCACGACCCGCAAACCGCAGGCTGAACGAGCCGGCATGGGCAACCATGTCGGCTTTTTTTATCCAGCCGCGCGAGAGGCGGCATGCGAGACAGCGCAATCGGACCGGGCAACACGAATACGTGCCGATATTTCGCATGATTCCGATGACACCCCCCGCTGGCGCAGCTCCCGGGTCGGCCGCCAACGGCTGAAGCGGCCAGCCGTTTTCCCTCCGGCCATCGCCGCCATTTTTCCCTTGACGAGAACCCTCACATGGGTTCTAGAAAGACCGTTTGGGTGTTCATTCGTGAACTGAAAAGGGAACTCCGTGCAAGTCGGAGACGGGCCCGCCGCTGTAACCGGGGACCAACGCTGCACCGTGTCACTGGCCGCCAGGCCGGGAAGACGCAGCAAGTAGGATGAACCGGGAGTCAGAAGACCTGCCTGAACGCGCGAAAGACGAGTGCGAGGACGGCACGCTTTCGACATTGTTGTCTGTGGATAAAAAAGGGCTATCCCGGATCGATCTCCATCGATCCGGGATTTTTTTTTGGGGGGAGAGGAAAGGGGGTGAAAGGCAGCGGCACTCCTTTTCCCTGCCGGCCAAGTACCGGCTGGACACGCTGCCCGCCGTACCGTCGACCGGCCCGACGGCGCGGCGCTTGGATGCAATCGGCCGGAACACCGGGCCATCCGTGCCCGGAGACGACAACGCCTATCAGGTGCTCGGCAACGAGCCAAACAGGGAACCCCGTGCAAGTCGGGGACGGGCCCGCCGCTGTAACCGGGGACCAACGCTGCACCGTGTCACTGGCCGCCAGGTCGGGAAGACGCAGCAAGTAGGACGATCCGGGAGTCAGAATACCTGCCTGATAAGCACGTGCATGCCACGCCTTCCCGCGGACCTCGGGACGACGGGCGGATCTCGCGGAGAAACAGGGAATCTCCAGATCGATTATGTTTCGGTCCGGGGAGTTGTATGCCTCGGACGCACAATTCCAATCACCTGGAGGTTGCAATGAGGAACGCGAAACTTTTTCTCCTGGCGCCATTGTCCCTGGCGGCGGCGCACGCGCCGCTGGCCTGGGCCGCCAACAACGAGCCGACCGTCATGGACGAGGTGGTGGTCACCGCGACCAAAACCGAGGAGACCCGCAGGGCGATCGTCAACAGCGTGGTGGTCAAGGACGCCTACGATATCGAGGAGGCGCCGGCGACCTCGCTGGGCGAACTGCTGGCCAACGAGCCGGGCATCGACTGGCGGACCCGCGGCAATTACGGCGGTGCCGCCGAGGAAATCCACCTGCGCGGCATGGGCGGCGACGGCACTCTGGTACTCATGGACGGAGTGGTGCTCAATTCTCCGTCGCTCGGTTCGGCGGACGTGAGCCAGATCCCCCTGAACAGCATCGAGCGGGTGGAGGTGGTCAAGGGACCGGGCTCCCTGCTGTACGGCTCCGGCGCCATGGGCGGCACGGTGAACGTCATCGGCAAGGAGCCCAAACGGGAGGGCTTTGCCGCCAAGGTCGAGGCCGGATACGGCACCGAACACACCTACCATCTCGCGGCGGAAAACGGCGGTTTCGTCCTCGGCGACTTCGGCTATTACCTGACCCTCAACCGCAAGGAAACCGACGGATTCCGCGACAACAGCGACCTGACCCACAACGATGCCACGGTCAAACTGCTACTCGACAAGGGCAAGCAATTCCAGGGCAGCCTGGACGCGGGCGTGGTTGACCGCGACTACGGCCTGCCCGGCCCGCAGCCGCCTGCCGGCACGGTCCCGTATCTGCCGTTCTACAACGACGATTCCGCGACCCTGCTCGATTGGAGCGAGGACACCAACAGCCACGCCGCCCTGACCTTCAAGGGCCAGGGCGCCGAGTGGCTCGACTGGCGGATCAAGGGCGATTGGAACAACCTGGACGCCACCACCCTCAGCCGCCTCAGCTACAGCGGCGGGGGCAGCAAGACCGATGTCACCAATACCGTCAAGGGGCTGGAAGGCAACCTCGATTTCCACGCCTTTTCCCGTCGGGTGGGCTTATTGGTGGGCAGCGAGTACCGCAATTACGACTACGACAACGAGATGTACGCCCTCGACACCGCCGGCCGGGAGATGGCCGGCAGCCTGCAGGCGGGGGAGCACCGGGTCTTCACCAACGGCACCTTTGCCGAGCTGAGCCTCAAGCCCGTGGAAATGCTGAAGCTGGTGGGTGGCTACCGCTACGAGACCCATTCATTGTTCGGGCACGAGGACGTCGCCCGCTACGGCCTGGTGCTGACCCCCTTGGCGGACACGGCCATCAAGTTCAACCGGGGCCAGCATTTCAAGGCCCCGACCATGAACGACCTGTTCTGGCCCGACGATCTGTCCACCAAGGGAAATCCCCATCTCAAGCCGGAAACCGGCTGGCACACCGACGTGACCGTGGAACAGGGCGGGCTGCTGGACGGGAAGCTGTTTACCTCGGTCTCCTGGTTTGAATGGGATATCGACGACAAGATCAGCTGGGCCGAGGATCCAAACCAACCCAGTCCCACCGGCTGGGGCAACTACTGGACGCCGTCCAATGTCGACACCTATCGGGCCGATGGCTGGGAGTTCAGCGCCAAGGTCGGCCCCTTCTACGGCCTGCTGGCCGATTTCGCCCTGACCTTGACCGATGCCGAGGAAGAGAGGAACCACGGGGCCACCAGGCCGGCCCTCTACGTCCCGGATACCCAGTTCAAGGCCCAGTTGAGCCATGCCAGCGACTTCGGGCTGACCTCCACCGTGACCGCCCGCTACACCAGTTCCCGGCCCGGCTACTACCAAAACGACGCCAGCCGGGATGCGGCCATCGAGCTCGATTCCTACTGGACCGTGGATGTCAAGCTCCAGCAGATCCTGGCCACCCATTGGACCGTGACCCTGCTGGCGTCCAACCTGCTGGATGAGGAGTACGACACCTATCTCGCCGGTTTCTCGGATCAGAGAACCGGCGCCTACACCCAACAACCCTATCCCGGGGCCGGCCGGAGCCTGTTCGTCTCCCTGGCTTACACCTGGTAAAACGGCGGCGCATCGGCCTGTCGACGAAGAACGCGCGGTAACGGAGGGCGGACATGGAGCATATTCTGGCGGAACGGGAAATCGCGATGATGGTGGCGGCCCGGGAGGAAGCGCGGCCGATGCCGGCTGGAGGGCGACGGCCGCCGGGCTGGCGGCTGTCCCTGGCCGGGGCGCTGGCGGTCCACGCCGGTCTGTTCGTGCTGCTCCAGGCCGCGCCGGGTCCCTCCCGGCCGCCGGCAGTGTTTTCGTCCGAGGTGGTGGAGGTGGCCCTGCTTGCCGAGGCTCCGAGCGCCGACCCGCCGGCCGCCGCTCCCCCGGCGACGGCCAAGGCTCCGATACAGCGGGAAACGGCACCGAGGCCGGCGCCGCCCGCCCATCGCCAACGGGCCGCAATGCCGCCGCCGGAGTTGGCGCGACCCGTCCAGCCGCCCCCACCCTCCGCTCCGGTCGAAACCGCCTCTGCCGCCCCTTCGGAGACCGTGGCGGCGACCAAAACGCCGGTCGCGGCTTTGGCCGGCAATGGCGGCGACGCGGCTGCGTCGTCGTCGGCATCCGGCCCCACGCCCGCCGAGGTGCCGGCCAAGCCGCGCTATCGCGACAATCCGCCGCCTCCCTATCCGGAGCCCGCCCGACGGCTTCGCCTGGAAGGCACGGTGGTGCTGGAGGCCCTGGTCAACGGCGTCGGCACGGTCAACGATTTGGCCGTGCACGCCTCCAGCGGCCATCGACTGCTGGACGACGCCGCTTTGCGGGCGGTCCGGAGCTGGCTGTTCGAACCGGGCAAGCGGGGCGGCATGCCGGTGGCCACCACGGTGCTGGTCCCGGTGCGGTTTGCCCTGCGCTAGGTGCAGCTCTGGCTATCCTTGGAAATCGGAGCGGAGATCGCGGGTGATCTTGCGGCGGGCTTCGGCGTCCTGGTTGCGGACCAACTCCGGCAAACGGCCCCAGAGACCGATTTTGCCGTCCTTGATCGCCAGGATGCCGTCGATGCCGGCAATGGCGCCGACCCGGTCGAGCACCGGGGTCAGGTCGCGCTCCTTGGTGATCAGGTTGCAGACCAGGGTGACGGCGGCATCGGCCAGCGCCGCGTCCCTGGCCACCACCGTGGCCAGGTCGCACCGGCCGAAACTGACGGAATGCCCCATCTTGGAGGAAGAGGAACACAGGGCCAGGGGCAGGTCCGCCGGATTAAGGCGCAGGGCCAGCTTGCCAGCGATGGCATTGTCGCCGGCGTACAGGCCGATGGTGACCTCGCGGTCGGAATGGACGAAGATGTCGCCGCCGTTTTCGACGATGGCCTCGCCGCACCCGGCGGCCGCGGCGGCCTCGACCCCCAGCTGCGCCAGGGTGCCGGCCACGGCGGCCATGGGGCCGAGCCCGGTCAGTTCGCTGGCAGCGGCCATGCGGAGGGCCGCCTCGGGCGGATCGTCCAGCAGGACGACCGGCACCAGGGAGGTGAGGAATTCGGGGTGGCGGCCGATATAGCGTTCCAGCTTGCGCCGTTCCTCGACCACGGTCCGAGTCACCAGGTCAAAGGCCTCGCAGGCCACCCGTAAATTGGTTTCCTTCCAGGCAAAAGAACGGTAGACGCGCATCGGCAAGGCGGCTGGGCGGCCCGGTTTTTCCTCAGAAGGTCGAGGAGCAGGCGCCGAAGGGACAGGCGGCGATGCAGGCCAGGCACTCGACGCAACTCTCCTCGTTGAAGCCCACGGTCCGGGTGGGCCGGTCGATGATCGACAGGGCCGCGGTCGGGCAGTGGACCACGCAGGCGCCGCAGTGGACGCACCGGCTCTCGTCCCAATGCACGCCCTTGTTGCCGGCGTGGATGACCACGTCGAAGGTGGTGAGGAAGGCAAAGGCCCGGTCGATGTTCTCCTGGGTGCCGGTCACCTCCAGGCTCAGATATCCTTCCTCTTCCGGCGTTACCTTGGCCCGGAAGATATTGACGATCAGATCGTAGTCCTTGACCAACTGGTAGACGATCGGCTTCTCGGTCTCGCTCTTGGGAAAATAGAGATAGATTTTCTTGGTGATCATCTGACCGGTCCCGTGATGTTCATGGATTGCATGCCCTGGTTGAGCGGCAGGCGCTGGCTGGGCTCGGCCAGCAGGAATGTGCCGTCCTGGATCTCGCTCTTGAGCAGGTTACAGATCTTGAGCGCCTTGTTGTAGGAGGAAAGCGAGGTCACCGGTATTTTCTTGCCCATCAGCTCGACCTCGCCTGCGCGCAACTCCTCGTAGGAAAACCGCCCCAGGACCTTGCCGGTCTTTTCCGGATAATCCGCCGAATAGTCGATGACGCAAGCGGAGATGTCGCGGTCGCGCACCGTGGTCCGCTTGAGGATCTGCGGGTTGAGGATGGGAATGGGGATGCCCACCCCCAGCGCCAGCGACACGCCGTAGCCCTTGAAGCTGGCGCCGCGAACGAACTCGGGCAGCATCTCCTTCATGTTGCCGGTCAGGGCGAGGGTGCCGGCGCCCTCCACCGGCACGTCGTTTTCGCCGCGCTCGACCAGCGAGCAGTGCTGGGTGCCCTCGGCATAGACATGGCCCCGCGCCCCGGCCAGCCACACGCTGGTGCCGACGCCGATGGTCTCGTACAGGGGATCGTTCAGCAGCGGTGCCAACTGGCCGGCCGAGCAATAGGTCATGTTGCGCATCTTGGCCCGGAGAATGCCCAGGTAGGTGTAGATGCGCTTATCCGAGACGTTGACCGCCACATTGTAGTTCTGGTAGCAGTTGCGCGGGTTGACCATGATCGCCTGGTTGAGGTCGTTGATGTCGAATAGGGTGCGGACCTCGCGGCGGGGATAGTCGTCGGTGCCGTAGGAAAGGCCGAAAAGCTGCAGCTTCTTGCCGGCCACCAATTCCTCGATCACGTGGCCGCCGCCGTAGCGGAATTCGCCGGGAGGATACATGTTGGCCGGATCGTTGTGGCGCAGCTGGGTCGCGCCGAGATAGACATCGACCGCGGCGATGCCGCAATAGGCGGCCACATCGTTGATCCAGGCCTCGGAGATGCGCATCTTGGGCTTGCTGTGGCCGAAGTTGAGGAAGCAGCCGGAGGAGCACATCGGGCCGAAGGTGGCGGTGGTGACCACGTCCACCTCCTTGGCCGCGGCCTCCAAGCCCCGTTTATCGACATAGTCGATCACCTCTTCGGCGGTCAGGACCACGGCCTTGCCGGAGGCTATTTTCTCGTTGATTTCCGCATAGGTCTTGGTCATGGGACATTCTCGCAAATAAGGGCTCTTTAGATTCGCCGGAAAGTGCCTACTATAGGATAAATGGAGCAGAACGGCAAGTTGCCGCAACAGGGTGACGACGAAAAAGCCCCAGCCCCGGTGCTTTGCGGCCCGGCCGGCCGCCTTCCTGCTTGTGCTGAGCCGGATGAATCGTGTAAGGAGAATTATTCCCCATTATTTCTTCAGGAGGCATGCGCTATGACCGCAACCAAGGATTTATCCCGCTTCATCCCCCGGACAACCCTCCAGGCCGGCAACACGACCTATACCGTCTTTTCGGTGCAGGCCCTGGAGCAACTGGGGTACGGCTCGATCGACCGGCTGCCGTATTCCCTGCGCATTCTCCTGGAGAACCTGATCCGCCATGCCGCCCGAGGGCTGGCCACCGAAACCGACATCGCCAACCTGGCCTCCTGGCAGCCCGGCGCGGTTCCGGACGCGGCCGTTCCCTTCATGCCCGCCCGGGTCATCCTCCAGGATTTCACCGGCGTGCCCGCCCTGGTCGACCTGGCGGCGATGCGTTCCGCCCTGGCCCGCCACGGCGGCGATCCGGCCACCATGAATCCCTTCATTCCGGTGGACCTGGTCATCGACCACAGCGTCCAAGTGGACCGCTGCGGCAGTTCCGAGGCGTTGGCGGTCAACGTCGGCCTGGAAATGACCCGCAACCGCGAGCGCTACACCATGCTCCACTGGGGGCAGCAAGCCTTCGACAATTTCCGGGTGGTGCCGCCCGGCACCGGCATCGTCCACCAGGTCAACCTGGAATACCTGGCCTCGGTGGTCACCACCGGCGCCCAGGACGGCGAGACCGCGATCTATCCGGACAGCGTGCTCGGCACCGATTCCCACACCACCATGATCAACGGCCTGGGTGTCATGGGCTGGGGCGTGGGCGGCATCGAAGCCGAGGCGGTGCTGCTCGGCCAGCCCTATTCCCTGCAGATTCCCGAGGTGGTGGGCGTGCGCCTTGCCGGCAACCTGCGGCCCGGCACCACCGCCACCGACCTGGTGCTGACCATCACCCGCTTCCTCCGGGCCAAAGGGGTGGTCGGCCGCTTCGTCGAGTTCTTCGGTCCCGGCCTGGCCCACCTGAGCCTGCCCGACCGGGCGACCATCGCCAACATGGCCCCGGAATACGGCGCCACCATGGGCTTTTTCCCGGTGGACAACGAAACCCTGCGGTATCTGCGCGCCAGCGGCCGCACGCCGGCGCAGGTCGAATTGGTGGAAAGCTACTGCCGGCAGCAGGGCTTCTTCTACACGCCGGACAGCGCCGAGCCTTCGTATTCGGTGGTGTACGACATCCCGCTCGATTCGGTGGTGCCCAGCCTGGCCGGTCCCAAACGGCCGCAGGATCTGCTGCCGCTGGCCGGGGTGGGAGAGGATTTTTCCCGCCAGTTCGCCCAGCAGGTGGCCGCCTCCTCGCCCGGGCCGGACGCGGCCGGCCTCACCAACGGCTCGGTGGTGATCGCCGCCATCACCAGCTGCACCAACACCTCCAACCCGGACGTGATGATCGGCGCCGGTCTCCTGGCCCGCAAGGCGCGGGCGCGGGGGCTGGCCAGCAAGCCCTGGGTCAAGACCAGCCTCGCCCCCGGCTCCCGAGTGGTCACCCGCTACCTGGAGCAGAGCGGACTGTTGACCGACCTCGAGGCCTTGGGCTTCCATGTGGTCGGCTACGGCTGCACCACCTGCATCGGTAACTCCGGGCCGCTGGACGAGGCGGTCGGCGCCGAGGTCCGGGACCGCAACCTGGTGGTGGCCGCGGTGCTGAGCGGCAACCGCAATGTCGACGCCCGCATCCATCCCCCGGTCCGGGCCAACGCCCCCGCCTCGCCGCCGCTGGTGGTGGCCTACGCCCTGGCCGGGACCGTGCTGGTCGACCTGGAGCGCGAACCGCTGGGAACCGATGCCCAGGGGCAGCCGGTCTACCTGCGGGAGATCTGGCCCACGGCCGAGGAAATCCGGGAGGCGGTGCGCCAGAGCCTCAAGCCCGACCTGTTCACGGTCAGCTACGGTTCGGTGTTTGCCGGCGACGCCGAGTGGAACGAGCTGCACGGCGGCAGTGGCCATCTCTATCAGTGGGACGCGGACTCCTCCTATATCCGCGAACCGCCCTTTTTCCAGGACCTGGCCCCGGAACCCCGGCCCATCGACAACGTGGTCGGCGCCCGGATCCTGGCCCTGTTCGGCGACTCGATCACCACCGACCACATCAGCCCGGCCGGCGCGATCGGGCCCCAGACCCCGGCCGGCCTCTACCTTCAGGATCTGGGCATCCAGCCGGCGGATTTCAACAGCTACGGTTCGCGGCGGGGCAACCATGAGGTGATGATGCGCGGCACCTTCGCCAACATCCGCATCCGCAACCGGATGGTGGACCGGGAGGGTGGCTGGACCAAACATTGGCCCGAGGGTGGGGAAATGCCGATCTACGAGGCCGCCATGCGCTACCGGCAGGAAGAGGTGCCGCTGGTGGTCTTTGCCGGCAAGGATTACGGCACCGGCTCCTCGCGCGACTGGGCCGCCAAGGGCACCCTGCTGCTCGGGGTCAGGGCGGTGGTCGCCGCTTCCTTCGAGCGCATCCATCGCTCCAATTTGGTGGGTATGGGGGTTTTGCCCCTCCAGTTCCCGGCAGGCATGGATGCCGCCAGCCTGGGACTGGACGGCAGCGAAATCGTCAGCCTCACCGGTATCGACGGCGATTTGGTGCCGGGCCAACAGGTGTCGCTACGCATCGACCGGGCCGACGGCCGCAGCGATACCGTCCAGGTCCGGCTGCGGCTCGACAATGCCATGGAAATCGACTATTACCGCCAGGGCGGCATTCTCCACAAGGTGCTCAGGCAGCGGCTGCAGGGGCGGTGAGCGCCCCGGCCGCCCGTCCCGTCTTTGTGCCGCGCCCGCAGCCGAATCGTTGATCGTTTGAGCCCCTTTGCCGCGCGATGGATACCTTGTCCTTGTTGCCCGCCTTCCTGTGCATGGTCGTGGTCGCCTTCCCGGCCGTTTTGGGGGCGGCCGAGCCGATTCCCGGCCGGTTGCCGCCCGAGCGGACGCCCCAGTTCGTCGGCATCGGCTTTGACGACAACTATTCGCCGGCAGGGGTGGACTGGGTGGTCGATACCCTGATGGAGCTGCGCAACCCGCCGGGCACGGGCAATGCCGCCACCTTTGACGGCGCCCCGGTGCGGGCCACCTTTTTCAACAACACCGACAACGGCCAGCCCGTCCGCCCCGGCAACGAGCTGGGCCGCAGTTACGTCCGGGCCGCGGCCAGCGGCCACGAAATCGGCGCGCACACCCGGCGCCACGACACCTCGGCGGCCACCTTGCTTGCCCGCTGGCGGGAGGAGATCGGCGGCTGCCGGCAAGACCTGGCCGCCCTCGGCCTGCCGCTGGAGTCGATCGCCGGCTTCCGCGCGCCCTTCCTGCTCACCAATCGCGCCGCCTTCGTCGTCCTGCGCGAGCTCCGTTTTGCTTACGACTGTTCCCTTGAGCACGGATTTGCGGATCGTTCCGACGGCACGGACCTGCGCTGGCCCTATCCGCTCGATCACGGCAGCCCGGACGATCCCCGAATCGGGCCGCAGCCCGGCCTGTGGGAGATGCCGGTCTACGCCCTGACCGTGCCGCCCCGGCTCCGTGCCGCCGTCCAGGCCCGGCTGCGGGATTTCGACGTCACCAGCGGCAAGATCACCGGCATGGACTGGAACATGGTGGTCGCACCCGAGCTGGGCGGGGCCGGCTTCACCGCCGAGGAATACCTCGAAACCCTGAAATACAGCCTGAACCAGCGCTTGCGCGGCAACCGGGCGCCGCTCCTGTTCGGCGCGCACTCGCAGTTTTACTCGAATCGGGCCGTGGAGGCCGGTATCTCCCCGCCCAACATTACCTTGCCGGAAATGCGCCGGGCGCTGACGCAGTTCATCGCCTATGCGCTGACCAAGCCCGATGTCCGGATCGTGCCGTACCGCAGCATCCTGGCCTGGAGCCGCCACCCGGTGCCGCTCGGTCCGCCGCCGGCCGCACGATGACCGTGGCGACGCGCCGGGCCTGACCCGCAGGCGCGCGGCCCGGCCCGAGTTTGCCAACCCATTTCGCAAGAAGTTCATCCCGTATGCCCGCCATCATCCTTGCCACCGTCAACGCCCGTTACATCCACGCCAACCTGGGGCTGCGCTGGCTGTTCGCCAACCTGGAAGAGCTGCAACCCCAGGCGGCCATCCAGGAATACTGCCTCACCGACCGGCCGGGCGACATCGCCGAGGCCATCCTGGCCGCAGAGCCGGCCATCGTCGGCATCGGCGTCTACATCTGGAACGCGGCCGAGGTGCGACGCCTGGTGGGCGTGCTCAAGCGGGTGGCGCCCGCGACCACCGTGGTGCTCGGCGGGCCGGAGGTCAGCCACCTGCCCTTGCGGGTGGATTTGCGCGAGGCCGACTATCTGATCCAGGGGGAAGGAGAGCACAGCTTCCGCGAGCTGTGCCGAGCCCTGCTGGCCGGCCGGCCGCCGGCGGAGCGGATCGTTCCCGCCGCTTCAGTCGAGACCGACACCCTCAAGCCCCCCTACCGGTTCTACACCGACCAGGACCTGGCCCACCGCCTGATCTATGTGGAGGCCTCCCGCGGCTGCCCCTTTGCCTGTGAATTCTGCCTGTCCTCCATCGACCGGCGGGTACGGCCCTTTGCGGCCGATGCTTTCTTGGCGGAGTTGGAGGCGCTTTGGACGCGGGGGGCGCGGACCTTCAAGTTCGTGGACCGCACCTTCAACGCCAACCCGGCCACCGCCGCCCGCATCCTCGATTTTTTCCTCGCCAAAGAGCCGCCTTTTCATGCCCATTTCGAGGCGATCCCCGACCATTTTCCGGACAGCCTCAAGGAGCGGCTCGCCCGTTTTCCCGCCGGCACCCTGCAGCTCGAGGTCGGCATCCAGACCCTGGATGCGCGGACCGCGGCCAACATCAACCGCCGGCTCGACATGGACCGCATCTGTGAAAACCTGGATTTTCTGGAGCAGCGGACCGGCGCCCATCTTCACCTCGACCTGATCGTCGGCCTGCCCGGCGAGTCCCTCGAACGGTTCGGCCAGCACCTCGACGCCCTGGTGGCGCTCACCTCCGGCGAGATCCAGATCGGCATCCTCAAGAAACTCTCCGGCACCGCCATCGACCGGCACGACCGGGAGCACGGTATGGTGTATGCCGCCGATCCGCCCTATGAAATTCTGCAAAACGATTTGATCGCCTTTGGCGAAATGCAGGAAATGAAGCGGCTGGCCCGGTTTTGGGACTTGGTCTACAACAGCGGCAACTGCAAGCGTACCGCCCCGCTGTTGTGGCCGGACGGCGGCGTGTTTCGGGGATTTCGCGCCTTCTGCGCCTGGCTCCATGCCCGGACCCGCGCCACCTGGCAGATCGGCCTTCCGCGCCTGGCCGAGCTGCTGTTCGAGTATCTCACCGCCGAACTGGGGCGGGACAAGGCCGAGGTGGCCGATGCCCTGGCCGCCGACATCCTGGGAATCAAGGGCCGGGTGCTGCCGCCCGCGGTGATGGCGCACGTCACCCGGCAGCCCGGCGAGCGCCGCGACCTGGGCGACTCCCTGACCCGGCGTCAGAGCCGGCACCGACTGTAAATGCGAAGAAGACCCGGTCAGCGGTCAGACGGAATGTGGTTTTTTCGATACCGATGACCACGCAAACTCAGCCGATTCATTCGATTTTGAATCTGGAATGATCGGGGATTCGGGGCCGGCGAAAACCTGAGCAGGGATCGGCGGCGAGGTGCGGGGACATCGGTCGAAAGCAACGGGCAAACTTACTGCTTTTCCACCTTGTTGATCCGCTCGGCCGTTGCCGGGTGGGTGGAGAGATAATCGCCCAGTCGCGGTTGGGAGTCGTCTTGTTCGCTCTTTGCGCCTTGTTCGTTCTGTTTGGCGCGATGGGCCTCCTCCAGGCGGGCCAGGATACGGCCGAAATGCGCCGGATCGAGTCGCGCCTCCCGCATCCGCGCCACCGCGAAGGCATCGGCCTCGCTCTCGAACCGCCGAGAATAGCCGGCTTCGACCAGAAATACCGGGGCGGCCGTCACCAGCGAGGCCACCGAGGAAACATCGCCGGTGACGGCGACGATCACCGCCGCCAGCGCCGACTGCTGCAAGATGCCGCGCATGGCGTGCCGCCATTGGACGTGGCCGGCCTCATGGTAGAAAACGCCCAACAATTCCTCGTCGTTGTGCGCCAGGCGCACCAGTTGGTCGGTGAAGACGATGGTGCCGGAAGGGAGGGCGAAGGCGTTGGCACCGATGCCCTTGTCCGCCTCGCGGAACTCGATGGCCAGCGGGATGCCGTCCACCGTGCCGACACCGGCGAGGAAGCGGCCGCGCAGGCGCTCCTGCTCGGCGGGCGGCAGGCGGCTGGGCGAGAAGATCGCCTTGTCGAGCGCATCCAGCGCCCCCTGGCCGATCCGGCGGTTGTTTTCGGCGGAAATGGAAAAGGCCACCACCCGGGCAAGCAGCGGAATGCCGTATTGGATCGAGCCCCAGGTGAACAGGATCGTCACCACCAGGCCAAGGGCGGCATAGCGCAGCCGCGACTCCAGGCGGTGCGTCAACCCGGAACCGGGCCGCAGCGAGGTCGCCAGGCGGTCGACGGCGTCGTTGTCGCCGGTTTCGAACACGCCGCCGTCCGGAAACCGCACAAACCGCTTGGTGTCGCCGACTCGGGAGGCGATGTCCAGGCCAAGGGCATCCTCCACCCAGGCCAGGCGGGTTCCCGCCGGGTCAAAAACGCCGACGCCCTTGCCGGTGCGGCACAGCACCGCCGGACAGGGGCGGGAGGAACGGCCGTCGAAATAATTTCCTGAAATATCCATGGGATCGCAGTCCAAATGCCGCGCGGCTCCTTCTGGGCTTAAAAGCCGATGTCAATATCGAAGAAATCGGCGGCCTCGCCGCCCAGGGCCGAAACCCCGGCCTGGTGGCTGGCGACGAAATCGTCGAGATCGCCCTGAATGATCATCTCGGTATGCTCGGCGGCATAGCGGGCGGTACGGACCTTGGCAAAGGGATAATACAGCCCCAGGCTCAGCATAATGCCCAGGGTGTTGGTCAGTACCAGCCACAGATACGAGCCGAAGGCATAGCTGGTCACGATCCGGTGCGGCCCGATCTCGGTCTTGCCGAAACGCAGGTTGACCATCCTGACCTTGTACAGGGCGGACATGATCACCCAGGCCAGGGAGGCCAGCACCATGCCCGCCAAGGCCGACATTTGCCGGACTTCCGGCGCCAATTCCTGCACCATTTGGCCGAGTGCGGCGACCCCTATGCCGCCCGCCGCGCCCAGCACCAGGCCGAGTACCGCCAGGATGGCGAAGGCGACGAAAAAGTTTCCCACCGTGCTGCGGTTGGCGAACCTGGCCGAGCCGTAGCAGGACCGATCGATCAGGTAATGGGTCTGGCGGTGCCAGATCACGGGCAGGAAAAATAGGAACACGGTCAAGAGCGGCCAGAGCAAAAAAGCCCGGAAGGACTCTCCCAAACTGCCGGTAAAGGCGAAACGCACTCCCCGCCAGGCCGTGTAATGGCGCTGGAACCGCAGGCTTTGCCGTACGATCCACGGCGTCAGCAGCAGGAGGATCAAGCCGCCGATCGGGTTGATCAAGGGATACAACTGCGCCACCGCGGAAAAGGCCGCGAACACGGCAAAGACCAGCAGCCGCCCCTTGAGGATCTTCACCGGCTCGGCCAGGTATTCGAACGCGTTGCCGCCGAGGCTGGTGTTGCCGTAGAAATAGCGCATGGTCCGCACTTTGGCCCAGGCGGACCAGACGCCCAGGGTGAGGATGGTCAACAGCACATTGACCACCCAAATCTTGTAAAACTCGCCGCCGCTGCCGCTGAAGACAAAGGGCATCCGGCGCTGCCCGCTCGCCACGGGCCGGGGTGGACGGGACGGTGCCTCGGCCGGGTTTTCCGGGGAGATCGGCGGCTCGGTCGCAGGCGGTTGCTCTTCCCCGGCCGGCGCCGGTTCCGGTGAGGAAGAGGACTCCGGCGCTGGCATCGGCGTGGGCGGGGCGGACCAGACGGTCTTCTTCTCGACCGCGACGACCGCCATCACCATCCCCAGCTGCCGCAGCCGTGCCGCGCCCTGCTCGGCCGCCTCCCTGCTGGGAAAACGTTTGACGATGATCCGGCGGCCGGCAAACAGCGCCTCGGTTTTGGCGGGATCGCAGCGCATGAACGCCGCAAAGCGCGTCTTCACCTCTTCCACATCCTGTCCTTCGGCCACCTGGCCCTCAAAAACCAGGGCGTATTCTCTCTCGTTGGTCTCCATGCGCCGCCATCCCTCCTGGTGTTTGTCCGTCGCTCTCGATCCGTGCCGGCGGTTGCCCGCGTATCTTCGATTGTAGCGGCTGTTGGCGACGAAACAAAAAAAATATGGCCGCAAGGTCGTTTCCGGTCGGCGGCGGACGGCATCGCCGCCAGGATCGAGGGGACCTGTCCGCTCCTGTCCCGGCCGGTCCCTGTCCGTCCGCACGCGGCGGCGCACCTGATGTGTCGCCCCGTCGCTCCCAAAAAATGTCCGGGCGATTTGTTCACCCTTTGCCAACTCGGAGCAAAAGTCCACGTCACGCGAAAAATGGCACCTGGAAAAAGTCTGTGTCGGGAAAAAACAAAAACGCCTGCGGTGGGCTATGCCGCAGGCGTTCAGGTCAAACTGTTCGTGAGGCTGTTTACGGGCGCTTGTCGCTTGCCAGCTTTTCCGTGGCCGGATCCAGAACCGTGAGCTTCGTCATGAAGTTTTCCATTGAATGGAAGGTATGATAGGAAAAACTGAGGGCCACTCAAATTCAACCGATTTTACCCTGGACGGTATTCTGTTGAAATTTCTCATCTCTGTGTCCGTCGAAATAACAAGCAAAAGACGTTCGGCACAATGACAACGCTGGACAGATTGTCATTTGGAATACAAGGTTCGGGAGTAAACTGGGGCATTCTTGACACTAAATAGCCCCAGCCTTAGGTAAAGGCTGGGGCTATTTGATGATTTTGCTAGCGAATAGTGTCGTAGTCAATTTATATGGGCATAGTACTACGCAATTCCCACATGAAACCAGGAAGCGTCAGGCATGGGACATGAAGGCCTTCACAGATAGTAGGAATTTTCTTATTTTTGATCACCGATGTCTCTTTAGGTTTTTCTCCAGTCACAACAGTCCCGCCGGCTGCCATGGCATGAGCGATGACGTAGGGGTCGGCTCTCAAAAATTCTAGGTCTGTCTCAGTGGGGTTTCCATACCCAGCAAGCGCATGTGGCAAAGAGAATATACATTCTGACGTTTTGCAGGAAAATGTCGCTTGATGGCTATTAACCCATTCTACCAAGTCGTCATTACCACAAGTCACTTCATTGTGTACGGCTTCAGGTATTCTCAATACGCCATCTGTTCCCAGTCGTACGAGCCAATTCCAGAACTCCGGCTTTCCAGTTATAGGAAAATGCAAATTTTTTGCATCGATAAGGAAGTTGGAGTCCAAAAAATAGGTCATCGCATTACCTGTTCAAATCGATTGACGGGGAGGTTCATGAGACGGGCGGCATCCTGGAGCCCGATACGCCCTTCCCGCGCTGCGATAACAAATGTGTGTATGGTTTTCCCGCCAAGCCTATATTTTGCCATTTGCGTGGGGCCAGGCGCTCCTTCTTGCTGCGATTGCTTTTCCTTATGCTTGACCCACCTAGCCTTATAAAAGGCGAGTAGACTTCCGTATTCCTGGCTGTCGATAAGATTCATATCGAGCAAACGCCTACCAATAACGGCTCCACTCACTTTGAAATATCTTGCAACAACATCGACAGAACAACTAAGTTCTCCTTGTGGTTTTTTCCATTTGACTAGTAAGTCAGCCGCAGGCACCAAAAATTCAGCCGCAACACTGTTGCAGAGTTTTTCATGGTCCCCATCGCCGCCATTATTTCCCAGAGCATTAAAGTTGGATACCCCGCTGGAGCCTAGCCAAAGGTGGGCTAGCTCATGAACCAAGGTAAACACCATCGCCGCCTTGGCATCATTGGGGTTAACAACAACCAGAGGCACTAATTCATCTGCCAACGCGATGCCGCGAAATTCCTCAGCAGGGATATTGGAATGGTGGCTACCAACATTGCCTTCCAAAAGAACGTATACCCCTATATTTTGGGCCAAATCGCGCAGATAGCCGAACATAGCATCTTCACTGCGTATACGCCGTTGTTCTTCAACGCTGGCTCCGAGGGCTGCTCGGAGCGTGCCAACGAACTGTTGAACGGGTGTACTCTCAGAAAGAGAACCTATGAAGGGTAGCTTTGGATTCCTGGCGTCTTCCGCCAGAGCGCGTAATTCTTGATGTAAAAGGGAGATCCGACGCCTTAAGGCGGCGAATTCAGGGCTGTCGGTGGGGGATAGTTTATCCCACACTGCACGGAAATCCGCCATGCTCGCAACTTTTTGCGGAGGCTGCGCCAAGAAAAACGTAAGCAGCGGGCGGCGGTATGCAGAAGCAATCTTCTCCAGTTGACTCAGCGAAGGGGTATCTTTACCCTCTTCCCACGCTGCCAACCTATCTTCCGCCGTCAATACGGGTTCATCCTTCTTTTTGCGTGGCGGAGTGATCTTGGCACGCGAAGCCGCCTCATGGAGACTTAGCCCGGCCTCCAGGCGAGCCCACTGTAATACAGAGGGATTTATAGGGATAGATTGCTGCTGCATGGTATTCTTGAGGGTGAGTGAAAGACAAATTCCAAATATCCTCACAAGCGAAACCTCGCCAAGAAGATAGCCTGGAATCAATTTTGACGCAATCTGATTGAGCACAAGTTAGGCGCAGGCATTTGGGGGCTTAATGTTGACATTGAAGCAGAAATGAGAGGGATGCACTCTCCAATGATACACGCTTTTCAATATTTGGAGGTAGCCCCCATTGTCCGAATGGACACAATCGAAATCAATTCATTGAATTTACTTAAAATATTCAAACCTTGGATTTCCAGCAAACCTGGAAATCCACGCGGCACGGACCGGCCAACGACGGCTAGCGCACGCAGGGGATCGCGTTCCAGTTGGTGGTGTAGGAGGGGGAGAGGTGGTTGCGGAACATGGTCCAGGACGGGTCGATGCCCTGGTTGGCCCAGAAGACCCGGCCGCGGCCGCTGTGGTTGATCCGGTCGAGGGCCGCCATCAGGGCGTCGCTGGCGTGCAGCCCCTGCTTGCCCAGCAGGGAGAGCTGCAGCGGCGTCGTGGGGCAGCAGTCGTGCAGCATCACCCCGGCCTTGACATAGGCATGGCCCTCTTTCCAGATCGATTCCAGCAGCCGGCGGGCCAGCCGGTGGAAATCGCGGGTATCGCCGCTGGGGACGGGCAGGCTGCCATGGGCGGCATTGCCGTAGTAGGGCGCGGCGGCGTGCGAACTGGTCTGGATGAAAACGCTCATGCTCCTGGCGTACTGGCGCCCCCGGCGCAGTTTCTCGCAGGCCGTGGCGGTGTAGGTGCAGACCGCCTGATGCATGGCCGCCAGGTCGGTCACCCGTTCGCCGAAGGAACGCGAGGAGATGATCTGCTTGCGCGGCGGCGGGGCCTCGTCCAGTCCGAAGCAGGGCAGGCCGTCGAGTTCTGCGGCCGTGCGGGCCAGCGTCACGCTGAAGCGCCGGCGCAACTCGCCCTGGTCGCGGGCCGCGAGATCGAAGGCGGTTTCGATGCCCATCAGCCGCAGCCGCCGGGACAGCCGCCGGCCCACGCCCCACACCTCCTCCACCGGCATGATCCGCAACAGGCGCAGCTGCCGCTTGCGGTCGTGCAGGTCGACCACGCCGCCGGTGGCCGGAAACCGCTTGGCCGCGGCGTTGGCCAGCTTGGCCAGGGTCTTGGTCGGCGCCATGCCGATGGCCACGGTGACGCCGGTCCATTGGCGGACCGTGGTGCGCAATTGCCGGCCAAAGTCCTCCAGCCCGGCGATTCCCCCCACATCGAGAAAGGCCTCGTCGATGGAGTAGAGCTCCACCTCCGGCGCCAATGCGGCGAGGATGCGCATCACCCGCTGGGAGATGTCGGCATACAGGGCATAGTTGGACGAAAACACCTCGACGCCGTGGCAAGCGATGGCCTCCCGGAGTTGATAGGCCGGCACCCCCATGGGAATGCCCAGGGCCTTGGCGGCCGGCGAGCGCGACACCACGCAGCCGTCGTTGTTCGACAGCACCACCACCGGCCGGTGCCGCAGGTCGGGGCGGAACAGCTGCTCGCACGAGGCGTAGAAATTGTTGCAGTCGACCAGGGCGAACACGGCTACTTGAACCGCCGGACCAGGCCGGTGACCTTGCCGACGATCTCGAAATCGTCGTGTTCGCGCAGCACGATCGGCTCGTAGGCGCTGTTGCGGGGGATCAGCCGGAGAATGGGGGTGGTAGCCAGTTCCTTGACGGTCAGCTCGCCGTTGACGATGGCGATGACGATGTCGCCGTGGCGCGCCTCCCGGGAGCGGTCGACCGCCAGGATGTCGTCCGGGTGGATGCCGGCCTCGACCATCGAACTGCCGGTGACCTTGACGAAAAAGGTGGCGGGCGGATTGGTGACAAGCAGGTCGTTTAAGTCGAGGGCCTGTTCGATGTAGTCCTCGGCCGGCGAGGGAAATCCGGCCGACACCGACTCCGTTGCCAGGCAAACGGCCGTCCTGGCCGTGGCCTCCGGCCGGCCCACGATCTCGATCTCCTTGATTTTCGGCATCCGCATCACTCTTTCCTCCCGAAATGCCGCACCCCGGCATCCCCTCACTCTACCAGGACAGGCGGTCCGGGTCGAGCCCGGAATGATACCACAACGCGGGGAGTCGCATCCATCCCGCCATTTTGCTTGACAAACATGCCACCACCTGCTCAGCTAACGCATAGTTTACCGCATTTACCGGACATTTTTTCACAAGGAGTTCCACCACCAGAGCAGTCGAGTACCCACATTCACCATAAGCCCTGAGCTACAAACACGGAGGAAGACGCGATGCACATCAATCGACGGCAGTTCTTCAAAGTTTGCACAGCCACCGTCGGCAGTTCCAGCCTTGCCACCCTGGGTTTCAGCCCGGACGAGGTCCGGGCCGAAGTTCGCGAGTTCAAGCTGACCCGCACCACCGAAACCCGCAACACCTGCCCGTACTGCTCGGTGGGATGCGGCCTGCTCATCCACAGCTTGGGGGATTCCTCCAAAAACGCCGTTGCCGACATCGTCCATATCGAGGGCGACCCGGACCATCCGGTCAACCGCGGCACCCTCTGTCCCAAGGGCGCCGGCCTGCTGGATTTCGTCCACAGCCCCAACCGGCTCAAATATCCCGAATACCGCGCCCCGGGCAGCAAGCAGTGGCAGCGCATCTCCTGGAACGAGGCCTTCAGCCGGATCGCCACCCTGATGAAAGCGGACCGGGACGCCCACTTCATCGCCAAGAACGACCAGGGCCAAACGGTCAACCGCTGGCTCTCCACCGGCTTTCTCGCCGCCTCCGCCTCCAGCAACGAAACCGGCTTTCTGACGCAGAAAATCGCCCGCAGCCTGGGCATGCTCGCCTTCGACAATCAGGCCAGGGTCTGACACGGCCCCACGGTGGCAAGTCTTGCCCCCACGTTTGGCCGCGGCGCCATGACCAACCACTGGGTCGACATCAAGAATGCCGACCTCATCCTGATAATGGGCGGCAATGCCGCCGAAGCCCATCCCTGCGGCTTCAAATGGGTGACCGAAGCCAAGGCCCATCGCAAGGCCAGGCTGATCGTGGTCGACCCCCGCTTCACCCGCTCGGCGGCGGTGGCCGACGTCTACGCCCCGCTGCGCGCCGGCACCGACATCGCCTTTCTGGGCGGCGTGATCAACTACCTGTTGAGCAACGACCGGATTCATCACGAATACGTCAAGAACTACACCGATTTCTCCTTTCTGGTGCGGGAGGATTTCTCCTTCGACGACGGCCTGTTCAGCGGCTACAACCCCGAGAAACGGAGCTACGCCAAAACGAGCTGGGGCTACCAGCTCGGCCCGGACGGCTACGTCCTCACCGATCCGACCCTGGCAAACCCGCGCTGCGTCTACCAGATGCTGAAAACCCACTACGGGCGCTATACCCCGGAGGCGGTGGCCTCCATCTGCGGCACGCCCAAGGAGGATTTCCTCAAGATCTGCGGCCTGATCGCCGAAACCGCCGCGGCCGACAAGACCATGACCGTCATGTACGCCCTCGGCTGGACCCAGCATTCCCAAGGTTCGCAGATGATCCGCACCGGGGCCATGGTCCAGCTGCTGCTCGGCAACATCGGCGTTGCCGGCGGCGGCATGAACGCCCTGCGCGGCCATTCCAACATCCAGGGCTTAACCGACCTCGGCCTGCTCTCCAACCTGCTGCCCGGCTACCTGACCCTGCCCGGCGACGCGGAACAGGACTACGCCGCCTACCTCGGCGCCCGGGCCTCCAAGCCGCTGCGGCCGGGCCAGCTCAGCTACTGGCAGAATTACGGCAAGTTTTTCGTCAGCGTCATGAAGTCCTGGTACGGCGACGCGGCCACGGCCGAGAACAACTGGTGCTACGATTGGCTGCCCAAGCTCGACAAAGGCTACGACATCCTCCAGGTCTTCGAGGACATGCACCAGGGCCGGGTCAACGGCTACGTCTGCCAGGGTTTCAATCCCCTGGCCTCGGCCCCCTGCAAGATCAAGGTCGCCGGCGCCATGGCCAAGCTGAAATACCTGGTGATCATCGATCCCCTGGCCACGGAAACCTCCGAATTCTGGCAGAACCACGGCGAGTACAACGATGTCGATCCCGCCAAGATCCAGACCGAGGTCTTCCGGCTGCCCTCCACCTGTTTTGCCGAGGAGGACGGCTCCCTGGTCAATTCCGGGCGCTGGCTGCAGTGGCACTGGAAAGCGGCCGAACCGCCCGGCGAGGCCAAGGGCGACCAGGCGATCATGGCCGGCATTTTCTTGAAGATCCGGGAAATGTACCAAAAGGAAGGCGGCGCCTTTGCCGACCCGATCCTCAACCTGAGTTGGAAATACAAGCGGCCCGAGGAGCCCTCGCCCGAGGAGCTGGCCCGTGAGTTTTCCGGCACCGCGCTCAAGGATCTGACCGATCCCAAAGATGCGGCCAAGGTGTTGCTCAAGGCGGGCCAGCAGCTGAACGGGTTCGCCGAACTCCGGGACGACGGCTCGACCGCCTGCGGCTGCTGGATCTTCGCCGGCTGCTGGTCGGAAAAGGGCAACCTGATGGCCCGCCGCGACAACTCCGACCCCTACGGCATCGGCCAAACCCTGAACTGGGCCTTTTCCTGGCCGGCCAACCGGCGCATCCTCTACAACCGCGCCTCCTGCGATCTTGCCGGCAAGCCCTACGACCCGGCGCGCAAGTTGATCGCCTGGAACAAGGTTGCCGGCGCCTGGTCCGGATCCGACATTCCCGACTACAGCGCAATCACCCCGCCGGAAAGCGGTATGGGACCCTTTATCATGAATCCCGAGGGGGTGGCCCGATTCTTTGCCGTGGACAAGATGGCCGAAGGCCCCTTCCCCGAGCACTACGAGCCATTCGAGTCGCCCTTGGCCGCCAACCCGCTCCACCCGAACAACGCCAAGGCCCGGTCCAATCCGGCGGCCCGGGTGTTCAAGGACGACTGGGACAGCTTCGGCACCGCCGACCAGTTTCCCTGCGTCTGCACCACCTACCGGCTCACCGAGCATTTCCATTTCTGGACCAAGCACGCGCTCTTGGACGCCATCCTGCAACCGGAGCAGTTCGTCGAAATCGGGGAAGAGCTGGCCAGGGAAAAGGGGATCAAGGCCGGGGACAGTGTCCGGGTCAGGTCCAAACGCGGCTTCATCGTCGCGGTGGCGGTGGTCACCAAGCGGATCCGCACCCTGGACATCGCCGGCCGCAAGGTCCATACCGTCGGCGTGCCGATCCATTGGGGCTTCATGGGGGTGACGAAAAACGGCTACATCACCAACACCCTGACCCCCTTTGTCGGCGACGCCAACACCCAGACGCCGGAGTTCAAATCGTTCCTCGTCGCCATCGAGAAGGTGTAAGGAGGTGAGCCATGGCACTACAATCGCTTGATATCAAAAGACGTTCCGCCACCACCACGCCCTCGCCCAGCGTCCGCAAGCTTCCGGAGGTCGCGAAACTGATCGACATTTCCAAGTGCATCGGCTGCAAGGCCTGCCAGGTGGCCTGCATGGAATGGAACGACCTCCGCGACGACATCGGCACCAACCGGGGGGTCTACGACAATCCGCCCGACCTGTCCGATCGGTCCTGGACGGTGATGCGATTCGCCGAGGTCGAGCCCACGCCCGGCCGGCTGGAATGGCTGATCCGCAAGGACGGCTGCATGCACTGCGCCGATCCGGGCTGCCTCAAGTCCTGCCCCGCCCCCGGCGCGATCATCCAGTACAGCAACGGCATCGTCGATTTCCACCAGGAGGCCTGCGTCGGCTGCGGCTACTGCGTCATGGGCTGTCCCTTCAACATCCCCCGGCTCTCCCGCAAGGACGGCAAGGCATACAAATGCACCCTCTGCTCCGACCGGGTGGCCGTGGGCCAGGAGCCGGCCTGCGCCAAGACCTGTCCCACCGGGGCGATCGTCTTCGGTTCCAAGGAGGACATGCTCGAACACGCGGCCGGCCGCATCGCCGACCTCAGGCAGCGCGGCTTCGCCCTGGCCGGGGTCTACAACCCGACCGGGGTGGGCGGCACCCACGTGATGTACGTGCTCCAGCACGCCGACCGGCCGGGACTGTACAAGGGCCTGCCCAGGGATCCCGGCATCAGCCCGCTGGTGGTCCTGTGGAAGGAGATCGCCAAAACCCTGATGAGCATCGGCCTGGGCGCCGCCGTGGTCGGCGGCATTGTCCACTACCTGAGCCAGGGGCCCAACGAGGTTCCCGAGGAAGAGGAGGAAACGTCATGAACACGCATGCACTCATCCAGCGGCACAGCGCCGGCGAGCGGCTCAACCATTGGCTGGTGGCCCTGGCCTTCGTCCTTGCCGCCCTGTCCGGGCTCGGGTTCTTCCATCCCGCCTTTTTCTGGCTGACCGGCCTGTTCGGCGGCGGTACCTGGGCGCGCATCCTGCATCCCTTTTTCGGCGCGGTCCTGGCCCTGTCCTTTTTCGTCTGGGCGGGCCGGGAATGGAAGGACAACCGGATCGTGGCTGCGGATTGGCAATGGGCCAGGCGCATGGGGGACGTCCTCCGCAACCGGACCGACAACCTGCCGCCGCTCGGCAAGTACAACCTGGGCCAGAAGCTGCTGACCCGGACCATGCTGGTGGCCATCCTCCTGTTGCTGGCCTCCGGCATCCTGATCTGGCAGCCGTGGTTCGCGCCCGAGTTTGCCATCGCCCAACGCCGCATCGCGGTGGTGGTACACGCCGGCGCCGCTTTTGTCGCCCTGATCGGCTTCATTGTCCATGTGTACGCCGCCTACTGGACCCGCGGTTCGATCCAGGCCATGACCAGGGGCACGGTCACCCGCGCCTGGGCCCGACACCACTCCGCCGACTGGTACAAGAAGATCGCGGAGTAACGGCAAAACGCTCCATGGGGCGAAGCGGCGGCCAACTCGTCGGCCCATGCTTCGCCCTTCTGTCCCCTCACCATCGCCCGCGGGTACGCCATGATCACGACTCCCATCCTGCAACCTGGCCAAGTCGAGGCCCCGGCCGGCGACATTCCGGCCTTGTTTCTTCCGGCGGCGGACCTCTTTGCCCGCCGGTCGCGGCGATTCGGCCACCTGGCGCCGGGGCACGGCCTGGCCGACTATCTCCTGTTTTTGGCGCGGCTGGCGGAATGGCAGCAGCAGGAGCTGGACCGCCCGACCGATCTGGACCTGCCGGATGTCCACCTGCTGGCGCAATGCCGCGAGCACGCCATGCCGCCGCTGGCCCCGGCCGGGTGGCCCCGCCATCCCAGCTGGCGGGACGCGGTCTTCCGCGCGGTCGAGGCGGTCGCCCACCTGCTGCCCGCCAAGGGCAGGCAGGCATTGACGCCGCTGCTGCACGGCGATTTCGCCTGGCTGGACATCCAGGCGCATACGCTGCTCAACGGCCCGGCCGCCGAACTCGATCTGGCCTCAGCCCCGTTCATCGGCGCGACCCTGCAGGCGCAATGGACCCGTCTGGCCCGCGGCCTCCAGCCGGAACAGCTCGGCCGGCCGGAACACCCGGCCATCTGCCCGGTCTGCGGCAGTCCGCCGGTGGCGTCGGTCATCCGCGCCGAGGCATCGGCCCGCGGACTGCGTTATCTGCACTGCGCCCTCTGCGGTTCGGAATGGCACGTGGTGCGCGCCAAGTGCGTCCAGTGCGACAACACCAGGGAGATAGGTTATTACGGCCTGGAAAACGCCCACCCGGCGGTCCGCGCCGAGGCCTGCTCGGAATGCCGCTGCTACCTCAAGGTGCTGGTTCGGGAGCACGATGCCTCGGTCGATCCGGTCGCCGACGACATCGCCACCCTGACCCTTGACCTGCTCATGGATGAAAAACAGAAATACGCCTGCATCGGCACCAACTTCTTCATGATGTGAGCCCGCGGCGGCCCGCCGTAAGCCGCCGCCGCCTTTCCCCTTCCCGCCCGAGCCGTCCGCACCCCCGTTTCTGCCCATGACCGGCAACATCCTCAAGCTCAACATCTTTTCCGCTCTCAAGATGATGCTCTTCCCCATGGCGATCATCACCGTGTTCTGGAAAGACCAGATCGGCCTGTCGCTGGCGGAGATCCTGCTGGTCAACGTCTTTTTCTCCACCGCCAACCTGCTGATGGAATACCCTTCCGGCTATGTCAGCGACCGGCTCGGCTACCGCCTCTCCCTGCTCATCGCCTGCGGCTTCTCCCTGGCGGGCTGGACCGCCTACCTCTTTGCCCACGGCTTCTGGCACGTGATCGGCGCCGAACTGCTGCTCGGGGTCGGCCACGCCTTCATCAGCGGCTCGGACAGCGCCCTGCTCTACGAGACTCTGCGGGCCGACCGGCGGACCGAACTCTACATCCGCTGCGACGGGAGGATGGCGGGGTGGGCTCAGATCGGCGAGGCGGGCGGGGCGCTTTGCGCCGGCCTGCTCTACGTGGCCGACCCGCTGCTGCCGTTCGCGGTCCAGATCGGGGTGTGGCTGGTCGCCCTGGCGGTGGCCCTATCCCTGCGCGAGCCCCAGGGGGAAAAAAGCCCCCATGTCGCCTCTCACCTGCACGAGGCCCTGCGCATCAGCCGCTTCGGCCTGGTCGAGCAGAAGCAGGTCCGGGCGACCATGGTGTTCGGGGTGCTGCTCGGTCTGGCATCCTTTTACCCGGTTTGGCTGGTGCAGCCGTTCATGCAGCAATGCGGGGTGCCGCTGGCCTGGTTCGGGCCGGTCTGGGCCGGCGCCAACCTGACGGTGGCCCTCTGTTCCTCGCTCAGCCATCGGCTGTACGACCGGCTGGGCCTTGCGCGCCTGTGCCTGCTCTTCATCGGCCTGACGGTCCTGGCCTTTGCCGGCCTGGGCTTGACCTCCATGGCCGGCAGCTTCCTGTTCTACTACCTGCTGACCGCGGTGCGCGGCCTCCAGGGCCCGGTCATCCGCAATTTCCTCCAACGGGATGCCACCCGATTCATGCGGGCCAGCCTCCTCAGCCTGCACAGCCTGCTCTTCCGGATGGGCTACGTGGTCAGCGGCCCCTTGATCGGCTGGGTCAGCGATGTCCGGGGAGTACAGGCCGCCTTTCTCGCCCTGGCCTGTCTCTTTGCCGTCGCGCTCCCCCTGGCGGCCCGCAGTTTCCTCCATCACCAGGGCAGGGCCGATCGCGGCCGGCCCTCCGCTTCGGCCTGAACCGACCGGCTGGGCAACCACGCCACTGTCACCGAAAGAACAATATTCCGGGATCTTGCCCGCGCAACCGCACCTCTGCCCCACCCAAACGCGGCCGGGACAACGAATTCATATGATAAAATACGTATTCTTACATCGGAACAGCATCCGAAAAGCGAAAACACTTGCGCAACATTTGCAAATGCTCGTTAAATGGCATTTTCAATCAGCAACCATCGCAACAGGCCACCCAGGCCAACACCTTTCCCGCGCGGCCCACCGCCGGATTCGCCCCGAAGCGCCGGGCCCAACCAGGAGGAAACAATGACGGACGACAAAAAGCATCCGACCTTGGACCAGACACCCGACGACGAACAGCCGGAGATTTACGGGGTCATCAAGGGCAAAGACGGCATCGGCTTGAACCGGCGTTCCTTTCTCGGCGCCATTGCCGCGGCCGGGGCCCTGAGCGCCTGTTCCGGCCCGGTGCCCGAACCGGCCGGAGCCCCCGCGTCCAAGAAAACCGCGCCGCCGGAAACGACCGCCACCTGCACCGGCGCGCCGGTCAAAACCGCGCAGACCTGCGGCCAGACGCATGAAAAAGGGATCGAGGCCATCGCCATCGGCAAGGACGGCAAATCGATCGTCTCCTGGGACCAGACCGCGATCAAGCTGTGGAAGCTGCCGGACTGCAGCCTGAAGAAAACCCTGCCGCGCGAGGCCGACGCCGCCCTCAGCTCCGACGGCAAGTACCTTGTTGCCTGCCGGGCCGGTCAACAATCCACCGCAATCAAGGAACTGCCGAACGCCACCTCGCTACGCACCCTGCCGGTCCGGGTGGACGCGCCGGTGGCTTACGGCTCGGATGGCAAGACCCTGGCGTTGGTGGGCCAGGAAGGCATCGAGCTGTGGGGCCTGGCCGATGGCAAGCGCCGCACAGTCATCAAGGAGGCCGCACCTTCGATCCGCTCGCTCGCCTTCAGTCCCGACAACACCCTGCTCGCCGCGGGGTACAAGGACGGTTCGACCAAGGTGTGGCGCCTGCCGGAAGGCGAACCGGTGCAGACCGTGCAAGGACCCACCTCGCCCGTGGTCGCGGTGGCCATCGGCTCCAAGGGCGGCCTGCTGCTCTCGGGCCACGAAAACGGCACCGCCAAGATCTGGCGTCTGCCGGAAGGCACCCCGGTGCAGACCATGGCCTGCCACAGCGGCAAGCTCTTGCTGGCGCGCATCGCGCCGGGAGGCGATCTGGCCGCCACGGCCAGCACCGACGGCACCGTCAAGCTCTGGAAAATGCCGGAGGGCAAGCTGCAGGCCACGCTCAAGCATCAGCAGGGCGAAAAGATCACCGCGATGGCCATCGGCCCGGACGGCCAGGTGCTGGTCACCGGCTCCGACAGCGGCCGCATGCACCTGTGGCGGCTGCCGGAGGGCGAATTGATCGGCTGCATCCTCGATCCGGCCCTGACCTACAAAGGGACGCCGATGTCTCACTATCGCCAGACCGGCCAACAGACCCTGGTCCAACCCTGCACCACCCCCCTGCCGGCGAACGCCACCTGCGTCTGCGACTGCGTGGCCACCGACCGGTCGTACCGCAGCAGCCAGACCGTCTGCGTCTGCGACACCATTGCCGTGCCGGTCGGCTATGCCGTTGCCGGTGGCGTCTGCACCTGCAACACCATCGCGGTCGGGAGCAAGAGCCTGCCCAAGGGCCACAAGAGCACCATGTCAAAGGAGGGCACCTGTACGTGCCACACCATCTGCACCTGCAATACGGTGTGCTCCTGCGTGGGCAATGTCTCGCAGCAAAGCCACTACTGGCGGCCCAATTGATCGAGGCCGGGGAGGAGCAAAGGATAGCGGAACGCGACCCATCAAGCCGGGTTATGGAGCTGCACACCATTCCCTATCGGGACAAGGTCATCGTCTACAGGCCGCTGCAGCACCTGGCCTTTATCGGCAATCGGGCCATGGCGCGGCTGTGCGAACGCTTTGCCGTCGGAGAGGTGCCGCCAGCCGCCGATGACCAGCCCACCGGCTTTCTCCGGGCCATCGGTTTTTTCGAGGAGGACCGACAACCGGAGCAACAGCCGATAGACGCGGACCAGTTCCAGCCGACGGTTTGCGTGCTGTTTCTCACCAATGCCTGCAATCTGCGCTGCATCTACTGCTACGCCCACGGCGGCGGCGAGGCCCCGGCCAAGCGGCTGCCCCTGGCCCTGGCCCGCACGGCCATGGAGACGGTCTGCCGGCATGCCGCCGACCGGGGGCAGGACCACTTTTCGCTCTGCTTCCACGGCGGCGGCGAACCGACCACGGCCTGGACCCTGCTGACCGATTGCGTGGCCCTGGCCCGGCAGGCGCCGCTGCCCGCCCGGATCAACCTGACCAGCAACGGCGTCTGGACCGGGGAGCAGCGGGCCTGGATCCTGGACAACCTCGACGAGATCAGCCTGTCCTTCGACGGCCCGCCCGCCATCCAGAACCGGCAGCGGCCCACCCGGAGTGGGGACGAAAGCCACCGGTCGGTAATGCGCACCGTGCAGGAGCTGGACCGTCGGGGAATGGCCTACGGCATCCGGGTCACGGTGGTCGACCGGAGCATTGAGCGCATCCCGGAGATCGTCGAATACCTCTGCCAGGAAACCGGAGCCCGGACCTTCCAGGTCGAACCGGCCTTCGACCACGGCCGCGCCCGGACCGACCGGGTGGCCCTGGCGCAGCACGCCGCCTTTGCCGAGGCCTTCATGGCCGGCTACGACATCGCCTGCCGGCACGGGCGGCACATGTACTATTCCGGGGCCCGCCCCTGGCTGCTGACCGACCGGTTCTGCGACGCGTTCGCCAACGCGCTCATCGTCGGCCCCGACGGTTTCCTCACCTCCTGCTACGAAATCTGTGACCGCCAGCACGAGTTGGCCGGGGATTTCATTTTCGGCGCCATGCAGCCGGACGGCGCCATCGGGATCGATACCGGCATCAGGCGGGCCTTTCTCGCCAAGATCGAGGAGCGCCGGCAGACCTGCCGCGCCTGTTTCTGCTTCCGCCACTGCGCGGGCGATTGCCCGTCCAAGACCTTTTCCGCCCGGACCGGCGGCCATTTGCGCCATGGCAGCCGTTGCGAACTGAACCGAACCCTGACCAGGGAGCTGATCGTCCACTCCATCGCGGCGGGCAACGGCGTGTGGCAGGGACGGGCCCAGGCGGCGCCGGGCCCCTGCGGCCGTACCGGAGAGGCGGCATGAACGGGGACGGCCGCAGAGTCTACCTGCATTCGCTGCTGGCCGGGGCGGTCGCCGCGGTCGACGAGCTGCGCGGCAAGCCGCATTTCAGACTCGACCAGCTCGAAACCCTGCCGGAGACGGTGCTGCACGGCATGGTGCCGGTGGTGCACCGGGACCAACGCATCCGCATCGAGGACGGCTGGCTGCTGACACAGGAGCGGGGCGAGGCGGACTTCGGCCGCTGCCTGCGGCTGGACGCCCGGCAGGAGTACGCCGTCAACCGGTTCGACGGCCAACATGCCCTCGGCGGCATCTGCGAGCTGCTGGCGGCGGAGTTCGGCATCTCGCGCCAGACCGCGGCGGCAACGGTCCGCCAGCTGTTCGTCGCCCTGGCGCAGCAGGGGATCTGCCATCCCGCCGGGAGGCCGGAGTGAACGCGGCCGGGGTCGACAGTACCGCAGCGGACAAGGCGCGGCCCAGCCTGTTCGCCCTGCCGGTCAACGACGCCTTTTTGGTGTGTAATCCGCCGGCCGGGGTCGCCTCCCTGGTCAACGGGCCGGCGCTACGCCGGTTGCGCCGGGCCATCGGCCAAGCCCCCTCGGCGCCTTCGTTTCCGGCCCTGTCGGACGACTTGCGCCAACTCGCCGACCTGCTGGCCCGAAAGCCGGAAGCGCCGCCGGCGGCAACCGAACCGCTTCATCCCCTGTTCCTCGGCCTGCTGCCCACCCGGAGCTGCAACATCCGCTGCACCTACTGCGACTTCGGCGCCGACGGGCCGCAGGCCGCCGCCATGTCCCCGGCCCTGGCCAGCGCGGCGCTCACCTGGTACGCCCGCTTCCTTGAGGATGCCGGCCACGGGCGGATGGAGGTGCATTTTTTCGGCGGCGAGCCCTTTGTCGCCCGCGAGGTCGTCGAAACCGCGGTGCACCGAAGCCGGCTGCTGGCCGAACGCCACGGCCTGACCCTGCATCTCGAGGTGTCGACCAACGGGGTGTTCGAGCCGGAATACGCCCAATTCGTGGGGGATTATTTCCAGGCGGTGGTCCTGTCGCTGGACGGATTCCAGGAGGTCCACGACCGGCATCGCCCCGCCCGCGCCGGCCGCGGCAGCTTTGTCCAGGCCCGGCAAACCGCGGCCCTGCTCGCCAGGACGCCCACCGAGCTCTGCCTGCGCTGCTGCGTCTCGACCTTGAATGTCCACCAACTGGAAGAGATCGCCCTGTGGTTCTGCAAAAAATTCCAGCCCTCGGCCATCAATTTCGAGCCCCTGACCGGCAATGCCAGGACCCTGGCCGCCGGCCTGCTGCCGCCGGACCCGTACCTCTTTGTCCGCCAGTACGCCAGGGCCCATGCCCAAACCCTGCGCCACGGCGTCAGACCGGTGTACGCGGCCACCGAGGGCGACCCCTCGGGGACGAGCTTCTGCCCGGTCGGCAAGGACGCGCTGATCGTCTCTGCCGACGGCCGCATCAGCAGCTGCTACCTGCCGCAGGCGGCCTGGCTGGAGCGCGGCCTCGACCTGGATGTCGGCCGTCTGGACGCACAGGGACACCTGCGCATCGATATGGACGCCATTGTCCGCCTGCGGCGCCTGCCCGAAGACAAACCCCGCTGCGCCCGATGTTTCTGCCAGTGGGTCTGCTCCGGCGGCTGCCATGTCCACCACACCTATCCGGGCAGCCCGCTCACCTACGAACCGTTCTGCATCCAGACCCGGCTGCTCTCGGCCTGCCGGCTGCTGGAAGAGATGGGGCTGGGCGCCGTGGCCGAAGCCCTGCTCAACGACCGACAAGCCATGGAGGCCCTGGCCCAACGGCCTTCGGATCTGTTCGAGGATCTGCCTGAACATCCATTGCCGGAGGCGCCATGAAGACCGCCGGCAACCACGGCCCGCCAGGCGCGGCTCACATCTTCTGGCTGGTGGAGCGGCAGGGCATCGTGCTGCTCGATCCCCGACGGAACCGGCAGCTCCACCTTGCCTATCCCGAGGCCGCGGTGTGGGATCTGCTGATTCGGCGGTGGCCGGCAGCAACCATGCGCGCCATGCTGGCGGTCATTGCCGGGATCGGCGAAGACGAGGCCGGACGGCTCATTGCCGCCTGCCTGGACAGGTGGCGGACGGAAGGCTGGCTCAAAGAACCGGGGGCGGCGTCATGAGCAATCTGTCCGTCACCCTGCTGTGCAACCAGGCCTGCGGCTACTGTTTCGCCCGCTCCCTGGGCCAGGCAGGCGGCCACATGCCTCTGGAGGTCTTTGCCCGGGCCCTCGACCATCTCGAGCGTTCGGGCATCCGCCAGGTACGGATGCTCGGGGGAGAGCCGACCATTCACCCGCAGTTCGGCCTTTTACTCGATGCGATTGAGGCCAGGGGGCTCGATCTCCTGCTGTTTTCCAACGGCCGCATGCCGGGCCGGGCCATGGACCGGCTCAAGCGCTTTCCCGAAGAGCGCCTGGCCATCCTGCTGAACATCGATCCCGCCGCCTGCCAGCCGGATATCCGCGACCGCCGGGTGCGCCAGGTGGCGGAGCGTTTCGCCAAGGCCGTGATCCTGGGCTGCAACATCCATCATCCCGGCCTTTCGCCCGCGCCGCTGCTGCCGCTGATCGACCGCTTCCAGCTGATCCGGACGATCAGGCTCGGCCTGGCCCACCCCTGCGTCGGCGCGGCAAACCGCTTTCTCCACCCGCGCCATTACCGGACCGTCGGCCGCGGGATCGGCGCCTTTGCCCGCGATGCCGCGCGCCGGGGAATCCGGCTCGCCTTCGACTGCGGCTTCGTGCCCTGCATGTTCACCGAGGACGATCTCGAACTGCTGGCCACCTGGGGCGATCCGCCGGGCAGCCGCTGCAACCCGCTGCCGGATTTTCTCCCCGACGGCCGGCTGATCCCCTGCTATCCCCTGGCCCATGTCTGCCACACCGCGCACCGCCCCGGCGACAGCGCCGAAACCGTGCAGGCGCGTTGCAACGAACAGTTGGCGCTCTATCGGACCGCCGGCATCTACGGCGAATGCAGCCACTGCCAACTGCGCCGGCAGCAACGCTGCAACGGCGGCTGCCTGGCCGCGGCCATGCAACGGCTGCGGCCCTCTTTCCCGCAAGGATGCGCCGGCTCCGACGACGGCAAGGCCGCAGCCGGCCCGCTGCCTGACCAACGGGCCGGAGCGTCCGCCCGCCCGCGCGCCGCTTCGGCCATCGGCGGCAAACAATGGGCCATCCCCTATATCGACCAGCCGCTTTCGTTCTGGCAAGAGGTGCACCGGCGCTTCGGCTCGGCGATCCGGGAGGTCTATCTGCCGCTGCCCCGCAGCCTGCTGGCCTCCGGGCGGCCGGAGCAGGGAAGCGAGCATCTCGAGGCCTTCCTGCGTCACACCCCGATACCGGTGTCGGTGCTGCTCAACCCGGTGGTGCTGCCGCAGCCGGTGGCGCAAATGGCGCCGCAACTGGTCGAGGCACTCGAGCGCCTGCGCTCCATCACTCGCTTAAACGGCATCACCGTCGCCGACTGCAGCCTGGCCCGGATCCTCAAGGAGCACCTGCCGGACCTGCCCTTGACCGCCTCGGTCCTGATGGATGTCGCCCAGCCCCATCAGGCGAGCCAGCTGCGCGGCCTGTGCGACGCGCTGGTCCCGGCCAGCCGGATCA
This sequence comes from Desulfobulbus sp., assembly GCF_031547805.1. GTDB lineage: Bacteria > Desulfobacterota > Desulfobulbia > Desulfobulbales > Desulfobulbaceae > Desulfobulbus. Next base: position 40,176 of record NZ_JAVBRQ010000030.1, read on the forward strand.
TGCGGCATTACGCGGCACTCCAGGCGCTGCGCCGGACCTTTCCCGGCACCCTCCGGCTGATGGTCAACGAAGGCTGCCTGCCCGATTGCCTGATGCGCACCCAGCACTTCTTCGAGATGGGCTATGCCGCGGAGACGCCGCTGTCCCTCTGCGGCAAACTTGTCGCCGAACAGCCCTGGATGCGGCTGACCAGCTCCTGGGTGCTGCCGCAGCACCTGCACCTTTTCGACGACCTGGCCGACGAATTCAAGCTCGCCGGCCGAGCCACCCTGCAGCGGCCCGAGCAGTACCTGGAGGTGCTCGATGCCTATGTCAACCGCCGCCCCCTGACCCCGGACGTCATCGGCGGCGGCCCAGCCTCGGCCGTCACCCCGCTCAAGATCGGCGAATCGTACTACCGCACCACTTTGCACTGCGACAAGCAGTGCCATGTCTGCCCGATTTGCCGCGACTATTACCGTCAGGCCACGGCCCGCCTCAACCGCCAGATGCCGGACGAACGGCAGCACGACCGGGCCTGAGCGGGCGCCATGCGCATCCATCCCCAACTTCCCATTTATCGACTGGCAGGCCCCGGCGACTCGGTCCTCCTCTACACCCCCGGTACCCTGGCCACGGTCAGCCCAACCCAGGCCGCATTGCTGCAGGCGGCGTGGAACGGCGATATGCGCCTGCAACAGGAGCCGTCGCTCCGGGAACCGAGCGCCTGGCTGACCGGCCATGCCCGCCGGGCCGCCGCGGCCAGGGAACAATGGCGCCAGGCACCCTACCGGCCCGAATGCCTGACCGTGTATCTCGGCAACCAATGCAACCTGGGCTGCGGCTACTGCTTTGCCGCCCCGGGGCGGCACACGACGGCGGCGGCCGATTCGCCGGGCCTCTGCCTGGACCCGGCAATCTTTGCAGCGGCGGCCCACCTGGTCGGCCGCCATTGCGCCGAAAAAAAACGGCCGCTCCAGCTTGGCTGCCATGGCGGCGGCGAACCCACGGTCCACTGGGATCTGCTCCTGCACCTGGTACGAATCAGCCGGGAGATCGCCGCCCAACATGCCGTGCCCTGGCAGGGCTATGTCGCCACCAACGGCGTGCTGCCGGTCGACAGAGCCCGGCATCTGGCCACGCTCTTTTGCCGGGTCGGCCTGTCCTGCGACGGTTCCCCCGACATTCAGGATCGACAGCGCCCGACCGTAGGCGGCGGCCCCACCTCCGTGCAGGTGCGCCGGACCGCAGCCGCGGTGAAACAGGCCGGGGCCCGGCTGGAAATCCGGGCGACCATCACGCCGGCAACCGCCGGCCGCCAAGCCGAGATCCTGCGCTATCTGGCCACCGAACTCGGCGCGGACGCAGTGACCTTCGAACCGGTCTACGGCCAGGGCCCGGCCGCGGGATCGGACCGACAACCCTCGCCCGATCCCGGACTGTGGGCCGAACATTTTCTGCAGGCCAGACAGGAAGCGCTGCGGCACCAAATCGTCCTCCACTTTGCCGGATTGCGGCCGGATGAGCAGCATGGGCCGCACTGCAATGTCCTGCGCCAATCCCTGCTCCTGACCCCGGACGGCAAGGCGACCAACTGTTTTCTGGTGGTCGACGGCGGCAATCCCCGCCATGCCGCGCACATCGTCGGCGGATTCGATCCGCATTCCGGCCGCTTTCTGCTCGACCAGGCCCGAATCGACCGGCTGCGCGCGCAGGCGATGACGATCGGCGCGGCCTGCGAACCGTGTTTCGCCGCCTGGCATTGCGCCCGATCCTGCCCCGAAACCTGTCCGGTCGAAAACGCCGTTTCGCCGTCCACCAGGGAGGGAGCAGCTGCCTTCCGCTGCCAATTGCACCGCGCCATCGGCCACGGGCTGCTCAGGGAGGCGGCCCTGGACATGCTGCGCCAGGAGGCGCATTCCCTGCCCGCTTCTTCCCCTGCCCCATCCGCGCCATCGATGGCCGCGGCACCCTCCGACGAAGCCATTGCCGCAACCATGGTGGCGACGACCCGCAGCCTGGCGCCGATAACCGGACAGGAAGCGCTTCGGGCCTGGGAAACGTCGCGCCGCCACTACCGCCTGGAGGATCGGGGACTGCCCGCGCCGCTCTGGCAAACGGAAGGTTTTCGCTACGATGGCGACGAGACCTGGCGGCGATTGCGCCGGATCGTGGCGCAATCGCCCGCCCGTCCGCTTTCCCTGTATATTCACATCCCTTTTTGCGCCGGCCGGTGCGGCTTTTGCGACTGCTACACCCTGCCCACCAGGGCCGGCCATCGCCTGCATGCCGACTATGTCGACCGGCTGCTGCTCGACCTGCGGCAGTGGTCGGAGCAGACCGCCCTGGCGGCCTGGCCGGTGACCACCGTCCATTTCGGCGGCGGCTCGCCCAACTTCCTTGCCCCCGAGCTGTTCTCCTCGCTCGTCGTGGCCCTGCGTTCCCGCTTTGGCATCCGGCAATCCACGGAGTGGGCGGTGGAAGCAACGGCCCGGCTGCTGAGCCGGCCGCATCTCGAACGGCTCAGCGACCTGGGCTTTAGCCGGCTCCACCTCGGGGTGCAGACCCTGGAAGAGCCGCTGCGCCGCGACATCGGCCGGAGCGAGCCGGCCGCAATGGTGCTCCGGCGGCTTGAGGACTGCCTGGCGCTGGGCTTCATCACCACCGTCGACCTGCTGTACGGACTGCCGGGCCAGACGGCTACGGGCTTTTTCGCCGGCATCGCCCGCCTGGTCGATCTGGGGGTGCACGGCCTGTCCCTGTACCGATTCAACCGCTCCCATCGCAATCGCGGCTTTGTCCGCCGCTATCGCGATCAAGTCGATCAAGTCAATCGAACCGATACGGCGCGGGACTACAGCCTGTTTCTCGCTGCGGACCTCGAACTGGAGCGGGCGGGCTACCGCAAGAACCACTTCTGCCATTATGCCCGGCCCGAGGACCGCAACCTGTACTACACCCATGCCAGGCGAGGCGAGGATTTGCTCGCCCTGGGCGCCACCGCCGACGGGGTGTTTGCCGGCCTCCACTACCGCTGTCCGCCCCTGACCAGGACCTTGCTCGACCCCGCCCGCCCTCACCCCCTGTTCCAGGGCAGCGTCGCCAACCCCGGCACCGACCGCCACCGGGCAGCCGTTGCCGCCCACCTGATGACCGGCTCGGTTCCCGGCCATCTGCTCCGGGCCGCCGGCCTGGCCGAGCAAGCGGCCCACTGGCACCGGTGCGGACTGCTCCGCGCCCGGACCGACGAGCCCGATCTGTTCGGCCTGACCGGCAGCGGCTCCTGGCATCTCTGCGCCATGCTCGAGGAATTGAAAACCAGCTCTCCAGGCTGACCGCGCCGCCAACCGCGACAGAGTCGCACAAATGCGCCCAGCAGGGTTGCGCATAGTCGCACAAACGCAACCTTCTCTGGTTTCCTCTCGCCGTTTCCTTGTCACCCGTCCCCTGTTTTTTCGCCCCGCATCCATCCCGTAGCTGCGGAGAAATCCGATCCATATCCGCACCCGCAGCCGGGCCTTGCCTCGGCCGGCGCAGGTCTTTTTCCCTGTTGGCACGCCGTATGCTTTCCCCTGGTATGGAAGCGCGGGACAGAAAGCGAAAAATCGCCGTAACCGTTTGGGAGCACCGGGTCTCACCGGTGTTCGACGCAGCCCAGACCTTGCTGATCGCCGAAATCGACGGCTGCGGGCTGGGTGCCGTGGTCCACCGGAGCTTCGATCCGCAGCGGCCCCTGGAACTGCTCCGGCTGCTGCACGCCCAAGAGGTGGAAGTCATCATCTGCGGGGCGGTTTCCGAGGAACCGGCCGCCATGCTCGAAGCCGCCGGGATCAAGCTCATCCCGTTCGTCACCGGCAGGGTCGACCGGGTGCTGGCGCACTACCTGCGCGGCCGGCCCTTCGAGGGCGAATTCTGCATGCCCGGCTGTGGCCGCTGCTGCCGCAAGGGCAGGCGGACCGGCTCCGGCCCGTCCGGTTCCTGTGAACGGCCCGTTGCCACGGAGAGCGGCGCCCGATGCCGAAGCGCAAGTGGAAGCGGACGCGAAGCCCAGGCGGCCAAGGACGAATCCGGCGGGCATCCGGCCCACCGGCCCCGCGCATAACCGATACGGGAGGTACCCCATGCCAGAAATGAACGAACAAGGCCCCATGGGCCACGACCCTCTCGGCCCCCGACCGGGCCGATGCGGGCGCAACGCCGCCAGCCGGCAACAATCCGCCGGCGAATCCCCCCAAGCCGACAGCCAGGGCAAGGGCCGGGGCATGATCCATCGCCACGGCCGATGCGCGGGCCAAAGCGGGCACTGCGGCGGCGGACAGCGGCACGGCAAGCGCTGATGCGTCTCCACCATTACTGCCGCCTGCCGCATGAGCCGGCAGGCGCATTTTTTTTTGAGAGGTTGCTTTGATCATCGCCTGCGTTGCCAAGGATTTTACCCGATGTTCGGCCCTGACCGCCCGTTTGTGGCTGGAACCGGGGATCGAGCTGATTCTGGTGGTCACCGGTCCGGCAGACGCGGAACCGGGGTGGGAACAACTGCGCCATCAGCGCCTTGACCTGGCCATTGTCGACGAACAGCTCGACGGCATGAGCGGCATCGACTTTGTCCGTCAACTGGTACGGGTCAACCCCCTGGCCAACACCGCCATCGTCGGCACCATGGCCCCCGAGACCTTTCACGAGGCCACCGAGGGGTTGGGCGTGCTGGCACAACTGCCGCTCAATCCCTCCGAAGCCGACATCAGGGCCCTGCTCCTGATCCTGGCCCGGATCAACGGGCTGATTGCCCGCAGCTCCCGGGTCGTGCGGCCGTGATCGTCAGCGTGGCCAGCGGCAAGGGCGGCACCGGCAAGACCACTATTGCCGTCAACCTGGCGGCGGCGTTGGGCCGAAAGGCCCAACTGCTCGACTGCGACGTCGAGGAACCCAACGCCCATCTCTTTCTTCGCCCGGCAATCGGCCACAGCCGCAAGGTCGGCACCCCCGTGCCCCTGGTGGATGCGGATCGGTGCACCCTGTGCCGCCAGTGCGCCGAGATCTGCCGGTTCAACGCGATTGCCGTGGCCGGCAAGCAGGTGCTGGTGTTCGCCGAGCTCTGCCACGGCTGCGGCGGCTGCACCCTGGTCTGCCCCGAGCAGGCCATCGCCGAGGTCGACCGCGAGCTGGGTACCATCGATTTCGGCACCTGCGCCGGGCCGGACTATGTCGGCGGCCGCCTGCGGGTGGGCGAAGCCATGGCGCCGCCGTTGATCAAGCAGGTGCGGGCCGCGGCCGATCCACGGCGCATCACCGTCGTCGACGCGCCGCCCGGAACCTCCTGCCCGGTCATCGCCGCCATGCACGGCGCCGATTTCGTCCTCCTGGTCACCGAACCCACGCCTTTTGGCCTGCACGACCTGCGACTGGCGGTCGAGGCGGTCAGGCTGCTCGGCATTCCCGCCGGCCTGGCGGTCAACCGGGCCGATCTGGGCGACGACCAGGTGTTCGTCTACGCCGAACAACAGCGCCTGCCCCTGCTGATGTCCTTCCCCTTTGACCGGGCGATCGCCGAGGCCTACTCGCGCGGGCAGCTGCTGGTGGATGCCGATCCCGCCCGACGCGACCAATTCCTGGCGCTGTATCGCGCCATCGAAACCCTTGTCCAACAAGGCGGAGCAGGCCCATGCGCGAACTCGTGATCGTCAGCGGCAAGGGCGGCACCGGCAAGACCAGCCTGACCGCGGCCTTTGCCGGCCTGGCGGCTCAGGACGGCACCTTGGTCCTGTGCGACGCCGACGTCGATGCCGCCGACCTGCACCTGCTGACCCAGCCGGCAATCCGGCAACAAACCGACTTCATGGGGGGCGGCAAGGCCCTGGTCGATCCCGATCTTTGCACCGGATGCGGCATCTGCCGCGCCCACTGTCGATTCGCCGCCATCAGCGAACGGTTCGCGGTCGATCCCATCCGGTGCGAAGGCTGCGGCGTCTGCGTCCATTTCTGTCCGGAGCGAGCCATCGCCTTTGCGCCCCAGCGCTGCGGCCAATGGTTTGTCTCGGAGACCCGCTTCGGCCCCATGGTTCACGCCCACCTGGGTGTTGCCGAGGAAAACTCGGGCAGGCTGGTCAGCCTGGTACGCCGGGAGGCGCGGCAACTAGCCGAGGAGCGCGCCCTGGAGTTGCTCATCACCGACGGGCCGCCGGGCATCGGCTGCCCGGTGATTGCCGCGGTCGGCGGAGCCACGGCCCTGGCGATCGTCGTCGAGCCCACGGTCTCCGGCCTGCACGACCTTGGCCGAGTGCTCGACCTTGCCGCTCATTTCCGCGTGCCCGGCCTGGTCTGCGTCAACAAGTTCGATCTCAACCCGGAGATGACCGAGGCCGTCGAGGAGCTTGCCCGGTCGCGCAACGTGGCCCTGGCCGGCCGCATTCCCTTCGATCCGGCCTTTGTCCGGGCCATGGTCCAGGGCCAAACCGTGCTCGAATTCGACCAGGCCGGCCAAGCCCGGCAGGCGGTGCGGGCGGTCTGGGACAACATCATCCGTTCGCCGGCCATGAACCCTGCGGGGATCGTGGATTTCCGGTAAACGACACGCTGACACCACTACACTCACACCATAACTACAAGGAGTTGCAACAATGGTACGATTAGCGATCCCTTCCGAGGGACAAGGCGGTTTGGACGGCATGCGCGCGGGCCACTTCGGCCACTGCGAGGTTTTCACCTGTTTCGACCTGGAAGACGGGCGGATCACCAAGGTGACCATCCTGCCCAACAAGGAGCATGTGCAGGGCGGATGCATGGTGCCAGTCAGCCTGCTGGCCGAGGCCGGGGTCAACGCCCTGGTGGTCGGCGGCATCGGCATGCGGCCCCTGATGGGCTTCCGCCAAATGGGCATCGAGGTGTATCACGACGCCGTCTGCCCGGAGATCCGGTCGGTGGTCGAGGACTTCCTGGCCGGCAAGCTGTGCCGGATCGGCGACGATCAGGTCTGCGGCGGCCATCACCATTGATGTGAAGGAGACGACATGAAAGCGGCCGTGACATCCAAGGGCGTTGCGCTCGACAGCGAGGTCGATCCGCGATTCGGCCGGGCGCCCTACATCCTCATCGTCGACACCGAGACCATGGCCTTCGAGGCGGTGGACAACAGCGACAACGTCAACGCCTTCAAGGGCGCGGGCATCCAGGCCGCCACCCTGGTCGCCGACCGGGGCGCCACGGTGCTGATGACCGGCTACTGCGGCCCCAAGGCCTTTGCCGTGCTCCAGGCCGCCGGCGTCAAGGTGGTCAACGACATCGACGGCACCATCCGCCAGGCAATCGCCACCCTCAAGGCCGGCACGGTCACCTATGCCATTGCCGCCAACAAGGAGGCCTACTGGTAAGAGCCCGGCCATTCGTCCGAACCGGATCGGAACCCGGCCAGTCGCCCGTTCTCATCCGCAATGAGCGAAATACAAACAAGGGGTTGCGATCGTCGATCGCAACCCCTTGTTCTTTTCCCCTCCCTTCACCTCGCCGCGTCCCCCGCTTCCACTTCGGGCCGCCGTGTTTCCGGCGCTCAACCGCCTTGTTGCCGACAAAGGCACGGCCGGTCATTTTTATCGTTGCCGATATTGCTTTACATCATGCATGGTTACACTATAGACAACGGAGTGCGCCTTCGGCGGCTGGCCCCCATCACCCATGCGTTTCAGGTACCCATGCACCACGAGACGAACAACCGGCACAAACGGCGGACCCTCGACGCCTTCCTCGACGTGTTGCGCGCCAGCGGCATCGCCCTGCCGCCCTTTCTTTCGGCCAATCCCCTTGCCGATGCCGATCTGCCACCCGAGGCGCTGGCATGGATGCGCGATTTCATCCGTCTGCACCCGAAGGCCGCCCCGGTAGCCGGCCGGGACGGCAACCTGCTGCCGCCGCTGTTTACAGCCATCATGGCCTTTCAAGGACATGAATACGCCTGGCACACCCCGGGCCATGCCGGCGGCAATGCGTTTTTAAAGTCGCCGGCCGGCCGGGCCTTCTACCATTATTTCGGCGAGTCGCTGCTCCGCTCGGATTTTTCCATCTCGGTGGGCCGGTTCGGCTCACTCCTGGACCATTCCGGGCCGATGGGCGAGAGCGAGCGCTATCTGGCCCGCGTCTTCGGCTCGCACCGTTCCTACCATGTCACCAGCGGCTCGTCCGAATCCAACCGAATTATCCTGGCGGCAAGCGTCGCCCGCGGCCAGATCGTGCTGGTGGACCGCAATTGCCACAAGTCCGTCAAGCACGGGATCGTCATGGCCAACGCCATCCCGGTCTACCTGCCGCCCTCGCGCAACCGCTACGGCATGATCGGGCCGATCTGCCCGGAGCACCTGGCGCCGGAGACCATCGCCGCCAGCATCGCGCAGAACGCCCTGGCCGCCCGGGCCACGGATTCTCGGCCTGTCCATGCGATCGTCACCAACCCCACCTACGACGGTCTCATCTACAATGTGGCCCGGGTGGAGGAACTGCTCGGGCGCAGCGTGGACCGCCTGCATTTCGACGAGGCCTGGTTCGGCTATGCCCGCTTTCACCCTCTGTATGCCGGCCGTTTCGCCATGCACGGCGATCCCCGTGACCATGGGCCGGCCCAACCGACCGTGTTCGCCGTCCAGTCCACCCACAAATTGCTGACCGCCCTGTCCCAAGCCTCGATGATCCACGTGCGCGACGGCCGCAACCCGGTGGAACATGCCCGCTTCAACGAATCGTTCATGATGCACGCCACCACCTCGCCGCTGTATCCCATCATCGTCTCCAACGAGGTTAGCGCCGCCATCATGGACGGCCGGGACGGCCAGGCTCTTTTGACCGGCACCATCGCCGAGGCCGTGGCCTTTCGCCAGGCCATGGCCCGTCTGCACGCCGACTTTGCCGCCCAAGGCCAATGGTTTTTCAACTGCTGGCAGCCGGATCGGGTGCGGTTAGACGGGAAATCCGTGTCTTTTGCGGAGGTCCCGACGCGCGACCTACAGGAGCGCCCCGAACTCTGGACCCTGGCCCCCGAGGCCCAATGGCACGGATTCACTAATTTTCCGGCCGACTACGTGATGCTCGATCCGATCAAGGTCACCGTGACCACGCCCGGCATCGGCGCGGACGGGGGCCTGGAGCAGACCGGCATTCCCGCGCCCCTGGTCGCGGCCTATCTGAACGCTCGGGGCATCGTCCCGGAAAAAAGCGCGAACTTTACCCTGTTGTTTCTCTTTTCGGTCGGCATTGCCCCCGGCCAGTGGCAGACCTTGACAGACGCCCTGCTGGCCTTCAAAAAAGACTACGATGCCGATGCGCCTCTGGACAGCACCATCCCCGAGTTGGCGCGCGTTCATGTCGAATATGCTGGTTTCGGGCTGCGCGACTTGGGCGAGTCGATGTTTCGGACCATGGCCGAGTTGCGGCTGACAGAGCTGATGGCCGAGGCCTTTGCCCAACTGCCCCGCCCGGTCATGACTCCGGCAGCCGCCTACGAGAAGCTGGTGCGCAACGAGGTGGCAAGCCGCAGCTTGAGCCAGGCGGCCAACCAAGCGGCGGATTGCGTCGCCGCCACCGGCATCGCACCCTATCCGCCCGGCATTCCGATGCTGATGCCGGGAGAATCCCTTTTCCCGGAACCGGACAGTGGGCCGCGGGCCGCTCCTGTCCTGCGCTATCTGCAGGCCTTGGAGGCCTTTGATCGGCGCTTCCCCGGCTTTGGCCACGAAACCCATGGCGTCGCGGTCGAGCAAGGCACCTATCGGCTGCTGTGCGTCCAGTGATATTCGGGAAGGGCATCGCCCAGAAGAAAAAAGCAGGCCGCGAATTGCACGGGGGCGCCGTCGAGGCAAGAAGACAACCGGACGGCAAAAACGCCGGATTGTGGCCGGACGGAGGGGCCGAAGCCTCCAGCGGCCCATCGGCAGGCGCCAGCACAACGTGCCCCGGCGGCGGCAAACCCAATTTCCCTGACCCATGCCAACATTGAAAAAAATATGGCCGCTGATGGAGGCGGCCTTTCCCGCCTGTGAAAGGCGAACCTTGGCCCAGCACCGGCAAGCGGCGGCAAACCCCTTGTACCGCCTGGACCCGATCCGCTCTGGAGACGAGTTTGCCGGATTTTTGGGCTGCTGGCTCGTCGAGGAATATCTTTTCGTTGAACATTTCGCCCTGGAAAAGCGGTTCCGGGGCAGCGGCCTGGGAACCAACGCCCTGCGGCACCTGGTCAACCGGGGACGTCCCGTGGTGCTTGAGGTCGAGCCGCCCAAGGGACCCGGCGCGGCGATGGTTGAAAATCGGAGAATACGGTTCTTCGAACAATCGGGCTTTGTCCGCCAGCCATATTCCTACTACCAGCCGGCTTACGACGGCTCGGACGCGCGGGTTTCCCTCATCTTAATGGTCCACGGCAAGGGACTGCTGCCGGAAGAGGAGTTCGTCCGCTTGCGCAGTGCCCTCTACCGGGTTGTGTACGCGAGGCCGACGCCATAGCCGTTGGCCCCGGGTCCGGGGCCGCAGAAAAAAAGCTCTTGATGAAGTACAAGGCAGCCTGGTGCCGCGCCATCCAGGCCAAGGAGTCATGCCTGCCGGATGCCCCCATGGGTTCGATTTCCCCCCTGGCCAGGCAATGAATCCGGCCAGGGGGGAATGCCGTCAGCTCCCCTGGCAGCGGCAGTCAACCGCTGCGGTGCGGGGATCAAGGGGAGCCGACGGCCATCCAAAGCATCGATCATTTTCCGAATGAAATCGCTGCCGCAACAACTGAGGGGGCGCCGATCACCAGCTCCAAAGTTTACCGAGTTTCACTTCGATACGAATATCGTCGGAGGCGGTTGGGATGTCATAATCCCGTAGCACGGGAAAGAGCACGTTGACCCCCAGCCACATATTCCACTTGGGCAGGCAATAGTTAGCCGCGGGCCCCACGTACATCTCGGTGTAGCCATTCCTCATGCCGATCCCGTTTTTTTCGGAAGACTGCGTCTTGTCGAGGGTGAATTCCAGGCCGACATCGAAATTATCGTTGAAGACGTAATGATAGCTGCCTTGCCATGTCAATGTCGTATCCTTGCGGACGCCTCCATTGCCTGTTTCCGTCGGCTGCACGAAGCCAATGTCGGTGTCAAAGCGATGGTTGGGATGCCATATTTTGGTCATGCCTATTTTGGCTTGGTATGACCAAACATCGCTGCCGGCGGGATGATTTGCACCTTGCTGCCCAGTTGGCATATTCACCGCAAAGGTGACGGCTGCACTCAACGGATCTCCCTGCCGTTGTCCCAGGAACATGTAGCTGCCGCCAAAAGCAAAGTCTGTCGGGCCATGCACATCTGCTGAAGGTGTATTATTAAAGGAGTCCAACTTATTGTTGATATAGCCGGGTACCATGAAGAACTCTACGCTATCCGTAAAACCATAACGTAATTTCAACAAGTATATATCGTTGCTCAGTGTTCTTGCCCCCTTGCCGTTATCGTCGACGATGCTGTCTTTATCTCGAAACGAGGCGTTGAAAACAGTAACCAATTTTTTTTCCGGAACAGTCACGCCTCCAGCAATGGCCGAGTTTACTGGCGTTCCGCTCAACCCACCCATTTTTTTCGTTTGCTGCGCAGCATCACTTGGCTGATTTTCGTTTGCGGATACGGCCTGAACATTCGAAAAACATGAAATCGACAATCCGTACAGGATAATCTTATGCAATCTATTACTTACCACAGCTACTCCCTCCGTTTTATTTTTAAACCATCAATTGCCACCACCAACATGCCGTTCGCGGCATATCAAAGTTACAGCCTCTTCATCCATGCACCTGCATTGCTTTCCGACACCTGATTTCCACCAACCAATCACATCGGCGAGAGCGCGAGCAAGCAAACGATCTCTCTCCGGCCTTGCATCCCGACGTCAAAGAGCCGAAAATTCAGCGCGATACCCATGAGCACGCACAGCAACTTCACTAGCATACGGGAGGACATCGCTCGAATGGCACACCCGACACCGCAACACACGCAACCACATTGTGGCCCTAGCCAACAAACAGCACGGCACGCTGCGCCACGAAAAATCGGTACACAGGAAACAAACACCATGAAACGCAACCAGGGCCTCGCCTCGCCCCCCAGACACGTCCCGCCGCTCAACGGGGCATGAACGCACCCCGGGAAGGCCTTGCCTCCCAAAAAAAACATGAAGCAGCAACCCTGTGCTGGAGGCGGACCGAACACATCAAACAAAGCCCAACCCACGACACACACAGCACGGGAACACACCTGTCGGAAGGACCTCACTGCCAACGGATGGCGCACCGATCGACTGTTCGGCGTCGCCACCTCATCCCAACGAAAATACCGGCAAGGCGTGCTCTTAATATGAATTCGGAAATTTCATCAGTATGGCATCCCAGAGTTTTTCTTTATCAATGGAATGCCCTTGACAACTGACAACTAAATACCGCCCAACGTATTCATTACTGTCAGTTCATCCAAAACAGCATCCATCTTTTCAAGAACATTGCCATGGTCAATGGCTACAATTGCAGGGACAGCCGCCACACCATATTTCTTGAAAAGATTTTTCTTCGTAGAGACGTCAATTTTAACCATATTGAACTTTGCATTCAATTTGCCATTGACCTGCTCTACCATGGATAAAAATTCCAAGTTTTTGGCAACTTTGGGATCGAAAAAAACAAGCAACACTTTTTTGTCGCTGTTATTTATATTATTATTAAACTCCTTCACCTCATCTATATATCTTTCAGCAGCGACAGCAGCTGTTGCCCCATCTCCTGCGGCAGAAACTATTTGTCTTAAATATTTAACCCTGTTATCACCAACAGCGTAAATACCATCGATGGATGTTTCCATCATTTCATTTGTTAAAATATACCCCCTATTATCAGTATCTATTCCTACATTTTTTATGAATCGAGTAGATGGCACCATGCCAACCCAAAAAAATACCCCTTTGCATTCAATTGTCTTCGAATCACCTGTTTTGATATTTTTAATTTTTACTCCCTCAACCTCTTCGCCTCCAACGACTTCTTCGATTGTGGAATTCCAAAGAAATTCCATTTTTTTATGGGCAAGCGCCTTTTCGGCGCTTACTTTGTTGCAATCCAAAACACCTTCATCATGCAAAACAATTACTGTTACTTTTTTGGCAAATTTTGTTACATACATGCCTTCTTCAATTGCCTGATCGCCACTACCGATCACAACCACATCTTCGCCTTCAAAACACTCGGCATCGCAAGTGGCACAATAAGCAACGCCGCTTCCCCTCAATCTTCTTTCACCGGGTATATCAAGAAGCCTCGGCTCGCTGCCGCAAGCGAGAATCACAGCTTTTGCCAGGAACTCCTTCTTTTTTTTCGTTCGGATAAATTTTTCTTCCTGCGAAAAATCCACCTCAACGACCTCATCTTTTAAAAACTCGACGCCAAACGATTCGGCGTGAGCCTTGAAGTCCTTCATCAAATCAGGACCGGTTACATTTATATATCCAGGATAGTTAACTATTTCTCGAGTTGTGGTAACCAGTCCACCAATGGCGCCTTTGTTGATGACCAAGGTATTGAGCTTGGCCCTGCCGCCGTAAATGGCAGCGGCAAGCCCTCCGGGACCTCCGCCGATGATGAGCAAATCGTATTCTTGAGCCATTTCTTCCATTCTCCTACTGGAACTCAGCCGATCACTTCTGCAATTTTTTCTTCAATATCATCCCGTTCAGCCAAGCCGGCGACCTTGCCCTGATATTCCCCTTTATTGAAAAACAATACCTGCGGAACACTTTTCATGGAAAAACGTTGAAACAACGCCTTTTCTTCTTCAATATCAACAGAATAGAATAAGAATTTACCTTTGTATTCGGGCTCCATTTCCTCGAGTTCCGGAATAACCTCTTTGCACACATGGCAATTTTTTCTAAAGAAAATCACCAGGCAAGCGCATTCTTGGTCGTATATGATTTCTTCAAATTTACTGGAATTCAGTTTTTCGATTTTCATGTCAAAATCTCCTTAATTTCATGACGGAACAACAGCTAAAAAAAAATTACTATTTTTAACAATCAGGAACGAATCATTTCACTATCACTGGCTTATTTTACCATCATCGTTATATTCTCATTCAATCATTTGTTTTTCAGCAAACGATCGATAGTAATTTGCCGACGGACCATTGGCTGTCCAATGACTTAAGGCCATTAAAGAATGAGCGCTCAAAGCCATCGCCTTTTTATTTTTCTGGTCACCGGCAAGAACCATTTCACACAGCTCCAGTACAGCTTGATGCCTACCTTCTCGCTGTGCTTCTTCTGCATGGACCAATATTTTTTCCGCGGATCCGGCCAGGGCAATCACTTCACGTCCCAATTCCGCCCTTGAAAGAGGCGAAAGATTCACAGGATTTCCATCGAACCAACCGACATAGCTGTTGATAATGCTTTTCACGCTATACGGAACGCAGCCATAGGACTGGATGAGATACGGCAGGCTTGCCAGATGATCAGGCAGGCACGCTTTTTTTACAGCCTCATCCAAGGGCAGAAAGCCCTGCACCGCTTCAAGCGCCAGCTTATGCACATGCTGAATTGCTTCGCGGTAATGGGAAAGCACGGTTTTTATTTCCGCTTTTCCATGAACCGGGAAGCCATGCCCCTGCAGCAGATGTCTGGGTTGCAAGGCGATAATCTTGTTTTGCGCCTCCGCCCAATCCAGCACCGGACGAGGGCTGCACCCTCGGATCGTGTAAAGATTCGGAAAACTCGGATAAAAAATATCACCGCAGGCGATCGCGTCCATTTGCCGGATGTGCACGATGGTGTGGTCCGGAGTCTCTCCAGGGGTATGATAGAGATCGAACTCGACCCCTCCCACGGCAAAGGACGCATTGCTGCCGGTAAACATTTCGGTCGGCTTGACGATGCTATCCGGCTTTACATGCTCAAAAACAAATTGCACGGCCACCGGCGAGGGATATGCGCTGATATTGGGGGCCACTCTTTCAGACTGCGGAAGCATGGCGCCAAACATCGCCGCCCCCCGTTGCGCACCGCTCATCCCCAATTGCCCTTGCAGCGACAGCTCCCGCATAAAACTTTCGTGGGCGTAGACGATTACGCTCTTATCGTAAATTGCCTTGCAGCCGAAGATGTGATCGGGATGGCTGTGGGTGTACACGAGGGCCTTGACGGAGGCCTTGGATATGGCCTTAAAGTCGTCCAGAATCTTTCGGGCAGCCTTTTGATTGTCCGTGGTATCGATGATGACCAACCCATCGCCGGTGTCCACCAGGATCATGTTGGATACGCCATATCCAACCGCGACATAAAGGCCTTGCCCGATCGTCACAATGCGCGGGCCGGCATACTGTTGAACGATCCGCTCGAGGTGCCGGCGTTCCGGGGATTGCGGGAAATCACTCTTTTTTACAGACGACGTGGTACAAGCAACAGACATGGTCAGATCCTTTGGTGGCCCTATCCGCAAAAACGGCGGCCTGATTATGGTTGTCTTATTTTTTGTTTTTCTTCCCGATCCGGCCCTGTGCCCACCACGCATCCTCGGGCGTATCGGTCACCTTGATTTGCTCACTTATTTCGATCATTTGTGCGAAGATGGCCTTTCCATTCAACCCTTTCGCGTCCAGCCGGTTGATCCAGGCGTCATACATGGGCTTGATGGCCTGCTTCCATTTCGCGACTTCTTCCGCTGGGGGAGTGTAAAACAGGTCCCCGCGTTTTTTAAGTTCCTCAAGCACCCAAGTCCCCTCGTTCGTCAAGGTGTGGCCGCATAGGCGGGCAAATGAAGGGGTGAGTTCATCGAACACCTGCTGCACCTCGGGTGGCAACTCATTCCAAGTTTCCTGACGCATGGCGATGATCATGGGGTCAACCTTGAAATTTGCTATAGTATGGGCGCTAGTTAGCTCCGTAACCCTAAAGGAACGGAGAGGAGCATTGGGAAAGAGTGTCGCGCTCGCAATATTGCGCTGAAGCGCCATATAAACTTCCGAATACCCAACCAGTTGAGGTTCCATGCCAAAAAGTTTCCCCATTTGCGCAACCGAGCCGCTGCCCACGGCGACGCGGATATTTTTCATTTCATCAAGCGTCTTAATGAGCTTGCCATCAGTTGAATGCAAATTGAGAACATCACTGGTAAAAATACCCAAGAACTTGAAACCTTTCATTTCTTGCCGCATCTCGGGTATTGTCTTATACATTTTCCATGCTACATCAGCAGCGTGGGCCGAGTTTTGCATCGTAAACGGCAAGCTGAGCCCTTCTGTAATTGTAAAATCGTCCGGGTATAGATAGGCGGCAACCACAACCAAATCAACAACTCCGGCGCGGAGAGCTTCGTAGGACTGCGACGGCTTGATCAGGCTGTCTCCGAAAAACCAAGTAAATTTAACCTTGCCGTTCGTGCGTTTTTCCACATCATGTCCAAAGAGTTGATAGGCATCTTTAGACAAACGGTGCGTTATCACATGTGAAGGTGTAGCAGCTTTGATCTGTATCACACCGTTCTCTTCAATCGCCGGATGAACAATAGAAGCAAAACACATCACAGCTGCTGTTGCATATAAAACTGCTCTCGCAATAAGCTGATCTAAAATTGATTTTTTCATAGGACCCTCCAGAATTCAACAAGCTCGGCTGCAGTATCGGCTGCCAGCCCCGCCCTCCTTCTTTGTACGATGACTATGATAAATAATACAATCAACTTAGATGGCTTGCGAGAGAGAACATTTTAGTTTTTTTATTTTTTAACCTTTTTAATTGAGATGAATGACAGATGAAAAAATAGTTTTTCTTTCAAGTACCCCCTGCCTTATAGTTGCTATATTGGTAATAACTATGAAGGCAGGAGGGATATAATTGCAACTATTTGCACATTATTCTTATAATGATTTAATCGAGAACCTCACGGACTCTAAAAGCCATCCCATTACCTAATTCTTCGTGCATCTCTTCAAGATTGCGTCCCGCTGTTGCCAGCCCGAACATACAACATTGCAATCCCACGGCAAGGAGTATGCCGCCAACGATCATGAAGTAGGAAGTATACCCGACCGATGCAAACAGCAAGGGCACGACCAAGTTTCCAATTGCCGGCCCTATCCGACTCATCATGTACACCAGGGAATAGGCCGTTCCGCGGACGCGCGTGGGATAACTTTCGGCACCATAGGATGAAATCATCGAAAAACCGGCAATGTGCGATGCAGCCATGACAAAGCCGAGCACCATGATCATCGTGCTGTTGGTCATCTGCCCGTAAAGTATGCCGCATATGCCATACAGCATGAACGCACCGCCAAGAGGCAACTTCCGCCCTCCCTTGTCAGTGAGAAAAGACGACAGAATTCCGCCCAGCGGCATGCCCATGGCGATCACGGAGCCGATCTGAAGACTGAGTTCCAAGCTCATTCCGTTCTTGGTCAGCAGGGTCGGTGCCCAGGAGATGAACATGAATGCCCCGGCGCATCCAAAAAAGAAAACATTGGTGACGACCGTGGTTTGCTTGATGTAATTTCTATTAAACATAACGCTCAGGGCCTCGATGTAGCTTGCTCCTTTAGCTACTTTCGAAGAATCCATGTCTTCTGGATTGATGATCAGATCTTTTCCGGTAAGAAGCTTGAAATTCTTCTTCGCCTTATCATACTTTCCATGGGCGACAAGCCATCTTGGCGATTCGATCAGAAAAATGCATCCCAGAATAAAAACGATGAACCCTGCCCCCCCGAGGAAGAAAATGATTCTCCAACCATAATCGAACATGGGGATGATAATTTTTGAAACCCATGCCGTTATCGGCGCACCGAGCAAGCCCACACCCAGCACGATCGAAAACCATTTGCCGCGTTGATTGGAAGGGGTAATTTCCGTGACATAACCAATTTCAGTCGAGATTAGCATGGCTATGCCGAAACCTGTAATTGTGCGGAAGATCAAGAAGGAATAATAATTCCAGGCCAGGCCATTGCAGATTGAAAAGATGGAAAAGATGAGGCAACCAGTCAACAGGGCGGTCTTGCGTCCGAAACGATCTGAGGCATACCCCCCGAAGAGACCGCCGAAGAGCATGGTGAAAATCATGATCGAGTTGATTGAGGCGAGTTCCCCCATGGTCATGCCCCAATTTTTCAGGAGTGCCGGGCCGACGAACGACATATTGTACAGGTCCATCTGATCGAAGAAAGTCCCCAAAACGATCAGAAAAAACATGAATTTATGCCTGCGGCTGAGCTTTAACCCGTCAAAATAGGTGGCGGTCGAAGGCTCTATGCCAACTGTCGCGGCGCAAGCTGGTCCGCAGCTAGAAGATGGAAAATCATTGTGGATGGGCATTGGATCGTTCTCCTTTTTGGTCGTGACAGCAAATAAGAATATGCGCTCTTTTCTTATGAAGATTTCTTCCTATATCTCTGATGTACTCCGAATGAATGGTGCGCCTCCCTCCCTTGCGTGGAGAGGGAAGCGCACCATTTTTGAGCAAGACAGGCCAACCAGTTTAGAATTCTTCCTCAAAAATCTGGTAGACCGGCGCACCTTCGCAGTGCTTGGGGAATCGTACTCCGCCCAAGGCGGCCGCGGTGGCAGCCACGTCGATTTGACGGATTATGCGATCGGTTTTGAAATTCTTCTTGATGCCCTTTCCTGCGGCGACAAAGAAGGGCGAGACAGAGGTGTCACTTTCACCCCAGGAGGTTGAGAGGCTATCGGCATGGTCCCACTGATAGCCTTCGGCCATAAAATAGACGATGTCGCCGCATTCAGGCCCGCCAAGACCGAAGTGAATGGCATCCTTGTTGCGAACGGCAAGGGCGATGACCCGCTTGCCAGTCTTGGGATGCCGGTAGCCGTAGAGCCGGCTCATGATCTCTTCCTCTACTTCGTACTTATCCTCGGGATCGACGATTCCGTGTTCATCGCGCCCCTTCAAATTGACGTAGATGTTCGTCTCTCTTTGGGCGATGGCGAGGGTGTTTTCCCAATCGATCTCGGGCAGACGATTGCCGTTTTCATCCCGCTTGCAGCGAGTGAGGCCGACTTCCTCCATCAAACCGACGTTGATGCCGAGTACATCGCCCATCAGGATGAAATCGTGCTTCGAACATACTTGCGCATGGTCGGAAACAAGCAGGATGCTCCAACCCTCGTCCAAATATTTCAGGAATTGTCCAAAATACCAGTCGGTCTGGATATAGATATCCTCCATGAATTTGTGGTATTCCTCGGGCGGCAGCTTGTTGTAGCCCTTGTCGGTCATGTAGCGAATGAACATATGCTCCTGAAGATCGATGGCATGGAAGTGCGAGAACACCACTTCAACCCCTTCATCGTCGATCAGGTGCTTGATTGCCTTGGCCTGCCAGTCGGCATTGACATACCAGCTGTTGAGCATGGCATCGTTGATCAGTTCCTTGCTCTGCTGCCCCAACATGGCGGTGGGCGGCGCATAGCCGGCCTGCTCGACAATTCCATCATAGATGCCGGCAGGATGGATACACTTGCGGATATCCTTCTCCATGGAGGCGGAAATCCAAATGCGCAGATTGGATCCGTCCGGTGCCAGCTCCAGCAGCTTCATGTTGCGAACGACCTCGACCCGCTTATCGTCCCGGATGCCCTCATCCTCGATACGATCGACGAATTTTCCCACAGGCAGAACCGCGACGGGCTCGGTTTCCTTCTTGGACTTATAGATGGCGACCCGGTCATAGTCGCCATTTTCGCTTTGAAGAACGAGGCAGGGGCGACGGAGCAAGCCGCCGGACAGCAACATGGTGATTTCCTTGGCACCCGCAGGAGCATTAGCCCAGCCGAAAGCATCGACAATGGGCGATTGGGCGATATTGATCGGCGCATCGGGAGTGGCCTGCGATCCATGAAATTTATCGATAATGATATTGTGATTTTCCATGGCCGCTGTTTTTTCCAGGATGTTATAGACATCCGCGTCGGGGATATCCATGCCCGTGATTGAACAGGGGGTGATGGCGCCTTCACTGACATTATTGAAGAACGTTGCCTCCGTGACCTTGGTATCGGCCCCAAGCACGGTATCGCCATCGAACTGGGCGAAACTCATGCCAACGGAACCGGGGCTGGTCCCATCGACAACAAGGAGATTCGGGCTGTCCGAAGATGGCGGCCAGGAAGAACCGGGCCAGTGCCAGACCAGGGTCTTTTTCCCTTCCTCGGCAAAGACGTTCCAGAGCTGTTCCGCCTTGCAGTTGCTTGAATCCAGACTGTAGCGAATCCAGTCGAGTCCCTTGGGAGAGGAAATGTCGAAACCGGTGATGCCATGCACGTTGGAGTAACAACCCGTGGCAAGGGTGGTCCACATCGGCGGGGTAACGGTGGGATGTCCACCCAGGAGCATCAGATCTTCGCGACAAGCTCCAGCATCGATAAATTTTTTAAGATTAGGCAACTTGCCTTCATCGATATATTTTTTTGCAAGCCGAGGATCGAATCCATCGCTACCAAGAACTAAAATTTTTTCAGAAACAGCAGGTCTTTTTACCTTTGACATGACAACTACTCCTGTAGTTTTTATTTTATGGATACATGATTACGATTCACACACCAGCTATTTTATTTTCTATTAAATTCTCCAGTTAAAACATTCCTCCTTCATTTTGTACTACTCGCAATTAACAAACAATTTTGTAGCAAATTCCTCGTTTATATCGGCATCAGTAACGATATTCTCGCCAGCGTTGACCTGCCCAAGCAAAGGGCGTGCCATTTTATATTTTGCAAAATTTATACGAAAGAACAGACAAAACGGACGGAACAACCCCAGGAGAATGCCGATTCGCTACCCTCCCGGCCCCAGCAGTTGATCAAATTCTGTACACGCTGTTCAGTTATTGATCAGACAAGTGGCCAATTTACGAGCACTCGACCAGTCGAATGTCGCAGGGAAAGCAGCTCGCGGGAACTTCCAGCCCGGCAGGCCGGAACAAGTGAAAGGAGAAAACAGCAACAAGAGACGTCTTCGCGCAAACAACGAGACGATGACGACACAAAGAGGAAAAGGGAAAAACAGGAGGTTGCGAACTAGATTGGCACCCTGAGAATGGCTGTCGGCAAGGACAGGCTCTCCGCGCGAACCATCCAACCAGGTACGGTTTATGCTAAAAACACATTGTCCGCCTCGCGCGTACCAAGGAGTCACCAGCAGCGCATACCGACGGCCATGGGCCGCAAGAACGGCACGATGCGCAAGGCGTGGGCGTGCATCGCAGGGTGCCGCACCGAAAGAAGAACGACCCGGGCTGCCCCCCTGCCGACAGGGAAGCAGCCCGTTGCACCCAAGGGCCACAGGGGCAACCCGAACCAGCATTGCCTCCTAATCCGATTAGGTATACTTTATCTTGAAAATCACGTGAAACTTTCCCGCGCCGCCTTGCCCGAAGGCAAATCTCGCGCGCGGCACCTTGACACAACAGCGACGATTGCCCCTTTGAGCCAGCGCCTATCACCACATATTTGCCCAACGACCCGGACACACCCTCCCTCTGGATGCACGAATGCCGCATAGAATAACCAACGAGTCACCCTGGCGTCGCAACCTCTGGTTGGCGCGCCTGATCCTGCTCCTATTGCTCCTGACACACGGTGCATGCACGACCCATGCGACTGAACACGAACACCTTGTGGTTGCCGGCCTGATCAAGGCTTATCCCTATTCGTACCTTGATGAAGATGGCGAACCGGCGGGCATCCATGTCGAACTCGCACAAGCTGTCGCCGAAGCTGCGGGGGTAAAGATAGAGATACGGCTGATGGAGTGGGACCAAGCCCTTCAGGCTCTTGAAAATGACCAGGCAGACGTTCTTTTAAGTGCGCTGTATGGCGAGAGTAAATCCTGGGAGTTGCTTTTTTCCGATGCGCATTCCACCATGGATATTTCTTTTTTTTCAAAGAAACAATCCACTTTTGCATATGAAAACATGACCCGAAGCCCGCATGACATGATTCAGGGCATATATTCTTTTATTTCTGATTACGAATCACTTAATTACATTCCGACATCATCGCGACTAAAAATATTAAAAATCAATGAACTTTTTAACAACCTAGAAGAAGATAAAATAGATGTTGCCATATGCCCTCGAGAGATAGGATTGGAATACATAAAAAATAACAAATTATCAGATATCAATATAAATAATTACCCCATAATAAGTAGAAAAGTTTGCTTCGCGTCAAAGAAAAATAATCAACAATTTATCGATAAATTAAATAATGGAATAAGAAAAATACAAAATACAAAAAAATATTACGATATAATAAAAACAAAATCAAAACCGATAGAATCGGAACACAAGTACGTATTCTCTGTTGGTAACTTTTTATTTCCTTTATTTTTGACTATTTTCCTCGTAACAGGTTCAATTTTTATAGAGAAGAAAAGGAAAATATTCGGCAGAGGACCTGGAGCAATCCTGCTAATAGTTTGTTTTTTTACTCAAATAGCCTTTATTATTTCAACATATTACAATGAAAGAAACGCAACGATTGAAAAAACATCCGACCAGATCCATACCATGGCCAATTTAAATGCAATGCTGCTTGTCAACCGCATTGACAGGGCCAAGGAAGGTGTCAAACACATACTCGCCGACCCCCTCTTCATCAATACGATTGCCTCACTCAAGGAAAACAACACCTTGCCGTTTGCCACGGATGATCAAATCGGAGGGCAGACCATTTATGCAATGAGACTCCGGCTCGTCGAACTAACAAGAGGATGGAGACGCAGCGAAGCCTCTCTCCTGGATAATGCCGGCCTGGTCTTGCTTTCTTCCAATCCAACGCAGGACGGCAGCGAATTGGGAGGCTTTACCGCACCACCGCAGAACAAGGGGGCCAAAGAGGGGCGGGTGCATGTCGACATCTATCGGCCCACTACAATAAAAGAGGCGTTTATCCAGCTCTATATGCCGCTGGACATGGGCGAGCAGGATTTCCCAGAGGAGAAAAGCCTCAACTTCGTGGTGCTGCGCATTCCGCTCAATGAATTTCTGGTGCCATTGCAATGGGAACTGCAGAGCATGGGCGGGTCGGGCGAGATCCTTTTGTTCCAGAATAACAAGGAAAAGCAGCGCTACGAGTGCATGAACGATGCCCGCTTGATCCCCGACGCACTTTCAGCTCTGCAGTATCCCTACCAGCCTTTGGCCGGGCTAAGCGCCCTGATCCAGAAGGCATTCCTCGGCAAAACCGGAGTCTCGCTGGCCGAGGATTACAGAGGCACCGAAGTGGTATGTGCATACCAACCCATCTCCTTCAATCAAAACGAGATACTCTGGGCGATGCTGGTGAAGCGGGATAAGCAGGAAATTCTTTTCCAGGAAAAACAATCGCTCCGGAACAGCATTATCCAAATCTTTTCTTTTGCACTGGCCGTTTCCCTTGTCGGCGTCCTGGTTGCCCGCTCCATGAACAGGAGGATCCAGAAGCTCGATGAGGTGGTGGCAAAAATAACCAAGGGAAACATCGAACTGGAGCCCACGATAGAAAAAAATGATGATTTGGCCCGCTTGGCGCGGTCGCTGAAGGAGTTGAACGCATACTGGAAAAAACGGTTTTCGTTCGCCAGCCACCTGTCCGGAATGGGGCAGTTTGCAGCCGGCATGGCCCATGAGGTGCGCACGCCATTGACATCGATAAAGGTGATTCTCCAATCACTTGAAATGCAGCTTTCGCTCGATGAGGACCAGAAAGAAGATTTCATTATCATGCAAAAAGAGATCAAACGGCTCAACGATTTGGTGACAAAATTTCTTATCCTGTCAAAACCTCCAGAATTACAGATAGGAACACTCGACCTGAACGCTTTGATGCAAAAAATAGTCAAGCTCATATATTCGAGAGCTGACAAAAATATTCATATTATTTTTAATCCATACCGTGAATCCATATTGATCAATGGTGATGAATCCCAGCTTTCCCAAGTTTTTTTGAATATATGCACCAATGCATTAGAGGCGATGGAAAATGGCGGCGTACTCAAGATTGATGTTATAGACTATACCAATGTCTGTGCCGAATTCAATCCGGAAAGAAGCGAGTCCGAACAGGATCAATTTATATTCCAAGGTTTCTGCGAGGTAGCAATTTCAGATACCGGATACGGTGTTCCCGAAGAAAATCAACTTGAGATTTTCAAACCTTTTTTTACCAACAAAAGAGGGGGAACCGGATTAGGGCTTGCCATTGCTTCGAATATAACAGAACGGCATGGCGGATTAATTCATGTTGAAAATAACCAGGATGGCGGGTGCACATTTAAAATAATGCTTCCATCGCAAACCAGGACAAAAGATGAGAAAAATATTAATCGTTGACGATGACAACATCTTGGCAAATTCACTGCGTAAGGCATTGTCCAAGCTGCATTATGACGCTGTCATCAGGGAAGGCGGCGAAGAGGCCTTGTCTTTTATTAAAAGCCAAGAGACCGATTTCATTCTTCTTGACAATAAATTGCCTGACATGACCGGACTTGAAGTTCTTTCGCATTTAAAAGAACTGAACGTGAAAGTTCCTGTTGTGATGATGACAGCATACGGCACCGAGGATACCGCGATTGAATCCATGAAGTTGGGAGCATATGATTACATAACCAAACCTTTCGACCTGAAAGAATTGGAAGGTATCATGGAAAGCGGATTCAACACCTATCGTCTCATGCAGAATATCGACGAAACGATCCCTTGCCTGGAAAAAGAATTTTGCGACGATCAACGAATGATCAGTGTCAGCAAAAAAATGCAAAAAATTTGCAAAATGATCGGCCAGATTGCAGAGACCGATCTCACTGTACTCATTCGCGGAGAGAGCGGGACGGGCAAGGAGTTGATAGCACAGTCGATTTATCAACACAGCCTGAGGAAAGATAAATATTTTCTTGCCGTCAACAGTGCGGCCATTCCGGAAGCACTACTGGAAAGCGAATTGTTGGGCCACGAGCAGGGAGCTTTCACGGGTGCCGTCAAAAGGAAAATCGGCAAATTCGAGCAATGCGACCAGGGGACACTCTTCCTGGACGAAATTGGCGACATGCCGCTTCCAATCCAGGCAAAGATTCTACGTGTTTTACAGTATGGTGAATTTGAACGCGTAGGCGGGACCGAGAAAATCAAAGTCGACGTAAGAATTATTGCCGCAACCAACAAACCCCTGGAAGAGTACATCCAGAAAGGCCTGTTCAGGGAAGATTTGTACTACCGGCTGGAAGCAGTAACAATCAACGTGCCACCACTCAGAGACAGAACCGAGGACATCAGACCTCTTACAGAATATTTTTTCAAGAAACATTCACAAAAAATAAATAACGGAGTAAAAAATATCCACAATACTGTTTTTAAGAAGCTGGAATCATACGGTTGGCCTGGAAATATAAGGGAACTTTCAAATACAATAAACAGAGCGGTTGCATTAACAAAAGGAGATATTTTAACAGATGAAAACATCATCCTTGGCGGATTAAAGTTAAACGATGACCATGTTGACTCGTCAACAAAATGGATAAATGAAATTGAAAACAAGATCAAACATGCCGTGGAAGCTGAGTTAAAATTATCAGAACACGATATAATGAATAAAATTCTACTCCCAATAGAAAAAATAATAATATACTTTGTGCTCGAAAAGTGTAACTGGAATCAGGTTCAAGCTGCAAAAATACTCGGGATGAGCAGAACAACCCTTCGAGAAAAAATTAAATTTTTTAAAAATTAGATTCTGATTTCAAAAGCAAATTATTCCTATGTCGATCTCGCCAATCGAACCCTGACGCAGCGACTATATTTGGTTTCTCTCATTTACTGTGCATTTGACATCCATGGCGCTCAACTTCATGCCTGCCAACAGGAACTGCATTGTCTCGTATCGATTTTTCCTTGTGGACACCTTCCCCCCGACAGATGAACGCTCTCGGCTTTGTGTTCGCTTTTGCCGTATCAGGCTTGAGACGTAATCCGAGGCACCCGCATTCACTGTTCGGCCGCCTCGAAGCGGCAGATCATGCCGGCCATGCCGGGACGGCAGCGCTTGCCGAACGCCCGGCGAAGGGCTTCGATCGCCGCCTCTCCGGTGCAGTGGCAGGGGACGATCCGGTCGGGCGCCAGCCGGTGCAGGGCGTCGGCGGTCTGTTCCAGCCGGTCGGAGCTCGCATTGAGCAGATGGAAACCGCCGATCACCGCCTGGATGCGCATGCCGTCGTTGAGGTGCTGTACCTGGCGCAGGGTATTGATCAGGCCGGCGTGGGCACAGCCGACGCAGACGATCAATCCGTCCCTGGCCCGCACCCACAGGGCCAGGTCGTCCTCGACCGGGTCGGGTCGGTGCCCGGCTCGATCGAGAAAAAAGGGGCCGCCGGCATCCTCGAAGATCGTTTCGCGGCCGATGGGACCGGTCAGACCCACGGTGGCACCGAGCCGCACGGGCTGCTGGACCCAGCGCAATTGCCCACGGGGAAAACGATCCAGGGCTTTCAGGGCCTCGGCGGGCATTTGCAGGGATTTGACCGTGCGGTTGCGGATGGAATAGCGAGGAGAGACCACGCCGGGATGGCAGTGGAGCGTACATCCCGGCCCCTGCTGCAGCAGCGACGCCAAACCGCCGCTGTGGTCGTAGTGGCCGTGGCTGAGCACGAGGTGATCCGCCCGGGTCGGCTCGATCCCCAGGATATGGGCGTTGGCCGGTAAAACCCCGCCCTGGCCGGTATCGAACAGGATGCGCCGGCCGTCGGTTTCCAGCCACAGGGCAAAACCGTGTTCGGCCTCAAGGCCCGCGCCGGCCTCGTTATCGACCAGGATGGTAATCCTGGTTTCCCCACCCACCGCATCCGAGTGCATATCCGCCTCCCGCCGCATGCCGCGCGTGTTGCCTTCGGCCTGAAGTTCCGGTGAAACGCCGCGGGCGGACCTGGGGAGGCAAGACAGGCGCTCCATCGGCCACAGCCCGGGCTCATGGCGAAGCGGCCGGTGCCCGGCACCGGCCTTGCCGTGGTACCCGATATCCTACCGCCACGATTTTATGCCTGCCACAAAAATGTCAGCATTTCGGTGGGTTCGCATTTTTTGCGGCAACGAACCGGCGGGCACTGGCGCGGCCGGTTCCGACCGGGCCGCCATACACGCGGTCAACGCGGCTTGATGTCGTAGGACCGACGGCCGAGGCGGCCGGCCGTGGCGTCGTCGACCTCGTCCTGCCAGCCGTTGCGGGTCGTGGCGACCCGATCGAACCGGGCGGTGTACGGCTTGATGTCCAACAGCGGCGTGCGGTCGAGGATGTCGACCCCGTTGAGGTGGAGAACAAGGCCCTCGACCGCGAGCAGTTCGACGATGCTCAAACCGATGGGGTTGGGCCGGCACGGGGCGCGGGTGGCAAAAACCCCGCGCTCGACATCCTGCAAGAAAGGCTTGACGCGCAGCCGCGCCGGTGCCGCCCGGTCGAAATGAAACAGCAGATAGAGATGGGAAAAACCCGCCAGGTCGCGCAACCCTTCGGCGAACTGGGGAAACAGCTCGACCCGCCCCGGACAGTCCCCGGCGTAGATCGGCTGGATCGGCGTCCGTCCGGCCTCTTGGTGTTCGCTGCGGATCATGCCGATGGGGGAAAAGACGATGCCCTGTTCCGCGATGTCCTTGTTGTCCCGCTCCACTGTCCCGTTGTCCCTGGTAGTCATTTCGTGCTCCCGATGATGCGGCTGGCGCGGCCAGACGTTGTGCAGCAAGGCCTGGCTCGCCTCTGCCCGCCCTTACCCGCCCTTGTCGGCCTTGAGCGCCGGCCGCGGCTGTTATTGATCCTTGTTCTTGCCATGCAGCATCGGCACCATTGCACCGCCTCCGCAACCGGGACGACAATTGCCCGCCCGCGTACCGGCCGATTGCCGGTCCATGGCACGTACGCCGATTGAAAAATCGCTGGAAAGACTTGAGCCCCAAGGCAAACTCTGGCAAGATGCGCAATCTTCTCGCACCTGATCCGACAGCCGCCGCCCAAGCCGGCGAAGACGGTTTCTGCCGCACGCTGCCGGGTTGCACCCTTGGTCGACACCGCAGGCCGCCATGATTCCATTCGATGTCCTTTTGCTGTTTACCACTGCCTCCGTGGCGCTGGCAATCGCGCCGGGCCCCGACAACATTTTCGTGCTCGCCCAGTCGGCCCTGCATGGCCGCAAGACCGGCTTGCTGATCACCTTGGGCCTGTGCACCGGGCTGCTGGTCCACATCGGCGCCGTGGCCCTGGGCGTGGCCGCCATCCTGCAAAAATCTGCGCTGGCCTTCAATGTGCTCAAGATGGTCGGCGCCGGCTATCTCCTCTATCTCGCCTGGCAGGCCTTCCGGGCCGGCGGCATCGAGCCGGACGGACGGGAAAATGGGCCCATGGGCAATTGGGCCCTGTATGCCCGAGGCATCGTCATGAACGTCACCAACCCCAAGGTGGCGATCTTCTTCCTGGCCTTCCTGCCTCAGTTCGCCGACCCGGCCCGTGGTCCGGTACCCTTGCAGATCGTCCTACTGGGCGCGGTCTTCATGGTCAGCGCCCTGGTGGTCTTCGGTTGCATCGCCTGGGCAGCGAGCCGCATTGGCGCATGGCTCCGGCGTTCGCAGCGCGCCCAACTGGCGATGAACCGGATCGCCGGCTCGGTGTTCCTGCTCCTGGCCGGCCGCCTGGCGCTGAGCAGGCAGTGAAGCTGCCGCGCCGCCGGGGAAGACGCTCGCCCACCAAATCGCCCATGCCGTCGGCCAAGGCGTGAGCGGCAACATCCATCCACTGAAACGCCATGTCCACCCCACTGTCGCAGAAATCCACCCTGGCTGAAATCGAACAACGCTTCGACCACGATGTCGACCGCTTTTCCAACCTGGACACCGGCCAAGTGGCGACCATCGACGCGCCCCTGGCCATGGAGCTGATCACCGCCGCCGCCCTGGC
Source organism: Desulfobulbus sp. (assembly GCF_031547805.1). Taxonomy (GTDB): domain Bacteria; phylum Desulfobacterota; class Desulfobulbia; order Desulfobulbales; family Desulfobulbaceae; genus Desulfobulbus. Next base: position 69,126 of record NZ_JAVBRQ010000030.1, read on the forward strand.
GGCCACGCCGGTTGTCACCCGCATCCTCGATATCGGCTGCGGCGCGGGCAACAATACGATCAAGCTGCTCCGCTGCCATGGCGGCAGTTTCGACTGCGACTTGAACGACCTCAGCATGCCCATGCTCATTCGGGCGCAACAAAGGGTCGGACGAGAGACCAGCGGCCGGGTCAACATCTTCCAGGGGGATTTCCGCACAGCTCCTTTTGCCGGCGAGGGCTACGACATCATCCTGGCAGCAGCGGTGCTCCACCATCTACGCGACGAACAGGACTGGCTGGCGGCTTTCGCCAGGATTCACAGCCTGCTCAGGCCGAAGGGTTCGTTCTGGGTGACCGATCTGGTCAGTCACGAAATCGAACCGGTGCAGCGGCTCATGTGGCGCCGTTACGGCGATTATCTCGAGGCCACCGGCGGCGAGGCGTATCGGGAAAAGGTGGTTCGCTATATCGACAGGGAAGATTCGCCCCGGCCAATCACCTTCCAGTTGGACCTGATGCGGCGTGTGGGATTCAGGTCCGTTGATCTTTTGCACAAAAATTCCTGCTTCGCGGCCTTCGGCGGCGTCAGGGAATAAGCCACGAAAAAAAAGCAAGCCGCTCCCCGGACCGTCCGGTACCGGGGAACTCCATCGACAATTATCACCATCCATGGCTATGCACAACCAAGCATCCGACAGCAAATACCTGGAAGCCGCCCGGCGGATTTTCACCCATGTAGCCGAAACAGCGGACGCTCGCATCAGTGTCCGCCTGTGGGACGGCTCCTTTGTCCGCCTGGGAGACAACGCCACCGAACAATGGCATATCGCGATCAAGGGCCCGGAGGTGCTGGGGACGATACTGCGGAAACCAACCCTGGAAAACCTGATCCGCCAGTACGCCTCGGGCAATATCGATTTCAATGGCGGCCCGCTCATCGATTTTTATGAAATGCTGCGCAGCCGCGGCCCGAGAACGCAGGGCGTGAGTTCCAGTCGGATCAAGAAACGCTTGAACAAATGGTACCTGTTTAAGCAGGCCCTGCCCCTCCTGCTCGCGCGCCAAGGCGACACCGCCATTACCCATCAATTCCGGGGCAACGACAGCGGGCGCGTCCAATCCGCCAGGGACGAGAAATCGTTCATCCAGTTCCATTACGACCTATCCAACGAGTTCTACCAGCTCTTCCTGGATCCTGAAATGCAATATTCCTGCGCCTACTTCACCTCCTGGACCGAGGAACTGGAGCAGGCCCAGCAGCACAAGCTGGACATGATCTGCCGCAAACTCCGCCTGCAGCCGGGCGACCGCTTCCTCGACATCGGCTGCGGCTGGGGCGGTTTGCTCTGCCACGCGGTTCAGCATTTCGACGTCGTCGGCCACGGGGTCACCCTGTCCCAAAAACAGTACGATTTCGCCGTGGAAAAAATACGACGACTGGGACTGGCAAATCGCATCACCGTTGAACTCCGCGACTATCGCGAGCTGAGCGGCGAGTACGACAAAATAGCCAGCATCGGCATGTACGAGCATATCGGTATCGCCAATTATACCGCCTATTTCAACAAGCTCTCTTCCCTGCTCCGCGACCGGGGCATCCTGCTCAACCATGGCATCACCCGGCGGGCCAAGCACAGCAAGTGGCAATTTGCGCGTATCACCCCGGGCAGGCGATTTATTCTCAAGTACATTTTCCCCGGCTCGGAGCTGGACCACATCGGACACACCCTCGCCAAGATGGAGGCCTGCGACTTTGAAGTACACGATGTCGAGGCATGGCGGGAACATTATGCCCTCACCACCAGACTGTGGTGCCAGCGCCTGGAGGCCAGGAAGGAGGAAGCGGTGCGGCTGGTGGGCGAGGAGCGCTTCCGGATGTGGATCGCCTATCTCGCCGGGGTTTCCTTCGCGTTCCAGGACGGCTCGCTGCGGATCTTCCAGACCGTGGCCACCAAGCACGACCGAAAAGGCCCCTCGACCATGCCGCTGACGCGGGAGCATCTCTACCTGTCCGCCCCCTGAACGCGCATCGCCCGCGGACCACTTTCTTCATGCCGGCCCACGGTTGCGGCCGAGGCCAAAAGCCGGGACAATCAACCGGAAAAAGTGGTTTTTTTGGTGGAAAGAGCCGGGAAAACACCGTCGCCCCGATCAAAAGTAATATCGAAATTGCACATCCTTACATGGAACCATCCGGAACTGCGGCGCACTCCGGCCCACCGCTTGGCACACCCCTGACATATAAATCGTTGCCCAATGAATCGATATTCAATAAAATCAAGAAAAATGACGCAGTTATAATGCGTCTTCGTCCGAAACAGACCAACCATCCCACACCGGGGCCGGGCCGGTATTGCCATGAAGGTCAAATCAACCATTTGCCTCAAGCTCTTTTTAAGCCATGTGCTCGCGGTGCTCATGGTATCGGGCAGTATTGGCACCTATTTCTACACCAGCGCGGCCAATACTTTAATGCACGGACTGAAAGAACGCCTTCAATCGAGCGCCGCCCTGATCAGCCAGATGATCGATGCCGAGGCCCTCGGCACCGTTGCCTCCCCGGCGGACGTGTCGCAGCGGGGATATATCGACACTCTGGAGAAATTGCGCTCCTTGAAGCGAATGAATCCGGACATCTCTTTTCTGTATGTCATGCGGCAGGCGGGCGAAGAAGTGTATTTCGTGGTCGATTCGGACGAAACCGCCAAACAGGCCCTGCCCGGCCAAAAATACGATCATACCTTCCCCAACCTGGTCGAGGGATTTACCAGCGTCACCGTCGACGAGGAGATCACCCTGGACGAATGGGGCGCCTTCTTGTCCGGCTATGCGCCCATCAAGAACGGCGGCAGCAGATATTTGGTGGGCATCGACATGCGGGCCGACCAGGTCTACGAAAAATACAAGGGCTTGCGCGTATCGGGGCTCATTTCCCTGCTCGCTTCGATTGCCCTGGCCTTTCTCTTTGCCAGATTTCTCTCGGCGAAATTCATTGCGCCCATCCGCTTGGCCATTGACCGGTGCACCGCCATTGCCGCGGGCAAGTTCGGCGAGCAGATCACCCTGCACACCCATGATGAACTCGATCAATTGCTCAAGGCCTTCAACGACATGTCGGCCGCGCTCGCCCACACCGAGTGCAAGCGCCGCGAGGCCTTCGTCGCCCTGCAGCGCGCCAAGGACGAACTCGAGATCCGGGTCAGGCAGCGGACCGCCGACTTGAAAGAAGTAAACAACCGGCTGAGCAATGAAATCGCCCAGCGCATCATTGCCCAGACCGCGCTCCAGGAAGCGGCAACCATCGACCCCCTGACCCGGCTCTACAACCGGCGGGCGATGATGGAGCATTTCGATCACGAGATTGGCCGCAACAAGCGCAATCATCTGCCGTTTTCAATTTTGTTCATCGATCTCGACCATTTCAAGAGGATCAACGATGCCAAGGGGCACGAAGCCGGCGACTGCGTGTTGATCGAGATCAGCATCCGCATGAAGAACATGCTTCGCAGCCAGGATTCCATCGCCCGCTGGGGCGGCGAGGAATTCGTGGTGCTCCTGCCGGAGGCCACCCTCGCCGAGGGCAAGATCGTGGCCGAAAAAATCCGGCGGGCCGTCGCCGACACCCCGTTTTATGCGCATGGCGAGGAGCTTTTTCTCACCGCGAGCTTTGGCGTGGCGGAATTCAGGCCGGGGTTGGACATCAGCCAGACCATCAAGGCGGCCGACGCGGCCGTCTATGCCGCCAAAATGAACGGCCGCAACCGGGTGGAGGTCGAGGGGGCGATCGCAAGGGGCAATCACCAGGATTAAGGGTGGATGCGGCCTGCCGTTTGGCTCTCCCCGTATGTTCCTCTCCGCGCTCCGCATCGTGCCGGTCTTTCGCGGCCGCCCCTGCTTCCGGCTGCGCGGCGCAAGCGACAGGTGTCCCGACCAGGCATTTGCAAAGTAAAGGTTACGGAAGTACCGTCCAGGAAGACAACCCGTTCAAGGAGGAGAGCCATGCCCAATCCCAACACGCCGTTTCATCCCATCATCTACGTGCGCGGCTATGCCATGACGGCCGAGGAAATCGAGGAGACGACCGCCGATCCCTTCTGTGGCTTCAACCTGGGTTCCACGGTGTTCCGGGCGGTGCCGGACAAAAAGCGGCCGCCCCGCAAGTTCATTTTCCAGTCGCCCGTGGTGCGACTCGCCTCGGATTTCAAGTACGAGAACGTCTACCAGAACGGATGCGACATCCTGGACGAGGAATGGGAAACCGATGCCACCGGCAAGCCCACCGGCAACCAGCTTTCCAGCCGCTCCATCATCATCTTCCGCTATTACGACCAGGCCTCGATGATGCTGGGGACCGGCAAGACGCCGCCCATCGAGGATTTTGCCCGCCAGTTGGGCGAGCTGATCCTGCGCGTGCGGGAGCTGGTCTGCAAAAACCCGGCAAACGGCGTGGGCGAAGAGGATTTCCGCTGCTACCTGGTGGCTCATTCCATGGGCGGCCTGGTCTGCCGGGCGTTCCTCCAGAATCCGGCCAACGACCCCAGGAAGGCCAGCCGCTACGTCGACAAGTTCTTCACCTACGCCACCCCCCACAACGGCATCGACATGGCCGGGGTGAACGTCCCCAAATGGTTCGGCGTGGACGACATCAACAACTTCAATCGCCAGCGGATGTCTCAATACCTGGGCTTGGCGGCGCTCAAAAACAAACTGCCGGACGACCGGGTGGACTGGCTGCCGGAAAACCGTTTTTCCCCGGACCGGGTCTTTTGCATGGTGGGGACCAACCGCATGGACTACGAGGTCGCCATGGGCCTGTCGCGGACCTTTGCCGGCCATGGCAGCGACGGGCTGGTGAAAATCGACAACGCCACCCTGCGCGGGCTCAAAAGCAACGGTCAGCCGGGCCAACCCTGCGCCAAGGCCTTTGCCTACCGCTCCCATTCGGGGCATTACGGGATCGTGAACAGCGAGGAGGCCTACCAGAACCTCACCCGCTTCCTGTTCGGCGACGTGCGTGCGGACATCTGGCTGGACATCGCGGACATCCGCCTGCCCGTCGAGGTGCAGAAGCAGCAGGACGCGGGCAAGCAGATCAACGCGCTCTATCAGTTCGAGATCCTGGCGTCCCCCCGGGGCAAGCTCTGGTATCTCACCCGGCGCACCGCCGTGGAGGATTCGGTCGCGTGCATGAGCCACGCCAACTGGCTGGCCTCGCCCAAGGAGAACGGCAGCCTGTACGTGTCCTCGGTGTTCCTTGCCAACCGGGCCAAGGTGAATCCCAATCGCGCCACCCTGGCCTACTGCCTGTCGCTCAACGTGCGCGTTCCGGACTATGAAGTCGAGAAAAAGCTCTGGATCAACGAGCATTACGAGGGAAGCTACCTGTTCCGCAACCAGATCCTGGTGGAACTGGCTCCGCCGGCCACCCCCGGCGCCAAATGGAAGATCAACTATGCCTGGCAGGGAACGTCCCTCAACCGCGAAACCACCGAGTTGGACGCCAAGGCCCTCAGGACTGGCAAGGTGGAAGTGAAGATTCCGCTCCCCTCCGACGGCATGACTCTTCCCCGCGTCGAGGGGCAGCTCCGCTTTGTGGTGTCGGCCTGGAACCCCGACGCAGAGATGGAGGAGTAGCGAACTGTTCGGATGTCCGGGCTCTTCGCCATGGGGCGCGGAGTCCGGACAATATACCCTTTTCCGGCGTGGCTGGCGGCCGGTTACAGGGCGGGGCCGGGGTCGCCGTCGATTTCGTTCATCAGGCGGACCGCCTCGGTCATCGCGTCGCCATCGTTGGCGGCGTCGAAATCGACGTTGAACCCATCGCGATGGATCAGGAGATATTCTTCCTCGGCAATGCAGACCAACTGCCAGTCAGCCCATCGCCGTACAATTCGTTGGCTGTTTTTCATCGCTCCTCCACCGGCAGTGAAGCCGGGTGTTACCGGGAACCGATTCGTTTCATGCCGGCAGGCACCATAGAAATTCCTCAGTATATCCCAGCGTAGAGTTACATCAAGCCTGCAAGCCTGTTGCCCGGCTTGTCCGCACCGCTGTCTTCTCGGCCACGCCCCCAGCGCTTTTCGCACCTGCCATACCGGGTGCGGCCCGGCCGCGATCAGGATCGGCAACGTTCCCCGAAGCGAGTGCTCCCGGTTTCAACAGAGCATTTCTCCGCATATACCAAGGCGTACACGTTCGCTTTCGTCGATCCCCGGGCGCGATTCCCATCCATCGGCCAGCACCTTGACGGACCGTCGGCAACTGGCTTTGTGATCGTTTTTTGCCTCGAAATCGCCGCAATGGAGGATAAATTACTTGCAAGCAAGAATCATTCTCTGTTTAGTAATGCGTACACCAGCACCCGCAAAACAACGCAGACCAACCCAATTTGGATCAGGAGGAGAGTTATGAAAAAGACCTATCTTGTCGCCCTCGTTTGTACCCTCGCCGGCAGCGTTGCCGGATATGCCGCGGAAAAGGAAGACACCCTGCTCAAGGATGCCCAGGCCACCTTCCGCCCCATTCCGGACAAAGCGCCGGCCATCAAGGACAACGAAGCCACCCCGGACAAGATCGAACTGGGCAAGATGCTCTATTTTGACCCCCGACTCTCCAAAAGCGGCCTGATCAGCTGCAACACCTGTCACAATGTCGGCCTCGGCGGCGCGGACTATCAACAGACCTCCACCGGCCACGGCTGGAAACGCGGCCCGCGCAACGCCCCCACCGTGCTCAACTCGGTGTTCAATGTTGCCCAGTTCTGGGATGGCCGCGCCAAGGACCTGGCCGAGCAGGCCAAGGGGCCGGTCCAGGCCGGAGTGGAGATGAACAACACCCCGGACAACGTGGTCAAAACCCTCAACAGCATGCCCGAGTACGTGGAGTTGTTCAAGAAAACCTTTCCCGGCCAGGCCACCCCGGTGACCTTCGACAATATGGCCAAGGCTATCGAGGTCTTCGAGGCCACCCTTATCACCCCGGACTCCAAATTCGACCTCTTTCTCAAGGGCAACGCCCAGGCAATGAACCAGCAGGAAAAAGAGGGACTGAAGCTGTTCATGGAACACGGCTGCGTCTCCTGTCACGGCGGCACCAACATGGGCGGGGACGGCTACTACGAGCTGGGCGTGGTCAAGAAACCGAGCGATGCCATCCTGGCCGGCGACAAGGGCCGTTTCGCCGTCACCCAGGCCAAGAATGACGAATTTTCCTTTAAATCTCCGTCGCTGCGCAATATCGAACTCACCCCGCCCTACTTCCATTCCGGTGTGGTCTGGGATCTGAAGGAAGCGGTCTCGGTGATGAACGACTCGCAGCTCGGCGCCGACCTGAAGGCGGGCGATATCGACAAGATCGTCACCTTCCTCAAATCGACCACCGGCAAGCAACCGCAGGTGTTGTACCCGATTCTCCCGGCGCCCACCAACGCAACCCTCAAGCCGTCCCTAGAATGATCCGTTAGCGTCGACCGGCTGCCCTCGTTCCCGCCCAAACCGTTCCTCGCCGGGACGGGCCGCCGGTCGATGCCCCTTCCTCAAGACCCGCACAAATCGCCTGCCTCGCGTGCAGGAGTCCGACATGCTGATCCGTGAATTTGCATGTGCGATGCGCAATGATCAAGGGCTTGCAAAACACCATCTGCAAGCCCTTGATCTTTTTGCTCCTTGTCATTTGAGACGGATTTGATGGCATATGGGGGCTAAATCCTCCCCAAATGACTAGAGAATACAGTTTTCGATCAAAACGATTATCCGTGAAGTACCGCAACCAGTTGCGCTGAAATGGAAGAAAAAAGAGAAACTCGTCCCGAGATGAACTTGAACATTGGGAGAAAGAAATAGACCAAATCCAATGCACCCAATGGATACGGAGCCAGATTTAGAGCTTTGTCTCAATCTTTACGATGTGAAAAAAATACATCTAGACACCCATTGTCAAAAGTAGCATAATTTTATCTAAACACAAAAATATCAGAATTTTTTAACAAATTTTCTGAAGTGGAAATCTCTCCTGTTTCGCCACACCAAAATTGTAATAGAAAATCCGTACTCATAGTTCCGAAAAAGAATAGCGATGAATGACAATAAGGTTATTCTCACCTATTCACCAGGGAAAGATTTTCAGGTTTACACAGTACAAAAAAATATCGATCAGAAATAGAACTCACAGCAGCTTATTTATCGAGCCACAACGGAGCAAAGTCGACACATGGAAGCAATTCGTTTTTTGAAAAAATTGATCAACGAGAATGGCAACTCCGAGACACTCAAGGAGCACCTCGAAATCCTATCTGCTCAATTATCTAAAATCGAAAGTAAAGTACGAGATCTTGAAACTGAAAATGCGGAACTCAAAAAACATCTTGATGAACAAAAAGACCGTGCCGAATCGTTTTCGAGCAATCAGCATCATTCAAGCCATTGTGGTCATTGCGGAAGCGCTTTGCTCAAAAAGATCGAAAATTCGGGCAGCCCGGCCTTCAGCGAAGCGGGCATAAAGGATACCACATACCAGTGCTCAGCTTGTGGTGAAAAAGTCGCCTTTTAACTGAAAATTGAGCGATTATACAATAAAAGCGGAAGAAGACTATGAATATGTAAAACCGAGGAGATAACAAAAGTTACCATGCAAATACAAGTAAACTACACAATTTAACACTTCAACACAGCGAATGAAAATATAACATGAACATTCCATTATATATCATATGGAGCGAAGAAAACAATTTAGGAATACCAATAGTAGACGAACAGCACAGAGCGATCATATCAACCATTAATACATTACATTATTTCATGCGCAATAAAAATGGAACGATGATCACATCATCAACAGTTACAATTTTAAATGAATACACAAAATTTCATTTTATTACAGAGGAAGGGATAATTAAAAATTGGAAATATCCAGAAGCCGAATCCCATATAAAATTACACAATGAATTGTACATAAAGACTATTGACATGACTTCAAAGTTAAGAATTCACAACGACAACAGTGAATTGTTGCAATTTTTAAAAAATTGGTGGATCAGGCATATATGCATCGAAGATAAAAAATACGCCTCATTCATATTGAGACGCTCGTTAACTGACGTTGATGCCGATCGCAATGAATAACCTGAAACGTGGTCTTGCCGGGACCGAGTGGAACCGGCAAGACGCACCTGGCGATTGCCTTGGGCTACCGGGCGACACAAACCGGGGTCAAGGTCCAATTCATCTCGGCGGCCGACCTGATGCTGCATCTGGAAAGCGCCCAGCGCCAGGGACGCTACAAAGAGGTCCTGCGGCGGAGCGTGCTTGGCCCGAGATTGTTGATCATCGATGAGATCGGCTACCTGCCGTTCAGCGACACCCAGGCCAATCTCTTTTTCCAGGTGATCGCCAAACGCTATGAATCCGGCTCGGTGATTTTGACCTCGAACCTGAGCTTTGGTGAATGGGAGCAGGCTTTCGGCGGCAACACCGCCCTGACCTCGGCCATGCTCGACCGGCTGTTGCACCATGCCCATGTGGTCCAGATCAGAGGCGACAGCTATGATAATGCAAGTTCATGCAAGCGAACAAAAAAAGGGTTTACAGGGGTGAACCTGTAAACCCTTGTTTTTACTGGTGCCGGAGGTCGGAATCGAACCGACATGGGGTTGCCCCCGCTGGATTTTGAGTCCAGTGCGTCTACCAGTTTCACCACTCCGGCGTGATGAGGGTTCCTTTTACCGTATCGTCCTTTTTGCTGTCAAGGGGAAAGCAAGGGCCAGGAGAGCGCCACCATTCGAAAAAAACGTTGCAATTGATGGCAGGCATGGCAGAGTGCGGCCAGGATGGCGATTGCCTCGAGTCCTTTTATTTCGCCAAAGATTCCGCGATATTTCCCGCCAAACCGTCACCGCATCGCCATGGCCCCCTCCCCGCCGCATCCCACGCCCCGCGCCGCCGCAGTCGAAATCCTCTGCTTGTGGGCCACGACTCACAACTCCGTCGATATCCTTTTTCATGCGGCAATCGAGCGTCTAGCCGACCTCGACCGAGGCTTGGTCAAGACCCTGGTCTACGGGGTGCTGCGACAGAAAGACTATCTCGACCATATCCTCCGGTCCTTTGCCCAGCATCCGTTGCGCAAGATGAAGCCGCGCACCCTGATGACCCTGCGGATCGGGGTGTACCAGTTGCTCTTCCTCAGCCGCATGCCCGAATCCGCGGCGGTCAACGCCACGGTCAACACCCTCAAGGAGGCCGGCCAGCCCCCCTGGCTGATCGGCTTTGTCAACGGCATCCTCAGGGCCGTGGCCCGCGGCCGGGCGTCGCTGCCCACGGCGGACCAACTGGCCGCGGCCGAACCGCCGCTACTCAATCACCCGGCCTGGATGATCGAGCGCTGGCAGGCCCGTTTCGGCCGGGAAACGGCCCGAGCAATCTGCCGGATCAACAATGACGAACCATCGCTCACCCTGCGGGTCAACACCCGCCGCACCGGCCGCGCCCTGTTACTCGAGGCCCTGGCCAAAACCGGTATCGCCGCCCGCAAGGGGGTGTACGCCCCGGCGAGTCTGGTCGTCGACGCCTTCCCCGGCTCCATCGCCTCCCTGCCCGGCTACGAGGCGGGCCATTTCCAGGTCCAGGACGAGGCGGCCCAATTGGCCTCCCTGCTGACCGGCCCGCTGCCAAGCCGCTGCCGAGTGCTTGACGGCTGCGCCGGCCTGGGCGGCAAGACCTCGCATCTGGCCGAAATGCTGCCGCCGGACGGGAGCATCGTCGCCGTCGAGCCGGACCCGCGCCGCTACCGCCTGCTCCGCGACAACCTCCGCCGCCTGGGCCACGGTCAGGCCGTGCTGCCGGTGCGGACCGATCTGCGCGGCTATGCCGCCGGACGGCCCCAGTCGTTCGATGTCATCCTTATCGACGCCCCCTGCTCGGGAACCGGCGTCATCCGCCGCCAGCCGGACATCCGCTGGAACCGCCGGCCCGAGGATCTGGCAACCTATCGGCAAACCCAGGTCCACCTGCTGGAAATCGGCGCCACCCTGCTCAAACCGGGCGGCGTGCTCATCTACGCCACCTGTTCACTGGAACCCGAGGAAAACCAGGAGGCGATCCGGCTGTTTATCGAACGCTGCCCCCGTTTTGCCGTGGAAAACGCCGCCCCCTTCCTTCCCGAAGCCGCGCGCCGGCTGGTCGACGGCTCGGGATATTTCAGTCCCAACCCGGCCGACGGCCTCGACGGCTTCTTCGCCGCCCGCCTGATCGATGGCCGCGGCTTGTAGTTTGCGTCGACAATGTTTATAGTCGCAAGCCACAGCGATCATCCCAACCCACCAAGGAGAACCCGTTCATGGCAGGAATCAAGTCAACCATGGATCTGGTCATGGAGCGTGCCGCCCGCATGGGCGTTGCCACCCCGGACGAGATGCGCCACGAGGAAAACCTGAAAAAAGGCATGCACTGCACCGCCGCATTTCTCAACGGCACCCAACCTTCCCTGCTTGCCCTGCTGGAAGAACAGGAGCCGGCGCAGCGGGCCGCCATCCGCAAGGGCATGCTGGCCTCCCTGCTGCGCAACCTCTTCCTGCCCCGCGACGAAGACGGCACCGGCCGGCTGGGCAAGGCCGTCCAGGGCATCGTCGAGCTCAACCGGGATTCCGCCGACATCTCCGCCCTGTGCCGAGAACTGCAAACCATTGCCTCCCAATACGGCCAGCACCGCACCCAGCTGTACGAACAGCTCAAGGAACAGATGCGGATGCAGATCGAGCAGGTGCTCATGCGCAAGGGCATGAAGGCCGACGGGATGAGGATCGACCCCACCATGGAGCCCCAGTTTAAGGACCAATGGGCCCGGCTGGAAATGGACCTTGACCGCCAGTACGGTCAGGCCCTGGAGCAATTTAAGGCCCAATTGCAGGAATGGACCGAGGCCTGACCATGGGCGGGGATTTTTATGCCGACCGGCTTGCCCGTCTCCAGGCCTATCTGCGCCGGAAAAAAATCGAGGCCCTGTTGGTTTCGCAGCCGCACAACCGCCGCTACCTGAGCGGCTACACCGCCCCGGACCACGGCATCCAAGAAACCAGCGGCTTTCTGCTCATCCCCTGCGAAGGCCAGCCCTATCTCCTCACCGATTCCCGCTTCACCCTGCAGGCCGAGGACGAGGCGCCGCTGTACCGGGTGGAGCTGTATGCCAAGGGCCTCATCAACCTGCTGGAGCGGCTGCAGAAAAAAATCGGTTTCCGCACCCTGGCCTTTGAAAGCGACTATTTGCTCCATTCGACCTTCATCCGCCTGGCCGGCTTCTGTGCCGGCAACGATTTGGTCCTCCACCCGGTCAGCGGACTGGTCGAACAGATGCGGGTGATCAAGGACGAGCACGAACTCCGCCTGCTGCGCCAATCGACCGCCCTGAACGAAAAAGTCTTCCAGTCGGTGCACCGGACCATCGAGCCGGGCATGACCGAGCGGGAAATCGCCCTGGCCATCGACCTGACCATGCGGGAAATGGGCGCCGAGGGACCGAGTTTCGACACCATCGTCGCCTTCGGCACCAATGCCGCCCGGCCGCACGCCGTGCCCACCGACCGCGAACTGCAGGCCGGCGACCTGGTGATGATCGACATGGGGCTGGTTTTCCGGGGATACTGCTCCGACATGACCCGCACCTTCGTGTTCGGCAAGCCGGACCAAACCTATATCGACCGCCACCGGCTGGTGCGACAAGCCATGCTGGCCGGCATCGGCGCCATCCGCGCCGGCGTGACCGGGGCGGCGGTCGACCGGGCCGCACGCCAGGTGCTGGCCGACGGAGGATACGGCAATGCCTTCGGTCACGGCTTGGGTCACGGGGTGGGCATCGCCGTCCACGAGGAACCCCGCCTGTCGCCGCGCTGGCGCAAGCAATTGCACGCCGGCATGGTGGTAACCGTGGAACCGGGGCTCTATCTGGCCGATTGGGGCGGCATCCGCCTAGAAAACATGGTGGTGGTCACCGAAGAGGGCTGCGAAGTCCTCAACCGCGACACCACCGGTCTCGATCTCTGATCTCCCGCATCCCAGCAAACCCAACCTGCAAAAAAACGCATGTCCGACAAGTTCTTCGTTCTCGACACCAACGTTCTTCTCCATAACAGCGAGTCCATCACCAGTTTTGGCGACAACACCGTAGTCCTGCCGATGACGGTGATCGAGGAATTGGACAAATTCAAAAAGAACAACGACGAGTTGGGCCGCAACGCCCGCGGGGTCATCCGCAACCTCGACCGGCTGCGCGGCCAGGGCAGCCTCGGCCAGGGGGTGCGGACCGACGACGGCGGCGTGGTGTGGATCACCATGGAAAAGGAAGGGGATTGCGGCACCTGCATCGACCTGGACATTCCGGACAACCGCATCATTGCCACCGCCTTCCGGCTTTTTCGCGAAGGCAAACGGGTGATCTTCGTCTCCAAGGACATCAACGCCCGCCTCAAGGCCGATGCCCTGGGCATCGAAGTCCAGGACTTTGAGAGAGAAAAGGCCGACTTCGACCAGCTGTACACCGGTTGGCGAACCATGATGGTCGAGCGTGCCGTGATCGACAGCCTGCACCGGGACAAGGAGGTGGAACTGGCGGACGAGTCCTTCCAGCCCAACGAATTCGTCCTGCTGAGGGAGCTCGGCAACGAGCGGCACACCAAGGTCGGCCGAGCGGTGGGCGCCTCTCGGCTGCGCGCCCTCGATCCCCGCTACGACAGCGCCTTCAAGCTCCGCCCCCGCAGCCTGGAACAGCGAGCCGCTCTGGAGCTGCTGCTCAACCCGGACATCTCCCTGGTATCGCTCATCGGCCAGGCCGGAACCGGCAAGACCCTGCTGGCTCTGGCCGCCGGCATGGCCACCACCCTGAAGTCCGATCAGTACGAAAAACTGCTGGTTTCCCGCCCGATCATCCCCCTGGGACGAGACATCGGCTATCTGCCCGGCACCAAGGACGAAAAGATGAAGCTGTGGATGCAGCCGATCTTCGACAACCTTTCCTATTTGATGGGCCTGACCAACGGCGGCAAGCAGGACGCGGCCGCCGAGCTGGGCATCAAGCGGCTGCTCCGCGAAGACCGGATCGAACTCGAAGCCCTCACCTACATCCGCGGCCGCTCGATCTCGCGCCAGTACGTCATTGTCGACGAAGCCCAGAACCTGACCCCGCACGAGGTCAAGACCATCGTCAGCCGGGCCGGCGAGGGCACCAAGATGATTCTCACCGGCGATCCGGAACAGATCGACAACCCGTACCTCGACGCCAGCAGCAACGGCTTGAGCTACACGGTGGAACGGCTCAAGGGCCAGGAGGCCTGCGGCCACATCACCCTGACCCGCTCCGAACGCAGCCATCTGGCCTCGCTTGCCGCCGAATACCTGTAAGCCAGCTGTTTTTGCGCCACACCAAGGATCACGCCCATGCGCCAATACCTGATCGACGAGATCTCCTTTCTCGAACGCGACAATCTCGACAGCTACCTCAAGCGGACCCTCAAACCGGGCGGCCTGGAAGGGGTGTTCTTCCTGACCATCCCGCCGGATCTGCTCGGCGCCGAGCAGTTGGGGCACGAGGACTGCGGACCCTTCTATGGCACGGTGCTGCTGGAACCGACCTCGATCCGCTTTGAATTTCTGATCCGCAGCGCCAGCAACATGCACTGCTCCTGCATTGCCCAGGCCACTCCGGCCCAGCGCCAGTTCATCCTCGATTTCGCCGACCGCATGCTGGCCGAGGAGATGATCAGGGCATGAAAACGCATCCCATTCCCTTGGCAGAGCGCATCATCTTCGCCCTCGACCTAGCCGATCCCCGCCAGGCCCTGGAGCTGGTGGACCGGCTGGCCGGCCGCATCCGCTTCTTCAAGGTCGGGTTGCAGTTGTTTTTTGCCGGTGGCTGGCCGGTGGTGGACGCCATTGTGGCCAAGGACTGCAAGGTGATGCTCGACCTCAAACTCCACGACATTCCGGCCACGGTGCGGCTGGCGGTCCGCCAGTTCGCCGACCGGGGCGTCACCTTTGCCACGGTGCACGGCTACGGCCCGGTGGTGGAAGCGGCACTGGCAGCCGATACCGGCGTGCGGATTCTGGCGGTGACCGTGCTCACCAGTTTTGGCCCGGAACAGGTCAGCGAGTTGAATTTCCAAGGCTCGGTGGACGATCTGGTGCTGCAGCGGGCCACGACCTCGCTGCAGGCCGGCGCCCATGGCGTGGTATGCTCGGCCCGGGAAGCGGGCCTGCTCCGCAGCCGCCTGGGCAAGGACTTCGTCGTGGTCACCCCCGGCATCCGTCCGGCGGGCGGCGACCCCGGCGACCAACAACGCGTGGCCACCCCCGGCCGGGCCATCGCCGACGGGGCCGATTATCTGGTCGTCGGCCGTCCCATCCGCGACGCAGCCGATCCCGATGCCGTCATCGCCGCCATGCACCGGGAAATAGCCACGGCCCTGACCTGAACGAACCCTTTTACCCCAAGGAGGCCTTGCATGCTGATCGATCTCTTGCGTACCCGCCGAAGCATCCGCAAATTCACCGCCCAGCCGATCGAACCGAAAACCGTCGATCTTCTCCTGGAGGCGGCACTGCGCTCGCCTTCGTCCAAGGGCACCAATCCCTGGGAACTGATCGTGGTCACCGCCCCGGAGACGATACAGCAACTGGCGGTGGCCAAGGCCCACGGCGCCACCTTCCTCAAGGGCGCGCCGCTGGCGATCGTGGTCTGCGCCGACCCGGCCAAGAGCGACGTCTGGGTGGAGGATGCCTCCATCGTCGCCACCCTCCTCCACCTGGAAGCCGCCGATCTCGGCCTGGGCAGCTGCTGGGTCCAGATTCGCCTGCGGCAACGCGGCGACGGCAGCGATTCGCAGGCTTTTCTCGCCGATCTCCTCGGCCTGCCCGAAGGCCTGGAGGTGCTGGCCATCGTCGGCATCGGCCATCCGGCGGACACCAAGAGCGGACATCCTCACGCATCCCTGCCATTTGATCGGGTCAGCTACGAACGGTTCGGCCGGCGCGAGTAGCCCCATAACCTCCGTCCGTCTTTGACGATCGAGCCGTTCGCCGACGCGGGAATTTTGAGGTTGCTGCGATATTTTTGGTTCGCATCTTGATTTTCTCTTTTTTTCTATGCGATAATGGGTGCACCCTTCGAGCGCCGCACCTATTTTGCGCGCCCGGTATTGTTCGACTTTCTTTACGAATAAGGCGAAAATTATGCGTTGCCCCAAATGCGGCTTTACCTCCTTCGACCACCTGGAAACGTGCAAAAAGTGCCACAAATATCTCGGCGACCTCTGCACCGAACTCAACGGCACGGCGTATGACGCTTCTCCTCCCCTGTTTTTGACCTTTGCGGTCAACGAGGAAGAAGAGATTCCCGTTTCCGACCAGTTCGCCGGGGAACAGGACGAATCTTCCCTGTCCGAGAGCGCGACCTTGTTTTCCATGGAAGAGGTGGAGGCGGGCGAGAAAGCATCGGAAGAAGAGGAAGAGCAGCCGCAGGAGGCCGAACGGTACGAAATCGAGTTTGCCGGCTTTGGCGATGAAATGGAGGAGATGGACGAGGAAAAGGCCGCCGAAACGCCGGGTGACGAGGAATTCATGCTCGAAGAGGAGGAGCCGGCCGAAGAACCTCGGTCCGTCATGCCTTCCGTGGATTTCGGTGAACTCGATATTTCCGATCTGGCGCCGCCGGTAACAGAACAAGCCGAGCCCATCCGCTTCGAGCAGCAGCCGACGCTGGCCGATCTGGACCCCGTGGCCGCCCTTTCCTCCACTCCGCCGCCAACACCACCGGCGCCTTCCGCCGGCAAGGGGCAGGGAGGTCTTGAAGACCTCAACATCAGTGGCCTGGACCTCGAGGCCCCGGCCAAGCTGGTCACCGGCAGCGCCGCTGGCAAGCGGTTTCTCCCCTCGGTGAAAACCGGAACCGCCCTCGACAAGTTCGACATCGATCTCGGAGATCTTTTCACCGACAACAAAAAATAAAAAAATGTTGACAATAAACCTGCATTTTTGCTAAGTATGCAGGCCTTCAAATTTGGGTGCCGAGATAGCTCAGTCGGTAGAGCAACGGACTGAAAATCCGTGTGTCCCTGGTTCAAATCCTGGTCTCGGCACCAACACAAGCAAAGGGTTGCGGCGTATCGCTGCAACCCTTTTTTTGTGCGCCGGCAGCGGCGGCCACGCCCATCTTTTGATGAAGGAGCGTTCGGCATGATGACCGGATATACATGGCTGATCGTCATGGCCGGCGGCGGCCTGGGAGCGGCCAGCCGCTACGGCGTCGGCCTGCTCACCGCCCGGCTGTGGGGAACCTCGTTCCCCTACGGCACCCTGGTGGTGAACCTGGCGGGCTGCTTTGTCATCGGCCTGCTCTTCGGCTTGGCCGACCGCTCCCGCCTGCTCACCCCCGAGATGCGGTTGTTTTTGATCACCGGCTACCTGGGCGCCCTGACCACCTTTTCCTCCTTTTCCCTGGAAACTGTCACTGCCGGCAGAGTCGGCCTGATCCAGCAGGCCGTGGCCAATATCCTGCTCAACAACCTGGGGGGCCTGGCGCTCACCTATCTGGGCCTGCGCCTGGGCGGACTGCGCTAGAAAGCCGCGATGCTCGACTACAAAACGATAGAGATTTTCACCAACGAGGAGGCCCGCCACCAAGGTCGGCCGAGCGCCGACGCGGTGATCCAGTACGTTCGCGGCCTGAAAATCGCCG
Source organism: Desulfobulbus sp. (assembly GCF_031547805.1). GTDB lineage: Bacteria > Desulfobacterota > Desulfobulbia > Desulfobulbales > Desulfobulbaceae > Desulfobulbus. The sequence continues at coordinate 86,822 of NZ_JAVBRQ010000030.1, forward strand.
CCCGCTGCATGGTCTTTCGGGGCATCGCCGGCTGCGATGAAAGCGGGGAGGTCGCCACCAGCCGGCTGGAATTGCTCTCGTTCAATCTGCCGATCCGCATCGCCATCGTCCTGCCGGCCGCTGGCGCCGCCCAGGTGCTGGCCGGATTGACCCCCTTGATCGACAGTGGCATCGTTGCCGTCCACGATCTCACCGTGGCCAGCCACAAGGCCGCCACCGCCTTTTTCCCCCGGCAGCTCGCGGTGCGGCACGTGATGACCGCATCACCGGCCAGCATCACCGCCGAACGCCCCGCCAGCGAAGCCGCCCGCCTGCTCCTTTCCTCGATCTTCACCGGCCTGCCGGTGATGGACGACAACGGCCGTTTCCAAGGGATGATCAGCCGGGATTCGCTGCTCCGGACCGGATTCGGGCAGATGCGCCACCGGACCTGAACGCGCGCGCCTTGCTCCTTGCTATTGTTGTGCACCTGGTTTTTCCCTGGGCAAAAAAACAAAAAAATGCTTGACCCCAAAATATTGCCGCATTATAAAGATAAGATTTACTAAATTCTGGCACAATTAAGCTTATCCGCTTCACCTGACGACCCGAGAAAAGGATGCGGACAAGCTTTTTCCGAGCAAGAAGATTCCCTTTCCTTGCCACCCGTTGCCAGCTCACAGCATAACGCATGGAGTTGCAGAATCTGCTGTAACTCCTTTTTTTATTTACAGTTGAAAAGAGGCTCCGCGTCACAGTGCAACACGGGGCGGGCGACCAGCAAGCGGTTCGAGGAACGCGTCATGAAAAAAGATTTGACCAAAGTGCGGAATATCGGCATCAGCGCCCATATCGATTCGGGCAAGACCACACTGACGGAACGTATTCTGTTCTTCACCCAACGGATTCACGCCATCCATGAGGTCCGGGGCAAGGACGGCGTCGGCGCCACCATGGATTCCATGGATCTGGAGAGAGAGCGCGGCATCACCATCCAATCGGCCGCCACCTACTGCACCTGGAAGGATTACGATGTCAACATCATCGACACGCCCGGCCACGTCGACTTCACCATCGAGGTCGAGCGTGCCCTGCGCGTGCTGGACGGGGCGGTGCTGATCCTCTGCTCGGTGGGCGGCGTCCAATCGCAGTCGATCACGGTCAACCGGCAGATGACCCGCTACAAGGTCCCACGCATCGCCTTTGTCAACAAATGCGACCGCACCGGCGCCAACCCCTTTCGGGTGACCCAGCAGTTGCGCGACAAGCTCGACCTCAACGCGATCATGCTCCAGCTCCCCATCGGCCTGGAAAGCGACCTGCAGGGCATGATCGACCTGGTCAGCATGAAGGCGATCTATTTCGAAGGCGACCAGGGCAACGATATGCGGCAGACCGAGATTCCGCCAGAATTGAGGGAAGAGGCCGACGCCAAGCGGGAAGAGCTGCTGGATGCGGTTTCGATGTTTTCCGACGAGTTGATGGAAGCCATGCTGGAGGAAGGCGAGATTCCGGAAGCCATGATCCACGACGCCATTCGCAAGGGCACCCTGAGCCTGGAACTGACCCCGGTCATGATCGGATCGGCCTACAAGAACAAGGGGATCCAGCTGCTGCTCGACGCGGTCACCTCCTACCTGCCGTGCCCGACCGACATCGAGAACACCGCCCTGGACCTCAACCAGAACGAAAGCGAGGTGGTGGTCAGCAACGATCCTGCCGATCCGCTGGTCGCCTTGGCCTTCAAGCTGGAAGACGGCCGCTACGGCCAACTGACCTACATCCGCACCTATCAAGGCGTGATCCAGAAGGGTGACACCATCATCAACAGCCGCACCGGCAAGAAGGCCAAGATCGGGCGTCTGGTCCGGATGCATGCCAACGAAATGGAAGAGATCGAGAGTGCCGGCGCCGGCGACATCGTGGCCCTGTTCGGCATCGATTGCGCCTCGGGCGACACCTTCTGCAGTCCGGGGCTCAACTGGTCGATGAGTTCGATGCACGTGCCGGCACCGGTCATTTCCCTGGCGATCAACCCGGTGGACAACAAGGCCCAGATCAACATGTCCAAGGCCCTGAACCGCTTCACCAAGGAAGACCCCACCTTCAAGACCTACGTCGATCACGAGACCAACGAGACCATCATCTCGGGCATGGGCGAGTTGCACCTTGAAGTGTATATCGAGCGGATGAAGCGCGAATACAAGGCCGAGGTCGAGGTGGGCGCGCCGCAGGTGGCCTACCGCGAGACCATCACCCAGCGCGCCGAGTTCGACTACACCCACAAGAAGCAGACCGGCGGTTCCGGCCAGTACGGCCGGGTGGCCGGTTTCATCGAGCCGCTGCCCGAGGGCGAATACGAATTTGTCGACCAGATCGTCGGCGGCGTGATTCCCCGCGAATATATCCCCTCCTGCGACAAGGGCTTCCAAAAATCCCTGGAGAAAGGTACGCTGACCGGAGCGCCGATCACCGGCGTACGGGTGGCCATCAACGACGGCTCCTTTCATGCGGTCGACTCCTCGGATATCGCTTTCCAGGTGGCCGCCATCGGCGCCTTCAAGCAAGGATACGCCAAGGCCTCACCGGTGATCATGGAGCCGATCATGAAGGTGGCGGTGGAAGGCCCCTCCGAGTTCCAGGGGTCGGTCATGGGCAGTCTGAACCAACGCCGCGGCGTGATCATCGGCACTTTCGAAGAAGGCAACTACACCGTGGTCGAGGCGGAAATGCCGCTGGCCGAGATGTTCGGCTACTCCACCACCCTGCGCTCCCTGACCCAGGGTAAGGCCGAATTCACCATGGAATTCGCCACCTACAAGCAGGTGCCCAAGGGGGTTGCCGACGAATTGATCAAGGCCTTCGCGGCCCAGAAGAAGGACGCGTGAGCCGCGCCACCGGTTGCCTTCAACACAGAACAGCATGAACCGAACGAGGTGAGTTATGGGATACGAACCACTGGTACAACAAAACCCGCTGCGGGTGCTCAACATGAGCCGGGAGAACAATCAGCTGGGCCTGGTCATGGCCCGGGCCGGACTCGGCAAGACCGCGCTCCTGGTGCAGATCGCCCTGGATGCCATCCTCCGGGGCAAAAACGTCATCCATGTCAGCATCGGCGAAACCATCGACAAGACCAAGAAATGGTACGACGACATCCTCTCGACCATTCTCCAGGGGCATAGCGTCACCCGGCCGCATGAGCTGGTCGACATGGTCGCCCAACACCGGATGATAATGACCTTCAAGGTGGCCGCCTTTACCCGCTCGCGCCTGGAAGAACGCCTGAACGACCTGGTGCTGCAGGATATCTTCCGGCCGAACTGCCTGATCGTCGACGGCTTCAATTTCGACCAGACGGACCGGGAAGCCTTGGAAGACCTCAAGAACCTGATGGAAACCATGGACATGCAAGCTTGGTTCTCGGCCATCTGCCATCGCGGCGACGACCGGGTTTCGCCTGCAGGCGTGCCCGCACCCTGCCACGAAGTCGACGACCTGTTCGACATGATCATCCTGCTCAAGCCCGAGCACGATGCCACCATCCAACTCGACATCATCCGCAATTCCGGCGAGCTGGTCACGGACGGCAAGGGCCTGCGCCTTGACCCCACCACGATGATGGTCAAGGAAATGTAATCCGTTCGCACCACCGGGGGCTGCCGATTCGGTCAGCCCCCTTTTTCTTGTGTACCCCGCATGCGCTTCCGCCCCTGCATCGATCTCCACCAAGGCAAGGTCAAACAGATTGTCGGCTCCACCCTGGTTGACGATCCGGCCTCGGTGCGCACCAACTTTGCCTCCGACCTGCCTCCCTCCCATTATGCCGCCATGTACCGTCGGGACGAATTGCCCGGAGGGCATGTCATCATGCTCGGCCCGGGCAACGAAGCGGCCGCGGCCGATGCCCTGGCCGCGTGGCCCGGCGGCATGCAGGTGGGGGGCGGGATCACCGCGGACAATGCGCTCCACTGGCTGGAAAAAGGGGCCTCGCACCTCATCGTCACCTCCCATGTCTTCCACGACGGCGTGCTGGACCGGGAGCGGCTAACCCGGCTGACCCAACTGGTCGGCAGAAAGCGATTGGTCCTCGACCTGAGCTGCCGCTGGCGGCAGGACGGGTACTACGTCGTCACCGACCGGTGGCAGAAATTCACCACCCTGCGGATCAGCCCGGAAACCCTCGACGATCTGGGCACCTACTGCGACGAATTCCTGGTCCATGCCGTCGATGTCGAGGGCAAGTGCATGGGGATCGACGTCCGCCTGCTCAACCTGCTGGCCGCTTCGGTGCCGGTGCCCACCACCTATGCCGGCGGGGTCGCCTCCCTTGCCGACCTGGAACTGATCCGGAGCGGCGGCCGCCAGCGGATCGATGTGACCGTGGGATCGGCCCTCGATATCTTCGGCGGCTCGGGGCTGCGCTACCAGGAGGTGGTGGCCTACCATGCCCGACTCGCCTCCGCCTCCTGAAACAGGCCCGCCGGAGTTGGCCGAATTGAAGCTGTTGGTTGCGGCCGATCTGTACCGGGCCTTCCAGCGCTGCCTGTGGACCCGAGTCCATGAGGCCGGCCAGACGCCGCTGCAGGTCATGGACGAGGTGATCCGCGATTTTCTTAAAAAACACGGTTGTTAATCAACTTGGCAAAAACAGCACCGTCTGCTTGACCTCCCCCCCGCCTTCATTTATTATAGCCCGAACTCAAGCCCCCCGGTGTTCCGGGTACCCCGCCCTTTTTTTGCGTGTCGTGTCGATGAGCGAACGGAAGACAAAACTGGAAAAGATCCGAGCTTTTGTTGACAAAATGCCGAGTCTGTCGACCACGGTCAGCAAAGTCCTCGAGATCTGCAGCCGAACCGACACTTCTCCCAACGATCTCAACAAGGTCATTTCCCTCGACCCTGTCTTGACCGGCCAGGTCCTCAAGCTGATCAATTCCGCCTATTATTCCCTGGTCAACAAGGTTACCTCCCTGACCCGGGCGATCATCATGCTGGGACTGAACACGGTGAAGAACCTGGCCCTGTCGACTGCCGTTATCCGCTGCGTCGGCCAGGTCAAGAAGTCCAAAGCCCTGCCGATCAAGGATTTCTGGGCCCATTCCATCGGGGTCGGCGTCATGGCCAAACTGCTGGCCGCCGAGCGCGGCCTGCCCCTGGCGGAGCGGGAGGAGTATTTCGTGGCCGGCCTGCTCCACGATCTCGGCAAGATTCCCTTTGGCGACGAATACATCGAGGTTTTGGCCCAGGCGAAGAATGAGCAGCTGCCGCTGATCCACCTGGAAAAGCAACATCTGGAGATCGACCACGAAGAGGTCGGCGAGATGATTGCCTCGAACTGGCGGCTCAACCCGGTGATCACCGACGCCATCTGCCACCACCATTCCCCCGAGCAGGCGTCGCCGGAGCATCAGGCCCTGGTGGCCACGGTGGCGCTGGCCGATTTTTACATCTGCCTGTTCGACATCGGCAATGCCGGCAACCGCTATCCCGATGGGGAACAGTTGCCAACATTGCTCGCCATGTGCGATTTGGAATGGTCGGCCGTGGTCGGCCTTTCCGAGCTTGTTGACGAGGAAATCCAGAAGGCGGAAATTTTTCTCCAGGTCTGAGCGGCCCGGCCGCACGCGTGCGCAAGGAGCAATATGATTCAAGTCAAATTTTGGGGGGTGCGCGGCTCGATCCCCTGTCCAGGTCCGCGCACCATGAAATACGGCGGCAATACCGCCTGCATCGAACTGCGCTTTCCGGAAGTCAACCGGCACATCATCATCGACGCCGGCTCCGGCATCCGCGAACTGGCCAACTACATGCTGGCCAACGACCTGCCCAAGGGACCGATTTCCACCGAGATCTATCTTTCCCACACCCATTGGGACCACATCATGGGGTTTCCCTTTTTCGTGCCGGCCTATATCCCCGGCACCCGCCTCAAGGTCTTCGGCCCGGTAACCTATGAGGACGAACCCCTGGAAGCCGTGGTCGGTGGCCAGATGAAGTACCGCTATTTTCCGGTCAACATGGGTGAGCTGGCCGGCAACATCGAGTATCTGCGGTTGAAAGAGGAGCCGCTCATCGATCTGGGCGACGGCATCACCTTGGCGACCGCGATCATCAACCATCCCATCACCACCTTGGGCTACCGTTTCAGCTTTCGCGGCGCCGTTTTCTGCACCGCATACGACACCGAACCGTTCCGCAACCTTTTCGTTACCGATCCCGATCATCCCTCCTACGACGAATTGATGGCGCAGGAAGGCGAGGAAGCGGCCCGGGAGCAGAACCAGGTGCTGGAAAATTTTTTCAGGGGCGCCGACCTGCTGGTGCACGATGCCCAGTACACCCGGCAGGAATACGAGAAGGGCAAGGTCGGTTGGGGTCACACGCCGATCGAGGATGCCATCGCCGCCGCCAAACGGGCGGAAGTCAAGCAGCTAGCCTTGTTCCACCACGACCCGGAGCGCAGCGACGACCAGCTCGACCAGATGGCCCTCACCTACTGCGCGGCCGAGCATTGCGGTTCCATGCAAGTCTTTTTTGCCCGGGAAGGGCAGGAAATCATTCTGTAAGCGCTTGGCTCGCCGGCGGTTTCGCGGCGGGCAGGGCAAGGAGTTTTCCATGTCCCACATCACGCTCGATTGCATCGGCCTTCCCTGCCCCCAGCCGGTTTTGCGTGTCAAGGACGCCCTGGAGCAGGGCGCACACCAGCTTGAAATCCTGGTCGACAACGAGGCGTCGAAAAACAATGTCCTCCGTTTCGCCCAAAACCAGGGGCACACGGCGGCCAGCACCGACCGGCCCGGAGGCTGTTTTGCAATCCTCGTCACCGCAGCCGAAACTCCGGTCCGGCAAGCCGACGATCCAGATATGTACCGGTGCGCCCCTCCGGCGGCAACCCGGCTGGTGTACGTCATCTCCTCCGACTCCATGGGCCGGGGCAGCGAAGAGTTGGGCTGGGCCCTGCTGCAGACCTACATCCAGACCATCAAGGAGATCAAGCCGCTGCCCGACAAAATCCTTTTCTACAACAGCGGCGTCAAGCTGGTGACCGCCGCCTCCGGTGCCCTCGATGCCCTCAAGCAGCTGCAGGACCAGGGGGTGGAAATCCTCGCCTGCGGGACCTGCCTGGATTTCTTCCAATTGAAATCAGCCATGCGGGTTGGCCAGATATCCAACATGTATGCCATCATGGATGCCATGGCCAGCGCCGACAAGCTTGTCAGTCCTTTCTGACGCACCACCAACCATTTTCCGACACCGTGAACGCCCCATGGCTTTCATCCACCCTCCGGATTTGACCTGCCAACCGTTATGACACTGCCCACCCGACTTTCCTTTCGGCGCCCGTGGCTCTTCGCAGCCGCCTCTTTTCTGCTCGTCCTGACCCTGACCGCCCCGTGCCAGGCCAAAAAGGCTGCTCCCGAGGAGTTCAACGCCGAGCGCAACCAACTGATCGCCCTGATGCTCAGCCAGCAGCTTCCGGCCCAGCATTTCAGCCATCATCCGCTGGACGACGCCCTTTCCCGCCGGGCTTTCGACCTCTATCTCCGGCAGCTCGATCCGCGCAAGCGGTTTCTGCTCCAAGCCGACGCCAAGCAACTCCAGGCCTTTGCCGACCACATCGACGAAGAACTGTCCAGGGGCAAGATCGTACTGGCCGACGCCGGCATGACCCTGCTCAACGACCGGATCGATCAGGTGGACAAGATGATCGATCCGATCCTCAACCAGGGCTTTGACTTTGACCTGAAGGAATCGCTCGAAATCGAGCCCAAGAAACTGGAGTTTGCCGAAAACATTGAAAAATTAAAGGAGCGCTGGCACCTGGCCCTGAAAATGCAGGTTTTGGAGGCCTATTTCGACCTGTTGGAGACCAAGGGCAAGCAACAGCCCGATATCCTGAAAAATATCCATCCCAAACAACATCCGGCCGAGATCCAGGAAGCGATCAAAAAGGTGCGCGAATCCACCCATCGGGCCTTGAGCCGGTTGGCGCATCAGTCCCGCCAGGATCACTTCGACCGCTATTTCGACGCGGTGGCACGGGCCTTCGACCCCCACAGCGACTACATGGCGCCCACTTCCAAGGAGGATTTCGACATCCAGATGAGCGGCTCGCTCGAAGGCATCGGCGCCCTGCTGCGGGAAGACGAGGGCTTGATCAAGGTGGTCCGGATCATTCCCGGCAGCGCGGCCGAGAAGCAGGGAAAACTCCAGGCCGAGGACACCATCCTGGCCGTGGCCGAGAAGGACGGCGAACCGGTCGATATTTCCGAAATGCGCATCCGGGAAGCGGTCAGCCTCATCCGTGGGCCCAAGGGGACCGAGGTCCGCCTGACCGTGCAGAAGCCCGACGGGACCAAGCGGGTCATTCCCATCATCCGCGACGTGGTCCGGATCGAGGAAACCTATGCCAAGTCGACGACGATCAAAAATGGCAAGACCACCATCGGCTACCTGCGCATCCCCAGTTTCTACCGGGATTTCACGGCCCAGAGCAACGGCAAGGAGAGCCGCAATGTCAGCGATGACACCCTGGCCGAACTGATCAAACTGAAAAAACAGAAAATCGGCGGCCTGATCGTCGACCTGCGCAACAACGGCGGAGGAGCCCTGGCCGACGCGGTCCAGATTTCAGGACTTTTCCTGCCCGGCGGTCCGATTGTCCAAGTCAAGGATTCGCAGGGCTCCATCCGGGTACTCGAGGACGAGGACCGCGATGTCGCCTATGGCGGTCCGCTGATCATCCTGGTCAACCAATTCAGCGCCTCTGCTTCGGAAATCGTCGCCGCCGCCCTCCAGGATTACGGCCGGGCCTTCATCATCGGCAGCGAACACACCCATGGCAAGGGAACGGTGCAGGCCATGATGGACATGAACAAGAATCTGCCGCTCCTGCATTTGCAGGATTACGACGATCTCGGCGCCCTCAAGCTCACCATCCAGAAGTTCTACCGGGTCAACGGCGGCTCCACCCAGTTCAAGGGCGTCGAACCGGATCTGGTCGTGCCTTCGATCTTCGATTATCTCGAAACCGGCGAGAAATACATGGACTATTCCCTGCCCTGGGATCAGGTGGACCGGGTGGATTATGCCCGATGGCGCGGCAACCGCATTCCCCAGGATCAGATGTGGCTTGCAGGAAAACAATGGATCGATAACAGCGCCGCCTTCAAGAAGATCAAGGAGGAAACGCAAAAAACCAAGATCCGGGCCAAGCAGACCACCGTGACCGTGGCCCTCGATGCCATGTGGAAGGAACGGGAAGAGGTCAAGGCCACCCGCAAGGAGGCCAAGGCCGCGGGACTGATGCAGGAAGACGGTGAAGACGACGAGAGTAAGCAGGAGCCGCCGGAGCAGAAGCTCGACAAGCAGGTCGCCACCGATCCCTACATCCAACTAGCCGTGTTTCTGTTAAAAGAAGGCCGCAACGGCGGCGGGTCCGCCGGAGCGGTTCGCTAACTTTTATCTTGAAACAAATCGGTAATCGTGCTAGAGCATGCGGTGCATGAATCGTCATTCATTTTTCACGAGTGAGAGATGATTGATATACTGACAGAATTGCATTGGCTGCTCCGGTCCGCTCGCGGGCTTGAGAGCCGTTTTGACCGTAAGCGATGGAAGCAGTAAACGAAGCACTGGCCCGCAAAAAGCGGGAGATCCTTTCCCTGTGGATCGAGCGCACCCTTGACAGCTATGTCGCGCCCGGTTTTTTCAAAACGGCCAAGGATCCTTTCGCCAATCCGGTGGGCAGCAATATCACGACCGGGCTAACGGCCCTCTTTGATCTGCTGCTGGCCGACGCCGAACTCCAAGCTTTTGACAAACCGTTGGACCAGGTGGTCCGGATTCGTGCGGTCCAAGAATTCACCCCGGCGCAGGCCGTGGCCCCGTTTCTGGAGTTGAAATGGGTGGTGAAGCAGGTGTTTTCCGGCGAACAAAGCCTCAAGCCGCTGATGGGCGAGCTGGATGAACTGGATTGCCGGATCGACCGAATGGCGCTGACCGCCTTCAATATATACAGCGAATGCCGGGAGCAGCTGTACCGCAACCGAATTCGCGAGCTCAAAAGCGGCAGTTCCATACTCACCGATGCAGCCTGCCCTTCCTCCCTCATACGTCGGGCGCGGCAGGGGGAGAGCGCCGAGCTGGAAACATGAACGCGTGTGACCCGCCGGAGGCTTCAAAGCAGGATTGGAGCACACTCCGGCTTTTATCGTAACTTTTATCAAAGTTATCGTTAACCTGAATGCGAAGGAGTGATCGATGAAGTACGCCTTCCCTTTGGCGGCAGTAATTGCCCTGGTGTTGTGTGCGCTGATTCTGGTGCAGATACCGGGAATGCAATACCTTTTTGGCGTTGTCATTCCGTATCTGGCCATGGCGCTGTTTTTAGGCGGTTTTTGTTACAAGGTCATCCTTTGGGGCAAATCGCCGGTGCCATTCAAGATTCCCACCACCTGCGGCCAGGGGTATTCGCTGCCCTGGATCAAGCATGACAAACTCGAGGCACCGGTCAATGCCGCCCAGGTCGTGGCCAGGATGTTTCTTGAAATCGTCCTCTTTCGTTCGCTTTGGCGCAACACCAAGGCCACCGTCTACGCCGGGCCGAAACTGACCTACGAGTCCAGCAAGTGGCTGTGGCTCTTCGGCATCATGTTCCATTACAGCTTCCTGCTGATCGTCATCCGCCACATGCGGCTGTTCCTCGATCCGGTGCCGGGGCTGGTCTCCTTCGTGGAAATCGGCGATTCGCTCCTGCAAATCGGCGCTCCGGCCATGTACATGACGGACGTGACCATCGTCCTCGCCCTGCTGTTCCTGTTCGGCCGCCGCCTGACCAATCCTCAGGTGCGCTACATCTCCCTGACGAACGACTACTTCCCGCTGTTCCTGATCCTGGGCATCGTGCTGACCGGCATCCTGATGCGCTTCTTCCTCCGGGCCGACGTGGACATCAACGCCATCAAGGAACTGGCCGTGGGCTTGGTCACCTTCTCGCCGACCATCACCGTCAAGATCAGTTCCCTCTTCTATGTCCACCTCTTTTTGGTGTGCACTCTGCTTGCGTACTTTCCCTTCAGCAAGCTTATGCATATGGGCGGCGTCTTCCTCAGCCCGACCCGGAATCTGGCAAACGATTCCCGGATGAAACGCCACATCAACCCCTGGAACCCGGAAATCAAGCCGCATTCCTATGCCGCCTATGAGGACGAGTTCCGCGAGGATATGGTCGAGCAGGGCATTCCCGTCGAGAAAGAGTTGCCGTCGCAAGGCTAATGACTAACGCTGGATAATTCAAGAGGACAAGGACAGAGCAATGGCAGTAGTAAAGGTAGATAAGCTGGCACGGAGCGTTGCCGAGGGACCTTCGCTGATGACGGGCTCCATCCCGACCAAGAATTGGATGGATGTACCTGCCGTTTTCAAGCCCGGAAATTACGCCTACCCGGCCAAGGCTGAGGTTATCAGATATCTGGACAGCCAGAAGGGCGTCAGTTTTCCCAATGCCCGCGAATGGAATCCGGAAGACGACGATTGGAAACTTCCCGAAAATTGGAAGGAAATCATTCTCAAGGGCTTGGCGGACCGGCTCGATCGTTTCCGCTCCCTGAAGATATTCATGGATTGCTGCGTCCGTTGCGGCGCCTGCGCCGACAAATGCCACTTCTTCATCGGCACCGGCGACCCCAAGAACATGCCGGTGTTGCGCGCCGAGCTGCTGCGGTCCGTGTACCGCAAGGAGTTCACACGGGCCGGCAAGATTTTGGGCAAGATGGTCGGCGCCCGCGAGATGACAGCAGGCGTGCTCAAGGAATGGTTCATGTACGCCTACCAGTGTACGGAATGCCGGCGTTGCTCGGTCTTCTGTCCCTACGGCATCGACACCGCCGAGATCACCATGATGCTGCGCGAGCTGCTCCACATGGTCGGCGTGGGCATCAACTGGGCCATGGAGCCGGTCTCCAACTCCAACCGGACCGGTAACCACATGGGCCTGACCCCCCAGGCCTTCAAGGGCAATGTCGAGTTCCTTTGCGAGGATATCGAGAATCTCACCGGCGTCCGGGTCAACCCGACCTTCAACCGCAAGGGCGCCGAGGTGCTGTTCGTCACCCCCTCGGCCGATGTCTTCGCCGAGCCGGGCATCTTCACCTGCATGGGCTACCTGCTGCTGTTCGAGGCCATCGGCCTCGACTACACCTGGTCGACCTACGCCTCCGAGGGCGGCAACTTCGGTCTCTTCACCTCCAACGAGATGATGAAGAAGCTCAACGGCAAGATATACGCCGAAGCCAAGCGTCTGGGCGTCCGCTGGATTCTGGGCGGCGAGTGCGGCCACATGTGGCGTGTCCTCCATCAGTACATGGATACCATGAACGGTCCGGCCGACTTCCTCGAGGTTCCGCGCTCGCCGATCACCGGCACGGTGTTCGACAACGCCGCCTCCACCAAGATGGTCCACATCTCCGAATTCACCGCCGACCTCATCAAGAACAATAAAATCAAGCTCGACAAGAGCCGCAACGCCCATGTCGTCGCGACCTTCCACGATTCCTGCAACCCCTCGCGTGCCATGGGCCTGCTGGACGAACCGCGCTATGTTCTTGACAATGTGGTCGACAACTGGTTCGAAATGCCGCCCAACACCATCCGCGAGCAAACCTTCTGCTGCGGCTCGGGCACGGCGCTCAACACCGACGAAATCATGGAGTTGCGCATGCGCTCGGGGCTGCCGCGGGCCAATGCCGTCCGCTATGTCCACGAGAAGCATGGGGTCAACACCCTCGGCTGTGTATGCGCGATCGACCGGGCCACCTTGACAACCCTCATGAACTACTGGGTACCCGAGGTTCAGGTGGCCGGTTTGAGCGAGCTTGTCGGCAACGCATTGGTGATCGAAGGTGAACAACGACAAGACCTGACCGAAGGGCTCAGGACCTTGGTTTAACTGACCCGCAGGAAGGGAGGAAGAGCGATGTATGACAGCGGTAAAATAATTCCGGGACTGATCATTTTCGTCCTGTTCATCACCATACCCATCTGGTACAACCGCGGCGGTGGGACTGAACCACCCAAGCCCGTGTTACCCAAGGATGCCAAAGCCTGCGTGCTGCCGGCGGCCGAAATCCGCGCCGAGCACATGAAACTGTTGAACGTCTGGCGCGACGAAGTCCTGCGGGACGGCCAGCGTGGAACCGTGACCGTGGACGGCAAGGAATACCCCAAGAGCCTGATGCTGAACTGCATGAAATGCCACACCAGCAAGAAGCAGTTCTGTGACACCTGTCATACCTACGCATCGGTTCGTCCCTATTGCTGGGACTGCCACTTGGCCCCTGTTGAGTGAACGGCGAAGGAGGAAAAAACAAATGGATACCAACAGAAGAAATTTCCTCAAGGTTGCCGGCCTTTCAACCCTGGCGGGCCTTGGTGGAACTGCAGTAGTCGATCGTTTGGTTGCGGGTGCCGGGATGGCGCAGGCCAACACCGGTGAGAACCAGGGCGCTGCCGGCGCCGTTCCGGGCAAGCCGGGTGCCATTCGCTACGGCATGATCATCGATATCAAGAAATTCTATCAAGATCCCGGACTGGGCGAAAAAGCGGTCCACGCTTGCCACCAGTTTCACAACGTGCCCAATTTTCCTGAAAAGCGCGATGAGATCAAATGGATCTGGATGACCAAGTTCGAAAATGCCTTTCCCGAACGACCCAACCTGTATCCCGATGAGGAGAGCGCCAGCAAGAAGTTGCCGATCCTGTGCAACCACTGCGACAATCCGCCCTGTGTCCGCGCCTGCCCGACCAAGGCCACCTTCCGCTATGACGATGGCATCATCGGCATGGATTACCACCGCTGCATCGGCTGCCGTTTCTGCATGGCCGCCTGCCCCTATGGCAGCCGCAGCTTCAACTGGCGCGATCCTCGGCCGTTCATCGCCCATATCAACCACGATTATCCTACTCGCACGCGCGGTGTCGTGGAAAAATGCAATTTCTGCGTGGAACTGGTTCAAGCCGGTAAAATGCCAGCCTGTGTCGAGGCCGTCGCCGACAGCAAGGCGCTCGTCTTCGGCAATCTCAACGACCCGAACTCCGAGATCCGGAAGATTCTGAAGGAGAACCACACCATTCAGCGCAATCCTTCCCTCGGAACCTTACCTTCAGTCTTTTATATCGTGTGAGGCCCCCATGTTTGAAAAAGCATTAAAAGGAAATAATTACTACTGGATGTGGCTGGCCTTCCTCGGCTTTTTTATCGCGGTGGCGGCTGTCTGCTATCTTCGCCAGTACTTCTACGGTCTTGGTATCACCGGCATGACCCGCGACGTTTCCTGGGGAATCTACATTTCCCAGTTCACCTTCCTGGTCGGCGTGGCCGCGGGAGGTGTCATGCTGGTGCTGCCGTATTATATCCATAACTTCAAGGCATTCGGCAGGATTACCATTTTGGGCGAATTCCTGGCCATCGCCTCGCTGCTGATGTGCATGATGTTCATCATGGCCGACCTCGGCCAGCCGTTGCGCGGCTTGAACGTCCTGTTCTTCGCCACTCCCCATTCCATGCTGTTCTGGGATATGTGCGTACTGTGGGGTTACCTGATCCTTAACGTTCTGTGCGGCTGGGTCATCCTGACCGCGGAGCGCAAGCAGATGCATCCGCCCAAATGGATCTACTTTTTCGTTTATCTTTCGATTCCCTTTGCCTTCTCCATCCACACCGTCACCGCCATGCTCTACTGCGGTCTGCCCGGCCGCCATTTCTGGCTGTCGGCGATCGTCGCTCCCCGCTTCCTGGCCTCGGCTTTCGCCGCCGGTCCTGCGTTGATCGTGGTCATGGCCCTGATCCTGAAGCGAGTCGCCAACTTCGATGCCGGCAAAGAGGCCATCGACAAAATGGTGACCATCATCACCTATGCGGCCATCGCCAACATGTTCTTCGTCGGCCTGGAGTTTTTCGTCGGCTTCTATTCAAGCATCCCGGGTCACAAGCACACCCTGCAATACCTGTTCTTCGGGCTGGAGCACCATGGCCATGTCTACAATAACCTGGTGCCCTTCATGTGGGGCTTCGTGGCGCTCTTCGTCGCTGGCATTGCCCTGATCACCCATCCCTACACCAGAAGGAAAAGCGATCTCTGGCTGGGACTCGGTTGCGCTTCTATCTTCCTGGCCTTTTGGCTGGACAAGGGCATCGGCTTTGTGTTGGGCGGCTTCGTTCCCACGCCGACCGAAGAAATCGTCGAATACTACCCGACACTCAACGAAATCTTCATCACCATCGGCGTCTGGGCTGCCGGCTTCTTCATCCTCACCATCCTCTACAAAATAGCCATAGGGGTGGAACACGAAGTAGAAGCGTAAGCCACCTGCCTATCCACAAAAAAAACCCCGAGATTTTCTCGGGGTTTTTTTTTGCCTGCAAATCGAGTTACAGCAGGCCGGTGTAGGTCAGGTACAAACGCCACAGCAGGTTGATCTGTTCCTGAAGGAAGAGATAGGAAAGGGCGGCAAGTGCCAGAAAGGGGCCGAAGGGGATGCGAGTCAGGCCGCCTTTTTTTTGCTTGAACATGGCGGCTACCCCGACCACGCTGCCGGCCAGGGAGCTGGCAAAAACCACGAAGAGCAAGCTCTGCCAGCCGAGGAAGGCACCGATCATGGCCAGCAGCTTGATATCGCCGCCGCCCAGCCCGTCACGGCCGGTCAAGGCATAGTAGCCGTAGGCGATCGCGTAGAGCAAGCCGCCGCCCAGCAGGATGCCGAGCCCGGATTGCTGCCAGGTCACGGTGTGGACGAAAAAGGAACCGATGAAACCGATGACAATGCCGGACAGGCTGATTTGGTCGGGAATTATTTGATGATGGATGTCGATAAATATGATAACCAGCAGGGCAGCACAAAAAAGAAAATAGAGCAGCGACTCGACCCCGAGACCGAATCGGTGCGCCACCAGAACCGACAAAACCGCCATGGCCAACTCGACCAGCGGATACTGCCAGGAGATGGCCGTCTTGCAAGACCGGCACCGCCCCCGCAAGACCAGGAAACTGAGTAGGGGGATGTTCTCGTACCAGGCCAGGGGATGCAGGCAACGGGGGCAATGGGACGCGGGGAAAACAATGGACTCCCCCTCTTTCGGCAGCCTGAGGATGACCACGTTGAGAAACGAACCCACCACGGCGCCGAGCACCGCAGCCACGATGAGCAAAGCTGATTGCACCATTGATAACCACCTGTTGATTTTTCAAAAAACGCGGTTGACCCGTGATCTGTTGTATCGCTTTCCATGCCCGAGTACCAGGAAAATTCTATAATCGACTCGATCGACCGGCTGGCCGAAAGCTTCTATCGGCTGAGCTTGCGCGCGCCGCGGATCGCCTCCGCCGCCCGGCCCGGACAGTTTGTCATGGTGTCCTGCGGCCCCTTTCTCGATCCCCTGCTTCGGCGACCCTTTTCCATCCACCGGTGCAACGGGTCCGATACCCTTCAGCTCCTGATCCGGGTGGTGGGCCGGGGCACCGAGTTGTTGGCCCGCTGCCGTCCCGGCCAGAACCTGAATCTGATCGGGCCGCTGGGACACGGATTCAACCCTCCGGCGGCCAAGACCCCCATCTGCCTGATCGGCGGCGGCATCGGCATTGCCCCCCTGCTTTTCTGGGCCGAACGGCTGGAACCACCCGAACGCTGTACGGTCCTCCTGGGCTCGCGCACCGGTGAAGAACTGATCCAGCTGGCGGCGGGATTCCGCGACTTGGGTTGCAGGGTCGAAATCGCCACCGACGACGGCTCGCTCGGCCACCATGGCCTGGTGACCGATCTGCTTGCCGCCCACCTGCCAGCCACGGCCAAAGCCTATGCCTGCGGGCCGATGCCGATGATGGCGGCGGTGGCTCAGATCTGCCGGGATGCCAAGGTTGCCTGCGAGGTCTCGCTGGAAGCGCACATGGCCTGCGGCCTGGGTGCTTGCCTGGGCTGCACCGTCCATGGCACCGGCAACCGCTATCTCCATGTCTGCAAAAACGGGCCGGTGGTGAACGCCGAGGAGGTTGCATGGCAGCGGTGAACCACCCCATCGACCTTTCGGTCTCGCTGGGACCGCTGGCACTGGCCAATCCGGTCCTGACCGCTTCCGGCACCTTCGGCTATGCCGCCGAATTTGCCAATCTGGCTCCGCTTGCCCGTCTGGGTGGAGTGGTGGTCAAGGGCATTTCGCTGGCTCCCCGGCCGGGCAATCCGCCGCCGCGCATCGTCGAGACGCCCTGCGGCATGCTCAATGCCATTGGCCTGGAAAACGTCGGCGTTGATCGCTTCATCACCGACAAAATGCCTTTTTTGCGCACCTGCGACTGTCGGGTGATCGTCAATATTTTGGGCGACTCCAGCGAAGAGTATGCCGCCCTGGCGGCGAGGCTGACCGGCGTGGCCGGAATCGACGCCCTGGAAGTCAATATTTCCTGCCCCAACGTCAAGAAAGGCGGCGTTGCCTTCGGCACTGTCCCGGAAATGGCGGCAACGGTCACCCAGGCGGTCAAGGCGGCCACCGACCTGCCGGTTATTGTCAAACTGTCGCCCAATGTCACCGACATCGTCGCCATGGCCCGGGCGGTCGAAACCGCCGGCGCCGACGCGATCTCCCTGATCAACACCCTGATCGGCATGGCCATCGACGCCCGTAGCAGACGGCCCAGGCTGGCCAACGTGATCGGCGGCTTGTCCGGCCCGGCGATCAAGCCCGTGGCCCTGCGCATGGTCTGGCAGGTAGCCTCCGCGGTCAGCATCCCGGTGATCGGCATTGGCGGTATCGCCACCGCCGAGGACGCGGTCGAGTTTCTTCTCGCCGGGGCCACCGCGATCCAGGTGGGCACCGCCAATTTTTTCAATCCAGCGACAACCGGCCAGATTGTCGACGGCATCGAAGCGTACCTGCGGCAGCAGGGCGAATCCTCGGTCCGGGGCATTGTCGGCTCCCTGCGCCTGGACGCATAAGCCATGACCGCGACGAAGGGATTGATCTGCGTCTCGGTGCTGGCCGAGAGCAACGAGGCGGTGCTGGCCGCGATTGCGCCGGTGGCCGGGCTGGCCGATGTGGTCGAGATCCGGCTCGACGGCCTGCGCGAGCCGCTTACCCCCGCCTGCATCGCCGCCCTCGGCAAACCGGTGCTGGCGACCAACCGACCGATCTGGGAAGGAGGCCGGTTTGCCGGCAGCGAACCGGAGCGCATCGCCTGCCTTGAGGCGGCCCTGAGAGACGGCGCCCGTCTGGTCGACATCGAGCTGCGGACCGCGCCGGAGTTCCGCGACCGGCTGCTGGCAACGGCCCGCTCCGGCGGTGCGCAGGTGCTCGTCTCCAGCCACGATTTCGCCGCGACCCCCGCCGCCGGCCACTTAAGCGCCATTCTTGGCCAAATGGTTGCCAGCGGCGCCGACATCGGCAAGATCGTCACCACCGCCGCTTCGCCGACCGACGCGCTGCGCGTCCTGTCTCTCCAACAGGAAGCCGCGGCCGCCGCCTTTCCCCTCTGCGCCTTTGCCATGGGCAAGGCCGGGGCGATCAGCCGGCTGGCCACCCTCTACCTCGGCGGCCACATGACCTACGCCGCTTTAAGCCCGGAACAGGCAACCGCGCCGGGCCAGATCACGATCCATAACCTCCATCGGCTGCTCGCCCTGCTCGATTGCCCCCAATGATCGACGGACACACCCAACTTTTCGGTATCATAGGCGATCCGGTCGAGCATTCCCTGAGTCCGGCCATGCACAACGCCGCCCTGGCCCACCTGGGACTCAACGGCGTCTATGTGCCGATGCGCCCGGCGGATTTGGCCGAGGCCTTTCACGGGCTGCGCAGCCTCGGATTCGTCGGTGTGTCGGTCACCGTGCCGTTCAAGGTGGCGATCATGGACCTGCTCGATGCCATCGATCCCGTTGCCCGCAAGATCGGCGCGGTCAACACCCTGGTGTTCGAACGGACCGGCACCGCTGTCCGCTGCACCGGCCACAACACCGATTGGCTTGGATCCAACCGGGCGCTGGCCGAGGTCATCGACCCTGCCGGCCGCACCGTCCTGCTGGTCGGCGCCGGCGGCGCGGCCCGGGCCGTGGGTTTCGGCTTGATCGAGGCCGGGGCCCAGATCCTGCTCACCAACCGCACCGAAGCCAAGGGCCGCCATCTGGCCGGGCAGCTGGGCTGCCCGTTCATCCCGGCTACCGACTTGGCCGGAATCCGGGCCGATGCCCTGATCAACACCACCTCGGCGGGCATGGCCCCTCACATCGAGGCCATGCCGATCGCCCCGGAATTGCTGCCCCATTTTCCCGTGGTCATGGACATCGTCTACGCGCCCCTGGAGACGCGGTTGCTGCGCGAGGCCACTGCCCGCGGCTGCCGCGCCATCGACGGCCTGACCATGCTCCAGTATCAGGGTGCGGCCCAGTTCACCCTCTGGACCGGCCGCGAAGCCCCCCACCCGGCCATGCGCCAGGCCCTGCTTGCCGCCCTGCACGGCCGGCATTCCTAACATTTTGCTTGATGCCCAGAGATGATCGCCATTACCCCCGTCCGCACCCTTGACGCCGTGGTCACGGTTCCCGGCTCCAAAAGCCTGACCCAGCGCGCCCTGATCGCCGCCGCCCTGGCCGAGAGCCCTTCGCAACTGCTCGGACCGCTGGCCAGCGAAGACACCCGCTACACCATCGACGCCCTGC
The DNA here is from genome assembly GCF_031547805.1 of Desulfobulbus sp. Lineage (GTDB taxonomy): Bacteria > Desulfobacterota > Desulfobulbia > Desulfobulbales > Desulfobulbaceae > Desulfobulbus. Next base: position 106,508 of record NZ_JAVBRQ010000030.1, read on the forward strand.
GGGCCATGGGCATCGACTGCGACGACAGTGCGCCTGACTGCTGGCAGGTCCGGGGTACCGGCGGCCGGATCGAACCGCCCGCCGCCGACATCTTCCTCGGCAACAACGGCACCGCCACCCGTTTTCTCGCCTCGGTGGCGGCGCTGGGCCATGGCCGTTTCCGCATCACCGGCAGCAAGCGCATGGCAAAGCGGCCGATCCTGCCCCTGATGGAGGCCCTGCGCGGTTGGCAGGTGGCCATCGACAGCGATGCCGGCACCGGCTGCCCGCCCCTGACCATTCTCGCCCAAGGGCTGGCCGGCGGCCGCACCGTGCTGCCGGAGGGCAAATCGAGCCAGTACCTCTCTTCCCTGCTCCTGGTGGCGCCCTATGCCGCAGCCCCGGCCGAGCTGGAGGTACGCGGCGAGATCCTCTCCCAACCCTATGTGGAAATGACCCTGGCGGTGATGGCCGATTTCGGCATCCGGGCCGAGGCCGCGCCAACCTTAAATTTCTTCCGCATTCCCCAAGGCCGCTACCAGGGCCGGAGCTACGCCATCGAGGGCGACGCCTCGGGCGCCTCCTACTTCTGGGCCGCGGCCGCGGTCACCGGCGGCCGGGTGGTGGTGGCCAACGTGCCGGTCCCTTCCCTGCAGGGCGATGCCAGGCTCCTGCCCTATCTGGCCCGCATGGGCTGCCGGATCGACCAGACCGAGGCGGGCATCGCCGTCACCGGCCCGGAAACCCTGACAGGCATCGAATTGGACATGGGCGACATGCCCGACGTGGCCCCGACCCTGGCGGTAGTGGCCGCCTTTGCCGAAGGCACGACCGTGATCGACAATATCGCCCACCTGCGGATCAAAGAGTGCGACCGGCTGTCCGCGGTGGTCAACGAACTGCGCCGAATGGGGGCCGAGGTGGAGGAAGAGCCAGCCCGGATGATCATCCACGGCAAAAAGGGCGGCAGCAACCTGCACGGCGCCGCCATTGCCACCTACGACGACCACCGCATGGCCATGAGCTTTGCTGTGGCCGGCCTGCGCATCCCCGGAGTGGCTATTGCCGACGAACAATGCGTGGCCAAATCCTTTCCCGATTTCTGGAAGCGGTTCGGCCGAATGGCCGGATCGTGAACGGCAAACGATGCAAGCGGGCAAGGCCGCGAGGCCGAACCTAAGATGAGCGACAACAAGTAAGGAGAAAAAGATGTTACGGAGAAGTAAGCAATGGCTTGGCGGCATTGCCGGCGGTCTGGCACTGCTGACAGGATTGAGCGGCACCGGTTGGGCGGCAACCCCGGGCTCGCATTATAACTACGGAGTCGAGGGAGTGATGGCGGCCACGGCGCCGCCGCCGGGCTGGCACTACCGCATGTACAACCTCTGGTACAACCCGACCGAATACAAGAACAACAGCGGCAACACCGTGCCGGGAAAATTCGACCTCAACGTCTTCGCCTCGGCCCAACGCGTGATCCATGTCACCGACATCAAGATTTTGGGCGCCGACTATTTCTACGATTTCGTCGTGCCCCTGGTCGACCAGGAATTCACCCAGGGTACCTTTTCCGACAGCCATTCCTTCACAATCGGCGACATCGAGATCGAGCCCTTTGCCCTGGCCTGGCACCGGCCCCGCTGGGATGCCGCGCTGGCCCTGGCGGTGATCGTCCCCACCGGCCACTACGAGGCCAACGAACCCGCCTCGCCCGGCTTGGGCTACTGGTCCGGCCGCCTGACCCTGGGCGGCACCTATTATTTCGACGAGCAGAAAACCTGGTCCGTCAGCGCCCTGACCAGGGTGTTGATCAACAGCGAACAGGAAGACACCGACGTCAGGCCCGGTTCCGAGTTTGTCGCCGAATACGGCATCGGCAAGGAATTCCGGTTCAATAACTGGATGATCCGCCCCGGTCTGGCCGGCGCCTCCTACTGGCAGGTGTCCGACGACAGCGACGACAACCTGGCCTACGGCATCGTGTCCGATCAGCACAAGCAGGCCCATGCCGTCGGCCCGGAACTCAACGTGCTCTACCTGCCCATGCTGTTCCAGGTGAATCTGCGCTATCTCCAGGAGTACGGGGTTGAAAACGGCCCGGAAGAATCGCGCATCATCGCCACCCTGACCAAATCCTTCTAAACACTCTTCCGCATGCGCCGGCTTTCCCCAACCACGGGGAAGCCGGCTTTTTCTTTTTCGACCCGCTGATCAGGGCGTGAACTGCCCGAGATTGCCTTGCTCGGAAAACACCCTGGCCAGGCCGTTGTCGATGACGTAGATGCAGATCTCCTTGGCGCCCTGGCGGGTGTAGCCGAATTTCTTCTGCAGGTTCTTCATCATGAAGCGGATGTCGCTCTGGATCTTCTGGTCGTAGGCCTTGAACGATTCCTGGTCGAATTCCTTGACCGCCCGCCGGAAATTCTCGTTTTCCAGGAAGGGATCGAGCACCTTTTCCTTCAGGGTGTGGATATAGCGTTCGTAGAGGTGCTGGTAGAGCCCGGTCTCGGTGACCGCAAGATTGTCACGCAAGATCTCCTGGGTCAGGGCCGAGCTGGTGTAGGCCTTCTGCACGCTGGCGCGGAAGGCGGCGGCACCGCCGGCAGCGATCATCAGGCGCGATTCGATCCGTTGGAAGAAGGCCTCGTTGATCTCCAGCCGTTCGCCGGTGAACCGGCAGGTCGCCACGGTTCCCGGTTCGAAGTTGACCGCAAACATGTAGTTCTGGATATCCCGGGCAATCTGCTCCTCGTTGTAGTCGTACAAGGCTTCCTTGACCGACTGCAACACCGAGTAATTGTACATGCGCTGCAGGGAATCGAGGAAGCCCATGGGCAGGATGCTTTTGTCCTTCTTGCAGTATTTGCGGAAGAACTTGCCGAGCATCGACATGTCGATCAGTTTGTCTTCCCGGGCGTAGATCGAATAGAACTCGTTGAACATCCGGATGGAATCGCGTCCGGACAGCCCCCGCCAACCGTCCTGTTCCGATTCGGCGATGATCTTCAGCCGCCGCTTGGAGGTGAATCGCTCCACGTCTTCCTCGGCCAGCCAGGCCGGAATGTGGCCGGTGTAGATCTCCATCTTGAGCAGTTGCAGGTTGTGATCGCAGTACAACTCGTACTTGTCGGGGTCCTGAATCCATTCGAGCATGGCGTCCGACTTGGTCGGCAACCGGGTGGCCACGATCACCCGGGCGAAGTTATGCAGAACGCGCGGCAGAAAGCTGTCGTCGATATGGGCGCCGAACACCTCCCGGTATATCTCAACTTCTGTTTTTATATCGAGAACATAGGGAATATTGACATACTCGATCCGGTCGGCGAAGGCGGCCAGGTCGGTGAGCACCCGCTTGTCTTCCGGGTTCATCAGGGCAAAAAAGAGGCTGTTGACCCGCTCCTCGACGTGGTCGACCTTGTGCACGCCGTCGCTGACGATGTTGTGCAAATCCATCAGCCGCTCGGTGTTGTGCGACTTGACGTCCATCAAGGCATAGATGCCGTTGTTGATCTTGGCATAGCCGGAATAGAGATAGGGCACCTTGCCGGCGGGCGAGAACAGGCCGTTGAGAATGCGCTGCACCTCGTCGTCGGTGCGGACGTTGCGCTGCGAACGACGGTCGCCGGGGTTGAACACCGAAATCCCGGCCCCCAGCCGCCGGTTGAACACATAGGGCCGGGCAAAGACCGACTCCAGCACCTTGAGGGGATCGCCCTCTTTTTTCAGCAGCTCCTGATAGAGCGACAGGCAGATGGTGCACGGCTCCTCGCGGAACACCCATTCGTAGCGCTTCTCGTGAAACAGCTGGGCCTTGAACTGGTCGTTGTCCAGCAATTCGTCGAGGAACTGCCGGCGGATCGCCTTGGGAACGATCAGCAGGGGATGGTCGTGGCTCGGACAGGGCAGGGTCAGCCAATTGGCGACTATCCCCTTTTCTTCGCCGCCGGGCTCGGCATCGTCCGCCCGGCTCTCCTCCTCGCTCAGCAACTGCGGCAGCTTGCCGATCAGGTTGAGCAGCTGGACGTTGCCGGCCAGTTCGGGCACCTGCAGCCGCCACACCAGCTCGTAGCGGGTGCCTTCCGGGGTGTTGGCGTACTCCTCGAACTTGCGCAGCAGGTTGTTGAGAAAGGTCGACTTGCCGCTGCCGTGCGGGCCGTCGAAGATATAGATCTTGTTCTGCTGGTCGCCGACCGACAACGATTCCACGTGGCGAATCAAGCGATTGGCGAACAGGCGGTCGGCAAAAAACGGCCGGTCCGATCCTTCGACGAACAGGTTGCAGCAGTTGTAGTTGAGATAGCTGATCGATTCCGGGTCGCCCGGATACTCGTCGCCGCCGGCGGTGACATAGTGGTGGACCATGTCGGCATAGACCTGGGTGACGTTGCGGATGTTCCGTTCGGGCCGTTCGACCACCTCGCCGAGGAACTCGGTGAAGCAGAGCTCGTCCTGCCGATGCCGGTCTTCCTTGTACTGCTTGAGGGTTGCCAAGGCCTTGGTGAGTGCGCCCATCCTGTCGTCTCCCTGTTGTACGCTTGTCGCGCCCTGCCGTCATTCCGCCAGGGTGCGCGACAGCGTCCTGTCCTTCATGGAATAGCGGAACCGCTTCCACTGAATGGTCCGTTTGGGCATCTCCTCCCGGGCCTGGTCGTCGCTCTCCCGGTTCGACTTCACCGGAATCGGCACCCTGGTGTAGAGATGCACCTCGCCGCCCCAGAGGTATTCCAGGCCCAGCATCACGCCGGGGATAAGATCGCGCAGCAGCGGCTTACCCTCGAACTGATGGTCGAGAACCAGGACATTGTTTCCGTCCACCCTGACCTCGACCCGGGGCGGATGATAGAGGCTGTCGGCCACCATCTGTTTGTAGTCGGCGGCCTTGCGGCTGCGGACATAGTATTGCCAGGTCATCCGTTCCTTGTTCAGCCGCTTGCCGACCACGAACAACCGGTGCTGATCGACGAAATCCTGGTCGATGAACTGGTTGACGAACATCGAGTCGCAGTAATTCTCGCGGAGGTGAAAGATGAAGTCCCGCCCCTGGCCAGTGGCCCGGTCGAACCGCCGCCGCTCCTGCCGGTCGCGGGTCTGAAAGTAGGCCAGACCGGTACGGCCGCGATCGGCCCGCTGCTCCAGATATTGGAAGAGCCGCATGCCGAGCGCGTAGGGATTGAGCCCGACCCGGGGCATGGAGGTCACCTTGGCGTTGACGATGGCGTAGTCGACTTCGTGGCCCTTGATGCGGTCGTCGCCTAAGAACAGGGTGTCGTGCCAGTAGGAGGCCCAGCCCTCGTTGAGGATCTTGGTGCGGATCTGGGGCTGGAAATAGAGCGAGGTCGAGCGGATCACCTCCAGAACCATCAGCATCCAACGGTTCTCTTCCCGGTTGAGGAAGGGCGAGTGCGCCATCAAAAATTGCAGCGGATCGGTCCGGCCGACCTGCTTTTTCTCCCGCAGTTTCTTGGCGTACAGGGTCTCCAGCTCCCGGTGCTTCTCGGTCACGCTCTTGAGAAACCGCAGCTCGCCGTCCTCGGGAAACTCCCGGCACATCCGGTTGTAGCGCTCTATCTCGCCGGCATAGAGACTCACCCCCGATTTGATCCCGCGCTGGAGAAAGACATCGAAGTAATAATCGAGCAGGCTCAAGGACCGTTCGCCCCCGGATTCGCCGCTTTCGGCCAGCAGGTCGAAATAGCCCACCAGGTTGTCGATGGTCCGGGCGAATTCGATCACGTAGTCGAGCCAGCGGCCCTTTTCCGAACGCAGCCGGGCGAACAGCCGCTTGTCGGCCAGGGCCCGGCCGGCGAAATCGTAGTCCCAGGTGTGCCGGAAGAAGAGGTTGTTCTGGAACAGATCGATGTGGCCGATGACGTGATAGAAGATCATCACGTTGAGCCAGTCGGGATTGTTGTCGTTGTAGTAGGAAATCGGCGGCCGGGTGTTGATCACCGTTTCGTAGGGATTGCTGGGATAGAGTTCGTAGCGTCCCTGGTCCCGCAGCACCTCGACATCCTGCACCCAGTAGTCGTAGAGGGTGGGGATCATCACCTTGGGGCCCAGGGCCACCAGGTCGCGGTTGGTGACGACGTATTCCAGGGTTTCGTCCCCGAAACGCAAACCGGCCTGCCGGGCGCGCTCCTTGCACCCTTCCATGATCCGCTTGGCATGCTGACTGATCAGTTCCATTATCGCACCGGCGGCGGGCGTTCAGCCCGGCGTTAAGAAATCAGACGTTTTATTCCCTCGATGACCCTGGCCTCGGTGCTGTCCTTGGACATCACGTCCATCCGCAGCAACTCCTTCTTGGTTTCCAGCAGGCCCGACTTGGTCAGGTACTTCTCCACCTCGCTGCGGCGGGAGCCCTCCAGGCCGTTCTCGGCCACGGTGATCCCGACCCGGCTGGCGTAGACCAGCATCTTTTCCAACTCGGGCAGGGTTTCCTCGCCGTAGGTGTCCCAGTCGTCGCCATCGGTGCCGTGGAAGATGTAAATCGAATAATCGCGGGTCAATTCTTCCTCGTCCACGATCCGGTTGACCAGCCGGTAGGCCGAGGCCACCTGGGTGCCGCCGGCCACCTGCATCTGGTAATAGGCCTGGAAATTCTCCACTTCCCTGGCCTCGGTGTCGTGGAGGATGAAGCGGGTCTCGACCTGGTTCTGGTACTGGTAGCTCAGCCAGGCGTAGATCAGCACATGCTGGTTGACCACCAACTCGGTCGGCTTGCCGGCCATGGAGCCGGAATAGTCGCGCACGAAAAAGACCACGGCCTGGGATTCGTAATCCTTTTCCCGGGAAAGGATGCGGTAGACCCGGTCGTCGGGCGAAACCATCAGGCCGCCGGCGTCGATCGGCGCCCCGGCCCGCACCCGCCCGAGGGCGATATTGGTTTGCAGCACCCGCCGCAAGGTCGCTTTTTTGTCGAGGATCTGGCCGAAGCCGCGGTTCTTGTCGGTGAGGTCGTAGGCGAAACGGGTGAGCGAGCGTTTCTTGCCCTTGTCGCGCAGGTTGGGCAGGGCAAACTGCTCGGTCAGCACCCGGCCCAGGTCGTAGACCGTGGATTCCAGTTCATGGGAACCGCCCTGGCCCTGGCCGGCTCCGCTGCCGCCACCCTGCTCCTCACGCACCGGCTGTTCGCCGATGACCTCGCCCTCCTCGCCTTCGCCGGCTCCGCCCTCGCCCGGCTCCTGGCCTTCGCCGTCCTCGCCTTCCTCGTCCTCGGGGACGCTGTCGTGGATCAGCTTCTCCTCCACCGTGGTGGGGATTACCACCACCTTGTCGTCGCCGTCGCGGCCGGGCTTGACCAGCTTGCCGATACGGATCTTGCGGGGAAAACCGTCCTGCTCGCGCTGGAGGTCGCGTTGGAGGAGGTGGTCGAGCGACTGCGCCGCCACCAGCGACAGCACCGGCGAAGGCAGCCCCTGGGCGAACAATTCCGGATCGGCGTAGCTGTAGAGGGAACGGGCCGCGGGCGCCTGGCCGAATCGGTGGATGAACTCGGGGTTGCCGCCCTGTTCGGCCTGGGCGAGCTCAAACTCGATCACCCGCCGCTGCTCCTCGGTCAGCCCCCTGGCCTTAAGCCGTCGATACAGTTGCCGCAACCTGTGCATGGCCGCCTCCGCAGCTTTGTGGTCCATCCCGTCAATTCTCGTCCACCTGGGTGCAGAAATACTCGATGGTCTTCTGGGCGCAGGTGAGGCAGTAGCCGAGCTTGTTGAGCATGGTGTCGATCATCCGGTCGTAGAGCTTCTGGTTCTCCTCGTTGGTCCTGTTGGCCAGGGCGCCGATCAGGCTGCCGGCGCCGGCGATGTCCGACTTGAGGCGCACGTCGGTCACCGCCTTGACCAGCTCCAGGTTATCCATGAAGTCGTAGTCCGGGTTGACCGAGATCTTCTGGCCGTAGATCTTGCGGATCGAGGTGCGGAACGAGTCCTTCTGCTCGCGGACCTTCAGGCCCAGGCCGGCCTCCACCGAATCGATGTAGCGTTCGTCGATCTTCAGCGCCACCAGCTCGCCGGTCTGCGGATTCTTGTATTTCCACATCCGGTCCACTCCCAGGTTCTCGGCGTCGATGCCGATGATCATGTTGACGTAGTTGAGCACGTCCTTGCGGATGGCCAGGGGCTCGTCCATGTAGGCGTTGAACATCTCGGTCATGATCCGCTCGCGGTAGAGCCCCTTGGCGATCTTGAGATCGTCCAGGAACTTGGCCCGGTCGGCGGCCTCGGAAACATAGTCGAGGATCACCCGCTCCAGGGCGGTGAACACGTCGTAGGCGAACATGCACCTGCCCTCGTTGGTTTCCGAACTTTCCAGCATCAACTGCATGGTGCGCCCCAGGTTGCGCTGGCCCAGGCCCTTCTGGCCGAAACGCTTGGTGATGTCGTGTTCCTGGTTGAGGGTGTCGATCACCTCGGACAGGGTTTTCAGGCTTTTTTCGCCGGCCACCTCGCCGGCCGCCAGCTTCATGGTCTCGACCGGGGTCAGCTTCTCCGAGCGGGGCAGGCGGGTCAGGACCACTCCCACCGAGGCGGCGTAGTTGAGGTTCGGATCCTGGTGCATGGTGTTGCCGGTGAGCGTGGTCTTGGCCTCGTTGCCGATGGCATAGGCGGTCAGGTCGCGCTGCTGGCGGTAATCGGTGTTGTGGGAAACATAGCAGATGCGGCAGCGGTCGACGATCGGCGCCTCTTCCTTTTCAGCCAGGAACCGGTTGAATTCCGAGTTGTTGCTGGTGGCGACGATCAGGGTGTCGATCGGCCAGCGATAGCCGTCGATCTCGATGGTCCGGTTCTGGATGATGCCCAGGTACACCTGCACCAGATCCTTCTTGTTCTTGTAGATCTCGTCGCTGAAGTGGATGCCGCCGCCGGCCACCCGGGCCAGCGCCCCGCGCCGCAGGTCGAAACGGTAGGGGTTGTTGGTGTCGGTGATGTGCAGCAGCCGCTGGATCGACTCCTCGCCGAGGAGATCCACCGCCGAGGAGGTGATCTTGTCCTTGGCCGGATACTTGCCGGTGACCGTGCCCAAGCTCTCCACCAGCGGCACCGGCACGACCTCGACGCAGCGCAGCATCTCTTCGATGTCGTCGCCGGCCATGGCGCGGATATCGTTCCAGATATAGGCCGAACAGGCCCCCAGCGGCCGATAGTTCTCGGCCCACTGGGCCAGCAGCGCGTCGCCTGCCTTGCATTTCTTGGCCAGGTAGGCCAGGGACTCGTCGCGGCTCTCGAACAGGTTGAGCGCCAGGATCATCGGGTCCTCGTAGGTCTGCGACTCGATGGTCTTGATGGCGCCGTAGCCGCCCACCCGCTCCAGGCCGGTGAAGCGGAAGGTGTATTTCCTGTTTTTCGGCAGGGAGAGAAAATTGCGGTACAGGGAGCACAGGTATTCGACCAGGAAGGTCTTGCCGTTGCCGGGCTCGCCCACCAGGACAAAGGCCATTTCCTTGGAGGAACCGCCCTGGGAGGCGTCCTTGACAAAGGAGACGAACGAGTTGATCTCGTCGTACATGCCGATCACATGCTTCTTGCCTTCACGGAAGATGGTGAAATCGAAGGTGGACTTGCCATTGACCGTGACCTTGTTGATTTCCTTTTCCAGGATCATCCGGCTGACGCTTTGGAAGGCGTTTTCAAAGACGCGTTCGCCTTTTTTGACGGCTTGCAGGTGGGTATACAGCGAGGAGTGTCTGGGGTCGGTCATCGTGCGCCTCCTTGACGAGGGAAAGTGGGGGATGCGGCAATGGGGTTCAAGGCCATTATTGCTGGCTTCTCCACGGAATTCAAGGAGTTGTTGCGATGAACCCTGTTTGTACACTAAGTCGCGGGCCCGGATGGCGCAAGAAAACCCGCCAAAGCGCCGGCCCACAGGCCGGACCGGGCAAGCCGGATGGGAATCGATCCGGCGGAAAGAAAAAAAGCAAGCAATGCCGGAGGGTTTGGCCTGGAATTTTGCCCGCTTGTTGCACGGGCGGGGGAGCAAGGGGGCGCGGCAAACGCACGCACAAGAAAAACGGCTCCAGCACGCGGCTGAGAGGGGTATCGGAAACGGAAAGGGGGGGCTTGGGCAGTGGCGCATCGCCGGCAAACAATGCGCCGCTGGCCTTCCCGGACATGGCAACCGGTGGCGTTCCGCGTTCCGACCTGTTCTCCCGGCCTCCGGGTTCGGAGCCGTTCTTCCCAGGGGGTTCGGAGGCATCGTCAGCGGCCCCGAACCGCCCGCCGCACTGGTCCGGCAGAAGGCGCACCGCGCCTCCCTCAAAAAAAATCCCCGGACCATTCAAAATGATCCGGGGATGCCCTTTTATCCACGTATCGGCGCCGTCTCCCTGATCCGCGGGGAGCGATCGTCACTTTGCAGGCAGGTCTTCTGACTCCCGGCTCGTCCTTTCGTCGCGTCTTCCCAGCCTTTCGGCCAGTGACCTTCATGCGGCGATCGTCCCCGGTTACAGCGGCGGGCCCGTCTCCGATTTACACGGAGTTCCCTTTTCATCCTCGCAAGGAACCTGAAAGCTGTTTGCAACAGAACTTGATCGATTCATGAAAGTCAAGCCCAATCTCACCGCCAAAGACTGTCCGCCCAAGCCGGTCATTTGCCACAGCCAGGGCCGTCAGAAACCTTGCTGATCCGCTCGCTAACCATTATGTTTGACGAAAAAAGAGGGCGTTCGGGGCATAGCCGCCCTCCCGCCCGCATCGCCCCGCTTTTCCGCCGAGCGCCCAGCATGGAAAAGGACAAAAAACGAAAATTCGCCCATGCCATTTCCATCAGGATCGCCCTGCCGGCCCTGCTCACCGTGGTCCTGTTCGTTACCGCCACCTTCGTCATCATCCTGCCTTCCTTCAAGGAGAACCTGCTGGCCAGGAAACGGGAGATGCTGCGGGAGATGAACACCGTGGTCTGGGACATGGTCGCCTCCTACGAACGGATGGAGCGGGCCGGGAGCATGAGCCGGGAGCAGGCCCAGCAGACCGCCCTGAACATCATCCGCGATATCCGCTACGGGCCGGTGAACAAGGATTACTTCTGGGTCAACAACATGCAGGGGTTGCTCGTCATGCACCCCTACCGCCCCGACCTTCGCGGCGAGGCCGTGCCCGATGTCCGCTATCCGCTGGGCAAGAATCTGCTGGAGGAGTTCGTCAAGGTGGTCAAAAACCAGGGGGCGGGCTATGTCGACTACCGTTTCCAGTGGCAGGACGATGTCGGCAAAATCGTGCCCAAGCTTTCATATGTGCGCGGATTTACCCCCTGGGGCTGGGTCGTCGGCACCGGGCTGTACATCGAGGACGTCAATGTCGAGATCGGCCTGATCGCCAAGCAGCTCAACGCCATCGCCTCGGTCATTCTGCTGCTGGTTTCTTTTCTGGCTTTCTACATGATCCGCCACACGGTCCTGGCCGACCGGGTCCGCCGCATCATCTGGGAGGAACGGGAGCGGCTGCTGACCGCCCTGGAGGAGAGCAGGGAACGGTTCCGCTCGCTGGTCGAAACCACCAGCGACTGGATCTGGGAGATCAACGCCAAGGGGGTCTACACCTATAGCAGCCCCAAGGTGCGCGATCTGCTCGGGTTTGCGCCCGAGGAGCTGATCGGCAAGCATTTGGTGGATTTGATCGCCATCCAGGAGGTGGAACGGACCAGCCGGCTCTTCCGGAAGCTGATCGACTCGCGCCAGCCGTTCAGCGGCTTCGAGACCGTCTGCCAGACTCGGGACGGCCGGATCGTGGTGATCGAGAAAAACGGGGTGCCGGTGTTTGCCGACAACGGCGCGCTGCTGGGATACCGGGGGGTGTCCCGCGATATTTCGGAGCGCAGGCACGCGCTGGAGGCCCTGAAAAAGAGCCGGGACGCCCTCCACAACAGCCTGGAGGAAACGGTCAAGTCGCTGGCCCTGGCCGCGGAAAAACGCGATCCCTACACCGCCGGTCACCAGATGCGGGTCGACCGGCTGGCCTGCGCCATTGCCCGCGAGCTCGGACTTGACGAGGACCGGATCGAGGGGCTGCATTTCGCCGCCCTGCTCCACGACATCGGCAAGATCAGCCTGCCCTCGGAATACCTGGCCAAACCGGCCCGCCTCTCGGCCCAGGAACGGGCGATCATCAAATGCCATACCGAGGTGGGCTACGAAATCCTCAAGGATATCCCCTTCCCCTGGCCGGTGGCCGACATCGTCCACCAGCACCACGAACACCTCGACGGATCGGGGTATCCCCAGGGGCTCACCGCCAAGGATCTGCTGCTTGAATCCCAGATCCTGACCGTGGCCGACGTGGTGGAGGCCATGAGTTCGCACCGGCCCTATCGGCCCTCGCTCGGCCTGGAGACCGCCCTTTCGGAAGTCCGCGCCGGCCGGGGCACCCTCTATCACCCCGCAAGCGTCGATGCCTGCCTGAAACTGATTGCCGAGAAAAAGGTCGACCTAAGCGCCGCCGCCTGGTGATGCCGGCAGCGGCGCGGGTCATTCGGTTGGTTATTTCCGGGTGCTCATCGGCGAGTATTCGCATCCCATCAGGCCGCAGTATTCGCCCACGTACTGGGCCTGGGGCCGATAGAGGGCGGGCTTGCCCTGGACGTCGGCGAACTGTTCCTCGATGATGTGGGCGCACCAGCCCGCCACCCGGGAGATGGCGAAGATCGGGGTCATGAGATCGGTGGGGATGCCCATCAGGTAGTAGACCGGCGCCGAGTTGAAATCGACGTTGGGCAGGATGGTGCTCTTGCCCAGGCCAGCGAAGATCGCCAGGGCGGTTTCCTCGATCTTGCGGGAGATGTCCGCCCATTTGCCGCCGGTCTGGGCGCCCAGCCGCTGACCCATCCGCTTGAGATAGACCGCCCGGGGATCGCCGGTCTTGTAGATGGCGTGGCCCATGCCCATGATCCGCTCGCCCCCGGCCAGTTGGGCGCTGACCCAGCCCTCGATATCCGGCTCGTGTTCCAGCTTGAGCAGCATCTCCATCACCTTGGCGTTGGCACCGCCGTGCAGGCTGCCGGAAAGCGCACCCAGGCCGGCGGCCACCCCGGCATACAGGCTGGCGCGGGTGGATACCACCTCGCGGGCGGCAAAGGTGGAGGCGTTGAAGGTGTGGTCGGCATGGAGGATCAGGCAGACGTCCAGGTCCTTGGCCGTGGCCGGGTCGGGCTTTTTCCCCTGGAGCATCCAGAGGAAGTTGCCGGCATGGTCGAGATCGGGATCGGGATCGAGCACCGCTTGATCGTTGCGGATGCGGTGCCAGGCCGCCACCAGGGTCGGCATCTGGGCAATCAGGGCAATGGACCGGTTGAGACAGACCTGCCTGTCCATGGTGTCGCCATGCTCCTCGGCCATGGACAACAGGGGCACGCAGGCTTGGAGCACATCCATGGGCCGGGCGCTTTTGGGCCAGTGGCGCATGGAGTCGATCACGTAGCCGGGAACCCGGCGCAGATCCTTGACCTGGCGGGTGAAGGCCTCCAGATGCTCGCCGGTGGGCAGGGTGCCGAACAGCAGCAGGTACACCGTTTCCATGAACGACGAGCGGTCGGCCAGATCCTCGATCCGGTATCCCCGGTAAATCAGCACGCCTTTTTCGCCGTCAATGAAACTGATCGCGGAATCGGCCACGGTCACCCCGCGCAGGCCGGTATTCTTCACTCGGGTTGCTTCGCTCATCGCAGTACCCCTCCAGCTGCCGTTCAGGTTGGAATCAATCAAGTCGGGATCATCGGCACTCGTGCGTGCCGTCATCCCCAATGGGAAAAGAGTATTGTTTTGTACTGGAGAACAGAGGGAAATTCAACCAACATTCCCGCCTGTTGCATCGCTTTTCCGATCGCTTTCCCCATTGGTCGGCGCATCCTGCTCCGGCAAGATCGCCGTTGCCGCCGGTTCCACTGCGGGGGCCGATGGCGCCGGCGGCTCGAACGGGCCGGCGGGCGGTTCCTCCGGCCGCCGGCCCCCCTGGCCGGCACCGAACAAAGGGCCGACATCGGGCAAATAGGTCTCGAAGGCCTTGCCGTAGATTTCCCAGATGGTGATGAACAGGGCGGCGACGATCGGGCCGAGGATGATGCCCAGGATGCCGAACAGGCTGATGCCGCCCAGGGTGCCGAACAGCACGAACAAATCGTGCATCTCGGTATCCTTGCCGACCAGCCGGGGCCGCAGGACATTGTCGAGGTTGCCCGCCACCGCGCCGCACAGTACCGCCAGGATGACCACCCCGAGCAGTTCTCCCTTGAGGGCGAGGATGATCAGGGCCGGCACCCAGACGATGGCGGTGCCGAACGCGGGCACGATCGACATCACCGCCATCACCGTACCCCAAAAGACCGGTCCCTGGATGCCGGCCAGGGCAAAGGCCACGCCGCAGATGCAGCCCTGGAGGGCGCCGATGATCAGGGTGCCTTTGAGGGTGGCCTTGGTGACCGAGGTGAAACGGTGCAGCAGGCGCCGTTCGTCGCGGTCCTGTAGCGGCAGGAAGTAGAGGATCTTGGTCAAGAGCACTTCGCCCATGGTCAGAAAATAGAACATCACGTAGAGCATGATCACGCTGCTGAACACCGCGTTGACCGTCTGCATGGTCACCGCCGAGAGGCTGTTGATCAGGAAGGTGGACAGGTTGCCCACCGCCTGTCCGGCCTTCTCGATGATCAGGGCGCGGTAGGGCAGGATCTGCTTGTAGTAGGGCAAATGTTCCAGGTAGGAGGTCACGGCCGTGGGTTCGTGGATAAAGGACTGGACCCAGGGGCTGACCGACTGGCTGACGCTGATCGCCTGGGCGACCACCACCCCGATCAGGAGCGAAAGCGGGATCAGCACCAGCAGGACGATGCCGGCGATGACCAGGATCGAGGCCAGGTTGTCCCGGCCGCCGATCTTGCCGGCAAGCCAGCGGTGCGTCGGGCTGAGGATGGCGGCAAAGATGCCGGCCATGAAGATCGGCATGAGGAATTGCCGGATCATGCCGAGAAACAGGCCCGAGATGAGAAGCACCAGGACCAGGAGCACGCTCTTGTTGACCAGTTCGCGTTTCATGGGAAAGCCGGCGGGGCGGCAGGGATGGGGTTGTCGTTCACCGGGCGGAACGTGGAAGCCGGGCCGCCCGCTTCAGGCGGCCATGGCCGCCGCCCGGACCGCGGCGCCGGTCAGGCGGCTGAGTTCCTCCGGCGCGACGACATAGGGCGGCATCAGGTAGATCAGCCGGCCAAAGGGGCGGATCCATACCCCTTGCTCGACGAAAAATTTCTGCAAGACCGCCATGTTCACCGGCCGGGTGGTTTCGATGACGCCGATGGCGCCCAGCACCCGGACATCGGCCACGGTGTCCAGGCCACGGGCCGGCTCCAACTCCACCCGCAGCTGGTTGCCGATGGCGGCCACCCGCTCCTGCCAGGGCGAATCCAGCAGCAACCGGGTCGAGGCGCAAGCCACGGCGCAGGCCAGGGGATTGCCCATGAAGGTGGGCCCGTGCATGAACACGCCCGGTTCAGCCTCGGAGATGGCGGTGGCCACGGCGGTGGTGGCCAGGGTGGCGGCCAGGGTCATGGTGCCGCCGGTGATGGCCTTGCCCAGGCACATGATGTCCGGCGCGACCCCGGCGTGGTCGGCGGCGAACATCGTGCCGGTGCGGCCGAAACCGGTAGCGACTTCATCGAAGATCAGCAGCACCCGGTGTTGGTCGCACAAACGCCGGAGGCCACGCAGGTACTCGGGGTGGTAGAACCACATGCCGCCGGCCCCCTGGATGATGGGCTCGACGATCACCGCGGCGATCTCGTGGTGATGGTCGGCCAGCAGACGGCCCATGGCCGCCAGGTCGTTCTCGTCCCAAGCGGCGTCGAACCGGCATTCGGGCCGGGGCGCGAAGAACTGGTGCGGCAGCGAGCGCTCGAACAGAGTGTGCATGCCGGTGACCGGATCGCAGACCGACATGGCATGGAAGGTGTCGCCATGGTAGCCGCCGCGCAGGGCCACCAGCCGGTACTTTTCGGGGCAGCCCACCGCCTGTTGATACTGCAGGGCCATTTTCAGGGCCACCTCGACGCTCACCGAACCGGAATCGCAGAAAAAAACCTTGTCGAGCGGCGCCGGCGCCAATTCGACCAGCAGCCGGGACAAGGCCACGGCCGGCTCGTGGGTGAGGCCGCCGAACATGACGTGCGCCATGCGCCCGGCCTGTTCGGCCAGGGCCCGGACCAGCGTTGGATGGCTGTAGCCGTGGATGGCGCACCACCAGGAAGACATGCCGTCGATCAATTCCCGTCCGTCCATGAGGCGGATGCGCGTGCCCTCGGCCGAGGCCGCCGGATAGACGGGCAGCGGCCTGGTGGTCGAGGTGTACGGGTGCCAGAGGTGGTCGCGGTCGAAATCGAGCAGGCCGTCGATATCGAGGCTCATGGTGTCGGCCGCTCGAAGGTGAAGCCCAGGGCCGAGATCCGGGTGAGATCCTCGGCGATGGACGAGCCGGTGGTGGTCAGGTAATTGCCGACAATGGCGCCGTTGGCCCCGGCGGCGAAGCAGCGGTACTGCTCGCGCCCCAGCTGCTGCCGGCCGCCGGCCATGCGGATCACCGCATCCGGATTGATGCAGCGGAACAGGGCCACGGTGGTCAGCACCTCGTCGAGCGCCAGCGGCGTCAGTTCGGCCAGGGGCGTTCCAGGAATGGCGGTGAGGATGTTGATCGGAATCGACTTCACCTCCAGTTCGCGCAGCTCAAAGGCCATGTCGATCCGGTCCTCCATGGCCTCGCCCATGCCGATGATGCCGCCGGAGCAGAGCGACATCCCGGTTCGGCGGGCCAGGCGCAGCGTTTCGACCTTCTCCGCCCAGGTGTGGGTGGTGCAGACCTGGGGAAAGTAGTTCCGGCTCGCCTCCAGGTTGCAGTGGTAGCGCCGCACCCCGGCCGCGTACAGGCCGGCGGCGATCTCCTCGGTGAGGAAACCGGCCGAGGCGCACAGCAGCATGGAGGAGGACTCCGCGATTTGGCCGAACAAGCGGGTCAGTTCGGCCAGGGTGTCCGGCGACAGGCTGCGGCCGCTGGTGACCAGCGAGATGCGGTGCACGCCGTGGTCGTCGTTGTCCTTGGCCTGGATCAGGACCTCGGCCTCGGCCACCGCCTCGTAGGATTCGATGCCGGTGCGGTGCCGGGCCGACTGGGCGCAAAAGCGGCAGTTTTCGGTGCAATTGCCGCTCCTGGCATTGATGATCGAGCAGAGATCGAAACGATCGCCGCAGAAGTGGCGGCGGATTTCGTCGGCGGCCCGCCACAGGTCTTCCCGGTTGCCGTCCGAAAGACGGAGGGCCGTGGGCCGGTCGATCCGGCCGCCGGCAAGAATGGCGTCGCGCGCCTGTTGTACCGTAGTGTCCATGAATGCGTGGGAAAAAGCTCAAGTTCAGGTGGATTTGATGTCCTTGGGCGGACCGTTGACAATCATTTCGGCGATGGTCAGCCGGATTTTCGGCAAGAAGCCGCGCCGCTCGCCGAGGAAGCGGGTCTCGAGCTGCGCCAGCCGCTGGTAGAGGACGGTCCGGTCCATGGCCGGGGCGTCGGTCTCGGCCGGATAGCTGCCGGTGACGATCTCCTGGCAGCGGAAACAGCCGGGGAAGCGAAGCGGCTGGCCGTCCGGACGGATCAGGGTCGCGGGCACGCCGTGGGTGCGGCAGATCATCAGCCGGTGCTCGTAGAGTCCGCACAGCCCGGAGTCGTTGAGCGGACACATCAGCTGCGGCCGCTCGCCCCTGGCGATCGCCTGACGGCTCCTGGCCACGTAGTCGCGCGCCCGCTGCATGATCCGGTCCAGCCGGTCGTCGTCCAGAGCCCGGATGCCTTCCCACAGATAGGCCCATTCGCAGTAGGTGTGATGGAGGAAATAGGAGTCGCAGCAGTTGTCCGGGCAGCCCGTGCAGGTCAGGGGAATTTCCCGGGCCACCTCGTCGTAGACGATGACCATGGAGCGGTAAATTTCGCCGATCTCGCACGAGAGTTCCGGCGGGAGAAACAATTCTTTCATGTAGCCTGGCCGCCGGAGCGGGATTCCGCAAAGGATTGCACCTGATAGGTCGAAATGACGAGCCGGCCCGAGCCCCAGGCCCCCTCCGGCATCCCGGCCTTGCGGCAGAGGTGGCCGAGGAACTGTTCCGGCGCGGGCAACTGTTGCCACACCTGGGGCAGAAAGGTGGCCCCGGCTCCACCGGGTCCCTCGAGGATAACGCCGTCGATTTCCGGCTTCAACAGGCGGAGCAGCTGGTCGGCGTTTTCGTAGGCCAGGGGACGGGGAGCGGTGAGGACCGAAACTTCCACCTCGAGCGCGTCCAGCTCGGCCGCGGTCACCGGCTGGAAACGGCCATCGTGGAAGGCTGCGTTGAGGGCATGCCGGCGAACGCCGGCGACAATGGATTCCACCCCGCTCAGGCTGCCGATGCAGCCGCGCAGGGCCTTGCGTTTGTGCAGGGTGACGAATACGCCCCGCTCCTGTTGCAATGCCGGCTGGTCGAGGTCGTCGTCGGTGACCGGCCGCGACGGCGCCAGCCCCAGATGCCGCTCGATCTGTTGTCGCGCCAAGCGGACGAGAATCTGTCCCTGCCGTGGTGTGAGCATTGCCTGTCCGTGTGTCGTGGATTCCGTCATAAAGGGGAACCTACTCTATTGTACCGGTCGATCCTGTCAACACAATTATGACAGAAGTGTGGCACGGCAGGCAGTTGCGCGACGAAAAAACCGGGTGCGGAGGCGGATGGAACGTGGATCGCGAGACACGGCCGGGCCGCCGGAAAAAGCATCGCCCGGTACCGGCCCCCCGGAGCCGGACTCACCGGGACAGGGCCAGTCCCTTCAGGGACAGCTCGCCCGAGGAATTGAAGGGGACATCCTTCGTGAAGCCGTGGACACCGATGCGGACCGTACCCTTGAGCGTGTACGGCAGCGGCTTGTCCTTGGAGGGCAGCTTGCCGGCGGTATGGAGCAGGTCGGCCACCGAGGCGACCATGTCCAGCACCGAGGCGTAGACTTCCACCGGCACCAAAGTGGTGCCGAAGGCGGCCACAGTTTGGCTGCTGTCGCCGATGCCGCTGGCAAAATGGCGGCCGTTGATCTCCAGGTCGCAGTTGATGCCATGGATGTCCAAGGCCACATCGTTGGGATTCAACACCCGCAATTTAATCAGGAAGACGCCTTCCATCGCCTTGACTTCCTGAATGCGGATATCGGCAACGGAAATCTTGGGTTCTTCCTTGAGGCCATACATCTTCGCACAGCCGCCCAACAGCAGCAGGGAGCAGCAAAGCAACAGAACTCCGACAACTTTCGTGTGCAACCCGTCAATACGCATGGCCGCTCCTTGGTGAAAAAATCATTGCCACATTTGTACCCACGGGTCCGGGCAAAGTCAACAGCTCTCTAGAACTGTTGACGTTCCGGCAAGAACACGGTATCAATAGCCCGGCGTGGAGAGGTGCCGGAGCGGTCGAACGGGGCGGTCTCGAAAACCGTTGTGGGGGTGACCCCACCCAGGGTTCGAATCCCTGCCTCTCCGCCATGCTTAACGAATAAAGCCGTAACCATTCCGATTGGTTACGGCTTTTTGTTTTTCATCACTCCATGGTCAATACAGCAACCGGCCAACCCTCGACCGGGGAGCCTGGTCATTCCGGGGCAAATCCATACTCCGCCATCAGCTCGTCCATGTCATCGCCGACACCCCACCCCCAATCGCCGGCTTGAGTGTGAACACTGTCAAGCCGCTTCCGATAGTGTTCTTGCTGATCCGGATCAAGTTGTCGAATATATTTCAAAGCCTGCTCGAACATTCGCACCAGGGCATTAAAATACACCTCGTCATCTACACTGCAAAACCCAAGAAAATCCCGGCAGGATTCGCAATAGAATACCGTTAATTCAGCCAGTCCCTCAGCATGGCCGAGGGCTTTCTTGTAATCCGAAATCGCTTTCTTGGCCTTGGAAATCGAGTAATCCTGGTTGCGCATCACATCGGGACAGACCCAGCGGGAGATGGTCGCCTTATAGGGTTCGAGAACATCATCACCCAAACCAAATCGTGCGTGCAGGAAGGCCTTGTTCTCCTTGTTGGCTGCATAGAGATCATGCACCAAGCCCAGCAGGGCGTCTCGGTCCAAGCCGCCGATGGTGCGTTTGAGGTCATTCCACGTCGGTTTTTTCTTGGCACCCGACATCATTCCATCTCCTCAAAGCCTCGTTCCGCCATCGGCATGGCCAGCACTTTCTCCACCTGGCTGGCAAGATCCACCGCCAATTCACTGATCATTGTCGCCGTCACCCCTTCTTCCTCCTCCAAATCCCAGAATTCGACAAATTCCTCCGGCGCTTCAACGATCTCCTGGAGATATTCCCTGGCTCCCCGAAGCCAATCATCCTCAGTTGCATGCTCCATGCTCATTGCGCCGAGTTCCACCTTCAACGTATCGGAAACCTGAGCAGCCCGCACAATAATCTCCCAGGCCATTTCCGAAAAATCATCCGTATCCATATCCCCCCTTCACCTGCAACCAGTCCGGATCTTTTGACATATTAACAGCTCACCCCTCTTACTCCACGGCGCCATCCTCGGCCGGGATTGTCTCGTAAATCACCTTGGAGAGGACCGCAAAGGCCGCATCCTCGAAGACCTTGTCGTCCATGTAACGCGAGACGATCTTGTCGTTTTCTCCCATGCGCTGGATCATCAGGTCTTCCAGCATCTGGCGCAGGCCCAACTGGAATTTATCGAAGGGGTTGGCCCTCCGCAGCCGGACCACCTCCGGGCTTTTGGTCGCCTTTTCCTTGATCTGCTCGAAAAAGAGGCGGTCCTCTTCGGTAAAGTTGGTGCCGAAACGATCGTTCAACACCCCGATGATTTCCGACAGCGGCGCTTTCTCTTCCTTGGCCTTGCCGGTGCCGACGTCGGTGGGACTTTTCACCCCGTATTCGCCTTCGCCCTCGCGCAACTTGATGGCCCCGGAAAAGACCCGTTGCAAGCGATAGTACTGCAGGCCCACCTCATCGCCGAGCTTGACGGTGTCGGTATCGCGTTCCAGCGGCAGGTGCGGCAACAGCAACCGGCCAAAGCTGTAGAGCATCTCCAGATCGGGATCGGCATAGGGGATGATCTGGCTGAGGAAGCCGTACACCTTGACATAGCCGTTCAGCTTGTCGCGGAACTGGCCGCGCTGCTCCTCGTCCTCCATCGCCTTGAAGCGATCCACCGCCGGTTGCAGATGGCGCTGCAGGTGGGCATGGTCGGCCGGGTTCTGCTTGTTGGGTGCTCGGTAGAAGATGCGGGCAAAGGCCTCCACCTCGCCCCAGTGATAGACCTGAAACCCGTCCAACTCATGCTTGAGCTGTTCAAGCAGGGCGGGATCCGAGCTTTCCTGCAGGCTGGCGGCATCGAAGTACGGCTTGAAGGCCCGGTAGATGTCTTCGGCTTCATTGACGAAATCGAGCACGAACGGCGTCTCCTTGCCCGGCACCATGCGGTTGAGGCGCGACAGGGTCTGCACCGCCTGCACGCCGTCCAGCCGCTTGTCCACGTACATCGCCATCAAGAGCGGCTGATCGAATCCGGTCTGGTATTTGTTGGCGACCAGCAGCACCTGGTAATCGGGCGAGGCAAAGCGCTCGGGCAATTGTTTTTCACTGATCGGCTTGCCGGTGACCACGTCATGGTTCATTGCCGGTTCGGTATATTCCCGGCCGGTTTCCGGATCGCGTACCGTACCGCTGAAGGCCACCAGCGGCCGAATGTCGGTGTAGCCTTTTTCATCGATATAGCGCTGCAAGGCCTCCATGTACTTCACCGCCTGCAGGCGCGAGCCGGTCACCACCATCGCCTTGGCGCGCCCGCCGAGATGGGTGCGGACATGGCCCCGAAAGTGCTCGACGATCACCTCGATCTTCTGGGCGATATTGGTCGGATGCATCACCAGGAATTTTGCCAGAGCCCGCGCCGCCTTCTTTTTCGGCAGGTCCGGGTCCTCCTCCACCGCCTTGATCAGGCGGAAATAGGTCTGGTAGGTGGTGTAGTTCTGGAGCACGTCGAGAATGAACCGCTCCTCAATGGCCTGGCGCATGCTGTAGAGGTGGAAGGACTCCGGCTTGCCGCCGGGATCGGTACGGCCGAAGAGTTCGAGCGTTTTTCCTTTGGGGGTTGCGGTGTAGGCAAAGAAGCTCAAGTTGGGCTGGCGCCCCCGCGAGGCCATCACCTGGTTGAGCCGATCCTCCCAGTCGACCGCCTCGTCATCGTTCACGCCGCCGGTGCCGGCGCCGAGAATGGCCTTCAGTTCCCGCGCCGTTTCACCGGTCTGGGAGGAATGCGCTTCGTCCACGATGACCGCATAGCGGCGTTTGCCGATTTCCGCTTCCCAGGCCTTGGCTTGCGCCCTTGCCTCGTCGTCGGGAAAGTCCACGCTTTCCGCTCCGGCGGCATGGAGCAGGCCGCGCAGCACAAAGGGGAACTTCTGCAGGGTGGTGACCACGATCCTGGTACCGTCGATCAAGGCCGATGCCAGCTGCCTGGAATCCTGGTCGATGGCCTTGACCACGCCCTGGGCATGCTCGATCTGGTAGATGGCATCCTGCAACTGGCGGTCGAGCACCTGCCGGTCGGTGATGACGATGACGCAGTCAAAAATCTTATGATCCTGCTCGTCATGCAGGCTGGCCAGCCGGTGCGACAGCCAGGAGATCGAGTTGGTCTTGCCGCTGCCCGCCGAATGCTGGATCAGGTAGTTTTGCCCCGGCCCCTCGGCGCGGGCAGCGGCAATCAGTTTGCGGGTGGCGTCCAACTGGTGGTAGCGTGGGAAGATCATGGTTTCGCGGGTCCTGATCCGGCTAGCGCCCTTGCCGTCGTCAACCTTTTCCTCTTTCTTCTCGATGAACACGAAATGGCCGAGAATATCGAGAAAGCTCCCGCGTTCCAGGATCTCCTCCCAGAAATAGCCGCTGCGATAGCCGGAGGGATGTTGCGGATTGCCGGCGCCGCACCGCACCTCGCCGGGGTGGCTGCCGCGATTGAAGGGAAGGAAGAAAGTCTTGCCCCCGGCCAGCCGGGTGGTCATGTGCACCTCGTCCGGATCGGCGGCGAAATGCACCAGCGCCCGCTCTTTGAACGCAAACAGCGGCGCGCGCGGGTTGCGGTCTTCCTGGTACTGGCGCACTGCATGACGCCAGTTCTGCCCGGTCCA
The DNA here is from genome assembly GCF_031547805.1 of Desulfobulbus sp. Lineage (GTDB taxonomy): Bacteria > Desulfobacterota > Desulfobulbia > Desulfobulbales > Desulfobulbaceae > Desulfobulbus. The sequence goes on from NZ_JAVBRQ010000030.1 coordinate 129,663, forward strand.
GGGATTTTTCAGCTCACAGGTCGCCACCGGCAGGCCATTGACGGCAAAGACCAGATCAACGGTGGAATGATCGCCAGGATGGCAGGGCACCTGCCGGGTGAGGGTCAGGCGATTGGCCCGATATTGCGACAGTACCTCGTCATTCAGCCCATGCGCGGGTTTGAAGGTAGCCAGCCGGAAGGTCTTGCCGTAAAACTTGAAACCGTGGCGCAGCACATAAAGCGAGCCCTTGATGGCCAACTCCTTGACCAGCGTCGACAGCATCATCTGCTCCACCTGCGTCCCATGCTGGCCGCGCATCGCCTCCCACAACCGCGGCTGGGTGGCGGCGATGAACGCAACGATCCGGCTGGGGAACAGCGCCCGCTCCCGGTCCCACTCGCTCACCGAACCCTGCTGCCAACCCTTGGCCAACAACATCTGCTCGACATAGCTCTCAAAGGCTTTCTCGGTGGTCTGTGACATGGAAGCCTTCCTTTTCTTTTACTTAGCGGATGGCTTAGTGCTTATCCATAAATAACCATGACCTTGTTCAAGACAATCATAGCGGCCGCCAATGTGTTGAGCGCAATGTATGAGAGATCCGTCTTCTCGTATCGTGGTATCAATTTGCGAAACCGGTTAAACCATGAATGCGCCAGC
>NZ_JAVBRQ010000038.1:0-23652 GCF_031547805.1 Desulfobulbus sp.
GAAGTCATGGGCGTGGCAAAGCGTGCCGCAGATCGGACAAGGATACCGTTTTCCCCGCTGGGCCTGGATGGTGAGGCGCAACTCATGGGGACTCCTGTCCGTATCGAGCAGTTGCCCCGTGATTTCCCATGAAGCCTGCAACCCAAGACCTAAGGTGATGATATCTTTACTGTTCATGGTTCCCATCGTCATTTGGTGTGGATTTGATCCCTCTGTATATCAAATCCACACCAAATGACGAGGAGCCAATTTCCGCGGCTGCAAGAAAAGGCAACCCGAATCGAGATTGATCCTCATTACAGCATAACGACTACTCGTTTAAGGCGGGCTGGATCGGCTACGTCCTGCCCGTCTTGGGCAGCCAGGCGAGTACTTGCTGGATTTGCGCATCCCAGCAGGACCACTCGTGCCCGCCCGGTCCTTCCTTATAGTGCACCGCGATTCCGAGCGTTTCCGTATGCCGATGGAAACGCGCATTATCCGCATAGAGAAAATCCTCGGTGCCACACCACTGATACAACCAAGGCTGCGGTTTGGCCTGCCGTACCATCCGTTGGGCGAGAAAGAACAGGTCGTTGGGACTGTTCGCCAAGGTTTCTGCCTCGCCGAAAATTTGGCGCAACTCATCGAGCCCCGCGGCTTGCTCGTCCCGGGCGAGGCGGGCAATGTCCATCACTCCCGAGAGGCTTGCCGCAGCCGCATAGCGGCGCGGATGGCTCAGGGCCAGCTTGAAGGCGCCGTATCCGCCCATGGACAGACCGGCCACGAAGTTGTCCTGCCGTTTGGCCGAAAGCGGAAAATAGTGGCGGGCAACGGCAGGCACCTCCTCGCTGATGAAGGTCCAGTAACGAGGGCCGGCGCGCATGTCGGCATAAAAGCTCCGGCCTGCGGCCGGCATGACCACCGCCAGTTCCATTCCTTCGACATAACGCTCGATGGCGGTTTGCCGGTGCCAGACGGTGTGGTCGTCCGACAGGCCGTGCAGCAGGTACAGGGTCGGGTAGCGTCGTGGTCGAGCGGATCGGGCACGCTGGCATCCGCCCGGTCCGGGATCGGGCAGGATCACGGTCATGGCCGACATCAATCCCAGGACCTGCGAAAAGAAATGGCAGTGAATGAGCGCCATGCATCTCTCCCTCAATGACGTGTCGATGGCCGGGCGACAGGCATGCCCAACCAAATCCGGCATGTTGTCCCGCGCTTGCCGCCTACTTGATCAGCCGCCGGCGCATGGCCATCAGGCCGACGACCAGAAAAATCAGCGCAAAACAAAAAAGGTAGGCCAGGCTGGCCCAGGGGTTGGTTTCCGAAAGCCCCAGGCAGCAGAAGCGGGTCAGTTCCACCAGATGGTACAGGGGAAACGCATAGGCGGCATGCTGAGCCCAGACCGGCAGCCCAGCGGTCGGGAAAAAGGTGCCGCTGAAGAGGAACATCGGGGTGATGAAGAGGAAAATCGGCAGGTTGAACATGTCGATCGACGGGGTGAAGCCGGTGAAGAACATTCCTACCGAGCCAAAGGCCAGGCCGCCCAAAAAGGCCAGGGGCAGGAGCAACAACCCTTGGGGAAAAGCGACGAATCCGAACAGTCCCAGCACCACGGCCATGATCAGGGCGGCGGCGGTGGCTTTGGTGGCGCTCCAGACGATTTCGGCAAGAATGATCTCTTCCAGCGAAAGCGGCGTGGCCATCATGCCGTCGAAGGTCTTTTGATAATACATCCGGACAAAGGAGGCATAGGTGGTCTCGAAAAACGAGTTGTACATGATCGAGATGGCGATCAGGGCCGGGGCCATGAACCTGGTGTAGGCCATCGGCTGGCCGGCATAGCTCAACCCTTCGATCAGCCCCTGGAAACCAAGGCCGAAGGCAAGGATGTAGAAGGCGGGCTCCAGCAGCGGCACCAGGAAGTTGACCTTCCAGATTTTGCGGTAAACCACCAGGTTCCGCCGCCAGACCGTCAAAAAACGCCAGGAAAGATTGGTGAAGGCGAGCATTATTCGCGCAGCTCCCTGCCGGTGAGACGAAGGAAGACATCCTCCAGGGTGGCGGAGCGAAAGGTGCACTGCCGGCTGCAGAATCCCTCGCGGAGCGCTTGTTCGATGGCAAGGTCGCCGTTGCTGTAGATGATGAACCGGTCGGCCAGCTCGTCGTAATCCACCTGGTGGCCGCGCAGGAACTGGCGGAGTTCTTCCCGTTCCGGGCTGGCGATCTCGATGATCGAGTGGCCGACATGCTCGTCGATCAGGCTGGCCGGCGTTCCTTCCACCAGAATCCGGCCGTGATCCATGATCACCAGCCGGTCGCACAGTTGGGCGGCCTCCTCCATGTAGTGGGTGGTGAGGATGAAGGTCTTGCCGCGGGCGCGCAGGGCGTGCAGCCGTTCCCACAGCAGATGCCGCGATTGGGGATCGAGCCCGGTGGTCGGTTCGTCGAGGATGATCAGCTCGGGATCGTTGATCAGCGCCCGGGCTAGGGTCAGCCGCCGGGCCAGGCCACCGGAAAGCTCGCCCACCTTGGCTTCCCGTTTTTTGTCCAGGGCGAAGAATTGAAGCAATTCCTCGGCCCGTTCGCTGGCCAGCTGCCGGGGGATGTGAAAATAGCCGGCAAAGATCAGCAGGTTCTGGAAGACGGTCAGGTCGGGATCGAGGGTGTTGTCCTGCTGGCAGATCCCGATCCGAGCCCGAATACGTCGCCACTGGGTGGAGATATCGAGCCCGAGAATGCTGACGGTGCCGGAAGTGGGCGGGGAGAAGCCGTACATCATCCGGATGGTCGAGGTCTTGCCGGCGCCGTTGGGGCCGAGCAGGCCGAAACATTCGCCGGTACGCACCGTAAAGGAAACGGAGTCCACCGCAACCAGGCCGTTGAACCGTTTGCCCAGGTTGTCCACCCGGAGAATGCGGTCCGTATTATTCGCGCCTTTGCTGTTCATGGGCTCTCAAATCAAGGTGTCGTGGCGGAGCAGGGTGTGCAGGCTGCGGCGGGCCGCCAGGTACCTGCCGTCCTCGGCATAGGTGGTGGGGTGCACCGTCGGAACCGGGTGGTGGTTGAGCTCCGCATCGACGTTGGCAAAGGTGAAAAGGCAGGAATTGGAGAGGGCCTTGGCGGTTCGGTCCCGGCTGAGCCGTTCGATCCCGGCCTCGACGCACACATAGCTGTCTTCGGTATAGACCACCCGGGCGGTGAAATGGAGCTTGTCGCCCATGCGGACCGGATGGAAGAAGTTGATCCGGTTGACGCCGGCAATGATCGGCCGATGGGGCGCCACCAGCTCCGAGCAGATCGACGAAAGCTCGTAGGCCCGGCGGATCAGGTAGCCGCCAAAAATGGTGAAGGGCACGTTTTCCTGGTCCGGATAGGTTCGTTCCCAGGCGCTGGCGGTCAGCCGGCCGCACAACAGACCGGAAAAACCGGGATCGTCCTGGGCCTGATGCAGGGTCGAGAGCATGGTGTACTCGCTCTTGTTGGGCGGCTCCAGGCGGGCCGCCTGCTGGTGGCGGTATTCCTCGCGCCGGGCAAGCGCCTTGCCGGCCCGCCGTTTTTCGACCGGATCGACATAGTCGAGCGGCGGCAGCGGGACGCTGGTGACGTCCTCGCCATAGCCGGAACGCGCCACCATGGTGAAGTAGCAGGAGGCGATGTGCAAGGCCGGGGCGCCGGGCTGCTCCACCCTGATGCCGATTTCAAGCGAACTGCGGCCGATTTGATTGATGGTGGCGGCAAAGGTGAGATCGCGGGTCACATCGACGGCATCGCGGACCACGATATTGTCGATGGCGGCGGTGACCACCCTGGCGGTGGGGTGGAATTGGTTGACATAGTGCAGCGCGGCTTCCTCGGCCACTTTGTCGAGGATCTCCAGCAGCAGGCCGAAGCGCATGTTGCCCTGAATGGGTTCGTCCATCACCATGTAGCGACGGCGTAGGGCCGGGTCGCTGCCCAGGGATAAGGTGCGGTGATAGACGGTATCGCGTGGTTGGGTCATGTCGGTTTCCTTTTCAGCTGTTGTCGCGCCTCAGGGGCATGCTTGCCGTTAGCGGGAAATTGTAGAGAGGATGCGGCCCCTTGGCAAGGCCGATCTCGCCCCATTGGCAATTTGGCCCCTATACCCGCGAGGCGGATGCCTGGATATTAATACGAATTTATTCGTTAAAACAGTATGATGAAGTTAAATGTGAAAAAAGAAGTTTCCGATTATTTGACAATTTCCAGTTGGTATTTATGGTTGTGGATAAGAAAGAAAACGAAAAAAAATTTGAATCATCTGGCACTGATACCAATGCGAGGTACGTCATGGAATATACACTTCCCATCTTGCCCTATGCCTACGATGCCCTGGAACCTTTCATCGATGCCCGCACCATGGAAATTCATCATGGCAAGCATCATCAAGCGTATATCACCAACTTGAACGCCGCGCTCAAGGACCATGCCGGCTTGTCCGGCCTGAGCCTCGAAGCCCTGTTGCGCAATATTGACGAAGTGCCGGAATCCATCCGCACCGCAGTGCGCAATCACGGCGGCGGCCATGCCAACCACAGCTTTTTCTGGCCAACGCTCAAAACCGGGATCAAGCCGGAAGGGCCGGTGGTGGAGGCCATTGGCAAACGGTTCGGCAATCTGGAGGCGTTCAGAGAGCAGTTCACCTCGACCGCGGTCAAGCTGTTCGGCAGCGGATGGGCCTGGCTGGTGGTCGACAACGGCATCCTCAACATTGTGGCCACGCCCAATCAGGACAGCCCCATCATGGCCGGCATGACCCCGGTGCTGGGTCTCGATGTGTGGGAGCACGCCTATTACCTGCTGTACCAGAATCGGCGGCCCGAGTATGTCGCCGCATTTTTCAACGTAATCAACTGGGATGCAATTAACGAACACTATCTTGCCGCCATCAAGTGAGGCGGTGCGGGCCAGAGGAGGCGCGCTCGCCTCTTGCGGCCAATCCGGGGAAAGCCGAGACTTGGGACCATATTGGCTGGTTCCGCATATGATTTGTTGACAACTATCGGCCACTGCGTAGTATATTCCCAGAAATGGGAGTAATTATTATGCAGTGGCCTTGGTTCTGTTGTGTACGGGGAACAGCATGCTTTCGCGATGCTGTTTTTTTATTGGAGACACATATAGTTAGGAGGATCGAATGGATACGTACACCGTTGCCGTTGTAGTGGGCAGTTTGCGCAAGGATTCGTTCAATGGCCGTCTGGCCGAGGGATTGGCCAGAATGGCGCCGCCGGAATTTGCCTTCAAGCGGGTGGAAATCGGCGACCTGCCGTTGTACAACCAGGATGACGACGGCCACGACGGCTCGGCCGCCAAACGACTGAAAGACGAGATCCGAGCGGCCAATGCCCTGCTTTTCGTCACCCCCGAATACAATCGCTCCATGCCGGGGGTGTTGAAAAACGCCCTCGATATCGCCTCGAGGCCCTATGGCCAGAGCGTGTGGGCCGGCAAGCCCGCCGGGGTGATCGGCGTCTCGGTCGGGGCGATCGGTTCGGCCCTGGCTCAACAGCATCTTCGCAACGTGCTGGCGTATCTCGATGTCCCGACCTTGGGGCAGCCGGAGGCGTTCCTTCAATATCGGGAAGGGATGTTCGCTGCCGACGGCGGCATCGGCACCGAGAGCAAGCCCCTGCTGCAGGCCTGGATGGATCGGTATGTGGCGTGGGTCAAGCGGCATGTCCAGTGACCGCCTGTCGTCCCGGGAGGGAAGATGATCGTTTTTTTCCGTGATCACCGTTTACCGCGAGTATGCCATGCCCTTTGACATCCACCAACTCGGCGTTTTGTGGGAAAGCGATTGGGTGCAGATTTCGATTCACCTCCTGGCCGCCCTGGTGGTCGGCAGCATAATCGGCTTTGAACGAAGCTATCACGGCAGGCCGGCGGGGTTTCGCACCCATACCCTGGTGTGCCTGGCATCGAGCCTGCTGATGATGATCACCTACTATCAATGGAAATGGCTGCCCGGCGTGCCTCTGGACACGGTGCGCACCGACCCGACTCGGATGGCCCAGGGGATCATGACCGGGATCGGTTTTTTGGGTGCCGGGGTCATCTACAAAGAGGGCCGCAGCGTTCGCGGCTTGACCACCTCCGCCTCCATCTGGATAACCGCGGCCATCGGTATCCTCCTGGGGGTGGGATTTTATTTCCCGGCCATTGTCGCCACGGCGCTGACCGTGGGCGTTTTGTCGGTTTTTCGCCGGATCGAGGCGAAAATGCCTTCAAATTTCTATGCGCATCACATTTTGTGCTTTGATCGCAATAAGGTGATGTCGGAACAAGAGGTGCGGAGCTTGTTGATGGATCACGGATTCACCGTGGCCAACATGAGCTATCGTGTTTCCGACGACGGCCGCCTGTTTGAGTACAAGATGGCTATCGGCACCATCGATCACAAAAAAATATCCAGCTTGGTGGAGACATTGCGAAAACTTGACGATGTCCGGTCGTTTCGCATTTCCCCGACCGGGGACTGAAATTTTTCTGCCATTTTGGCGTGGTAACATCGCATTGTTCTCGGTTGTCCGAAGGAGCCATGGGGCCTGGCCAACCCGCTGCCATTGCTCGCGCATGAGGGAAAAAGGGAATGCCTCGCCGTTGCTTTGAAAACAAAAAAACCGTCTCTCCGGTGGGGGAGACGGTTTTTTTGTTCGCGGCCGATGGGCGGTTGCTGCCGTTTTTTTATTCGCCGGTGGGCTGGGGCATCTGCGCCCGGGCCTTGCTCCGTTCGATCGATTGCAGGGCCAGGTAATTGGCGCCGAACTTCTTCATGTTGCCCATCTCGACGTCAAAGGCGTCGTAATGGCCCTCCTCGTCGACCACCAGGTCCTCGAAAATCTTCTTCGACACGCTGTCGGCATTGGCGCCGCATTCGTTGGCCCAGAGGTTGTAGCTTTTGGCGCTGTCCAGCTCCATCTGCCGGGCCATGGCCAGCATCTCGTTGACATCCTGCACCGGGGAAACCGGGCCGGCGCTGACCATTACCACGTCGCCGCCGAGGAAAAGAATGCGCTCGGCCAGCCGCTCGACATGAAGCATCTCCGCGATGGCGGTCCGTTTGAACAGGCCGGCCAGGAGATCGTAGCCTTGATCGTCGCAATGGAAATGGAAGTACATGTACTGGTGCAAGGCGGCAATTTCTTCGCTCACCGCCTGATTGAGGAGTTTGATGCTGTTCTCGTGCATGCTGTTCACCTGTGTTTTCGGTTGAAGGGGTTGAAGGGAAAATCGTTCATTTTATAGCATTTTTCGCCTGTTCCGTCGACAGGAACAACCAACGGGCGGGTGGCACCTTGCCAACCCGCCCGTTGTTATCGGCTCGATAGGTTTGTTGCGGGTACGCCGCGAGTTACACCGGCACCTCGCTCATGGGGATGCCCACCGCCGCGGCCACGCCTTTGCCGTACTCGGGATCGGCCTTGAAGCAGTTGCCGATATGGCGGATCTTGATTTCCTTGGGCGCATCGCCCAGGGCCCGCGCGGTGTTGCCGAACAAGGCTTCCTGCTGGTCCTTGCTCATCAGCCGGAACAGCTTGCCCGGTTGGGTGTAGTAGTCGCTGTCGTCCTCGCGGGCGTTCCAATGGGCGGCGGCACCGCTGAGGCTGAGCGGCGGCTCGGAAAAATCGGGCTGTTCCTGCCACTCGCCATAGCTGTTGGGTTCATAGCCCAGGGTCGAGCCGTAATTGCCGTCGACCCGCATCTGGCCGTCACGGTGATAGCTGTGGAAGGGGCAGCGGGCCTTGTTGACCGGAATGAGGTGATGGTTGACGCCCAAGCGGTAGCGCTGGGCATCGCCGTAGGAAAAGAGCCGGCCCTGAAGCATCTTGTCCGGCGAAAAGCTGATGCCCGGGACCACGTTGGCCGGGTTGAAGGCCGACTGCTCGACCTCGGCGTAGTAGTTTTCCGGATTGCGGTTGAGTTCAAGCACCCCAACTTCGATCAGGGGCGCGTCGCCATGGAGCCAGACCTTGGTCAGGTCAAAGGGGTGATAGGGCAGCTTGGCGGCCTGCTCCTCGGTCATGACCTGGACATATAGGGTCCAGCGGGGAAATTCCTTGCGCTCGATGGCATCGTGGAGATCTCGCTGATGGCTTTCGCGGTCCTGGCCGACCAGAGCCTCGGCTTCGGCATCGGTCAGGTTCTTGATGCCCTGCTGCGATTTGAGGTGGAACTTGCACCAGTAGCGTTCGTTTTTGGCGTTGATGAAGCTGAAGGTGTGGCTGCCGAAACCGTGCATGTGGCGGTAGGTGGCCGGGATGCCGCGGTCGCTCATCACCACGGTCACTTGATGCAGGGCCTCGGGCAGGGAGGACCAGAAATCCCAGTTGTTCCTGGCGCTGCGCAGGTTGGTGCGCGGGTCGCGTTTGACCGCGTGGTTGAGATCCGGGAATTTGAGCGGATCGCGGAGGAAGAACACCGGGGTGTTGTTGCCGACCAGATCCCAGTTGCCTTCCTCGGTGTAGAATTTGATGGCAAAACCGCGAATATCCCGTTCGGCATCGGCGGCACCGCGCTCGCCGGCCACGGTGGAAAAGCGGACGAACAATTCGGTTTTCTTGCCGATCTGGGAGAAGATCTTGGCCCGGGTGTAGGGGGTGATGTCATGGGTGACGGTGAAGGTGCCGTACGCCCCCGAACCCTTGGCGTGCATGCGGCGCTCGGGAATGACCTCGCGGTCGAAATGGGCCAGCTTTTCCAGGAACCAAACATCTTGCAGCAGCTGCGGTCCGCGCGGCCCGGCGGTCATGACGTTCTGATTGTCGGGAACCGGAGCGCCCGCGTTGGTGGTCAGCTTTTTCTTGCTGTTGTCCATCCTGTTCCTCCTACGTTGTGATTATTGTCGAGCTTTTCCATGGAGCGGATTCCATGGACTTTACTTTGGCAACCCTAGTGAAAATGAGAATGCATGTCAAGCCTAATTAAGAAAATATCTTAAAAAGGATTCTGTTTTTTGGCGGCCGATTAAATAGAATTTAGTACATATTTTTATTTATTCATGCAAGGCATTTTGTTGCTGGCAGATGATCGCTCTGAGTCGATTGAAAATGGACAATCGGTCCGTTTGGATACTCGTTTTTTCTCAAAACCTGTATTTCAGCACGGCTGTTCCGGTTATGCCTTCCCTGGTGTCGACATAGCCTTGCAGGGCAAGATCAACGGTGAGGTTGCCCTTGACGGTTGGCTTGAGACTGAGGCCTACTTCGCCAATGCCGGTACCGCCTTGAAGGTCTGGCGTCTTCAGATCGTAACCATAGACATTGCCCCCGGCTTCGCCGTCCCACTCGTACTCATAGGCAAGACCGATGTAAGGATTGATCTGTGGACTTCCTGTGTAGTTCAGGCGGAAACCATTGCGCCAACGATGGGAATTGACCGCATCGAAGTAAAACGGGTCGTTCAGGATCGTCACCTCGTCACTCGCCACCTGTGTCCAGAGATAGCGCGTGGCAAGATCGAGGTTCCATCGCGGATTGATTTGCACCAGATAGCCCAATCCCGCATGCAAGCCGCAATACATGGACCCGGAATCGTAATCCGCTTTGACGGCACCGACCGCATCGATGAAATCCATGCTGGAAAAATCCGTCTTGCTGTAGCCGACACGGACGGAACCATCAATATATACCCCGTTGGCCAGGTCATAGCGGCCCAGCGCGCCGAGCCCGGAGTAATGGGTATGACCGCCGCCCCTAATCAAAGGGGCGTTGCCGAAACTGTTGTAGGTGTTGTAGCTGCCGTAGCCCACCTCGAAAAAACCGCCAATGGCAAGGCCATCTTTTCTTGCGCCTGCGCCCACAATGAGGTTCAAACCATCCACATCGACATGGGAACCGGTGTTGTAACGGGACGTGCCTCCCTGCATCATGCCGATGCAAAAGGGGCCGTCCGTGGTGGCCGCGCCCATCCGAGAGCCGAGAACATTGAGGATCATGTCCTGTCCCTGCGTGGCAAGGACCACACCGCCTGTCCGGCCTTCGAGCAGCGCCTTGGTTTGTTCGCTGGCGGAAGCGCCCACCACCTCAAGGGTGAGGTCATTGGTCCCTTGGGTCAGGTTGCCGAGGGTGGTGTCGAGAAAAGCGCCCTGCTTGACGGTGAAGGTGGCACCGGGATTGGCGATGTTGCCGTCGAGGGTTCCCGCTTCAATGAGGGCGATCTTCTGGCCGACAACGGGTGCAGAACCTCCCGTGATGCCCGTGACGCCGATGGTGGTGTCGATGTCGCCATCCGGGTTGTGGGTGGTCAGGTTGACAGTGTTCGTTGCCGTCACCACAGGGCCGCTGACGGTGGCAGGCAGGAGGAAGTTAAGGTGCTGGGCGGAGTCAAGCCTCCCGATCGTTCCGGTCCAGCCCTTGAAGTTGATGGTGTTGTTGGTGGAGGAGCTTCCTCCAATCCCGCCGTACAGTTCGATGGCAGGATCGAGTTGCGCGGCCGCGCCAAGGTTGATGGTGTTGTCGTTGGCGGTGACATTGCTGTAGGCGCCAGCGACAAACATGCCCACTGCTCCACCATTGATGGTGGCGGTGTTGTTGTTGGCGGCGCCATTGACGCTGACCCCGCCATAGACACCGTCGTTGATCGTTCCGCCATTGATGATGAGCGTGTTGCCGGTGGTATTGCCGAATACGCTGAATCCGCCATGGGCATTTGCGTCGATCGTTCCACTATTGATGGTGAGTGTGTTGCCGAAGGCCGTGCCATCCCAGCTGTTTCCGCCGTAGAGAAAGGAGTTGAACGTCCCGCCGTTGATGGTAACGGCGTTATTGGCGACGGGGCCACTGTAGCTGTTCCCGCCATAAATCAACCCGTCATAGGTACCGCTGTTGATGGTAACGGTATTGCCGATGACGTTGCCTGTGCGACTGACCCCGCCGACAACATCCCCGTTCACCTCTCCGTCATTGATGGTCACAGTGTTGCCGGTTGCGTTGCCCGTGGCAACGCCGCCGCGAATATTTCCGCCTACTTTTCCGCCATTGACGGTGACGGTGTTGTCAATGGCATGAGTTGCCGCGCTGCCGCCGGTAATATTTATGCCTACTTCGCCGCCGTTGACGATGACAGTGTTACCGATGGCATTACTTGCCGTACTGCCGCCAATAATACTTGCATCTACTGCATTTATGCCTATTGCTCCGCCGTTGATGATGACGGTGTTGTTGGTGGCGTTACCAAAGCTGGCTCCTCCGTAGATGCTTCTGCCAACCTTTCCGTCATTGACGGTGACGGCGTTGTTGCTGGTTTCACCGTCCCCGCCGTATCCGCCGTAAAGCGCCCCATGCATTTCCCCACCGCTGAAGGTGACGGTATTGTTCCTGGTGTTGCCGGAGTTGCCCGACCCGCCGTAGATCCCCCCTGAAATAATCGTACCGCCGCTGGTGGTGGTGACAGCGTTACCGATGGCGCTACTCTTGCCACTGTATCCACCCAAGACAACCCCGTTCACTTCACCGGTCTTGATGGCAACGGTGTTGTTGCTGGCATTGTCGTTTTCGCTCAAACCACCGAAGACATGGTTGGGCACATTGGTCCCATCGGGGGAGTAGTCCACCGTGACGGTGTTGCCGGAGGCGGAAGGATTGTCCTCGGTGCCGGGATAAAAGGAATCGTACCCGCCGCCAAAAAAGAGCGGAGCGCTTTGCAAGTCGGCGGCATTGCCAGTATAGGCGATGTTCATGTTATCCGCTACGGCCGGCGGCGGCACGGCAAGGCAAAAACTGGTGACAGCGAGGGCAAGAGGGCGGGAGGCAGGAGACATGGAGGATCCTTTGAGCGAGATTATTCTGAGGGATGCAATAACCTATTGTTAATATTTGCAACATTTCAAAAATGATAATCGTTCTGTTGCGAAATGACAACAAGCAATACCCGAACGAACAGGGGGATGGTTACCGGGCGACGGTTTTCCCGGAAGTGCGCATGGCGGCTCACCGACCAGAGGACAGGGGTTGAGTTGCACGATCGGAACGAACGAATCATTCTTGGCGGCGCCTTGTTTTTTTATTTGATTTTTCCGGGCGATCCATGGGAAAGGGAAAAGAGTGCCCTGTCGAGCGTGCAGGGAATCCATGAGGTAACGGCAGGTCAACAAAGGAAAAATATATGCCCAAGGAACCGATCGGCTGTACGGCGCCCGGATACCTGGATGAGCTGGAAACCAAGGACAAGCTCCTGGCCTCCATCCACAAGATTTCCAGCCTGCTGACCCGGCCGATTTCGCTTGACACCATCCTCACCGCGATCGTCAAGGAAATATCGCATGTGTTCGATTTCACGCGCCTAGCTATTTTCCTGACCGACCGCGACCGGCAACTGCTCGAGTGTCGCTACATCCACGGCTTCAGCCCGGACGATTCGGAACGGGCCCTGCGTTTCCCCTACCGGCTCCTCAGCCACGATTGCGTCGAGACCAAGGTGGCCCGCCTGGGCAAGACCATCTATGTCAGGGACTACCAGGACGATGCCCGGATGAGCGAGGTCGACCTCAAGGTCAGCCGGATCATGCGACGGGTGTCCACCGTTGCCGCGCCGCTGAAAATCAAGAAAGACGTGATCGGCCTGATCACCGCCGACCGGGGCGACAACAGGCTGGTGATGACCAAAAAGGATGTGGCCGCGTTTTCGACCTTTGCCAACCAGGCCAGCATCGTCATCGAAAACGCCCGGTTGCAGGAGCAAAATAAAAAAAAGATCAAGCAGTTGCTCACGCTGCAGGAAATCGGCAAAAAGGCGAGTGCCGCCTTCAACCTGGAGAAACTGTTCCAGGTGATCAGCGCCAGCGCCACCAAAATCACCAGGGCCTCCTGCTGTCTGCTCTTCATGCTCGACGACGAAGGCCGCGAACTCAGCGTGGTTGCGGCCAGGGGAGGGGAGAGGGGTGCCGGCGACTTGCGCCTCAAGCTCGGGGTCGGCCTGGTGGGCTGGGTGGCCAAGACCGGCACCGCGATATTGACCGACGATGTCCGCACCGAGCCCCGCTACCTGGAAATCATCCCCCGCATCGTGTCGCAGCTTTCCGTGCCGTTGATCGGCGACAAGCGGGTGATCGGGGTGCTGCACGTCGCCAGCCCCGACCGGGCGGCCTTTTCCGAGGACGACCTCAAGCTGCTGCTCATCTTTGCCGGCCATTGCGCCAGCCTGATCAAGAACGCCAGGCTCTACGACCAGGTGATGACCGAGCGCAACTTCCGGGAGAACATCCTGGAAAGCTCGCCAGCCAGCATGGTGACCATCAACCTGAAAAAGGAGATCACCTCGGTGAACCGCAAAACCGAGGAACTGTTCCGCTTCAAGCGCAGGTACGTGCTGGGGGCCAAGGCCGAGGCGGTGTTTTCCGACGATATCGTCCAGCTGGTCGATTTGGCCATCGACCGGCACACGGTGGTCGACAACAAGGAAATCCAGCTCCCGCACAAGGACGGCACCGACACCGCCCTGGGAATCACCTCCTCCCTGCTGCGCAACCTCCAGGGCAACCTGATCGGGGCCATGTTCATCATCCGCGATTTGACCGAGGAAAAGCGGACCGAGGAACTGATCAGGCGTATCGACCGGCTGACCTCGTTGGGGCAACTGTCGGCGGGCATTGCCCACGAAATCCGCAACCCGCTCAGCAGCATCAATTTCAATGTCCAGCTGTTGGCCAAGAGGAACGCATTGGCCCACGATGCCGGCAACCTGCTGGCCGACACCCAGGAGGGGATCGACCGGATCAGGACCCTGGTCAAGGGCATGCTCGATTTTGCCAAGCCTTCGCTTCCGGCCCTGAAAAGCGACTCCCTGGCCCGGGTGGTGCAAGGATCGATCGGCTTGATGGATTCCCAGTTCAGGGAAAAAGGGGTCGAGGTCCGCTGCATGCTGCCGGACAACCTGCCGCCGGTGACCATGGATGTCCACCAGATCCAGCAGGTGCTGGTCAATCTGCTGCTCAACGCCATGGAAGCCATGCCCGAAGGCGGCACCATCGGGGTGCGCTGCCGGGTGGAACGGAGCGGCAGACGGCGCGGCGACCAGGTGGTATTGCAGATATCGGACCAGGGCAGCGGCATCTCCCGCGACAATCTGTCCCGGATTTTCAACCCCTTCTTCACCACCAAACCGGAGGGCACCGGCCTGGGGCTGGCCATCGTCCACAAAATCCTGGAACAGCACCAGGTCTCGGTGGACGTGGCCAGCGACAAGAACCGGGGGACGACCTTTACCCTGAAATTTCCCGTTCGTTTCAGTGAGGGCCCGCGATGCACCGATACAAGATCCTGATCGTCGACGACGATCGCCTGCTTCAGAACTCGTTGCTCGCCATTTTATCCGAGAAATACGATCCCATGATCGCCGGCAGCGGCGAGGAAGCCCTGCGGGTGCTGCAGAAGACCGCGATCGACCTGATCTTGCTCGACATTCGTCTGCCGGGCATCGATGGCATCGAAACCCTGCACCAGATCAAGAAGTTGGGGACCGAGAGCCCGATCATCATGATGACCGCCTACGAGGACGTCAAAACCGTGATCCACTCGATGAAGGAGGGCGCCAGCGATTACCTGGTCAAGCCGCTGGAAATCGAGATGTTCGAGCTGGTGATCGAAAAGGCCCTGGAAAACCTGCGCCTGAAAAAGGAGGTGCAGGAGCTGCGGCGGGTCTATCTCAAGGAGTTCAAGCTTGAGCACGTGGTCAGCGAAAGCGAGGGCATCCGGGCGGTGTTCGAGTTCGCCGACAAGGTGGCCCGCAGCTATGACACCACGGTGCTGATCGAGGGGGGGAGCGGGGTGGGCAAGGAGGTGGTCGCCCGGATGATCCACCATCGCAGCAGCCGCTACGACAAGCCCTTTGTCGGCATCAACTGCGGCGCCATCAGCAAGGAACTGCTGGAAAGCGAGCTGTTCGGCTACGAAAAGGGCGCCTTCACCGGCGGCCTGCAGGAGGGCAAGAAAGGCAAGATCGAGATGGCCGACAGCGGTACCCTGCTGCTCGACGAGGTCAGCGAGCTGCACCCGGCGGCCCAGGTGAACCTGCTTCGTTTTCTCGAGGAGCGGGAGTTCTATCCGGTGGGCGGCACTCGGAAGAAAAAGGTCGATGTGCGGGTGATCGCCGCCACCAACAAGAGCCTGGCGACCCAGGTCCAGGAGGGCACCTTCCGCGAGGATCTGTATTACCGCCTGAACGTGGCCAGGGTGTATGTGCCGCCGCTGGTGGAGCGCAAGGCCGATATCGTGCCGCTCACCGAATTGTTCATGAACCGGTTCAACGAAAAATTCATGAAGAATTTCCGGGGGATCTCGCCGGAAGCCAGGAAAATGCTGGTGCAGTATCCCTGGCGGGGCAACATCCGGGAGCTGAAAAATGCCGTGGAACGGGTAGTGCTGATGGAGGACGGCGAACAGATCGAGGCCGCCCATCTGGCCTTTCTGGCCTTTCCGTATCACGGCGGGCAGGGGGGCCAGCCGCCCAAGGTGCCGGATCTGCGCCTGCCGCCCGAGGGCATCCAGCTCGACGACGTGATCAAGGATTTGATCGTGCAGGCACTGGCAATGAGCGGCGCCAACAAAACCCAGGCCGCCAAACTGCTCGGCATCTCCCGGCCCACCCTGATCTACCGGATCGAGAAACATGGCATCCGGGTTTAAGCTCTTTTTCGGAGAGCAGGAGCGACGGACGCCGTACCGGCCCATGGGCGACCTTGGCGACCATTGGCGGCGCGGACGCGGACGAGAATCCATCCCCCGAACCCTGTAGTGGTTTTACCGGACGCCAGGCGGCAAGCAAGGGAAGCGTTTCCATCTTTTTATGGCTTAAGGTACGTTTTGCCTCGCATTTTTTTTGGGTTCAACATAAGGAAAACCAGGCGGAATCAATCAACAAACCTTATGCTGTAAAGCAAGAAACGCAACACGGACGGCACGGTCGGCCAACAGCTTGATGCCGGCGGATACGTTTTCTTGCAGATCGGATTGCGCTCCTTCTTCCCGGCCTACCGGAAAAATGGCGCATCCTGTTGTTTGCCGGCGATGGTGCCCGCAAGGCCATCGGCCAACACATTATTCCTGAGCAAACGAGGTGAGGTATGATCGAGTCATTGTACGCATTCCTGGTTAAAATCGGGTTTCAACATCCCCTCCACCCCGCTCTGACCCACATTCCCATGGGCATGGTGATGGGCTGCTTTTTCTTCGGCTTCCTGTACTGGTACGCCCAAAAAACCGCTTTTCAAAAAACCTGCCTGCACTGTTCGGTGCTGGCGCTGATCTTCATCGTGCCGACCATTGTCGCCGGTCTGCTCGACTGGCAGCACCTCTACGGCGGCCAGTTCCGTCCGCTGATCGTGGTCAAGATGGTGCTGGCAGTGGCGCTGACCGGCCTGTTGGCCTATTCCGTCCGGCTCAACACCCAGAACGCAGAGGCAAAGAAGCTCTTTTTCATCTACTGCGGTTGTCTGGCCTGCGCCGTCGGGCTCGGTTTTTCCGGAGGCGAGCTGGTCTACGGCGGCTGAATCCGGAGCGGCCCGTGGTCCGCGGTTTTGCGACCGGCCTGACTGCGGACGCAAGGGACGCCGGGAACAGCGAGTCAACCTGGTAGTGTCGGTATCTTTTATCCCTCAACCTGAAAGGAGGTATCCCATGTCCTTGACCAAATCAGCATTCGCCCTGCTGGGCGGCGCCAGCCTGTCCCTGTTGCTTGCGGGCACTCTCCATGCCGTCGAGTATCAGCATTCGTTGACCGCCGGCCAGATGAGCTTTGCCTGGAGCGTGGCCGGAGACAACCTTGCGGTCAAGCTTTCCGCCCCCACCACCGGCTGGGTGGCGGTCGGCTTCAATCCAACCGACACCATGAAGGACGCCAACATCGTCATCGGTTATGTCAAGGACGGCAAGGTGGAGATTTCAGACGATGTCGGCACCCAACCCACCATGCACGGCCAGGATGTCAGCCGGGGCGGCGCCAACAACGTCACCTTGGTCGGCGGCAGCGAAACCGGCAATACCACCACCCTGGAATTTTCCATCCCGCTGAAGAGCGGCGATCCCAACGACGGGGTCATCGATCCCAAGGCCGACACCAAGGTGATGCTCGCCTATGGCCCGGATCGCGATTCCTTCAAGCTCAAACATCAATTCGCCACCACCGTGACCGTCAATCTGGACAGCGGCGCCAAGAAATGAGGAGGAGGCGGACCACTGGCCGGCTGTCGCTGCTGCTGGTTCTGTTGCTGCTGGCCTGGCCGGCACTGGCGTCGGGGCATGGCCCGGACGGGCATCAGAGCCATCACGATGCCGTCCCGGCGGCCGAAGAGCATGCCGGCCACGGCCACAGCCAGCCAATGGAGCCGTCGCCGGAGGAAAAGGCGGTCAACCCGGCCATGTGGGTGGAGGAGAAGACCGGTGCCTCCGTGCCGCTCGATCTGGAGTTCCGCAACGAACGGGGTGAGCGGGTCAGCCTGCGCCAGTTGATCGACCGGCCGATCCTGCTTTTACCCGTTTATTACCGCTGCCCCACCGGCTGCTCCTTCGAATTGGCCAACCTGGCCGACGCGATCCGCCGCAGCCGGCACCGGGTCGACAGTTTTCGGGCGATCAGCCTGAGCTTCGACGCCGAGGAGACCCCGACGGTCGCGGCCCAGGTCCGGCCCAACTACGTCGCCCTGCTGGGCAAGGATTTTCCCCGGGACGCCTGGGTGTTCCTCACCGGCGATTCCGGGGCCATTGCCCGGCTGACCCAGGCCGTGGGCTTTGCCTTCCAGAAAAAGGACGATGGCACTTTTGTCCATCCCTCGGCACTGGTGGCGCTCGACCGCAACGGGCGGATTATCAAGTACGTGTACGGCTCCTTCATCTCCGGCGACGTCGATCTGGCCCTGGCCGAGGCGGCCAAGGGCACTCCGGCGAGTTCCATCCGGCGCTTGCTGGAATTCTGCTTTCCCGCCAATCCCCGCCAGACCCAGCAGACCCTGACCGTGCTAAAGATCGGCAGCGGGGTGCTGCTCGTCCTGGGAGGAATAGGCCTGACCCTGTTTCTGCGCCGGAAACCAACCGATCAACCGAAGTTCGACCCGTGACCATGGCGACCACACCTTCCTTTTTCGAAACGCCGGCTCCCGCCGGGCTGACGGGCATCAAGGCCTGGCTGCTGACCCACGACCACAAACGGCTGGGCCTGATGTATTTGTGGGCGGTTTTGTTCTGGTTTGCCCTTGCCCTGGTGATCGGGCTGCTGCTCCGGCTCGAGTTGATGACCATGGGCCGGACGATCATGTCGGCCGGCGTCTACAACTCCGCCTTCACCCTGCATGGGGTGATCATGATCTTTTTGTTCGTCATCCCCGGCATTCCGGCGATATTCGGCAATTTTTTCCTGCCGATCCAGCTGGGGACCGACGACGTCTTCTTTCCCCGGCTCAACCTGCTTTCGTGGTATTTGTACATTTTGGGCGGCCTGCTGGCGATTGTCTCCCTGTTCACCGCCGGCGGTTTTCCCGATACCGGCTGGACCTTTTACGTGCCCTTCAGCATCGGCACCAAGCACAATGTGCCCATGACGGTGTTCGCCGCCTTTATCTTGGGCATGTCCTCTATGCTGACCGGGCTCAACTTCATCACCACCGTGCATCGCAAGCGCTCTCCGAACATGGGCTGGATGCAGATTCCGCTGTTCACCTGGTCGCTGTATGCCACGGCCTGGGTGCAGGTGCTGGCCACTCCGGTCATTTCCATCACCCTGCTGCTGGTGATCGCCGAACGGCTGCTCAATATCGGCCTGTTCGATCCGGCCCGGGGCGGCGACCCCATCCTCTACCAGCATCTGTTCTGGATGTATTCCCACCCGGCGGTTTATGTCATGATCCTGCCCGGCATGGGTGTGGTCTCGGAGATCATCCCCACCTTTTCCCGCAAGGCCATCTTCGGCTACAAGGCGATCGTCTTTTCCTCCATGGGCATCGCCATCGCCGGGTCGCTGGTCTGGGCGCACCACATGTACACCAGCGGCATGAGCGACACCGCGATTTTTGTTTTTTCCCTGCTCACCTTCCTGGTGGCCATTCCGACCGCGGTCAAGGTGTTTTCCTGGGTTTCCACCCTGTACAAGGCCTCGATCGAAATGAGTCCGCCGCTGCTGTACGCCCTGATTTTCATCTACCTGTTCTCGGTCGGCGGACTGACCGGGCTGGTGCTCGGCGCGGCCGGGCCGGACATCCATGTCCACGACACCCATTTCGTGGTGGCCCATTTCCATTTCACCATGTTCGGCGGCACCGGCTTCGCCTTCTTCGCGGCCCTGCATTTCTGGTGGCCCAAGATGTTCGGCATCATGTACAATTTCCGCCGGGCATACATCGCCGCCACCCTGACCACGGTGGGATTCATGTTTCACTACGTGCCCATGTTCGTTCTCGGGCTGATGGGTATGCCCCGGCGCTCCTACGACTATCTGCCGCAATTCGCCCAGGGTAACGCCCTGGCCGCTGTCGGCGGCATCCTGCTGTTCGCCGGGATTGCGCTGATGCTCGTCAACCTGCTGCTGAGTTTTCGCACCCGCGTCGCGGCACCGGCCAACCCTTGGGGCGGCTGCACCCTGGAATGGACGATCCCGTCGCCACCGCCACTGCACAACTTTCTCCGTAAACCGGACATTCAGGATTATCCGTATGATTTCACAGAGATTTTGCGTAAATCCTGACATGGGAAAGCACCATGGTCAACGGGCATGATCAAACGGGCAGCCGCATCGGCATGTGGCTGTTTCTCTATACCGAAATCATCCTGTTCGGGGGATTGTTCGTCCTCTACGCCGCCTATTATCATGAATACCCGCGCGCTTTCGCCGAGTACGGCCGCGAGTTGAACCGGGTGATCGGCGCGGCCAACACGGTCCTGCTCCTGATCTCCAGCTTCACCGTGGCCGCGTCGCTGACCGCGCTGCGGCAGCGGGCGCAGCGGCTGTGCATGGGGCTGTTGGCCGTCTCGCTGGGCTGCGGCGCCCTGTTTCTGGTGAACAAATACTTTGAATGGGGCCACAAGTTCGAGGTGGGGCTCTACCCCAACTCTCCGACCATGGCCGGGGCGCCGGCCGGCAAGAACATCTTTTTCGGCCTGTATTACGTCATCACCGGCCTCCACGGCCTGCACGTGCTGATCGGCATGAGCCTGCTCGCACTCAGTTTGGTGCTGATTCACCGCCAACGGATCACGGCGGACCGGGTGACGGTCCTGGAGAATTCAGGCCTCTACTGGCATTTGGTCGACTTGATCTGGATTTTCGTTTTCCCGCTTTTCTATCTGATCCTGTGAACAAAAGGAGCCGCGATGGATTCCGGCGAACAACATCTTTCCTCCTATGCCTCCCTGGCCCTGGTCCTGGCGGCCCTGTTGGCGCTCACCGGCCTGACCGTGGCGATGAGCTACGTCGACCTGGGACGGTTCAACGTGCCGTTGACCCTGGCCATCGCCGGCACCAAGGTCTCGCTGGTGCTGCTGTATTTCATGCATCTTCGCTACGAGAACCGGGCAGTGGTCTATTCCTTTCTCGGTACGATCGGCTTTTTGGCGATCATGATCAGCTTTACCTTCTGGGATGTGGCATTCCGCTAACCGTCAAGGAACGTGAACCATGGATCCTGTAGTCGGCATAGATCGGGCCTTTTGGTATATCCTCGTCGTTTCCGCCGTTTTCCTGACCGGCATCACCCTGGTCATGATCTATTTCGTCGTCCGCTACCGCCGCAGCCGCCATCCCCAGCCGGCCGACATTCGCGGCAATTGGCAGTTGGAGCTGCTGTGGACCGTGATTCCCACCATCATTGCCCTGTCGATGTTCGCGGTGGGGTGGAAGTCCTATACCGGCCTGCGGGCCGTCCCGGCCGGAGCGGTGCAGATCGAGGTGCTGGCCCAGATGTTTTCCTGGATCTTTGTCTACGCCAACGACAAGGAATCCGAGAACCTGCTGATGGTGCCGGAGCATACGCCGATCAAGCTGAACATCAATTCCCTGGATGTGATCCACAGCTTTTCCCTGCCCGCTTTCCGGGTCAAGGCCGATGCGGTCAAGGGCTTGCCCACCTATGTCTGGTTCCAGAGCGGCGATCCGGGGGAGTTCGATATCATGTGCGCCGAATACTGCGGGATCGGCCATTCGAAAATGCTGGCCAAGCTCAAGGTGGTGCCGCGTGGAGAGTATGACGCGTGGCTGGAACGGGAAGGGGAATAGTCAGCCGGCGGTCGAACGGCTGACCGGGATGGCCGCCGCCTTGGCCTGGAGCCGGGCCCTGAAGGTAGTCCGTTGCCTGCCCATGGCCGCGACCGCAGGTTTCGGCTTTATTGTGCAGCGACCGGAACTCGATGTCGCCCTGGGCGTCGTTGTTGTTGGGGTGCTGCTTTTGGCCTGCGGCTGCGCCGGGATCAACAGCGTGCAGGAGGTGCGGCTCGACCGGCTGTACCGCCGGACCTGCACGCGCCCCCTGGCCACCGGCCAAATCCGGCCCGGTCCCGCCCTGGCCGTCAGTGCGGTACTGGTCGCCGGCGGCCTGGCCGTTCTGGCCGGCTACGGCTGGGGCGGCCTGCCGCTCTCTTTGGGACTTGCCGCCCTGGTCTTGTACAACGGCCTCTACACTCCGCTCAAGCAAATCACGGTGTTCGCCCTGATTCCCGGCGGTGTGGCGGGCAGCCTGCCGCCGCTCATCGGCTGGACCTCGGCCGGCGGCGGCTTGGCCGAGCCCCGAATCTGGCTGCTGTTCTCGCTCTTTTTCCTCTGGCAAATTCCGCACTTCTGCCTGATCCTACTTTGCCATGCCGACGATTACCGCGCAGTGGAGCGGCCTTCGCTGATTCGCTTGTTCCCAGCCCGACGGCTCAGGCGGATCGCCCTGGTCTGGATCGCCGCCCTGGCGGTGGTGGCGCTGACCCTGGCACTGGACGATCAGCTCCAATCGGCCTCGCGCCTGGCCCTGGCAGGGATGGGCCTATTGATGCCCCTGATTCCCGCCCTGCCGTTACTGGGTGCCCGCGTCGACGATGCCCGCCTGTCGCTGTGGCTGCTCAATGGCGGCTTTTTCCTTACTCTGCTGACCGTGACCGTGGCCCAACTTTTGTGCGCTGGCTGAAAGAAAGTGCGGCGGAATGAAAAAAAACGGATTTCAATCCGTTCCTTGTGGCCACAAAGGATATGCTCCCGCAGACGCGTAATTGCGGATGTACCCCCTATGCCCCTGATGCACGCTCGTCGAAAGTCCCAAAAAGAAAGCCCGGCAGGAATCCTGCCGGGCTGGATAAAACATGCTGGAGGCTGGTTGCAACTCACCTGGAGCTTTTTCTCCGGGCTACACCGGCCAGCCCAAGCAGACCCGCCCCGAAGAACAACATGGTGGTTGGTTCGGGAACCGGGGTGATATCGGTACTCCCAACCATGTAATCGTACTGATCACTTGTGTTCCAGATTCCGTATCCCATTCTATCTTCGAAAAAAATAAATGCTGAATTTGGATCCTTAAAAGCAATGGCAAAGTGTTCATTGCCATCTGTGTTTAACGAAGCGTCGGTGTAGAACGTCCAGTCAATGGAGTTGTCACTGCCCACATATACGTCGGAGTAAAAACCAAATACATTGTCAAATGTAACCCAATTGGCTGCATCTAAACTCGCTTGCCAGCCACTGCCAGTGTTCTTAAACCAGACTGACTGAAAATCTCCAGACGGATCTCCACCTTGGGCGTTTTTGTCGAACACCAAAAGTTGATTAGTTACGTTGCCGCTGCCATCGATGTTATACAGACCAAAAGAACTGTCGTAGGCAGCGCCCGGATTCCTAAAACGCATTTCGAACTCTGCTTGACCAGATCCGATATCAGTTATAGTCCAATAATCTGAACTATTCCAATCCCAGCCACCACCTGATGGCAAGGCAGGATCAGCTATCGCGCTTCCAGCCAGCAGTCCAATCCCAGTCATTGCAATCAACACGCTCTTCAGTAATTGTTTCTTCATGTTTCCCCCCTTATTGATGCGATGTGCTTGGTTGAGACAAGGAGCCCTATTTCTTTAACCATTATATTCATTATTTGTGCCAATTTTCGTAATTATTTACAGTGGAATTGGTTGCTATCGCAAATATCTTTTCAATCCGAATTGTTATTCGATCAATGAATAGTCTTTTGTTTGGCAAGTTACGTTTTTGTTTTCGAAAGCGCTTGTCTGTACGCCAAAACGAGTATAAAAAGATAGAAAAAATGCGTAGTTATTTTTTTTGCAAAACAAAACCGGAAAACCAGATATTAACAGTGTTATTTCAGTACATTATGCAAAACAGCCGTTCCGTTTTTTCGGAAATTTAAAGCAGCCTGGATGGCAATACTATTAGCCGTCAGCTTAGATGGCACGTGATGTGGTTAAGGGTTATTTATGGTTCATCCGGCAAACGCGTACCTGGGCCTGGAGGAAGGAGTGGAAAAGTGACATGACATGAGCAATGTTGTCTGGCGACGAAACCCGACAACAAAAAGGATGCTCAGCCATGTCACAAACACTTTTATGGGTATCTTGAAAATTAGATGCAGTAATCTGCAGCGGATTAAACCATTAACTTGTTGATTTATCGATAATATGCTATTGTTTCCATCGTTTTAAAGAGCCTTGCCACCCTATGACCCGATGGAGAGCCGCCATGATT
>NZ_JAVBRQ010000003.1:0-75884 GCF_031547805.1 Desulfobulbus sp.
GCAGCCGCTGATCCCCATTATCCACCAGGCCTACGGCTTCATGGGTGTTTTCACCTCGGTGGCTATCCTGTTCTTCCTGCCGATGATTCCGCTGATGATCTGGGGCAAGCGGACCGGCGGCAAGAGTCTGGAGGAGATTGAATAAAGTACCGTCAAGTACCACCCGACGGCCGGGAAGAACGGGCAATCCGGTCTCCCCGGCCGTCGGCAATTCCGCGGAGCAAAACGTTTTTCCGTTTTCCGCCCCCGCGCCGTCGGATACACTAGGATGAGCGCGGCAGCCAGCCGCGCCGGAACCGGGATATCTCATGTGGGCAACAAACCGGCGGACCATGCGCGTCCGCGTTATTGGACAGATCCTCTCCAGCCTGTGCCTTGCGGCCATCTTCCTTGCCGAAGCCGCCTTGCTGCGGGCGGCCGAACCCGCACCGGCCACCGGCGAAAAGCAGGTGGTGATCCTCCATGCCGGAACCCGCAATTTCCCGGCCACCGAGGCTGTGGAAAAAGGGCTGATCGAAGGCTTTGCCGGCAACAGCCAACTGAACGTGCAGACCTTCTCCGAATACCTGGATCTTTCCCGCTTCCGCGACCACAAGCAACGCAAGGCCCTGGCGGATCTGCTGCAGCAGCGATACGGCACCGGGCGGATCGACCTGGTCATCGGAGTCGATGTGCCGACCGCCAGCTTCCTGATGGAGAACAACACCCTCTTCGCCGACACCCCGACCGTGCTCTGCGCCATTCCCGAGAGCATGAAGGAGCGCATCCTCGCCTCGTCGCTCAAGGATCGAGTCACCTGCGTCCTGCAACCCACCTCCGCCCTGCGTAACCTGGTGGAGCTGATCTTCCATTTCAAACCCGCCACCAAGCATATCGCGCTGGTGTCGGGTTCCTTTGAAAACGACAAGGTTCGGGCGGACGCCCTGCGGCAGGTGCTGGCCGACTTCCGCAACCGGGCGGAACTCATCGATTTCTCCGACCTGACCCTGGGGGCGCTGCTCAACCGATGCGAGACTCTGCCGCCCGACACGGTCGTGCTCTACTCGACCTTTTTGGTCGATGCCAATGGCCGCAGCTTTGTTCCCCGCAGTTTGCTGCCCTCCATTGCCGCCCACACCGATGCCCCCATTTTCAGCCCCTACGAAGCCTTCATGGGCAACGGCATCGTGGGCGGCCCCCTGACTTCCATGCGGCTGCAGGGCAACCGGGCCGCGGAGGCGGCCCTGCGCATTCTCCATGGCCAGCCGCCCCGCAACGTGCCCTTCACCGGCGCCGACACCACCGTTTCCCTGTACGACTGGCGGCAGCTCCAGCGGCACGGCATCGACGAGTCCCTGGTGCCTCCGGGCAGCACCATCCTGTTCCGCGAGACCACGATCTGGGATCTGTACAAGTCCTACATCATCGGCGTCGGCGTTCTCTTGATCGTGCAGTCGCTGCTGATCGTCGGCCTGGTGGTCAACCTACGGCAGCGCAAGAAGGCGGAAGCGGCCCTGCGCGAAAGCCAGCGCGAGCTCCAGACCCTGGCCGGCCGCCTGATCTCCTCCCAGGAAGAGGAACTGAGCCGGCTGTCCCGCGAATTTCACGACGATTACGCCCAGCGGTTGGCGGCCATGGCCATCGAGGCCGGCACCCTGGAACTCCAGGCCGTCAAAAACGACCCGCCGTTCCAGGGCCAGATCGGCCACCTCAAGGAACAACTGGTCCACCTGTCCGACGATATCCACGCCCTGTCCCGGGAACTACATCCCGCGATCCTCAGGGATCTGGGCCTGATCCAGGCGGTCCGCTCCCTGTGCCTCAGGTTTTCCGACCGGGAGGGCATCCCGGTGAACTGCCACCTCGACCCCTTGCCCGACGATATCCCCTCGGATACCGCCCTGTGCATCTATCGGGTGGTCCAGGAGGCCCTGCGCAACATCGCCAAGCACGCCCACGCCCACCATGTCGACGTGTTTCTCAAGGCCACCGCCTACCACCTGCTGGCGACCATCGAGGACGACGGCGCCGGGTTCGAACCGAAATGCGCCCGCCGCACCCCCGGCATCGGGCTGGCGAGCATGCGCGAACGGGTACAGTATGTGCAAGGTGAATTCACCATCCAATCCGCCCCGGGACGGGGAACGGTGCTCGATCTCTCGGTGCCTTTGACCAGGAGGGAACATGAGAAAACCGCGAATTCTACTGGCTGACGACCATCGCATGGTCGCCGAGGGACTGCGCGGCCTGCTGGAACCGGGCTACCAGCTGGTGGAGATCGTCGAGGACGGCCGGGCGCTGCTCGAGGCGGCCAACCGGCTGATGCCCGACGTGGTGGTGGCGGACGTGTCGATGCCGCTCTTGAACGGCATCGAGGCGGTGCGCCAGCTCAAGAAGAACAATCCCTCGATCGCCGTGGTTTTCCTGACCATGCACCTCGACGTCGCCTATGCGGCCAGTGCCCTCGAGGCTGGGGCCGCCGGCTACGTCCTCAAGCATTCGGCCCCATCCGAACTGCTGACCGCCATCGCCTGCGCCCTCAAGGGCCAGACCTACATCACCCCGATGCTGGTCGGCGAACTGTTGAGCTATCAACGCAACCGGCCGCAGGGCGAAACCGAAGGCGGCCTTGCCCGGCTGACGGCACGCCAGCGCGAGGTGCTGCAGTTGATCGCCGAGGGACGGTCGGTCAAGGAGGCCGCCGCCGTGCTCGGCATCTCGACCCGAACCGTCGAATTTCACAAATACAGCATGATGGAAGCCCTGGGATTGAAGAGTTCGGCGGAGCTGATGCGCTTTGCCGTCGAACACGGCATCAAGTGAACTCCCTCTTCCAGCCACCCGTTTTCCCCTCTTTCCGCCAGCCCCGAGACGTCGATACCATGCGGCTTCGGGGCTTTTGTGCGTCCTCCGCCCGCCGATGCCGCCGCTTTTTGCGGCCTTTAGGGACAAATCCAGCCCAACCCGGAACAATTAAGTGGGAAACCTCGTAATTCTCCGAGGTCCGTCCCGTTCTCCCTTCTGGTTAAAATAGCGCCCTGACAGCGTGCTATCCGCTGTTGCTGGCAAACTATTTTCGAGAAGAGAAACAGAAGGAGGGAAAATTGATGAACGAGAGAATGAAAACCTGGTCGCTCTGCGCCATGATCGTCTCCGGGTTCATGGCGGGCCAGGCTACTGCCGCCGATCAGCAAGACGTGACCGCCACCCAACCGGAAAAAAGCGAAAAGATGAGCCCGCTGAGCGGGACGCCGGTCAACTCGGCCATCAGCGGCGGCGGCATCGTACCCAAGGGCATGCTGTTGACCGCCCTGAACTTTTCCTACCGGGACAAGGACGACATCGTCGACGACGCCGGCCGGGGTGCCCGCACCTCCCAGCAGGAGCTGTATCTGCTCAAATTGCGGTACGGCATGACGGACCGATTCGAGCTACTCTTCGTCCCCGGCTACATCAACAATCACCGCGACGCCTACTTCAACCAGCAATCGGACCGGGTGGACGGGCCGACCGACTTCATCTTCGGCGGCACCTACACCCCGCTGTCGCAGCGGCTGGGCGACCCCATCAGCCTGGGCCTGAACCTGTCCGTCGGCATGCCCACCGGCCAGGATGGCTCGAAATACCTTCCGGGCGGCGATGTCTGGTCCTACTGTGCCAAGATCGGCATCACCAAGGTCTGGCATCCGAAGCACCGGGTCGACTGGGATCTGGGATTCTCGCAGCCGACCGAAACCGGCAACCAGGGAGTTCGCAAGGACACGGTGGTCACCATGACCGGCAGCTACCACTATGTCTTCAACCCGAATTTCGATGTCGGCCTGGAATTCACCGTGGAGAACAGCAAGGACTGGGAGCGCAACGGGGTGAGCATGCGCAACGAGTACACCGAGGTCTATGTCGGCCCGACCATGAACTTCTGCCTGCCGAAGTGGAACATGTGGCTGGGAGCCGGCGTCTTTGTGCCGGTGATGCGCGACTACGACATCCCGACCGCATCGGACGATATCCGCATCGAGCTCAAGCTCGGCAAGGTGTGGAGCTGGTAGTCGTGGCATGACCGGGAGGCGCCGGCGCGCCATCCGGACCAAGGAGGAAGAAGGCGGGATTGGCAAAGGTTTCCGGCTGCCAATCCCGCCGAATCAAGCGGCCTGCTTCGGCGGGCCGTGGTTGTGCCCGTGACCCGGCATCCGTCGGCTCACGGGCATTGCTTTTTCCGCCCTCCGAATTTCAGGCAGAACCGTTCGCCAGCCTGCCTTCGCAGGCGGCCAGCCGCTGCTTGAGTTCCTTTTCCTTGTTCCAGCGGCCGGTCACGTCGCGGAGGATGGCGGCACAACCAGCCATGGCCCCCTGTTCGTCGCGCAGCAACACGATGCTGAACTCCAGGGAAAGGCGGCTGCCGTCCTTGCGCAGCCCGGGCGAGGTCAGCAGATCCGTGCGGTAGCTCGTCTCTCCGGTCTCCATCACCCGAAAATACCCCTGCCAATGCCGCGGACGCAGATTGGCCGGGATGATGAGATCGAGCGAACCGCCCAGAACCTCGGCGGCGGCATAGCCGAACATCCTCTCCGCGCCGGCGTTCCAGAACCGGATGCGGCCCTCGCGGTCGGCGATGAGCATGGCATCGGGACCGTCATGCAGAATCTGCGAAAAAAAACGATCCATCTCTTCCTCCTGCGGCGCTGAAATTCATCCGGAAAAGTGCGGGCCGCGCCGACCGGCGTCGTGCGCGGCCAAGCGTGCGTCCGGGCCTTATTCCTGGCTGATACAGCTTGCCGGGCACGAGGCGATGGCCTCGTCGATGCAGGCCTGGTCCCCGCCCTCGGGCTTGATCACGTAAGCCTTGTTCTCGTCCTCGTTGAAGGCGAAAATGTCGGGACAGAGTTCAACACAGGCACTGCAGCCAATACACTCGTACTCATCGATAACGACTTGCTTCATGGCGTCCCTCGCAATGGAAGAAAGAAAAATTCCAGCCGCATGCCCTCGATGGCGCCCTGCCCCGCAAGACACCGGCACGAAGCCCCGGACCGACTCCGCCGGGAAAAACGACACGGTGCCGCACCCGTTTCCGGACGCGACATCCCGCCGGTTCCGACCGCTTTCCGCCGTCTTCCCTTTCGTTTCGGCCCGTTTTCATCCCTTGACTACACCAGAGAACGCGGCCGGCGTCAATTAAATAAAACGCCCGGAAAATCCGGGCGAAACAAATAAAAAAAATGCCGATCCGGGGCGAAAACGGCAGGTCCGTTGCCGCCCCGGGGCCTCAGCCGTTGCGGACCAGCTCGGCCGCGGCCTGGCGGACGCGGTCGAAATGCTGCGGCTGTTGCTGCACGTCGCTCACCCCGCGCAAATTGCCGAAGACCAGCGGCTCCAGGGTACGGAAACCGAGGAAGGCGAACATGTCGTTGACATAGGTGAAATAGGAGGCGTAGCGGTCAGGATCCGGCTGCCCCTGGGTGTAGAGGGTGAGCATCCGCTGGCCGGTGAGCCAGGAGGAATAGTCGGGCTTGAGCACCGGCATCAACCGGTCGGTGAACAGCCGCGCCTGGGCGGTCAGCTGCCACATGTACACCGGTGAGGCCAGGACCACGGCATCGGCCGCGAACACCTCCGCCAGGATGGGCTGCATGTCGTCCTTGACCGCGCATTGCTTTTCCTTGCCGGGCTGACGGCAGCTGTAGCAGGCCTGGCACCCCTTCAGCCGCAGGGTATTGAGGGTATAGCTGCTGACGGTGGCGCCGAGACGTTCGGCCTCGTCGAGCAAGGCGTTGAGCAGTTGGGTCGAGTTGCCCTTTGGGCGGGGGCTGGCGTGCAGACCAAGTACTTTCATGAAAATCACCAGAATAAAAAAAGAGGCACGGCCGTGCAAAACGCCAAAGGCGACATCCTCTGGCGGGCCGTTCCAGTTGCATCGGCCACGCGCGTCCCGGCAGGCTTCGGCGGTGCGCGGCCTGGGCGAAACGGGCGTGGGTCCGGCCCTCATCCTGCCAAAGTTTTCGGCCGCGCACAAGAATTTCCGCCAGTTCTCCGCCCGGATCGCATCCCGGCCGGCACATTCGACCACGGCCCGGGACACCGGTTATTTTTTGCTGGCGAAAAGGCCGGTTCTCCGGTACCTCTGGCCACTGGCCCACCGGCTTTTTGGCCGGCGCCGCTTTGTCGTTTTCGTGCCCGATTGCCTTTTCCCTGCGAGGAACCGCCATGCTCCATTGCTGCATCTTTCTTTGCGGCGCGGCCCTGATGATCATCGAACTGACCGGCTCGCGCATCCTGGCCCCCTTTCTCGGCACCTCCCTGGTGGTCTGGACCAGCCTGATCGGCGTCATCCTGGCCAGCTTGAGCCTCGGGGCCTGGTGGGGCGGCATGCTGGCGGACCGGCAACCGCAGCCGCGCCTGCTCGGGCGGATCGTGCTGCTGTCGGCCTGGGCCACCGCCGCCATCGGCCTCTCCAAGACCTGGATTCTCGAAGCGCTCCAGAGCACCGGCGGCCTGCACACCGTGACCCTTGCCGCCACCGTGGTCCTGTTCGCCCCGGCCGCGGTCCTGCTCGGCATGGTGCCGCCGTTCGCCGTCCGGCTCTGCCTGCGCGACAGCGAACACGGCGGCCGCATCGCCGGCAGCCTGTATGCGGTTTCCACCGTCGGCTCCATCGTCGGCACCTTTCTCGCCGGCTTCGTCCTCATCGCCTGGGTGGGCAGCACCGCCATCCTGTTCATCACCGCCGCCGTGCTGGCCCTTGCCGCCTGGATGGCCGATTCCGGCGCCAAACCGCTCAAGGCCGCCTCGATCGCCCTCTTTCTTCTGGCGTTGTATTTCCTGCATCAGCAGGATCTATGGCTGGCCCGGCAGGGATTTTTCGACCGCGACACCCCCTACAACCGGGTCCTGGTCTACACCGGCCGGGAAGAGGGCAGCGGCCGGCTCACCCGCGAGATGGTCACCGGCCCGCAGGGACGGCAGTCGGCCATGTATCTCGACGATCCGGTCGAACTGGCCCTGCCCTACACCCGCTTCTACCGCCTGTTCGAATACTACCGGCCCGAGGCCCGGCGCATGCTGGTGCTGGGCGGCGGCGGCTATTCCTTTCCCAAGTACGCCCTGGCCCACTACCCGAACCTGCAGATCGACGTGGTCGAACTCGATCCCGGCATCACCGGGCTGGCCCGCAGCCATTTCGACCTGGCCGATCACCCCCGCCTACGCCTGGTGGAAGAGGATGCCCGCACCTTTCTCCGTAAGGTGGAACAACCCTACGACGTGATCCTTTGCGACGTGTTCAACTCCCATTACTCCATCCCCTTCCACCTGGTCACGGTCGAGGCGGTGCGCCTGCTGCGCGCAGCACTCCGGCCCGACGGGGTGGTCCTGGTCAACCTGCTGGCCTCGCCCGAAGGGACCTCGAGCGGTTTTTACAAAACCCTGCGCGCCACCTTTGCCACCGAATTCCCCGCTATCCGCGCCTACGCCGTCACCGATCCCGCCGATCCCCAACTGTGGCAGAACATTCTTCTGGCCGGGGGCCGCGTTTTGCCGGATCACCTCCCCGACGACCCGACGCTCCGCGCCATGCTGGCCCACCGGCTGCCCGAACCCGGCGGCGTCTGGCCGCCGTTCACCGACGAATACGCGCCGGTGGACCGCCTGCTCGGCGAGTTTCGGCTCCGGACCTCGGCCTCGGGCAATCGGGATTCCTGAGCCGGGTCGTTTACCGGGCCCGGCCCGCCCTTGCGCTTTCTTACATCGAGAGCTATTCTCAACTCCCGGATAACGGCGGCCGGCATCTCCCGTCCGCCGCCCCGGCACCCCATCGCCCGCTCCTTCCACCCCTTCGGCAGACCGCATCCGCGCACGACCCCATGCTTCCCTCGGTTTTCCGCCACAGCGCCTTCACCACGCTGTGGCTCGGTCGGATTCTGACCAACATCGCCACCCTCATCCAGAGCGTGGCCATCGGCTGGCTGGTGTACACCCTGGCCCGCCAGACCCATGACGAGCAGTACAGCATGTTTTTGGTCGGCATGGTCGGGCTGGCCCAATTCACGCCGATGTTTTTGTTGGCGCTGCTGGCCGGCGAGACCGCCGACCGCTACGACCGCCGCCTGATCCTGCTCTGCTGCGGCCTGCTCCAATCCGCCTGCGCCGCCGCATTTTCGTTGCTGGCCATGCAGCCTTCGGTGCCCCTGGGGTCGATCTTTCTGGTGGCCGGATTTTTCGGCATTGCCAGGGCCTTCGGCTCGCCCGCCCTCTTTTCGGTGCTGCCCGCCCTGGTGCCCAGGGAAGAGTTGACCCGGGCCATTGCCTTCAACACCCTCAGCGTCCAGGTGGGCACGATCGCCGGCCCTTGGGCGGGCGGACTGCTCTGCGCCCTGTCGCCGGTGCTGGCGACCGGCAGTTCCTGCCTCCTCTACCTGGTCGCCACCCTGGCCTGGGGCCTGCTGCTGCGGATGCCGATCACGGCCCGGGCCGCGCAACCCGCCGGGGCATCGCGCCTGACCATGATCCACGAGGGGCTGCGGCATCTATGGGGCAGCAAGGTCGTGCTCGGCGCCATCTCGCTCGACCTGTTCGCGGTTCTCCTGGGCGGGGTCACCGCCCTGCTCCCGGCCTATGCCAAGGACGTGCTCCATATCGGCCCGGAGGGTTTCGGTAGTTTGCGCTCCGCCTTTGCAATAGGCGCCGGCGCAACCACCCTGGCCCTGGCCCTGTGGCCACTCAATCGACACGCCGGCAAATGGATGCTCGGCAGCGTGGCGCTCTACGGCACAGCCACCCTGTTTTTCGCCCTTTCCCGCCAGACCGGCTGGTCGATGCTGGCCCTGGCCGTCGCCGGCTGCGCCGATTCGGTGTCGGTCTTCATGCGGCAGAACCTGGTGCAGCTTCTGACCCCGGATACCATGCGCGGCCGGGTATCGGCGGTCTCGGGACTGTTCATCAGCGCCTCGAACGAACTGGGGGAATTCGAGAGCGGCGTGGCGGCCCGCCTGCTCGGCATCGTCGGCTCTGCCGTGTTCGGCGGCGTCGGCTCGCTGATGGTCACCGTCCTGTGGGCCAGGTTGTTCCCGTCGTTGCGCACCGCCGACCACCTGGCGCCGGCAGGCCGCGAATGACTTTTGCCGCCGCAACCGGGTAAAAAGTATCCACCTGCGGACCCGTTCACCCTGGCGGTCGGGGCTCGCCCGGCCATCTTTTTTATTTCCATGTAACTTCACTGCGATAAACGCACAGACGCATTGACATCATCCCGCCAAACCGGGTAAAAAGTATCCAATCGGAAGGGGCGAAACGGCTGCCGTGAGGGGCAACCGTTTGCTTGCTGGCCGGCTGCCCGGCTCGCACCTTGCGGCAATCGCCCGGCTGCCCGCGATATCGCCGGCAAGGCGGAAGAACGTCGTTGCCAACCCCACGATATTTTTTTAATTCCCGGACAGATTCCAACCGGGCAACTGGCACGGCAGATGCTGGAGAGTGGCAGCTTTTTGCTGCCGGATTTCCCCGCCCGGCCGTGATGGGCAGGGGGAGCCGGATTGATCAACGAAAGAGTCCTGTCGTGACAGGAGGAACAACGCATGGTAAAAAAAACGGTTATCGGTTTGCTCGTCTCGCTTCTGGCCGTGCCCCTGGCACCGGCAACGGGATTGTGTTGGCGCGGAGGGCCGCCTCCCCCGCCCCGGCCCTACTACGGCGGGTACTATGGCGGATACTACGGCCATTCGCACCACAACTCGGATGCGTGGCTGTGGGGACTGGGCGGCCTGGTGCTGGGCTCGGTCCTGGTGGCCGCGGCCACGCAACCCGCACCGCCCCGGCAAGTGGTGTATGCCGAACCGCCCCCGCCGCCGGTGAACTACTATTCCTACCGGCCCCCGGTTTCCTCGGGAACCTGCCGCTGGGAGCGGTATGTGCTGGACGGATACGGCAGAACAGTGTTTGATCGGTACGGCCGGCCCATCAAGGAATACACGACCGGCCCCTGCAACTATCCGCCCTCCTGGTGATCCCGGGCTCGGCCGGAAAAGACCCAATGAACCAAGGAAGGAAACCCAACATGAAACAGCTGAGTGTCGTTTTTGCCCTGCTTGCTCTCCTCACCCTGTCTTCCTGCGCCACCAAGGGCCAGACCGGCGCCCTGGGCGGCGCGGCCGGCGGCGCCCTCATCGGCCAGGCCATCGGACACAACACCGGTGCCACCTTGATCGGCGCGGCGGTGGGCGCCGGCCTGGGGTACATCATCGGCAACGAGATGGACAAATACGACCGCGACCGCTTGAGCAACGTCTACGAGAGCGGTCAATCGAACCGGAGGTCGGCCTGGGTGAATCCCGATTCGGGCAACCAGTATGCGGTGACCCCGCAGCCGGCCTACCAGAATTCCTCCCGCCAGGTCTGCCGGCGCGCCGAAATCAACGCGGTGATCGACGGCAAGCCGCAACGCACCTACAGCACGGCCTGCCGCAATTCCTACGGCGAGTGGGAGCTGCAGGGCTCGTAACGCAGCTTTTCCGCGCCGTGGCGGCCGGGGTTTCCTTGCCCGGCCTCCACGGCCCGCTTTGTTTTTCCCCTCTGCCAACAGCCCATCTTTCTCCCCTCACCCTTGCAATCTCTCAAGCGACTCTGTCCGATGCCGGCCCCGGCAATCGCATGAACCGGGATTGACAATTTTGTCTCGCTCCCTTCATGTTGGTTGCCCCCGACAAAAACCCCGAAGGCCGGTGAGCCCGCGTGTTCCGCGGTGCACAGGTGATGTTTCACCCAATCGTCGATGCCCCGCACCCGATGCCCGGCTCCATCGGCCATCGTCACATCGGGACCGGCTGCCCCCTGCCCTGCCCCTGTCCTCCGGCGACGGCGGCGGTTGCGGCTGACCGTCCCGGAAGGCACCGCTTGCCCAAGGAAAAAATCGCGTCCCCGGCCCCGGTCCGCTCCCGGTCGAGCGGGTTCTCGTCGGGGCGCAACTCATTTGCGGCTGGAAATTTTCAGCCAACCCGCTTATCTTACGCGCCATTCTCGTCCGGTACGGGATCTTGAGCCAACAATTCCAGCAAGATTTTCCTTTGGAGCGGTGAACGCTATGCACATCAAAAAAGTGGTCGACGACATTTATCGCCTTTCCGTCAACATCGAGGACAAACACTATCTTTTCGAGGGCATCTGGCCGATCCCCCACGGCATTTCCATCAACGGCTACCTGATCAAGGCGGAAAAGAACGTCCTGATCGACCTGACCCAGGACATTTTCGACTTTCCCCAAGAATTCACCCGGCAGATGGACGGCGTGACCCTGCGGGTCGAGGATATCGACATCCTGGTGGTCAACCACATGGAGCCCGACCACTCCGGCTGGCTGCGCGAATTCTGCAAGCGCAACAGCAAGGCGGTCATCTACTGCTCCAAGAAGGCCGTGCCGCTGCTGAACGCCTTTGCCGGCGTGCCGGCCGAGCGAGCGGTGGCCATCACCGACGGCATGATTCTGGAGGTGGGGGACTATGAGCTCCAGTTCTTCGACACCCCCAACATCCACTGGCCCGAGACCATGATGACCTACGAGCGCAAGCGTAAGATCCTGTTCGCCTGCGACGCCTTCGGCTCCTACGGCAGCATCGACGAGGACGCGATCTTCGACGATCAGCTCTCCCACGAGCGGCACGCCTTTTTCGAGGCCGAGGCCCTGCGCTACTACGCCAACATCGTGGCCACCTTCTCGGCCTTTGTCCTCAAGGGCCTGGAAAAACTGAGCGGGCTGGAGGTCAAGGTGATCTGCCCCTCGCACGGCATCATCTGGCGCGACAATCCCGCGGTGATCATCGAGCATTACAAGCGCTACGCCGAATACAGCAAGGGGCCGGCCGAACGCGAGGTGACCGTGGTCTGGAGCTCCATGTACGGCAACACCAAGCAGGTGTTGAACCAGGTGATCGAGACCCTGCGCCGGCGCGAGATCGCGGTGCACGTTTTCCAGGTGCCCGGCGACGAGATCGGCTACATCCTGGCCAGCGCCTGGAAGTCCGCCGGTCTGATCTTCGGTATGCCCACCTACGAATACAAGATGTTCCCGCCCATGGCCCACGTGATCGAGGAGTTGATGGTCAAGAAGGTGACCAACAAAAAGGTGTTCCGCTTCGGCTCCTTCGGCTGGTCGGGCGGCGCCCAGAAGGATTTCGAGACCAGAACCGAAAAGGCCGGCTGGGACCGCCTGGGCCACTACGAGTGGCAAGGCGCGCCCACCGAGGCGGACAAGGCGGCCATGCAACAGGCCCTGGAAGCCTATTGCGACGCCCTGATCGACTTTACCGCCCGCTGATCCCGGCGGGTTCCATGTCCTCCACACCGGGCCGCGCGATCCAGGCGGCAAGCGGCCCGGTGCCTCCGGACCAGGTTCTGCTGGAAGAGCAGTCGCGGCGCGACGGCCTGCAGAACCAGGCCCGACCTCTTACCCTGACCGAAAAACTGGAGTTGGCCGGTCTGCTGGCAGCGGCCGGTATCCGTCGCCTCCAGGTCGGCAGCTTTGTCGATCCGCGCCGGGTGCCGCAGATGGCGGGGACCGAGGAATTGGCCGTGCGGGTGCGGACGTACTGGCCGCACCTGACCTGCTCCGCCCTGGTGCTCAACGCCAGGGGGCTGGCGCACGCCCTGGCCTTGCGGCATGCGCCATCTCAGCCTGTCGGTTTCGATGAACGAGGCCCACAGTCTGCGCAACGTGGGCCGCGCCGTGGACAAGGCCCTGGCTGACAGGAGGGATTGGTGCGATGCGCCGTTGCCGAGGGGGTCGCGGTCAGGGCCGGAGTGCAGTGCGCCTTTGGCTGCGCCTCGGAGCACGACGTGGACGAGGCGGCGGTGCTGGCCGTTGTGGAGCGGCTGACCGCCGCCGGTGCCGCGGAGATCAACCTGGCCGACACCGCCGGACGAGCCCAACCGTTCCAGGTGCGGCAATTGGTGACGCGGGCGAGCGCCGTTGTCCCGACAAAGCGGCTCTCTCTCCATCTCCACGACGCTGGGGGTATGGGGCTGGCCAACCTGGTTGCCGGCTACGAGTCCGGAGTGCGCCGGTTCGACACTGCGGCCGGCGCCCTGGGCGGTTGCCCGTTCGTCAAGGATGCGGCCGGCAACCTGGCCACCGAAAACGCGGTTCGGGTTCTTGCACGAATGGGGGCCGACACCGGCATCGCCCCGGACATCCTGGCCCGGGCGGCCCAGCGTCTGACCGCCCTGCTGGGACACACCCGCCACAAGAGGCTTTGACTATTTTGAAGGATCAGCCAGGGCACAACTTGGTCGAGACGGATCGATGGCGAACACCGGTTGGCGCATGAGGTCCATGACGATAAAATCAGAATCCTCGTCAACCGGTCTCATTATTAATCGCGCTCTTTCTGGATCAGACAATTGCCCAGTCCTGAAACTGCCAGACTGAGCGGACAGATACAGAGAGCAGCGAGCCAATTTCATGAAAACGAAGTCAAGAATCTCGATTCATTACGTTTACAGATTGACCACTCAAGCGATCAAGTTCATAAAATGGAAGTAAATAAAAATATTTTTCTTTCGCTGTAACGCAGAAATGAAAACCATTTTCCAAATTATCAAATACAACTTCTGACATTTTCAATAAATCAGAATATTTATTTATCGTGTTCTTTCTTCTTGTCCATGCTTCAATCTGATCAACCTTGCCGGAATCGATCAATATTCCTTCGAAGCGAAGCTCAAATCCAAGAGCAAACCAAAATTGCTTAAAAATATTTTCAAAAATATTATTTTCGCATTTAATCAAAGCAAACACATCTTCAACATACACACCTTTTTCACCAACAGGCCAACTATGATAATGAAGAATAGAATAAATTTTATTACTATCAGTAAATAAATATTTTTTCATGTCAAACAAATTAAAATGCAAACCGCCAATCTTTACCAGCAAAGATAATCCATCATATGAAATTTTTTTAAAAAAATTGAAGTAATATTCACAGATATGATCTTGTATCATCCTTGACGAATCAGACACAATATCTGGATTAAAATACTCTCCATCAACTTTTATCGCGACGTTACATCTACGACAAATATCATGACCACAACGAAACGTCTTTGTCTTCTTTTCAAAAAAATATTTCATACTTCACCAGTCTCGGTATGTACCTTTCCGACCATTCTTTTCTCTTTACACATGCAATGATCACAACAGCAACCACACCTGGCATCCAGATATTGTTGGGGCCGCAGCGTCCGCGGCAACACCGTTCATACGGCAGTATCCCGCAGGTCTCTCTTGCCTTCAAACAACAACAGGCCGCAACGGGATATATGTTCGCTCAATTTCGCATTTTTTATATTCTCCAAGGATTGCACATCCACTACATAGGGCAGGGGCAATTCATTGAGGCGATCGCGTAACGATTCCACGGCCAAGCTCTGCGTCAATCCCTCGACCGCGATGTCGATGTCGGAATTCGACCTTGCCGTGCCTTTAGCCCGCGAACCAAACAGCCATGCGCGCCTGAGCATGGGCGTAGCGGCCAGGGTTTCGCGCAACAGGTCCAGCGCGACCACATTCAGGCCGGAAGCCGACAAAAGTCTATCATTCATGGGCGTGCCGCCATACGTTCAAGCAACCACAAATGAAGCGCATCCAAAGCCGGCAAATAACGCTGCTCCACCGCTTCGAGCACTTCCTTAAACACAGCCTCGTCGTAGCTGTACGAAAGCATGTTGCGGTGCAGGCGCATGTCGATCCAAAGCTGGCCGTCTTTGATCAAGCCGGCGGCGTAAGCGGCGGCTACGACAGCTTTGGGCGTCACCTCATCAAAAACAACGCCCATTTCCTGCAAATAATCTTTTGCCGTCTTCCAAGCCAACTCGTATGTGAATTCAAAACGTTGGATCAAACCTTCCTGCTCCAGGCGATTAAATTCCGCAACCCGCTTTTCTTCCAGCGCGGAGCGCAACAGGACAAATGCACGATCGAAATTCTGAAAACGTTGTTTCCAGCGGATATCTTGCGATGCAGCCATTATTCCCCCAATCTCTCCGAAGTTTCCACCAAACCCGCATGGCGACCCGCCACCAGCTCTTCTTTGGCGAACTCACGCCCTTTTTATACTCCAAAGCAGGAGCATTGAACATTTCGAATCGATCTCAAAACCAAAAAGCAGGCATCTGCGGCCATGCCGAGGCGCGTGCATTGCGCAGCCGGCGGCCCTCGATGTTCGCGGCACGGCGGGAACGACGAAAAAGAAGGAAGCTGTCGCCTCCTACTCAGGCGCCTTTCCGGGGCTCGAGCAAAAAGGATGCATGGAGCAACGAATCGCCTCCCTGGCCGCTGGCCTCCGGATTCAGGGCGTCCGGAAGCCTCTCTCCGCCCGGTTCACTTTCCTTGCTGATTATCACAAAAACCATCGATTGCCGGTGAACGAGCCTGGCCAAAGTTCGATGGCAATCGGAACTTCCGTAGAGGAAAGAGTAATTCATGGACATTGCAAGGCGAATTTTTTGATCCGGTAGCCCATGGCGTAGGGTCAGGCCCAATTCCCGATCCTCGATAGCCAGAGCCACCAGTATTTCCCGACCGTCGGCTACAAAGGCGGCCTGCGGTTCCTGGAAAAGGTGCTCGACGCCCTGCTGGACCGCCGGGACCGGGACGCGCCCGAACAGTCCTTCGAACTGGTGTATTGAGGCGTGCGCCTCGATCGACCGTTTTTTACCCCACAACCCTTTTCGCAATCGGAGGAACGAACCATGGCCATCCCCGCGCAACACATCCTTGTCTGCCAGAGTTTCCGCGCTAAGGGCGATCCCAAGGGGATCTGTCACCGGCAAACCGACGGCTTGCTGCAATACATCGAGGAAGAGATTCTCGACCGGGGCCTGGATGTGCAGGTGATCGCCACCGGCTGTCTCAAGCAGTGCGAGGCCGGGCCGGTGCTGGTCGTCCAGCCGGAGAACTGGTGGTATCGGGGCGTGGCCAGCACCGGGGCCATCGACGCCATCCTCGACGGCATTGAGGACGGCGTCCCGGCTGCGGCCTACCTGATCGGATAGCGGAAAGCCCCGCCAT
This sequence comes from Desulfobulbus sp., assembly GCF_031547805.1. Lineage (GTDB taxonomy): Bacteria > Desulfobacterota > Desulfobulbia > Desulfobulbales > Desulfobulbaceae > Desulfobulbus. Next base: position 16,034 of record NZ_JAVBRQ010000003.1, read on the forward strand.
GGTTGCGGTGCGCCCTGCCCGTGGCAGGGATTTGGATGCGATGGTCGGCCTGCTGCGGTTGCTGTTCGCCATCGAGCGGGATTTCCGCTTCGACGCCACCAGGCAACGGCAAGGCCTGGCCCTGCTGCTGGAGAGCGACCGGGCCCTGGTCCTGGTGGCCGAGGAGGCGGGACGCGTGATCGGCATGGGCACCGGCCAACTGGTGCTCTCCACCGCCGAGGGCGGGCCCGCGCTTCTGGTCGAGGACCTGGTGGTGGCTCCGGCCTGTCGGGGCCGGTTGCCGTTCACTGCCGCAGGGCCCGGAGGCCGTTGGCCACCACCAGCAGGCTGGTGCCCACATCGGCGAACACCGCCATCCACATGGTTGCCTGGCCGGCCAAGGTCAGGCCGAAGAAGAGGGCCTTGACCCCCAGGGCCAGGGTGATGTTCTGGAGCAGGATGGCGTGGGTGGCCCGCGACAGCCGGATGAAGCGCGGGATCTTCCGGAGGTCGTCGTCCATCAGCGCCACGTCCGCGGTTTCGATGGCGGTGTCGGTGCCGGCCGCGGCCATGGCGAAACCGACATCCGCCCTGGCCAGGGCCGGGGCGTCGTTGATGCCGTCGCCCACCATGCCGACCTTGCCGTCCTTCATCTCCTTGGCGCCTTTCGCCAGTTCGTCGACCACCGCCAATTTATCCTGCGGCAGGAGATTGGCCTTGAAGCTCTCCACGCCCACCTGGTCGGCGATGACTCGGGCTGTGTGCTCGTTGTCGCCGGTCAGCATCACGGTCTTGACCCCCAGCCGCCGCAAATCGCCGATGGCCGCGACACTGCTCGGCTTGAGCGTGTCGGCCACCGCAAACAGACCAGCCACCCCTTGCTCGCCCACCAGGGCCACCACGCTCTTGCCCTGTTCCTCCAAGGCGAAGAGCCGCGTTTCCAGCTCGGGCGAGCACTGCCCCAGCTCCTCCACCAGCCGATGATTGCCCAGGTGCCAGAGCTGGCCGGCAATGACCCCGCGTACCCCCCGGCCGGCCAGGGCAACGAGATCGTCGACCTGACGCAGGTCGGTATCCCGCGCCGCCGCGGCCTCGGCAATGGCACGGGACACCGGGTGGTCCGACCGGGCGGCGAGGCTGGCCGCCAGGACGACCATTTCCATCCCGTCCATGTCGCTCCAGGCCACGAAATCGGTCTGTTTGGGCTTGCCATGGGTGAGGGTGCCGGTCTTATCCAGGGCCAGGCAGCGCAGCCGGCGGCCCTGCTCGAGGAACAGGCCGCCCTTGATCAGGATGCCGTGGCGGGTCGCCGCGGCCATGCCGCTGACAATGCTGACCGGGGTGGAGATGACCAGGGCGCAGGGGCAGCCGATGACCAGGATGACCAGGCCGGTGTAGATCCATTCGCTCCAGGCGCCGGCCAAAAACAGCGGCGGCCCGATCGCCACCAGCAGGGCCACGAGGAACACCGCCGGGGTGTAGATGCGGGCGAAGCGGTCGACAAAGCGCTGGATGGGCGCGCGGCTGGCCTGGGCCGCTTCCACCGCGTGGATGATCCGGGCCAGGGTCGAATTATCGGCGCCGGCGGTGACCTTGAATTCGAACGAACCGGCCTCGTTGACCGTGCCGGCGAACACCGGGTCGTCCACGGTTTTCTCGACCGGCATGCTTTCACCGGTGATCGGCGCCTGGTTGATCGTCGATTGCCCCTGGACAATGACGCCGTCGAGCGCGATCCGCTCGCCCGGCTTGACCCGCACCCGGCTGCCGACCGCCACCCGCCGGCTTTCCATTTCCACCCAGGTGCCGTCCTCCTGGAGCACGGTGGCGGTCTCGGGGGTGAGGTTGAGCAGCTCGCCGATGGCCCTTCGCGCCCGTTCCAGGGACTTGGCCTCGATCGCCTCGGCCAGGCTGAACAGCACCATGACCATCGCGGCCTCCGGAAAACGGCCGATGAGGACCGCGCCGGTCACGGCGATGGCCATGAGAGCGTTGATGTTGAGGTCGAGGTTCTTGAGCGCGATCCACCCTTTCTTGTAGGTGGTCAGGCCGCCGACCAGGATGGCGGCGATTGCCAGGCCCATGGGCAGCCAGGCGGTGAGGAGGTCGGTGAAAAGGGGGGTATCCGCGCCCGCATGGATCAGGCCGCTTTCGCCCAGCAGTTCGGCCAGCTCCGCACCGGCGGCAAAGGCGCCGGCCAGGGCCAGCCGGCCCCAGGGAATGCGGGTCTCGGGCAGGGCCGCACCGCCTCCCGGCTCCCGGCCGAGAGGTTCGGGTTTCATGTCGATGGCAAGCAGCGCCGCCTCGATGGGCTTGGTCGATGGCAGGTCGTGGTTGACGATCAGCACCCGCTGCAGGAGGTTGAACTCGAGCCCGGCGATCCCCGGCATGTTACCCAGTTTTTTGCGGATCAGGGCTTCCTCCGTGGGGCAATCCATATTGACGATGCGGTACACGGCCCGGGTCGCGGAGGCTTCGCCCACCTGGGCCAGGTCGACCGGTTCCGGCGCCGCCCCGTGCTGGTGGCCGCAACACGAGTCATGACCACCGCAGCCATCGTGGTCGTGGCGATGGACCTCTTCTTGATGGCCATGTCCGTGCGTGCAGACACACGGGGGAGCGACGAGGGGTATCTGGTTCATGATCGATCTCCATTCATCGATGGCGGCCATGGATGGCCGCTTTGCGTTGTTTCCTTGAGAGTAATGTCTATAGTAGCTGGAGAATCAAGCCGGCGGTGGCGGAAAAACGACCGTGCCGCCGGCCGGGCGGTCCGGCTGAACAGTGCGGCCAGGGTACGGCCTCGAGGGGATCGAGGGTCAATCGGTTTTTTTGCGGTGGCGGTGAAAAAATGAAGATCGGCGAGATGGCGAAGAAGACCGGATGCAAGGTGGTCACGATCCGGTACTACGAAAAGGAAGGGCTCCTGGAAAAACCGGGGCGGACCGAAGGCAACTACCGGCTGTACGGCCAGGACGACCAGGAGCGCCTGGAATTCATCCTCCACTGCCGCAAGCACGGGATGCAGCTGGCCGAAATCAGGAAGCTGCTGGCCTTCCGCGACCGGCCCCAGCGGGACTGCACCTGGATCACCGAATTGATCGACGCCCACATCGGCAATGTCGATGGTCAGATTGCCGCGCTCCAGCACCTGAAGAAGCACCTGGAGGAGCTGCGACAACGGTGCGCCGGCGGTCGGAACGGCGACAACTGCGGCATCATGCAGAGCCTGGACAGCCTGAACGCCTGCTGCGCCTCCTGCGCACGCTGCGCCCCTGATGCCGGGCGGGAATGACGGCCCGGCCCGCTCAGTTCAGCTTGCGGTCGTACAACCGGGCCGCGTTCAGCACAATCAATACCGAGCCGGCATTGTGCACCAGGGCACCGGTGATCGGGGTGAGCAGGCCCATCACCGACATGGCGATGGCGGCGCAGTTGATCACCATGGCCAGGACGATGTTGCCCTTGATGGTGCGGATGGTGACGTTCGACAGCCGCTTCAGGTAGGGGAGCTTGCCGATGTCGTCGCCCATCAGGGCGATATCGGCCGCCTCGATGGCAATGTCGCTGCCCATGGTGCCCATGGCCACGCCCACGTCGGCGGTCTTCAGCGCCGGGGCGTCGTTGACGCCGTCGCCGATCATGCACACGGTGCGCCCCTGGGCCTGCATGGTCTTGATCCACTCCACTTTCTGGGCGGGAAGCAACTCGGCCCGCACCTGTTCGATATTTGCCCGGGCCGCGAAATGGGCCGCGGTGTGGGCATGGTCGCCGGTCAGCAGGATCACCTCCGTCCCCATCCGGCGCAGGCGCCGCACCATCTCCGCCGCGCCCTGGCGCAAGGTATCGGACAGGGCCACCATGCCGATGCAGCGGCCGGCCTCGGCCACCAGGATGCCGGCCTTGCCCTGCTGGCGCAACCCGGCCAGGACGGCCTGAATCTCCCCGCCGATCGCGATGCCGTTTTCTTCCAGATAGGCGCTGTTGCCGCACCTTATCTCGCTATCGTCAACGGTTGCGGCAATGCCCTTGCCGGGGACCATGGCAAATTGCTCCACCGGCAGCAACGCCAGGTTCAAGGCCGCGGCCCGCGCCACCACCGCCTTGCCCAGGGGGTGTTCCGACCGGCTTTCGACCGCGGCCGCCAGCCCGAGCAGCTGTTCCTCCGTCCGGTCCGGGACAAAGACCGCGATGTCGCTGACTTCCAGGATGCCGTGGGTGAGGGTGCCGGTCTTGTCGAAGGCGATGCTGTCCACCCTGCCCATGTTTTCCAGGGCTTCGCCGGACTTGATCAACACCCCGTGGCGGGTGGCCTGGCCGATGGCCGCCATGATGGAAGTGGGCGTGGCCAGGGCCAGGGCGCAGGGGCAGAACACCACCAGCACCGTGACCGCCCGGATGACGTCGCCGGTGGCCGCGTAGGCGATCAGGGCTATGACCAGGGCGGCGGGTACCAGCCAGCTTGCCCACCGATCCACGATCCGCTGCATGGGCGCCTTGTTGTCCTCCGCCTCCCGCACCATCCTGATGAGCTTGTGCAGCGAGGAATCCTCGCCCACCTTGGCGGCCCGGATGTCCACCGCCCCGAACCGGTTGATGGTGCCGCTGAACACGCTTTCGCCCACGGTCTTGTCCACGGGCAGCGACTCACCGGTCATGACCGATTGGTCGATCGAGGTGCTGCCGGCCACGATCTCGCCGTCCACCGGGATGGTTTCGCCGGGCAGCACCCGGAGCACGTCGCCCCGGCGAATCCGGGCAATGGGCACGATCTCCTCCCGGCCGGCCGCGATGCGCCGGCCCTGCTGCGGCGCCAGGCCGATCAACTGCTTCAGCCCCCGCTTGGCCCGTTCCACCGTCCGGTCCTCGAGGATGGCGCCGATGGCCATGATGAAGGCCACCTCGCCGGCCGCGAACAGCTCGCCGATGGCAATCGAGGCCACCATGGCGATGGAGATCAGCAGGGCCGAGGAGATGTTGCGCTGGAAAAACAGCCGGGTCAGCGCCAGGTACACCAGGGGCGAGCCGGAAATGAGGATCGTGCCCCAGGCCGGGTCCACCGGCACGGATTTTTCGGCCAGCAAAACCGCCAAACTGAGCGCCAGCAGCGCGCCCGAGACGACGGTCATCCGTAATCCGGCCAGGGCGTCGAAAAAGACCGCTGTGTGCGCCACCACCGTTACCTTGGCTGCCATATCCTTCTCCTTGTGCGTGTTTTGTGTTTGCCGCAAGACCTTCACGACCCGTATACCATATACCCCTATAGGGTATCAAGTCAACCGCAAAAAGAGGCCGTGCATTTTTGCGGATAACCGTTTACCTATGGGCAGCGGCATGACGGCAACCGGGAAATTTTCCCCGATTGCGGAGAATGGACAAGGAAACCCGCCGTGCGGCCGTCCACGGCAGGACATTTTTTCAGCGGGTCCGGGAATGAGACAGTGTATCGACGTTGAAGCCGTCACCAAGCGGCTCAAGCGCATTGAGGGGCAGATTCGGGGCATTGCCAGGATGGTCGAGGACGACAAGCCCTGCGAGGATATCCTGGTCCAGATCGGCGCGGCCAAGGCCGCCCTGCACAAGACCGGGCAGACCATTCTCGAGGGCCATTTGCACCACTGCGTGCTGGACGGCGTGCGGGAAGGCAACGAAGAGGCCACGCTCAAAAAACTGACTGCGGCCATCGAACAGTTCTCGCGCATCGTCTAAACGCACGGTGCGGCATGGCCGTATCGCCCCATCGACGCCACCGGCACCGCGCCGGGACATCCACCATCGCGGGGCAGCGCACGCTGCGCAAGCCCCCGGCAACCAACAGGAAAACAACATGCACATCCAAGGCGCCGTAGTCATCGTCGATCGGGAAACCACCAAACTGGAGGGGTACCGGCTGGAAGACCCGGTCCGGGCTCCGGCGGTCATCATTTTCGTCGACGGGGACAAACCCCGCCTGCTGCCGATCCAGCAGGGCTACCCGCCGCCGATCAAGGTCCGCTCGCATAACATGGAGGCGGATATCCAGATCATCACTTACCAGGAAATCGATGCCGCCCTCGGCCGCTGACCGCCTGCCTCCGGGCTATTCGGAAGGAAGCGCCTCGTTTGCCGGTGGCGCCACCGTCCCCCTGGAGCGATATCTAGCGCCAAGTCTCCACATCGATTGCGATCATCCGGAGGTCAGGGGCAGGCCGCCTCCCTGGCCCAAGGTTTGTCCGACCCGGTGGCCATTGCCCACCGGTGTTTCGAATTTGTCCGGGACGAGGTCCGCCACAGCTGGGATTTCAAGGAGAACCCGGTGACCTGCCATGCCTCGGAGGTGCTGCGCCACCGCACCGGCTACTGCTATGCCAAAACCCACCTGCTGGCGGCGCTGCTGCGGGCCAACCGGATTCCGGCGGGGCTCTGCTACCAGCGCGATTGGTACGGGAGGAAGGCAGGACGGCCCATTGCCTCCACGGCCTGAACGCGGTGCTCCTGCCCGGATTCGGCTGGTACCGCATCGATGCCCGCGGGAACAAACCCGGCATCGCCGCCGCCTTTTGCCCGCCAGAGGAACAGCTGGCCTTCCGCCCCCACCAGCCCGGCGAGCGCGACCTGGCCGGCATCTGGCCGGCACCCTTGCCCATGGTCATTGCCGTGCTCGCACGCTGCTCCGATGTGGTCCAGGCCTACGACCAGCTGCCGGACATCGAGTTCTGACCCCGGCGGAGACGGAAAAAACTCCGCCGGATCGCACCGTGCCCGCTCCGCGAGTGCGGGCACTTTTCCCCAAACGATCAAGGAGGTACCACATGACCGCAGTCACCATTTACGGCAAGCACGGCTGACCGCACACCACCCGCGCCCGTGAGGCGAATCCCGACCATGTTTATTACGACGTCAAGCTCGATCTCGCCCGGATGGAGGAGATGCTGCGCCACAGCCTGGGCCAGCGCAAGGTGCCGGTGATCGTCGCCGACGGCCGCGTCGCCATCGGCTTCGACGGCGGCTCCTGAGGGGTCTGAAGGTTCGGCGGTCGCCGAACGCAAATCACCGGGACGGACGGTTGTCCGCGCCCCCGTCCCGGTTTTTTTTGAGGAAATTCGAGGACAGCGGGAGAGCCCTTGCCGTTGAGCCTGTCGTCTCAAGGGCCGGCTGCCCTTTCTTTTGATTCTTTTCTTTGGGCAAGCAAAGAAAAGAATGCCCCTGCCGCAGGGAGGCCGAGGCCGAACTCTCCGCCAGCGAACCAAAAACTCCGGAGCTGCTCAAGCCAGACGTCGATTCCTCGCACATCTCACTGAAATACCGACAAACACGAGTAGAACGCCGCCGCCCCAGCCGGCGTCATATAAAAACCACCCCTCTTCCCGCCCAAGCCCATCACCGTCACCGCCTGCCGCCTCAACCGGTTGCAATAAGCGTGTACGGCGTGGGCAGCGGGCCGACCAGGTTGACCGCCACCACCTCGATGCCCTGTTCCCCTGCCCGCAAAATATTGACCGCGCCGTAGTCCTGGGGGATTGCCAACGCCTGCCGCAAGGGCCGCCCGAGCAAGCGGGAGAGCGCGACCCGGTTGACTCCGGCGTGGGCGACGACGAGCAAGGGGCCGGTTGTCCGCCAGATCAGGGCGAACAGGGCCGGACAGACGCGCACCGCCAGATCGCCGAAGCTCTCCCCTCCCGGCGGCCGAAAGTGCTCCAGATCCTGGCCGCGCCGCTCGTAAAGGCCGGGAAAACCCTGCCGGACTTCCGCCACCGTGCGCCCTTCCCACTGGCCGAGATCGATTTCGGCCAGGGCGTCGTTCACCCGGATGGCCGCCTCCGGCCGGCCGCTGACCAGGGCCGCCGTTTGCACGGCCCGCCGCAGGGGGGACGCGACCACCTCGGCAAAGGGGACATGGTGCAGCTGCTCGCCCAGGGCGCTGACCTGGCGGACGCCGTCGGGATTGAGCGGCAGGTCGGTCCGCCCCAGGAAACGGCGCGGCGAAGAGGTGTCGACCTCGCCATGCCGGAGCAAATAGATCAGCCGCCGCATGTTCCGCCCGCCCCGATTCCGTCCGCCCCGATTCCGTCCCTCCCGACTCCATCCGCCGTCGTGGCGACCCCGGCCAGCGGCTGCCCCATCGCGGCTTCCAGCGCCGCGGCCAGTTGTTCGGCCTGTTGCCACCTGCGCTCGATGGCCCGGACCGCCTCGGGTTCATGCCGGAACAGGGACAGCTTCTCGGCAAACCGCGCTTCGATGGCGACCAGCCGGCTGCCGCGCACCAGCTTGTCGGCAAGAAAGACGATTTCGCGTTCGCCCGGTTCCATGCCGGGCCTCCAGGGCAGGTCCTTGTGGACGCCGACAATGGCCGCCGCCCGCTCAAACCCCAGTTTCCGCAACCAGCATTCGCCCTCGGCTTCGTGGCGGGGCTGTCCCTTGGCGATGTCGTGCAGCCAGCCGCCGACCCGGCACAATTCCACATCCAGCGTGCGGCCGCCGTGCCGGTTCATCGCCTCGGCAATGGCCGCCGCCACCCCGGCCACCGCGCGGCCATGGGCCAATCCCTTGCCCGGCATGGGGTGCAGATGCTCCAGAATGGTCATGCATTCGGCCATGGTCGGTATGCCCCGGCTGGCAAAACGGGCGCATCCGTCCCGGTAGGCCTCGGGGGTGTCCAGATCGAGGTGGATGTGGGCATCGGCCACCGGCACCTCGCGCACCTGGTCCGGCCGCACCGCCTCGATTTGCGCCAACAGGCCGCGCATCCCGCCTTCGGGATGCTCCTGGGCCAGGATCGAGGCGATAAGATCGGCATGGATGAGCGGCGGATGCCCGCGCCGGCCGGCAAAAACCGGGCAGCAGGCCAGGGCCGGTTGCCCGGCGAAGGAGGCGGCCAAAAGCCGCACGGTGCCGCACCGCACCAGGGGCATATCCACCGGCAGGAGGAAAAATCCGTCGCAGCGGCCGGCCAATGCGGCCGCTCCGGTGCGGATCGAACCGTACATGCCGGCGGCATGGTCCGGATTGTGGGCCAGCCGCGCCCCGGCCTCGGTGGCCGCGGCCCCGATCTCCCCGGCCCGATGGCCGGTCACCACCACGATGTCGTCGACACCGAAGGCGGAAAACAGGGCCACCCCCTGGCCGAGCATCGTTCGGCCGTTCAGGGGCAGCAGGGCCTTGAGCTCGCCCATGCGCGAGGACAGCCCGGCGGCGAGGATGAGGGCGCTCAGGCGAGGTGCCATGCCTTTCGGCCGGTGGCCCGCTGGTAGATGAGTTCGCCGACGATGGACACCGCGATCTCCTCCGGGGTGTCGGCCTCGATGGCCGTGCCGATGGGGCAGCGGACCTGTTCCAGCTGCGCCTCGCTCACGCCCTGGTCCATCAGCTTGGCGTAAATGGCGTTGCGCTTCCTGCGGCTGCCGATCATGCCGATGTAGCCCGCTCCGGTGCGCAGGGCCTGGCCGAGCACCTCCAGGTCGTGCAGGTGGCCGCGGGTGACGATCACCAGATAGGCGTCGCGGTCGAGCTCGAGCCCGTCGAAGCAACCGGCAAAGGACGGCAGCACCCGGATCTCGTCGGCCAGGGGAAAACGTTCCCGGCTGGCGAACTCGCCCCGGTCGTCCATCACCACCACCCTGAACCCCACCCGGGCCGCCGCCTCGGCGGTGCAGGCGGCCACGTGCCCCGCGCCGAGCAGGTACACCGTGCCGCTCACCGTGAAGGAGGACAGCAAATAGCGCTGGCCTTGGTGTTCGACCAGGGCGGTGGCCGGGGCGGGGACAAGGGCCTGTTTGATCGCGGTCAGCAGCGATTCGGGGATGTCGGCGCGGCTGGGGGCGCCGCGATGGTCGACCGCGAACCGCTGCCCTCCCCCGGCCCGCCCGCCCAGGGGACAGACCAGGGTGGCGCGGCGGCCCGCCCGCATGGCCGCCAGCAGCGTGCCGAAGATTTCGCGGTTGGCCGCGCCGGCCTCGATGTATTCGAGAAAGAGTTCCACCCTGCCGCCGCAGATCATGTCGCTGATGGCGACATCGCTGTTGTCGAGGTCAAAGGTCCGGCGCAGGGATCGCCCGCCGGCAAAACAGGCGGCCGCCTCGCGGATGGCCGTGGCCTCGACCAGCCCGCCGCCGACGGTGCCCGAGGTACGGCCGTCCCGGAGCACGATCATCTTGGCCCCGGCCAACCGGGGCGTGGAGCCGGACTGGCTGGCAATGGTCACCAGAACGAGGTCCTCGCCATCGCCGAGACTGGTGCAGATCTGCTGCAGTAATTTTTTCATATTGCCTTCTCCTTGCGGTGGTCTTCAAGAAAACGTTTTGTGGGATGGATGGCGCCATCCCGGGCCAGTATCAGGGCGATTGCCGGCTCGCCCCCCGACATCCGGGACTCCAACAGGCCGGCCGCCTGCCGTTTGACTGCCTCGCCCTGGCCGGGCAAGGCGGTCAGGACCAGTTCCAGGCTCTCCCGGCCGCCCCGGATAGCCAGGACGGCGGTGAAATCGAGCAGTCCCGGCACGGCGAACAGCCATTCGTCCAGATCGGCCATGGCCAGTTGCCGGCCGCTCCGCAGGGTCCGTACCCGGTCGAGCCGGCCGAGCACCCGGTCAAGCCGCCGGACCTGGCTGCCGCAGCAACACGGACCGGGCAACAGGCGTCCGCGATCGCCGGTGCGGTAGCGGATCAACGGCATGCCGGTGCGCAGCAGGGTGGTGCACACGATCTCACCCCATTCCCCGGCCGGCAGGGTCTGGCCGCCGTCCGGATCGACGATCTCGATCAACAGGTCGGCCTCGCGCAAATGGCAGCCCTGGTGCGCCCCGCAGTCGACCCCGCCGCCCAGGCCGGTTTCGGTGGCACCGTAGTGGGTGAAAATCTCGCAACCGAGCAGATGGCGCAGACTTTGACACAAACTTTCGGGGACATAATCGGAGCAGAGCAGCACCGTGCCGATGGAGGCGAGGTCAAGGCGCAGAAAGGCCGCCATCCGCGCCAGGGCCAGAATCTGCACCGGAAAGCCCACCAGGATCTCGGGCCGGATTTCGGCCACGATCCGGGCGGCCCGCTCCGGGTCGCTCACCAGGCCGACGATCCGGCCGTTCACCGTCAACCGCGCCAGGGCACGGGCCAAAAGATGGCCGGTGGAATCCGGGGTGGCGCCGGGCAGGAGGATGGCGGCGGTCTGCCCCGGTTCGGCCATCTGGCCCATGCCGCGATGAAAAAAGTCGAGCGTCCGCTCCAGGTCCGCCTCGGTGAACCAGAGCCGCTTGGGCGGGCCGGTGGTGCCCGAACTGCGCAGGGTGACGATCCGGGCCACCGCATCCTGGCCGACACAGACCATCTCCTGGCCGTGGTGCCGCAACTCGGCCTCGGTGGTCAACGGCAGCCGGGCCAGATCGGCCAGGCCGTCCACGGCGGCAATGCTCGCGGCCGCGAATTTTCGCCGGTAGAACGGGGCATGCTCCCGGCAGTAGGCCACCAGGCGGCGCAACCGGTCCTCCTGCCAGGCGTCGATGGCCGGGCGCGGCACCGGCCGGGCGCTTATGCCGATGGTTTGGCCGGTCAGGGTGTCCAGGACCGAGGGCTTCATGCCGGCCCCGCCCGCCGGTGCAGCGGCCGCCCCAGGTTCGAGGTCAGGTTGTAGGCGCAGAAGGGAACGAGCCGGCCGGCCGGCGAGACCACATGGATACAGCAGCCGCGCAGCCGCTCCAGGTCGATGTTCCACACGTCCTGGAAGGCCATGGCCGACAGGGAAAAGGTGTGGGTGCGGGCCCGGGCGAGAAAGCGGTCGAAGTCGTCCTTGGGCGCGCCCGGTTCGCCGCCGCAGCCGCAGGCGGGTTCGGCCAGGGGCAGGGACCACTGGCGGGCGGTGTAGCGGACGCTCTTTTCCCTGCCCTCCAGGGCTGTGGGCAGGCAGGCCCGGTCCTCGCCGGTGGAGCAGCAGGCCGGGGGCTGGCCGAGCGGAGCCAGGCGGCCCTGCCCGTCGATCAGGAAATTGCCGTGAAAGGAGCAAAGGGCATGTTCGCAGGCAGGCGGGGCAAAGTGTTCGGCCCGGACCGCGCCGCCGGTCTGGGTCTCGATCAGCATCAGCACCTCCGGCAGGGTCAGCCGGTCGGCATCCGCCGGCGCTTGCGGATAGCGGCCGAAATAGCTGATGGGTTGGAAATGCACACCGCGCACCGTGGGGGCGAAACCAAGCCCGTATTCGATGATCGCCCCGATCTCGGCGGTATTGATCCCCGGCACCAGGGTCGGCACCAGAACCACCGCCAGCCCGGCCTCGACGCAGCGGCGGATGGCCAACTCCTTGTCCGCGCGCAGGTCGCGGCCGCGCAGGGCCAGGTGGGTTGCGGCCGTCAGGCCGTCGAACTGCAAAAAGACCGAGGCCAATCCGGCCTGCCTGAGTTCGTCGGCCAATTGCGGTCGTTCGGCCAGGAGCAGGCCGTTGGTGTTGAGCTGGATGAAGTCGAACCCCTTGTCCCGTCCCAGGCGGACGATCCGGGCCAGGTCGGGGCGCACGGTCGGCTCGCCGCCGGAAAGCTGGATATTGCAGGGGCCGGACGCGGCCATCACCCGGTCGTACCACCCGCCGATTTGCGCCAGCGAGGGGTCGGCATCCGATTCGCCGGCATCGGCGAAACAGACCGGACAGCGCAGGTTGCAGCGGCCGGTGATCTCGAGCAGAGCCGTGCAGGTGTGCTGGCCGTGGCCGGGGCAGAGCCCGCAATCGAAGGGGCAGCCGTCCCGGATCTCGGTCTGGGCTTGCCGGGGTGAGGACGGTTTTTTCGGCCGCAGCCAGGAGGAAAAGGAAATCGGCCCCCGCCAGATCGGGGTCCGGGCCGGGCCGTGCTCGCCGCAGTGCTTCATCAGGTAGACGGTGTCGCCCTGCTGTTCGCGGATTGCCTGCAGCCGCCGCAGGCAGACCGGGCACAGGCTCTCGGTCGAGGACAGCGGTTGGATGCGAGGTTCAGCTTCCACCGGCCCGCTCCCGGGGAAGGCTGGGATCGATGCCCTGTTCGGCCAGCAGCCCGAGCACCGTCTGGCGGGCCTGCATCATGATGTTGCCGCAGGCCTCGGGCTTGCGGCCGCCCTGGTAGGCGACGATGTCGTCGCAGCGGATGCCGCCCCAGGTGGTGCCCCGCCCCTTGAACCAATCCATGAACTGGACCAGCAGCAGGGGCAGGCAGTCCAGGGCCTCCTCCTCGACGCTGCCCTTGGCGGCATAGAGCGCCAGGACGCAGGCCGCGCCGCTGGCGACCCCGCAGATGTCGCCGCTCCCCAAGCCTTCGCAGAGCCCGGCCATGGCGCGGACCAGAGGCACGTTCTCCTCGCCCATGTCGTCCAGGCTCAACTTGATCATGATTTGGCTGCAGCACAGGCCCTGACCGGCCAGCTGCATGATGCGCAATGCGGTTTCATCCATGGTGCGGCTCCTGTTACGGCGTTCTTGCGGTTTTCAACCGGCTCTTGTCGCGACATTATGCGACGCGGCATGCGACACCTTATGCGGCTGTTTGCGCGACCTTACGGCTCTTTCGCGGCGATGAGGGCATAGTAGCCCAGGGGAGCGGCGGCCAGGGCGCAACTGGTGCTGCGGGCGGTGGCGGCATCCAGGAACAGGCCCCAGAACCGTTCCAGGCTGCCGCAGGAAAAGATGAGTTGCCCGGCCAGTTGCGCCAACAGCTCGCTGCGGTCGCGGAGCAGGGTCAGGGAAAATCCCGCCCCGGTCACCTCCGAGGCGATCGTCTCCAGGGGCCGGGCGTGACTGAGGCAACTGTGCAACCGGGCCGGATCGGGCCGTTGCCACGGCTTGCGGCAGTAGATGTCGGTGAGGATCAGTTGGCCGCCCGGACGCAGCACCCGGTGCATCTCGACCAAGCTGGCGCGGATATCGCCGGTCAGCGACAGCACGCATTCCGAGACCACGCCGGCAAAGGTGCCGTCCGCGCACGGGATGGCCGCGGCCACGCCCCGGTGGAGCACGGCCGACGGCGCCCGACGGGCCGCCCGGGCCAGCATCGCGGCCGACGGATCGAGCCCTTCGGGCCGCAGGCCGAATTCCGTGGCCATCAAGGCCAGGCTGTGCCCCGGCCCGCAGCCCACGTCGAGCACGGCGCTGCCGGGGGCGAACGCGCACAGGCGCAGCAGCTCCCCGGTCAGGCCGATTCCGCCGGGCCGAAGCGCGCCGCCGGTAAACGCGCCCAGCTCCTCCTGTTCGTAGAGGACGACCGGCGCGGTTTCGGCACCGGCACCGGTATCGGCATTGCGGCAAAGGGCGCTCATCTCACTTGTCTTCCAGCAGTTGTTCCACGGCCAGCATCTTGCCCGTGGCCAGGCTCTCCGGCACCAGGACGAAACCGCAGCCCGGACAGACCATCAACTCGACATTGAAGACCGAGTTGAGGTAACTCACCTTGACTTCGGCCGGTTGCAGCGGCAGCTTGCACCCGGCGCACTGCCAGGCTGTGGTTTCGACAAAGGAAAAGCTGGTCATGGCGTCTCCTCCGGCAGCCGCATGCGGTGGCTGTAGCCGTTGTAAATCCGGTAGGCTGCATCGGTCGGCTCGTACTCGATCCAGTAGGTGACCCGCACCGGCCTGAAGCTGGCCAGCCAGTGGCCGGTGCCCGGGTCGACCAGGTAGCGGCCCGAGCTTTCGGCATGCGCGATCACCTGGCGGACATCTTCCTCCAGGATGAGCCGGCAATCCAGCAGGGCTGCGACCTCGGGGGCGATCGCCAGGCGCATCGCGGCATGGGCCGGCATGGGCACGGACTCTTCCTGCCAGAGGCGGGCGAGCAGGCGTTGCTTCAACCGGGCGCGGTTCTCGTGACGGACGGAAAAGCCGGGATTGGCGCGGGCCAACGGGTCCGGGTCGCCGGCCCGGCCGAACAGATAGTCGAGCAGATGCGCCACCGGCCGACCGGCGGCCGCCAGGTTGTCGCGGCACATGGCGCAGTAGGCCAGGCCGTCCCCGGAACCGCGTTCGGCCTTGACCCGGGCCGCCTTTTCGCCCAAGGGCCGGTTGGCAAACTGCATCAGGCCGCCGTAGCCGCAGCAGTCGGTCAGTTCGCCGCCGAATTCGGGCTCGATCACGGCCAGGTCCAACTTGGCGCAGAGGCTGCGCACGCTGGCCCGCAGGTCGGGCCGGTGCCGGGCGGTGCACGGGTCGTGGAGCACCAGGGCGGCCGGGGGCCGGGGGCCTTGGTGTTCCGGCAGCTCCAAGCCGTCGAGCAACTCCCACAACGAAGTGACGTTCAACTCCGGGGCCTGTTCCCCGAAGATCGCCAGGCAGCTCGAACAGGCGGCGATCACGGTCGGCCGGCCCATCCGGTCCACTTCGGCCCGCAGTTCGTCCAGGGTTTCGGTGAACAGGGCGTGCTGTCCGGCCCAATGGGCGGGGATGCCGCAGCAGCCGAGTATCAGGCCGACGCCGCCTTCGAGTCGCGCGACCAGGAATTCGTAGGCGCGGATGACCAACTCCGGCGAGGAGCCGGCCAACTGGCAGCCGGGGTAGAAGAGGAAACGGCTGGTTGCGTGCCCCGGCTGGTGCCGGCCGAGGCGACAGTCTTCGCCCAGGCTGAAGCGCATGTCCTCCAGGGCGAAGTCGTGCGGCGAAGGCGGCATGTGGCCGGTGGCCACCATTTCCCGCCGGGTGGAGCGGCAGACCTCGGCCACGGGAAAGTCGTGGGGGCAGATCACCGTGCACTGGCCGCAGAGGCTGCAGGCGTTGATCGTCTTGTTGGCGCTGCGGGTGCCCTGGACAATAGCCAGGTTGTTGTAGATCTTGCGCACCAGGGTTTTGGGATATTCCTTGTACTCCCGCAGGTAGGCGCACTGCTTGACGCATTCCATGCACTCGCACTGGATGCAGCGGCCCGCCTCGGCCAGGGCTTCGGCCGGGGTGTAGCCGCCAGCCGGATCGGCGGGCCGGATCTCGGCCGCCGGCGGGATGCGGTCGATGACCGTCACCATCCGGGTGGCGCAGCTGCCTTCCCGGTCGCGCTGGGCGGAGAGGGAGACCTTTTGCAGAAAACGTTCGATCGACAGGGCGGCGCGGCGGCCGTCCTCCACCTGCTTGATCACCGAAAAATTATCGTCGGCGCCCGGCCCGCCCCCGGCAAAGCAGTTGCCGGCGCCGACGGCCAGGGTCAGGGGATCGGGAACGCCGGCCAGCTCGACACTATCCAGATCGCAGTAGACCGCATCGTATTCACCGGCTAGGCGGGCGGCGGTTGCGCCGATCGCGCCGTCCGGCGGCCCACCGGCAATGATCGTCACCCCGTAGCCTTCCAGCAGTTTCCGGGCCTGGACCAGGGTCTCGCCGGGCAGGTCCGTGTCCGGCAGGAGGCGCAGCCGCCCGCCGATCTCGCCGTCCGGGGTGATGAGGGCGGTCGGCCGGCCCTTGCGCGCCAGGTCGAGCGCCGCCGTCATCCCGGACAGCCCCGCGCCCAGCACCGCCACCCGGCCGCCCTTGGCCGGCAGTTTGGGCAGCTTGAGCATCGGCCCGGTCCGGCTGACGCAGAATTGTTCCAGGCGGCCGACGGCCAGGGGATCGCCGATCTCGCCCCGCTTGCAGGCGTGGCGACAGGGGGCGTCGCACAGCCGGCCCACGATCTCGGGAAAAGGCATGGTCCGGTCGAGGATCTTGCGGGCCTCGCGCACATCGTCCTTGGCCAGCGCGGCCATGAAGGCGCGGACATCAACATGGATGGGGCAGGCCGCGGTGCAGAACGGCTGCTCTTCCTGAATGCAACGGGATTCCAGTTCTCTGAGCTGCGTTTGATCCATGGCTGGCTGCATGCGCCTTCGCGCACGCGGTGGTGGAATTGGGTCCGGGCCCGTATCGGGCCGGACGCGCGCTGCTCGGTGCGTCCGGCCGGCGGAAGGGCGGCTGCCGGAAGGCGGATCGGGAAAGGTTCGGCCCGCCTTCCGCACCTTCAGCCGCTTACTTCGGGAGGGCGGCCAGCACCTTTTCCGGCAGGGCCGGGAGGTGGCGGACCCGGGCGCCGCAGGCGTGGTAGATGGCGTTGATCACCGCCGCGTGCGGGCTGGTCAGGGGCATCTCGCCCACGCCCGAGGCACCGAAGGGGCCGTCCGGACGCGGGGTTTCGACATAGATGATCTCGATGTCGTCCGGAATCTGCTTGATGTACGGCAGACCGGCCCCGGCCAGGGTCGAGTGCTTCTTGATGTCCTCGAAATCCTCGGTCAGGGCCAGGCCGATCCCCTGGGCCAGGCCGCCGTAGATCTGACCGTCGACCACCAGTTGGTTGACCACCTTGCCGACATCGGCCACGCAGGTCATCCGCTCCACCGTGGTTTTGCCGGTGGCCACCTCCACCGCCACCTCGGCCATGAACAGGCCGTACATGTAGCAACACATCGGGCTGCCCTGGCCGTTGGCGTCGCAGTCGGTGGCCGGCGCGCTCCACTTGCCGTTGACCTTGGTAGGGATGTTCTCAGCCACCATCTCATCATAGG
This sequence comes from Desulfobulbus sp., assembly GCF_031547805.1. Classification (GTDB taxonomy): domain Bacteria; phylum Desulfobacterota; class Desulfobulbia; order Desulfobulbales; family Desulfobulbaceae; genus Desulfobulbus. The sequence goes on from NZ_JAVBRQ010000003.1 coordinate 33,451, forward strand.
TGCGGAAGCTGCCGTCGGACTTCTTCATCGCCTTGACCAGCGCCTCGCATCCCACCCGGATCGACTGGCCGACTATGACCTGACTGCGGCTGCCGCCGGCCGGCCCGGAGTTGGGGCATTTGGAAGTGTCGTTCATCACCAGCTTGATCCGGCCGACATCCAACCCCAGGGGCCGCAGGGCCTCGTGGGCCGTGGCCAGAGTGCCCATGTCCGCGCCCTGGCCGTGGTCTTCCCAGGTGTTGAAAATGGTGACCGTGCCGTCGGCATTGAGCTCGACATCGGTTTCCGCGGTGTCGGGGCCGTCCAGGCCGGCGCCGTAAACGCCCACAGCCAGGCCGACCCCGCGCTTGATCCCGCCGCCGGTGTTGACGGCCGCGCGCTTCTTGGCGTCTTCGTATTTGGGTCTGAGCGCTTCGAACATGGCCGGCAGGGAGAAGACCTCCGGCACCTGGCCGGTGGGCGTGGTGGCGCCCGGCCGGTAGACGTTCTTGTAGCGCAGCTCAAAGGGGTCGATGCCCAGTTTTTCGGCCAGCTCGTCCATCAGCACCTCGGACGGGAACTCGCTCTCCGGCGCGCCGTAGCCGCGGAAGGCCGAACCCCAGGCATGGTTGGTGCATACGGTGCGGCCCTCGCCGCGAATGTTCCTGATGTCGTAGCCCGCGCCGATGAACTGGGCGCCGCGCAGGGTGAGCAGGTCGCCGAACTCGGAGTACGGCCCGTGGTCGACCGACCAGTCGGTCTCCATGCCCAGCAGCTTGCCGTCCTTGTTGGCGGCCAGGCGGACGGTGGTCCAGAACGGCGAGCGTTTGCCGGTGTAGGTCTGCTGCTGGAAATAATCGTAGCAGAGGAAGACCGGCCGGCCGGTGGCCAGGGCGGCGGCGCCGACCAGGGCCTCCATGGTGGGGCTGAACTTGTAGCCGAAGGTGCCGCCGGCGTTGTTCTGGATCAACACCAGGTTTTCCGGCTCCACGCCCAGGCCGGGGGCGATCATGTACAGGTGGAGGTGCAGGCCGATGGACTTGGAGTGGACGATCAGCTTGCCGGCGTCGTCGAGGTAGGCGTAGCCGACATCGGGCTCGATCGGCAGATGGGGCTGACGGCTGACATAATACTCGCCCTCGATGGTGACGTCGGCCGCAGCGAAGATCGGCCCGGTCTCCTCGCCCTTGGCGATCTTCTGGATGTAGTAGACGTTGGGGGTGCCGGGGTGGATCTCGATGGCATCCGGCTCCATGGCCGCCGGCGCGCTCATGTAGGCCGGCAGTTCCTCCAGCTCGACCTTGACCTTCTTGGCCGCCTCTCTGGCCTGCTTCTCGGTGTCGGCGCAGACGATGGCGATGGCGTCGCCGAACTGGAAGACCTTGGTGTCGCAGAGAATCGGCCGGTCCCAGCCGTCGCCCTTGTTGGAGGGAAAGGTGATCAGGCCGGTGATGCGGTTCTTGCCCTTGATGTCCTTGTGGGTGACCACCTTATGCACGCCGGGCATCTTCTCCGCCTCGCTGGTGTCGATGGAGAGGATGTTGGCGTGGGAGACTGTCGCCTGCACCAGGGCCAGCTGCAGGGTGTTCTCCGGCAAGGCCAGGCCGGAATCGGCGCCGAAATCCCAGGTGCCGGTCACCTTGGCGGCGGCGCTGGGACGCGGCATGCTGGTGCCGAACACCTTGCCGTCCGCGGGAATCTTGTAGGCCAAATCCTGCATGCTGAGCTGGCCCTTAAGCACCTTGGCCGCATCCCGAACCGCATCGACCAGCGGTTTGTAGCCGGTGCAGCGGCAGGCGTTCCTGTATTTCTGAAACCAGCCGCGGATCTCCTCGCGGGACGGATCGGGGTTGCCGTCGAGCAGGGCCTTGGCCGAGACGATGAAGCCCGGGGAGCAGAAACCGCACTGGGCGCCGCCGTGCACCATCCAGGCCATCTGGAGGGCGTGGAGATCGCGGGGCGTGCCGATGCCCTCGATGGTGGTGATCGCGGCGCGGTCGGGAACCCGGTCCATCTTGGTGATGCAGGACCGGATCAGCTTGCCGTCCATGATCACGTTACAGGCGCCGCATTGCCCCTTGCCGCAGCCGACCTTGGTGCCGGTGAGGCGCAGGTTCTTGCGGATCACGTCGGAGAGCAGATCGGAGTTTTCGGCCACCACCGAACGCTCAACCCCATTGACGTACAATATTTTCCTCTGCATGCATGACTCCTATGAAATGATGGTGAATGAAACGGGCTGTGCGGTTTTCCCTTCCAGGACACCAGCCGAACTGCCGATCAAAGGCACGCAAGCGCTGCGGCAAAGCCGCCCGTGCCCCTTCTCCGGACAACGCCAAACGCGGGACGCGCCGCCGCGCCCCGCAACGCCAACCACAGCGTCTTGCCGGAATTTCCGGGACAAGACCAACCGGTGGAGCCCGCCCGGACCAAAAGCGGGAAAGGGGCCGGGCTCCACCGGGTTTTCGTTTTGTTACCGGCTCGGGCGGCCGCGGCGCAATGTTCGGCCGCATGCCGCCCGCCGCTTGCCTCTCTTACAGCGCCGCGAGGTAAATCGCCTTGACGTCCGCGTCCTTGGGTCGGCGCGGGTTGGTCAGGCCGCAGGCGTCCTTCTGGGCATTGGCGGTCATGATGTCGATATCCGAGACCTTGACCTCCTTGCCGTACCGCTTGCCCAACTCGACCAAGCCGGCCGGGATGCCGATGTCGGCCGACAGTTTCCTGATCGCCACCAGGGCCAGCTCGGCGGCGTCGCGCGGGGCCAGGCCTTCGGTGTTCTCGCCCATGAGCTGGGCGATCTTGACGAAACGGTCGATCTTGGCGATCAGGTTGAACTGCTGCACGTGGGGCAGGAGAATGGCGTTGCACTCGCCGTGCGGCAGGTCGTAGAAACCGCCCAGTTGGTGCGCCATGGCGTGCACATGGCCCAGGCTGGCGTTGTTGAAGGCCATGCCGCCCAGGTACTGGGCATAGCACATGCCCTCGCGGGCCTCGATGTCCTGGCCGTTGGCCACGGCCGGCCGGAGGTGTTTGGCGATCAGCTCGATGGCTTTTTCCGCGGCGGAATCGGTCATCGGGGTGGCGATGGTGGAAACGTAGGCCTCGACCGCGTGGGTGAGGGCATCCATGCCGGTGGCGGCGGTCAGGGACGGCGGCATGCCCATCATCAGCAGCGGATCGTCCACGGCGATACCCGGAGTGACCCGCCAATCGACAATGGCCATCTTCACGTGGCGGGAGGTGTCGGTGATGATGCAGAAACGGGTCATCTCCGAGGCGGTGCCGGCGGTGGTGTTGACCGCGAGGTACGGCGGCATGGGCTTGGAGGATTTGTCGATTCCCTCGTAATCGTGAATCTTGCCGCCGTTGGCGACCACCAGGCCGATGCCCTTGCCGCAGTCGTGCGAGGAACCGCCGCCCAGGGTGATCAGCGAGTCGCACTGCCCCTTCTGGTAGATGGCCACCCCGTCATGGACGTTGTTATCGGTGGGATTGGGGATGGTCTCGTCGTAGACCACGTACTTCATGGCGGCTGCTTCCAGAAGATCGGTAATCTGTTTGGTGATGCCGGCGCCGGTGATGCCCTTGTCGGTGACGATCAGCGGTTTGGCACCGCCAAGCGCCTTGATTTTTTCCGGAATCTGTTTTGCGGCGCCAATGCCGATCAGGGTAACGCTGGGAATGAAATAACCGTATACTTCTTCACGAACTGCCATAGTCACACCTTCCTTTAATAGATGTCGGGTTCCTTGTCGAGCTGTCTCTTGTGCGCGCATGCATCCAATAGGCCTTACCTCGGTAGAGCAAAGGACGTGCCATGGAACGACAACCCGTCGCCGGTTCGCCCTGCATTGCCGCTGCAGGATGCGGCACGCTCCGAAACCGGCCAACATCGTCCCTTTTTGGCCGTGATCGGCGGCGGTCTCGGTCGAAACGGCCCGGCAAAAGGAGCAGCAGGGCCGGGATTGGCCGATCCGACGCCGGCCCCGGCAGGGGGCAAAACGGGTCCCCGGTTGAACGAAATCCAAAGCAAAATCGGACGGAGCGGCCGCAAAACGGGCCGACTTTATACAGTTTTACCGATGGATCGGGAGGTTACCGACCTGAGTCAAAAGTACACACAAAAAACGCGTACCTGAGGCAAGATGGGACACACGTGCGCCGACATGGCGCAGCCGGGGCGCATGGTTTTTGACCGCGCGCTTTTTTTTGCGGGAATGGAAAGAAAAAAGCGCCGTCCGGCCCCGAAGCGTCCGAACGATCCGAAGTCAACCCCGAGACGGGCAAGATCGGCAATGCCGCCGGACGCCGCGCCAGGCGGCAAGGTGAGAGCGAAATCGACGGTCAGGCCGCCTTGCGATTGCCGTTTGTCACCACAAAACGGCCCATGTCGGCGTCGGCATCCAGGATGTGCGACAGCAGCCAGGTATTCAGGAAGGTGAGCAGCTCAAAGGACATTTCGCGCTTGCAGTTGCAAAAATTGTCCCGCATTTCCTCCAAGCGGGCGGCAAATTGCTTGTGCCGTATCTTGTGCAGGGCATAGCCGGGGTAGCCACACGCGCGCATTAACGATTCTTCCGCCGCAAAATGATACTCGGTGTAGGCGGTCAATTCGGCGAAAATCCTTGCCCAGTCCCGACGTTTTGCTTGATTGACGAAATCATCGTAAATGGTGTTGAGCAAATCGACCAGATGGCGATGATGCTCGTCGATTTCCTTTATTCCGGTCGCATACCGGGCATTCCAGGTGATGAGGTACATGGGGGCCATATCGTTTGGTTAAGGTGTTTTTTCCCGTGTTCCAGCCGGGGCGCGGACCAGGGGAGGCCGCGGAGGAGAGAATATAGGTAATTATATATATGTTTGTCGAGCTAAATCCAGAAATATTGTTTTTTTTCGAACAGGTGGGGCTCCGGGAGCACAGCCGAAAAGAGCACGGGATGGTGCGGCAAGGCCGCGGCCTTGTATGGAAAATGAGGGAGATGGAACGCGGAGGAAGGAAGTGCCGCCGGGGGCGGGGGGCAGGATCTTGGGGGATGCGACGGCGGCCTAGGGCGTTTTCCGGCGGGCCAGCACCAACACGTTGGCAATGTACGTCTGCACGGCCCTGTCGGCCTGATTCAAGGTGGTGACCCGCATTTTGACCATGCCCTGTCCGGGTTTGGTCGGCGAGGGCTGGATGGCGAGAATTTCGATCTCAAGGCGCAGTTCGTCTCCCGGCCGCACCGGATGCGGCCAGTGCAGCTCCTCCATGCGGACCCCGATCATGCCGTCGGCCGGCCTGAAATCGCTTTCGAGCAGCAGGCGCATGCTGAGCGCCGCCGTATGCCAGCCGCTGGCGGCCAGGCCGCGAAACACGGTCTTTTTAGCCGCCTGTTCGTCGAGGTGAAAGGGCTGCGGATCGAATTCGGCGGCAAAGCGCTTGATGCTCTCCCCGTCCACCCGCAGCCGTCCCGAAGCAAACCTCTGGCCGACGGCCAGCTCCTCCAGAAATGTTCGTGGCATGGCGTGTCCCAGCCGGCTCCAGGCGCACGCCCTGCCGGCATTGTCGATAATCTGATTGCCATCGAACTTCGGCCAGGTCCGTTCGCCGGCAATCGGCGGTATTTTTGACGCTCCGGAAGGCCGGTCGATCAAGCGAAATCTCCCACTGCGTTCGCGATGCCAGGATGAAATCGGCTGAATTTGAGTGGCAATCGGTTTCGATAAAACGGGAGGGTCGCGGGCGGCCTATCCCAGACCGGGAAAAAGTTGTTTGAGGCCATGGGCAATGAATTCCACCCCCATGGCCGCCATGATCAGCCCCATCAGCCGGGTAACGATATTGATGCCGGTCCGGCCCAGCAGGTTGGTGATGGCGGGTGCCAACCGGAAGAGGCAGGCGGTCAGGCCGGCCAGCAGCACGATCGCCAGGATCATGTAGACATAGTGCAGCATGGAAGTGTAGCGCTGGGCATAGAGGACAACCGTGCTGATCGCCCCCGGACCGGCCAGCAGCGGCGTGCCCAGGGGCACCACGGCCACGCTGTCCCGCTCGGCCGAATCCAGCTCCTCTTCCTTGGTCTGCTTGACATTGCTCATTTTGGCGTTGAGCATGGAAATGGCCATCAGCAGGATGAGGATGCCGCCTCCCACCCGGAACGAATCGATCGAGATCCCGAAGAAGCGCAGGATGGCCTCGCCGCTGAACAGGACCACCACCAGGATGACCGCCATGGAAACGGCGGCCATGGTCCCGTTTTTGGTGCGGGCCGCGGCGGTTTGGTTCGCCGTCATGTTAATGAACAGCGGTAGGGTGCCCACCGGGTTGACCACGGCCAGCAAGGTGATGAAAAACTTGAAATATTCGTTGATCGTTCCGACTTCCATGGCCAGTGTCACCGATCCGGTGCCGCTTCGTCCCATTCGGCGAGCAACGACAGCTCGATCTCGCACCGGGCCATTTCCGCCCTGTTGCCGTCCACCTCGGCAATCGCCAGATCCTGCTCGATCGCCTCCCGGAGCAGTTGCCTGGGATCCATCCGCATTCCCTCGGGAAAACCCGATATCTCATCGCGCAGGATTGCCAGGCGCCGCTGCAAATTTTCTTGAAGTTGTTCTTTCATGACTCACCCGCTGTGTTGCGCACCAGGTCCCGGTGCTGTTGTCCGACCGGCAGCTGGCGCCTTCGGCCGGGCCGGCCGCCGCTCGTGCCGTCGACCTTGCCGGAATCACCCTACCCTGCTCCGCATTTTCAAGCCAGCCTCTTTTTGCCCACCCTCCCCCGCCGAGGAGAACAGCGACATATCCAATCGAAATAATTCGAAATTTCAGCCCGCAACCGGCACTCTATTCGCCATTCCGGAAAACAGCACTTCATTCAACAACGCCGATGCGAGCCAATGCCGAGACAAATCGTTTCATTTCATCATGTTATATCAACATACAAAAATATACGTACAAAGGCCCGTTCTTTGCTTATTCCACTATCAGATGTATGCACACTTCCCTTTTAACCTCAGCCACAGGAGCAGCATTCATGAAAAATCTCTTGCTAGGATTGATCGTCATCGGTTTGTCAAGCGGCCTGGCCAATGTGGCTCAAGCCAATTTGATCGTCAATGGCAGTTTTGAGGAAAACGTTGTGTCACCGGGCAGTTGGAGTGTTTTCTCCAGTATCGACGGCTGGACCGCGACCTCGGGCCCCGGTATTGAAATTCAAAACAATGTCGCTGGATCGCCCTATGACGGCATGCAATTCGTCGAACTCGACAGCCACGGCAACAGCGCCATGGCTCAAAGCGTCTCCACCGACTCGGGCCAGCTCTATCTCCTTGAATTCGCTTACTCTCCGCGTCCTGGCATCGGCAGCGGCTCCAACCTTGTCGATGTCTTTTGGAACGGCATTTCGCTGACCAACAATGTCGGCATCACCGCCAATGGGGCGAGCGACACCCTGTGGTCCCTGATGCACTTCCAGGTAACCGGAACGGGAGCGGACACCCTGAGCTTTGCCGCCCTGGGAACCAGCGACAGCTTTGGCGGTTATCTCGACAGCGTCAGCCTCAACAGTGCCGGACCGGGCACCGATCCGGTCCCGGAACCGGCCACGGTACTCCTGTTCGCCACCGGACTCGCCGGACTTGCCGGTACGGCTCGACGGAAAAAATAACCATCCGATTCCACAAATCCGGAAGGGGGGCGGGGCCGCATGGCCTCGCCCCCTTTTTTTTGGCCGACAACTCGCTGCACACAAGGCCCGAGGTGCCCGGCGCCCGCCTGGCGCGCCGGGCGCTATTTCGTCTCGTAGCAGGCCAGGATCTCGCCAAAATACAGGGTGTGATAGTCCTTTTTCGGATACAGCCCTTCCAGGGCGTCGGCGAGAAAGGTGGGATCCATGGCGGATTTGTAGACCACGGCGCATTCGTAGTGGATTCCTGGGATATCGATGACGGGCGAGGCCACCGCTTGGGCCTCCTTGACGGACAGGTCGCAGGCCTGCAGCTTGTCGACGTCCCGGCCCGATTTGGTGCCGCAGAAGGCCAGAGCCTTGCTGTGGGCGGCATCGAGCGGAATGGTCACGGTGAAATTGTCGGTCCGCTCCATCAGGGTGAAGGTGTGGCGCGAATCCCTGACCGCCACCATCAACACCGGCCGCTGCCAAATGTAGCCGATGGTGGCCCAGCCGATGGTCATGGTGTTGACCGCCCCATCAGCCCGGACCGTCAGGAAGGCCCCCTTCTTGATTCGCTCCATCAAAGTGTCGATTTGTTCCAAATAGTTCCTGTTGAGCATAGCCATGCCTCCTCGTTTTGGCATCGAATCGTGGTGGTGGCTCGCAAGGCCGGGCGGTTGGCACCGTCCTGGCCTTGAAGCCGTTTATTTTTCCGGTCCGTTCATGAAGCGATCCGGTGCCGGACCGCCGGCCAACCGAATATCCCGACGGATCGTCAGGAGCGGCGGGGAAAGAAGAGCAAGCGAAAGGCATTCCACCCGTCCTCCCCGCTTTCCACGGCGATCCTGCCGCCATGCAGCGCCACGATCCGCTTGACAATGGTCAGCCCGAGGCCGACCCCGCCGTGCGCCGCCGAACGGGATTTTTCGCACCGGTAGAACTGGTCGAAAATCCGGTCCAGGTCGGTCTGGTCGATGAACGGCCCGGTGTTGGCGACCGTCATTATGGTTTCCCCCGAGTCGCCGGTTGCCAGCAGGCAGCGGATCTCGCCTCCCCGGTGGTTGTACCGCACCGCATTGTCCAGAAGATTGATCGCCACCCGCCGCATTTTCTCCCGGTCGCCCGCAAACAGATGCACGCCGTCGAAACAGCAGACGAGTCGGATATCCTGCTCATACAGCAGCGCGTCGAACTCCTGGGTCACCGAGAAAAAGAGTTCGGTCAGGGAAAACAATTCCCGCGCCAGCTCATCGCGCAGCTCCAGGCGGGAAAGATCGAGCAGGTTCTTGATCAACAGGCCGATCCGGGCCAGGGCCCGCTCCTGGGCCAGCAATTTTTCCTGAATCGGGGCGGGCAGATGCTCATGCTGCAGCGTCTCCTCCACCGACAGGCGCAACAGGGTGACCGGCGTCTTCAACTCGTGGGCGGCGTTGGCGATGAATTCCTTCTGGCGGCGGAAAGAATGCTGAAGCCGGTTGAACATGGCATTGAGCGAGGCGATCAGCTGATCGATTTCGTCGTGGTTGTTGGTCAGGGGGATGCGTTTTTCCAGGGTCCTGGCCGTGATTTCCCTGGTCAGGCGGTTGATCTCGCGAATCGGATGCAGGATTTTCCCAGCCACCAGATAGCTGACCCCGATGAGAATCAGGGTCGAGACCAAGAGAGCCGCGCCGATCACCAAGACCGACTCGATCGATTCGCCGACCAGGTTTTCCACCGGCCGGGCCACGTGCACCTGATAGATGGCGCCGTCGACCGGGACGATGAACACCCGGTTCCAGAAACCGGCGGGCTGGTCGTCCTCCTCGGCGTAAAACTGGTTGAGAGGAATGTCGGTCGGGATGAGATAGCCCTGGTCCCACATTTTCTTGGGCAGGTTGATCCTGCGCGCCAACTCGGAAGCGAACAGCAGCCGGCCGTTCGCATCGTACACCTTGGTCCAGTAAAGGCGGGAAAACAACTCCAGGATTTCCAGGTGCAGCTCGCCGGCCGCCTGTTCCCGCCCCATCTCGTTGGCCATGGTCTGGGCGCGGATTTCCAGCTCCTGGTCGAGAAATTCATAGGGCGTTTCCAGGCCCCACAGAAACACGATCACGGACAGAACCGCAGTGGAAACCAGCCCCGCCAGGCTGGCCCACAGGGTAATGCGGGTGCGGATTTTCATGCCTGGCCGTCGCGGATCATGTAGCCGACGCCGCGGACGGTGACGATGATTCGCCCGGCCTGGTCGTCGAGTTTTTTGCGCAGGTTCTTGATGTGCACGTCGATGTTGTTGGACATGGTGAAGGGATCGAAGGCCTCGCCCCAGACGTGCTCGGCGAGGTTGAACCGGGAAACGGCCCGGTTGCAGTTGTAGAGCAGGAATTCGAGCACCGAGAACTCCTTGGGGGTGAGCACCACCGGTTCGTTGTCGAGGGTAACGCCGCGGGTGTTGGTATCGAGGCGGATGGAGCCGACCGCCAGATACGGGCTGGCCTTGTCGTGGCTGCGGCGGAGCAGCGCCCGGATACGGGCCAGAAGTTCGGCCATGGAAAACGGTTTATGCAGATAATCGTCGGCCCCCAGGTCGAGCCCCTTGACCCGGTTGGCCACCTCGCCCTTGGCGGTCAGCATCAGGACCGGAGTGGCGATCCCTTCGGCACGTAATTCGGCCAGCACGGCAAAGCCGTCCTTTTCCGGCAGCATGATATCGAGCACGATCAAATCGTACGGCTCGGTGCAAATCAGCTCCGCGGCCGCGGCGCCGTCGCCGGCGATCTCGACGGTGTAGCGCTGCTGCCGCAAGGTTTGGGCGATCTGCGCGGCCAGTTCCGGTTCGTCGTCCACGATCAATACCCGCATCTCACCCTCTTCCGTTCGTTTTTGCGTCCAGCCGCGCCGCCCTGCCGCCATAGCCTGCCCGTTTTCCGCCACGCGCCCGGCAGGCCGCACCGCCAGCAAAAAAAAATCGACAAGAGCATCGCCGCCGTCGCCCGTTCATCATTTCTTCATCGAGCCTGTGGTAATGGCTACCGTAGGCCACCGGCCGCCGCAGCGAGCTAACCCCACAAGGGGCTGTCCCGGCCGGATGCCAGAATACTCCCTAACGCGCGGTCGGCACAAACAATTAATCGCGCCTGGGGATGCCCTCTTAACGACGTCTTGCCGGCCATCGTCTCAATGTACCCCTGGTGAAAAACCATGCAGCCCACCCTCTTCGTCCCCCAGCAACATGTTGCCCCGGCCCGCACCGCCTCGTTCCGCTCGTGGTGGCTGACCCTGCAAGCGCACCGCCTCGCCCCCCTGGTCGCCATCGGCGCCAGCTACCTGCTGGTCTCGTTCATGCTGAGGCTGGTTCTGGTGGCGGTCTTCGGCCTTAACGACGGCATGCGGCCCATACTCCTGGTGCCGACGATCCTGCTGGGATTGATCAACGACAGCATCACCTTAAGCTATCTCCTGGCACCGATCTATCTCTTTTTGACATTCATACCCATCAGGATATATCAATCCCTGGTAGGGCGGGTCATGATCGTGGCGATGGGCTGGATATCCTTTTTCGTAATACCGTACATTGCGGTTATTCAATATTATTTTTTCAAGGAATTCTCGTCGAGATTCAATCTTGTTTCAGTCGACTACTTGATTTATCCCCATGAGGTTTTTGTCAATATTTATCAAACCCATCATGTTGTTTCAACATTTTTCATTGTCTTTGCCTATGCGACGATATTGATGTTTTTTTGCTGGAAACTGTTCACCCCAGTTGCCAGCGTTCCCGTGCCGATGAAGCAAAGACTTCGATCAACGCTGCTCTATTCCTTGGCGATCGTGGCGTTCTCCAGTATTTTTTCCACCCACAGCCTTGATTTTTCCTCCAACCGTCTTGTCAATGAAATCGCCGCCGATGGCATCAGCAGCTTTTTCGAAGCCCTGCACACCAACAATCTCGACTACACCGCCTATTACCGCACCGGCGACGAGCGCTCCCTGTCCCGCCTCCTGGCCGGCACCCTGGCCAGGGACACCAGCCGTTCGCAACCGGCTCCCTCCACCTTCAACCGGGTGGCCGCCGGCAATCCGCAGGGTCTGGGCAAGTTGAACGTGGTGGTGATCGTCGAGGAATCCCTGGGATGCGAGCACGTCGACACCTGTAAGCGCGGGCTGGACATCGACGCCGCCGTTGCCTCCGCCGCCGCCTTGACCCCCAACCTCGACCGGCTTGCCCGCCAGGGCCTCTTCTTCAACCGGGCCTATGCCACCGGCACCAGGACGGTGCGGGGCCTGGAAGCCATCACCACCTCCTTTCCGCCCATCCCCAGCGAATCGATCATCAAGCGGCCGGGGAGCGACCATATCGCCTCCTGGGGGAAAGTCATGCGGGAACAGGGGTATCAAACCAGCTTCCTCTATGGGGGCTACAGCCTGTTCGACAACATGGGTGAGTTTTACGGCAGCAACGATTTCGCGGTCAAGGACCGCAACGATATCGACAATCCCCGTTTCGGCAATATATGGGGCGTCTCGGACCAGGATCTCTTCGCTTTTGCCAAGCGCTATTTCGACGCCGCCTCGGCCGCTAACGCGCCTTTCTTCTCCATCATCATGACCACCTCCAACCACTCCCCCTTCACCTTTCCCGACGGCATCGAGGGCGTGCGCGCCAAAGGTGGCAACCGGTACGACGGCGTGCGCTACGCGGACTACGCCCTGGGGGAATTTTTCCGGCAGATCGAATCCGCCCCCTGGTATCGGCAGACCCTGTTCGTGGTGGTTGCCGACCACGGCGCCCGGATATACGGCAGCGAAAAAATACCGCTGCCCAGCTACGAGATTCCGCTGTTGATCATGGCGCCGGGCCGGTTGGCGCCACGGCAGATTGTCACTCCGGCCAGCCAGATGGATATCGCGCCGACCGTCATGGGACTGCTCGGGCTCCCCTATTCGGCGCCGTTCTTCGGCCAGGATGTTTTGGCCGAAGGCAACGACACCGCCAAGGTGCTGCTGTTCAACCACAATCACGACGTGGCCCTGTATCAAAACGGCAGGTTGGCCGTCCTGGGGCTGCGCGACGCCGCCCACACCTACACCTATCGCCTGGGGGACGACAGCATGCGGGAGATTCCCCGGGACGAGGCCATGGTCGATCTGGCCACCGCCTATTACCAGACCGCCTACAACCTGTTTGTCCGCCGTCAATATCTCTGATCTTCCCGCCCTATCGCGCCGAGGACCCACGCCATGAACATATCGCAAACGACCCTGCACCTTGCCGCCTCCATCCTGCTGGTCGCGCTGTACAACACCACCTTTTTCCGCCATGTGCTGGCGGTCTACCCGCCCATCGCCGGCAACGCCTTGTTCCTTGCTTCGCTGGCCATCGGCCTGACGGCGGTGCTCATGCTGCTTTTGACCGTCACTTGCTGGCAACGCACCACCAAGCCGGTCCTGAGCGTGCTGCTGGTGCTCGCCGCGACCGTCGCCTACTTCAGCAACAACTACAATGTGGTGATCGACCACACCATGGTCGCCAATATTGTCCAGACCAACGCCAGCGAAGTGTACGACCTGCTCAGCGTCAAGCTGCTGGTCTATCTGCTGCTGCTGGGCATTGTGCCGGCGGGCTGTGTCTGGTGGCTGCGCCTGGCGCCGACCTCCTGGGAAAAGGAGTTGCTCACCAAGGCAAAAATCACGGTGGTGTGCGTGGTCACCGTCTTTGGCCTGCTTTTTCTCTCCAGCGACTTTTTCTTCTCCTTTTTCCGGGTGCACGAAGCCCTGCGGGACTACACCAATCCGACCTACTCCTTGTATTCGCTCGGCAAATATCTCAGAAAAAACTTTGCCGGCGGCCGTACCGCCATCCGCCCCATCGGAACCGACGCCCACATCCCGGCCACCGATACCGACCGTGAATTGGTGATCCTGGTGGTGGGCGAGGCCGCCCGGGCGGATCATTTCTCGCTCAACGGCTATGCTCGTCCGACCAACCCGCTGCTGCAGCAAGAGGATGTCGTTTCGTTTGCCAACATGTACTCGAGCGGCACCGCCACCGCCTATTCGGTGCCGTGCATGTTTTCCATCTACCCCCGCGAGCAGTGCAGCGCGCAAAAAACGGCTACCACCGAAAACCTGCTCGATGTGCTGCAGCGCGCCGGGGTCCACATCCTGTGGCGGGACAACAATTCGGATTCCAAGGGCGTGGCGCTGCGGGTGCCCTACCAGGACTTCAGGCAGCCGAGTCTCAACCCCATGTGCGAAGGCGAATGCCGGGACGAAGGCATGTTGGTGGGATTGCAGGAATATATCGATGCGCAAAAGGAGGGGGACATCGTGATTGTCCTGCACCAGATGGGCAACCACGGCCCGGCCTATTACAAGCGGTATCCGCCCCAGTTCGAACGGTTCACCCCGGCCTGCGCCACCAACCAGCTCAACCAATGCACCAAGGAGGAAGTCATCAATGCCTACGACAACGCCATTCTCTATACCGATGCCTTCCTGGCCAAGACGATTGCCCTGTTGAAAAAAAACGACCGGCGGTTTGAGACGGCGATGATCTACATGAGCGACCATGGGGAATCGCTCGGGGAATACGGCCTCTATTTGCACGGCTTGCCCTATGCCATGGCCCCGGACAACCAAAAGCACGTGGCCTCGATCTTCTGGCTGGGCGACCGATTCGGGATCGACCGGCAGGCCCTGCAGGCCAAGGCCGCCGAGCGGCTCTCCCACGACAACCTCTTCCACACCGTGCTGGGCCTGCTTGAAATCCAGACTTCGGTCTACGACCCGAGTCTCGATATCACCCAAAACGCCCTTGCTCATCGGCAGCCGCCAACGCCGCTTCCCGGCCGGAAAGGCGGCCAGGCGCAGCCGAATCAACCAGACGCCCAGCCCCATAAACAAGATGCATCCGGCTTGGCCAGCTACAAAAAACAGCTGGCCCAAGTCCTGCCCGTCTGGCTGCTGCTCCACCTGGAGGAGGGAGCCAGGCGGTAGGGCCTCGCCCTCCGGAAATTGCAGCCTCTTCCTTGCCATGGGCTTGCCATGGAATGGTTCGACAATGTGGCGGGATAAGAACAAAACCCCCTTGGAACATGGATTCCAAGGGGGCCTGGCGGTGTTGGTTGCCCACCGAAAAAAGATCCTGCCAAAGGATCCTGTCAAGTAATCGGCGCCTCTTGCCCGAAGAGGCAAGGGGCAGGGCAACGGCAGGCCCACAGGCGCCGCCGCCCGGTTATCGCCTTCACGCTACCTTCATGCTACCATCTGTAGACGATGCCGACCCGCGCGTCCCATCCTTCGCGGCTGCCGTCGCCGCCCAACGAATGCGTATAACCGCCGGTGGCAAAGAGGCTGAGCTTGTCGCTGACCTGACCGGATATCCCCAGCCCGATCTCGCCCCACTGGTCATCGGAGCGGGATTTCACCTTGGCCGGGTTGCTCCGGTTGAGCGCGCTGACCGTCAAATCGCTGTCGCCGGAAAACTCTTTCCACAGATTGGTCCGCAGCCAAACCGACTGCTCGCGGGGCTTGTCCGCGTCTCCGCGGTTCCAGGTCCTGGCCAGACGCAGCCCCACCCGACCGCGCAGAGAGCTGCCGTCGTCAAAGGAAAAATTGCCGTAGCTGTCCTTGGCATCGTCGAACACCACGTTCTGAAAGGCGATCTGGGCTTGCGGCTCCAGGGTGTAGCCCCGGCCCAGGTCAAAGGCGTAGCCGCCTTCCAGCGAGGCCAGCAGACCGTAGCCATCGACATCCATCCTCTCGCCCAGGTTCGACCGGCTCCGCGCATCGTAGACCGTCCCCTGGACCACCGCGTCGCTGTACCAGCCCTTGGCGTCGGCGGAACTGTAATGGGTCCAGTAGCCGCCCACGGTGTAGCCGTCCAGATCGGCGGTGCCGGCCTTGCCCGCGTACGCCTGCGCCACGTCCGCATCCAGATGGCCGTAGCCGACATAGGTACCCAGGTGGTCGCGGCTGCCGCTGGCGCTTTGCCGGGAATAGATGTCTAACCCGGCCTGGACGCCGCCCATGGTATAGTCGTAATCCACCCCGTAGTTCATGAAATTGCCGCCCGCGTTATGGAACAGACGGTTGCCCAAGGCCCGGCCCCAGGCGTTGGTAAACCATTTTTCATCGGGTTGCGCCGACTCCTCGTTGCCCGTGACCCTCCGGCTCTCACCCACGCGCTGGTGCAGGGTATCGAGCATCGAATAGCCGAACTCCCGCCCCAACGGCACCAAGGCGGTGGCCAACGGCACTTCCGGCCGGATGTTGGGCAACGGCTCGGGCGACGGCGGGTTGGGCACAGGCTGGTAGGCGCTCGACAGATACCAGTCGCCGTCGTTGCCGCCACGGTGCAGGGTGTATTCGTACAACCCGGCCGCGACCCGATCCTGCAGGCGGAAGGAACCGTCCGAAGCGCCCTGGACCAGCACGACCGGAATGCCCTCGCCGCCGGTCAGCGCGCCGCCGCCATCGGTGTTTTTGATCCGCAGCAGACTGCTGCCGGCGGTGTTGCCCGCCACGATGAGTTGGTCGGTGGGAGAGTTGCTGTCGCCCAGATAGGTGTTGAGCGCCACCACTCCTTCCGTGGCGCTGTAGTTGCCGCGCACGGTCAGGGTCTTGTAGCCGCCCGATGCCGGTCCGCTGAAATCCACCAGGCTGGACGCCAGGCTCAGCGATTGGACATCCGAGTTGCCGGTCAGATTCCACACCGACTCGCCATCCAGGCCGACCGCGCCGATATTGCGCGCCGCGCCGCTCCATGCGGATCGATTGTTCATGGCCACCTGCACGCTGGTGGGATTGACCGCCTGCATGTCGCCGTGCAACCTCGTGCCGCTATCCGCCCGCAGCACACCATTGCCGGACGCGGCATTGAGCAGGATGTCCGGCCCGTCGGCCGTCATGGGCCCACCTTTCACCTGTACCCCGTTGCTCAGGTTGATTTGGTAAAAACTTGTTGCCGGGGCAGCGCTGAGGAAATCGATAGCCTGGGCGGTGCTGGTCAACGAGCCGCCGGACATGTTGAAAAGGGCGTCGCGGCCATTGGCGGTGCTGGTGGCAATCCCGATTGTGCCCGCGCCGTAGGCAACAAGGTTGCTGTCGGTCAGGTTGATCACCGATCCTGTGGATTGAAATCGCACCAGATTGGAATTGGCGCCGTAGCTGTTGAGCTGCAGCGCATTGGCGTTTATCGTTCCACTATCCGCGACCCGCAGCCCGCTGTAGTTGTCGCCCACGGTATCGACCCGCACGTTGTCGGCGTTCGCCGTGCCCGCCTGTACAAAAATACCCGCACCGGCCAAGCTGCCGGCAGGGCCACGCATGGTGACAGTGGTGTTATGCAAATTCACCGTCGCACCGTGCGTGGTGTCACGAACATACACCCCCATATTGGAGCCGGTGGAGTTTACGGCAATATTACTATTGTTGATGTTGAGGATCCCGCCAGATATGGCGGCTACTCCGAGCTCCTGGAGGCCGATGACAACACTGCCTGCGGTCCAAATGTTCATGTTGGCGGGATTCACCTCGCCATTGATGGTGATATTGCTGTTGTTCAGGTTGGTTACCGTATTCAAGCCGGCGGAGACAACCCCCAAGGTAGCGCTTTGGCCCTGCACGGTGAGGTTGTTGAACGTCGCGCTGGTCGAAGGGAAATCGGCCGGGCTATCCACACTGACCCCTATCCAGGCATTGTTGGTATTGGTATTGGTCGAGCCGCTGTCGATGTTGATCACAATGCCCGAGCCAAAGGTGTCAGCCGGGGCGTCGACGCCTCTCACCCTGATGCCGGCCGAACCGTTGCTGGCACCGGTAACGTTGATGGTGGTGCCGTCGCCCAGCTTGACCAAACCGCCGCCATCCATCCAGGCGCCCACATGCGCGGCATTCAGGACGGTGCCGCTACCGGTCAGAGTGATCAAGGAACCGGTGCCGCTGGCAATGACCGAAGGCGCGTCGGTGGCGGTGGCAAAGGTGTTGAGGTTGCTGCCGGCGACCTTGCCGCCGTCATGGGCATAAATGGCGGCTCCATTGGTGCCGCCGGCACTGTTGCCCTGGATGGTGCTGTCGTCGGCAACGGCGATATCTTGCCCCGCTCCGGCCACCACGGGCGGCAGGGGCGCCGCCTGGGCTTGCGGCAACGAGCCGAAAAACAGCAAAACAACCAGATCGAGCAGGCCGGCTCCCGTACGAGCCTGGCCCGCCGATCTGGCGCGAAATCCTGTATTTTTTCTTCTGGTATACTGACTCATGGTATCTTTCTTCCTGAGAATTCTTGGTAATGCAATGCGGAAAACCGCAGCCAACAAAACAACAACTTTTTGATTTAATGCAAATACTCCACAGCCTCCTTCTCCTTGACGGAATTGGCCGGCCACCTTTCCCCACATGAGGCCGAACATGGCGCAACCAGTTTCATTGATCTCGAGAACCGCTTGCCAGGATCGACGAGATCGGCAAGAGGAGATGAATCGTTCCGACCCCATGGATACATGGAATTAAAACCACATCGTGGGATACGAAAAAAAGTTTTATTATTAACAAATAACGTTTTTTCAGATTATTAATCGAAGCAACCATCACACCGATTACGATAATTACCTTAAAGACATTGTGCCACGATGTCGGACAAAACAAAGAGATTTTCGTTTGCGGTTCAATATTTTTTATCTCGGCCGCCGCCTCTAAAATATTTCAAATAAAATCAAGTAATTATGATAAAATTTTATTTACTGGAAACCGCGCTCAAGCTGGCGACAAACAAGAACCGTTTGCCGTTTTCGGCAAACTTGTTTCAGGCCACGGCAAG
This sequence comes from Desulfobulbus sp., assembly GCF_031547805.1. Taxonomy (GTDB): domain Bacteria; phylum Desulfobacterota; class Desulfobulbia; order Desulfobulbales; family Desulfobulbaceae; genus Desulfobulbus. The sequence continues at coordinate 51,882 of NZ_JAVBRQ010000003.1, forward strand.
GGGGGACGGATAGGGTCGGGAAGGGATATCGGCAACTCGCCGGCATGCGACGGCCGAAAGAACGGCGCAGGTGCGCATGCGAACCGTTCGCTGCGCGTTGGGTCAGAGGGGAAAAACGTCGCGGCAGGCTGCGGGACAGCGGGCCGTTCTTGGGTTTGCTTGCAAGATTATCGTGGTGACATAACGGACAAGGCAAAGATGGTTCCAGGACGATTCATGGCACCGGGTCACCCGGAACCACGGATCGCCCCGGCTGGGCATTCCTGATGTTCCGTTTGCAAATCAGGGTGTTCAGATGGCGCGCAGATCGATCTTGTTGTCGTAGAAGGTGCTGCCATTGGCCTTGTCCGTGAGCCGCTGCGAGGTCAGGGCGTTGACCGATCTGGCGCCCGGCGCGAACTCCAGCCACCAAACGCCTTCGGCCACCGCCACACCAGGCGGGACCGTATCGGTCACCTCCAGCACAAACGCCACTTCGCCGAGGCTGTTCACGGCCAGCACCGATTGGCCGTCGGCCAGGCCGCGCGCCGCTGCCTCGGCCGGGTGGACGTGCAGCCGCATGCCGCGCTGTTTTGCGCGCAGGTCGTCCCGTTCGTAGAAAGAGGCGTTCAGGGCAAAGGGGGAAGGCGCGCTTACAAGCTGCAGCGGCAGCCGGTCGCCGGCGCTGTGGGGCGGCAGATAGCGGGGAAGCGGTTCCGCCTCCCGCGGGTTGAGAATTTCAATCGTCCCGGAAGGGGTGCCGAAACGCTCGGGCGGCCAGGGAGGCCGTTGCAGTTCCACCCCGATGCCGGCCGCAAGACGGCCGATGTCGATGCCCTCCCGCAGAGGGGCCGGGGCGGCCAGGAGCCGGTCGATCAGCTCATCCGCGCTCTGGCGGAAAAAGGGGTCGTGCAGGCCCAACTCTTGCGCCAGGGCGGTAAAGACGTCCCAGTTCGAGCGGCTTTCGCCCACCGCGGGAATGGCCGGCCAAGCCCGCTGCAGGCAATAGCTTCCGTAGGACAGGTAGATATCGGCATGCTCCAGAGACGAGGTCGCGGGCAGGACGAGGTCGGCGTAGCGGGCGGTGTCGGTCAGGAAGCGTTCGTGGACCACGGTGAACAGATCGTCCCGCGCCAACCCCCGCAACACGGCATTCTGGTCCGGAGCCACCGCGGCGGGATTGGAGTGATAGACATACAGCGCCATGATTCGCGGCCGGTCGAGCTCGTTCAGGGCCTGCCCCAACCGGTTCATGTTGACGATCCGGGTCGGGGCGGCCATGAAATCCTCTCTGAGAATCGTGCCCAGGGCAAAGGCGCTGCCGGTGGAAATACCGCCCAACAGGCCGGCGTGCCGTTTGCCGTAGGCACCGACGAGCGCCGGCAGGGTGGCGATGGTCCGCACCGTCATGGCACCGTTGCCGTAACGGGAGAGTCCGCTGCCCAGCCGAATGAAAGGGGCCCGCGCCCGGGCGTATTCCCGCGCCATCCGCTCGACGGTTGGCGCCGGTATGCCCGTCAATTCGGCGGTGCGCTCCGGGGTATGCTCCGGGAGGACGGTCCGGGCCAATTCCGGATAGCCGGTGGCCTTGCGCAGCAGGAACTCGAGATCGACCAACCCTTCGCGCGCAAGCACATGCATCAGGCCGAGCGCCAAGGCGCCGTCGGTGCCGGACTTGACCAGAAAGACCTCGTCGGCGCTCGGTGCGGTGTGGTGGCGGTAGGTGTCGATCAGCCAGACGCGGGCGCCCGCCCGGCGCGCCTTCTTGACCCGTTCGAGGAAGTGGATGCTGGTCGCGGCGGCGTTGATGCCCCACAGGACGACCAGATCGCTCTTGCACACCTCGTCGGGATGCGGCGCGGGCGTGTTGCCCAGAACGGACTGCAGCCCGGCGGTTTTTGCCGACGAGCAAATGGTGCGTTCAAGCCGGGAGGCCCCCAGGGCATGGAACAGGGGATGGCCGGCATTGCGCTGGACCAGTCCCATGGTTCCGGCATAGGAGTACGGCAAAATCGCCTCGGCCCCGTGCGTGGATTCGATGGCCCGCCATCGGCCCGCAACGATGCAAAGCGCCTCCTGCCAGCTTATTTCCCGGAAGGCGCCCGTGCCCTTGGCGCCGTTGCGCAACAGCGGTTTGAGCAGCCGTCGGGACGAATGGACGGTTTTTTCGTAATGGAACATTTTCGGGCAGAGCCTGGCGCCGGAATAGGGATGCTCCGGGTCGCCGCTGACGCGGATGGCGCGGCCATGTTCCCGTTCGATCAACAGGCCGCAGGTATCGGGACAATCGTAGGGACAGGCGGAGCGGACAATGGTCGACATGGGGTTCTCCGAAGATGACTGACATGGGCCGGGGATGGCTTGGCCCGGCATTGCCCCGGACGCCGCGGTACGAGAAAGCCACGGCGCGTTCCAACGTGCCGCAGCTTGATCCATAATGGCGAAGGAGGCAAGCGACAATCGCCCGCCTTGCCCGCAAGGCCGCGATTACGGATGCGGTGCGTCCCAAGCGATGGCGGCATGGGGCGGCCCGTGCAATCGTATCGTTGTTATTTGATTACACATGCCCCAGGTGGTAGGATCGACGACGGCAGGATTCAAGACCGGAACACGAATGAACGGCCCAACCGGAGGTGCGCTTTCATTGCAATTCCCATCGCGGCGATCATGCCGCTTCCATTGGCGGTCAGCCTCGTATACGCGGTGAGCCACCCGATAGCTCGCCGGAAAAGAGCGCCGTTCGCGAAAAAAGGCAGCGCCGCATATGTCTTTCTGCGTCTGGCGGTCGTCGTGCTCGGCTTGCCGCTTTTTCTCGTCGGGGGCAGTGCCCCGCCACTGACCCTGCTCAGTTTCACCTGCATGCCGTCCCTGTCCGTGCCGGTGGCGACCGTGGAACTGGCCCTCCTGCCTTTCACCATCGGCGCGATCATCCATTGCGGCCTGCGCCTCCTGTTCCGGCTGAGGCGCGGCACCATGGGGCACTATCTCGATTATGGCGTCACAACCTATTATGTCTCCACGACTATTGTAGCAGTCTACGGATTCTTGTTGGCAATGGCGGTCGCCCTGTGAGGGACGAACGGCTGAAACCTACCCGGCACCAACTCTTCCGCCCGCAAAACCACGGCCGGCCATATCGTCACAACCAAACCACCTCCACCGCTTGCCCCCGTTTGCCGCTTCCGGCACCCCGCAGACCCTTCACGCCAAATCGTTTTGCTCCGCCTTCAAATACTCCGCCGCGTAGCGCCGGGGAATGTCGGCGGCGAGGAACAGTTCGAACAGGTGCGGGTCGATGTGATTATTCCGCTTGAACGTCTCCATGATCTCCAGGGATTCGCGGAGCGTCTTGGAGGTCTTGTACGGCCGGTCCCAGGCGGTGAGGGCCTCGAAGATGTCGGCGATGGCCATCATGCGTGCCTCCCAACTCATTTCCTCGCGTTTCAGCCGTCGGGGGTAGCCTTGGCCGTCCATGGTTTCGTGGTGCGCGCCGGCGATCTCCGGGACCTTGCGCAGATGCTTCGGCAGGGGCAGATCCTCCAGCATCATGATGGTGCGGGTGATGTGGTCGTTTATTTTGTAGCGTTCCTCGGGGGTCAGAGTCCCCCGGCGTATGCTGAGATTATACAGTTCCCCCCGATTGTAGAGCGCCTCGGGGACATCCAACCGGAAACCCCAGGGATTGTCGTCGGGTAGCCGGTCCTTCTCGCCCCGGGGAATGATATGTTCGGGTTGATCCGCGAGCAGCGCCTCCAAGACCGGCGGAGCAGGCGCGTCCGCACGGTCCATACGCGCCAGTTCGTCGCGGGAGACTCCCAGCCGTTTGTCCAGGGTCCGCCACCAAGTGCGTTGGCCGATGATCACAAGACGTTCCAAGGCCGTATCGTCCATATATTCGCCGCCAAGGTTACAGGCAGCCACAAAAGCGAACTCATCGTTCAATTCCGCCAGAGTTTTGGTCAGTTTTCGCTGCTCCTCTCCGGAATCGGCACCTTCCAGCCGGGCCTTGAGACTGGCGATTTCAGCGTCGCGTTTGAGCACTTCGAATCGGGTGCGGATTTCGTGGATACGGTCGTAGAAAGTCTCCAATTTGGTGGCCTTGTCCATGACGTATTCGGGCGTGGTAACCTTGCCGCAGTCGTGGAGCCAGGCAGCCAGCCGGGCCTCTTCCAGGCCGGCGTCGTCCAGGCGGAAATCCTTGAGCGGGCCGGCGTCGGTTTCATGGGCCGCCTCCAGAAGCATCTGGAAAATAACCGGCACCCGAGCGCAGTGGCCGCCGGTGTAGGGCGACTTGGTATCGATGGCCCCGGCCAGAATGCGGATGAGCGCATCCCGCAAATCGTATTGGCTTTTGATCAGGGCCTGGGTCTCCAGTACCACGGCGGCAGCGGCCACGATGGTTTCCATGAAGCCGATTTGGTCGGTGCCGAGGTCGTGCTCCCCCGATCCTCCGCGTCTCAGAAGAATCAGACCGCCCAGAAGCTCTCCCATGCGATCGTGCAAGGGCATGCCGATCAGCTTGAGCCAGTTCGTATCGGGATGGTCGGCAAAGCCCGGAGCCACCGACTCCAGGCCGGCCCTGGGATCGTCGCGGCCGATGCGGTCCAGCACGCTCCGGCCTTCGTTCAGGGCGCGGGATATCGCGTAGGGCGTCCGGAGGAGCGGCTCGGGCATGGCCGTAGCCCGGACCGTGCCGTCATCCCAACAGAACCAACCCTTTTCGAGGGAGGTTTTCGATTCGTTCATGATCAGCAAAACCCCGCCGTCGGTCCTGGTTATGTTCATGATCTCCTTCAGCACCCGGCCCGGCAGGGTCTCGAAGTCGCGGTCGCTGCCGATCATGCCGATGACGGAAAGGATTTTCCGCTGATTTTTCCGCATGAACTCCACGTTCCGCATCAGATTGTCGATTTCCGTGACCAGCGACAGTCGAGTCTTGGTTCTTCTCGGGCCCATGTTGAGCGGATCACGCGTCCGTTCGGCCATAATCCGCAGGGGAGTGCTCACGTACCGGGCCATCAGCCAAACTACCGGCACGACCAACAGCAACAGGCTGCCCATGCCCAGCATGGCGTACCGTATGAAACGGCCGGTCATGACGAACATCTCGTCCCGGGGAATAGCCAGGACCATGAAGTCACCGGACTGGTTCGGATCGTTGTCCAATTCCTCCAGGACTAACAGCCAGTCCCGTCCCGCCTCCTGGACCCGCAGCCCCGTGCTCTTGGCCCCGGTTTCCACGCGTAACCCGGTGGTGCGCAATCCCTGTCGATATTTCTCCATCCCCAGGCGGAGAATCGGAGCCATATTGTCCAGACTGCGCAGACTCAATTGGCCGTCCTCTTGCAAAATGAATCCCTGGTCGATAGCAAGGAGGCGTTCGTCGGCTTGAAACAGGGCCAAATGCGATCCCGGCGTCGGAAGCTCGCCGGCTACCAGGCCGGACAGGTCCTCAAGGCGGATACCCAGCGCAACCACGGCGCGGCCGTCAAGGCTCTTCCGGGCCATGACCATGCTGACACTCTGGCGGCTTAAGACAATCTGCGGCGCGGTTTCTATCACTCCGTCGGCTTGCAGGGCGGCCCGGTACCAGGCGCGCTCCACCGCGACAAGGTAGCCGAGGCCGTTTTCATCCTCTCGACTGGACAGCAGCCGCAATTGGGGATCGTAGAAATAGTACGTGCTGACGAGGCGATCTTCGGTACCCCGAACCTCCAGGACCATCAAGGCGGTCTCCGGCGGCCCGCTGAAAAAAAGACGTTCCCGTTCGCTTTCCAGCAGCTTGGCCACGAAGATCTCGCCATTGTCATAGCTGACGATGATACTACCGAAGACGCTGTTGGACCGCAGAATCTCCCGTATCAGGGGCAGGAACCGAACCCGTTCTTCCGGCGAGCGGGCCATGGGCAGCACGCCTCTGCTGGAGGCGGCCAGAAAATTGAGGGCCGGGCGGCGTATCCCGTTGTTGATATCGCGTTTGATGTCGCGGCCGATGTCGTCGACCCGCCTTTCCACGGCCACCTCCAGCGTTTGGGTCATCATGCGGTATCCCAGTCCGGCCAGCAGCACACCGGCGATCAGCAGCAGAGTGGCGGCGATCAGGCTGAAATATCCTTGCAGGCCGAAAAAAACACGCGGATTAAAATGGAGTTTGCCGCCATCACGTAGGCGTCTATCGGCCATGATTCACCTCGCCAGCCGCCACAATTGCTTCGATAAGGAATATGCCCATCAACGCTTTCCTGTTCGCATTGCAGCCATTTTTCACTTTACGACCTCGCGACACCAAGAATAACACTTTGTTTTCATTAACTATAATTCAACGGCGAATCAAACGGTACACTGTTTTCACCGAAGTCATAACAAATCTCTTTCAGGAATTCCTACCATAAACCCTGTCATTTGTGGATGAAAATGGCATGATTTTTATTAGTAAAAACACGTATCGCAACCGTGTCGAACGACGCTGGTGTAATACACCCAAGGTATGAACCCAAAACGGGATAAGATGGGTTTATACGGGTTTAAAAGGGATCAGATTGAATTGATTATGAATTTTGAAAATTTTCGAAGAAAAATCGAAAGTGGTACCAAAATCAGGAAATCGGGGAAAAATCCGAGAAATGACACGCAAGGTCTGAACCCAACGCGCAAGGTTTGAATCCGTTTTATGTCCGACAACGTCACGTTGTGACGAACCGAAAAAAATGAGGGCGGCGCCGATCAGCGCCACCCTCACCCTCCCAAGCCGTCTTTTTCTCCAAGACGGTACCCTCCCCTCACATACAGCTCTAACGCCGCGCTAACCAAGGATTTCACGAGATCGGGAATGTCCGCCGGGGGAACGATGACCTGGCCTTCCAGGTCAGCGATAGGCGCATTGTGCCGGATAGTAATATAACCACCAGCGTCTTCGGTGCCCTCGTATACCAGCAGATCGAGGTGTTCGGTGGCCTTAACCGTTCGTACCAATCTATCCATTCGGGGACTCGCAAGGGTGAAGGAAAGGGTGAAATTGGTTTTAGCAGCGGTTTAAAAGGTCATGTGCCTGTTGTTTCGGAATTAACACAGAGAGCACTTGTACCACAAAAAAACCGGCAAGGGTGAAATGAATTTCAGAAAAAATGGCTCCACATTGTAGTATATCAGAAAACTACGTATATCACGCAACCTTCCTTCCGGAGGATGGTGCCTCGTGACGGGCTTTGTCACTCTCCTCCTGTTGCTTTTTCAGTTCGATCACATAGCGCTTCAGGTCATCCATTTCGGCCAATTTAGCTTCGACCTCCTGCATCCGCTTCTCCACCTCAATGGCGTGGGAGAAATATCGAATATTGCGCTCCAGGGCATCAAAGGCGACTGGATTGCCGCTGGTCAGCACCTTCCTTGCGCCATCAAGCAGCTCTGCTATCTCAGGCGGGTCATCAGTTTGAATAGCAGAGTTTTGCTGATCATCGGATAGGTACCGCTCACCGACCCCATTAACCAGCCAATTCAGATTAACGTTATACGTTTTACAAATGTTTGACAGGGCATCTGCTTTTGGAAGTCGGCCCTTCAAGTAATTGTAAAATGTAACCGAAATAATATTCGCAACTTCAGCGAATTGCTTCGCATTACCGGCGCACAGATCGTCGACAAGGAGTTGAAGCCGATCGGATATTAAAACATTTGTTTGTTTTTCAGTTGACACAACAAACGTTTGTTTGTACAGGTTGTCATATAAAGGACGTGTTTCCGGCATCCTACCCGAGGGGGGGGGAATGTTCAATGTCCGGGAAAAAAAAAGAACAGACAGTGGGGGTGGGGTATGGCGGACGGTGGAAGAAAAAGCGCAAGCTTTTCCGGTTCAGGTAATTTTCTGAGCCTCCATGATGATGAGATCGTCTAGAGATTTTTTAGAGGTACTGAATTTTTCGGTGGAATCTCCCAGTTCTTCCTGAGTGATGTTTTTGGGATGCATCATGAGTTGATAGAAAGCATAGGTCGAATTGAGCAATGTCTTTGCCTCTTCCTGCATTGAAGGAAAGTACAGCAATGAAAGCACATAAACGCGGCGAGCCTCGCTTGACAAAGCAACAGGCTGATTTTGTCCGTTTGATGATACGCGGCGAGCATCCTTCTCAGAAACAGCCTTCGTCAACTCATCAAACCACTCCGTTGTCTTGTGAAGATTGTCCGCCAGTTCTTCAAGCTTTGTCCGCAATAGCGCGGTTCGTTCGTTGCTTCTATCGAACAATGTCCGGACGATGTTGCCCAACTGCGAAACAGCGACGCCGGAGAGAGCGGCACCCGCAGCAATGAGTGACGTTGCGACCTCTTTTTCCATGATTTCCTCCTTGTGTGAAATGGCTCCTTGTCTGGATTGTTCCGTCCATCAAAGTAGCACAAGGAGGAATTTTTACCAGAACAACAGGCCAATTGAATGAGTGAAATCAGGATGCCGGACCTTGTGTGGCGGTGGGGGAATGCCGCCACACAGGGCAAAAAACCACTGAGAATTGAACTGTATAAAGCTGAGCAGTGGCGGCACAGCTGGAACCCACACAAACGGACCATGCACCCTCACCCACCGCTGCGCACTCGAGAATACTGGAGCCAGTATTACCGGCTGCGTGTCGATGGTCGATGGTTCGGCAGGTCGAACTACAAATACACCTTTTTCACGCTGGAACAGGCCGTGAAACTTGCGGAACTACTGCACAAAAGGGAGCCATAATGGTCACCCAGCTTGGCCTTTTCACCTCCATCCCGACACTCAACGTGTTGCGGGACCTGAAGGTCGCTATGGCCAAGGCAGCCAAGGAAACCGGTTTATCCCGTGAGGAGCTGTGCGACCGGATCAACCACTTGGCCGACCGTTATGGGGTTCGGCTGGTGAAAGGAACCGGCCACAAGTTGACGCTGGATACCTTGGAGAAGTGGTTGAATCCCGAAGATCAGGAACGGGTAATCCCAGTCAAGGCTATGTCGGTGTTTTGCTCTGCCGTGAATAGCCTGGACCCCATACAAGCAATAGTTGCCCCTTTGGGCGGCCGGGTGATTGACGCGCAGCAAGACAAACTGCTGCGCATTGCCGAGCTGGATCAGGAAGTAAAGCGGAAACAGGCGATGATGAAGAAGCTGAAAGCTGAAATTGGAGGATGAGATTTGAAAGAAAGGAATGTCACATCCTTAAAGGTTTGGATGCTGCGCAAGAGATTGCGGGAGTGTGACATTGTCCGGGAGACCGGAGAAGAGCAGAGCTATGTCAATAAAACTCTGCGAGGAATACGGCACAACCGGAAGGTTCTGCAGTACCTGCTGAACAAGGGGTGCCCGGCCAAATACTTGGCCCTGCCCGAAGACATGACGGAGACGCAACAATGATGACCAATGAAGAGTTCGCCAGGCAACAACTGGCCCGGCAGGCCAAGGCCATGCGGGAGCTGATCGAGCCGCTCAAACAGGAATCTACCAACCAATCCCCCATAAAGGACTCTGACAATGCACCCGCTGCTGAATAATCCCGAACAACCTCTGTCGCAGAGAGAAGAGAAGCTGCTGGCCGAACTGGAGGCCGTGATCGACGCCCAGATGAAAGGGTTTGTCCCGGTCGGCCTGGCACTAAAAGAGATCCGGGAGCAGCGCCTCTACCGGATTAACTATCCGGTTTTCGAGGATTACTTGCTGCGCGAATGGGATATGACAAAGCAACACGGATACAGGCTGATAGAGGCCGCAGACGTGTATGTAAATCTGAAAGGACTCCTGGGGGAGACCTTGCCCAACCAAGGGTCACAGGATGAAAAAGTAACCAATTGGTTACTTTCCGAAAAAGTGAACCATGGTACACAAACCACCGAAACCCTCCTCCCCAAAAACGAGGCCCAAGCCCGGCCTCTCACCCTCTTCACTCCTGAAAAACAACGCGAGATCTGGCTGCGGGTATTGGACAAGGCCAGCGTCACGGGAGCGAAAATCACCGCCAGCTTCATTATCCAGGTGATCCTGGATATCGAACGCAAGACGACTGACGACCAGATCAAGAAACATGCCGATCGCGCCAACAAGACGGTGGAGCTGCCACCCCTGGTGAAGACCACCTACATGGCCCTGCTGCAGGTGGTGCAGGACCAGAACGGCGAGGATTGGCAGGCGGTCGGGAAGAGAACCATCATCGACTTGCTCGAGGATTTGCTGGACACGCTGAAAGGCTGACGGGCGCAGGGGGAGCATCGTGAAAGGGACAGTGACCGCAAGGGAGATCGCCGAGGCAACAGGCTTGAGCAAGAGAGCCGTCCAACTCAATCTCGACGGCCTCGGCAAGGTCTTTGTGTGGAAGAAAGGGCCGACCGGGCCGGAAAAGCATTACCCCGCCACCCTGCTCCCCGAAGAATACCGCGTGGCAGTGGCCACGGCCCGCGTCGCGGCCGGATACGCCGAACCGGACGGGATTGCCGAGGCGATCGGCGCCGAAGCGGCCAGGGAAATCAAGGCCGCACGGGCCGAGGAAAAGGAACGGGACCTGATCGCCAAAGAGCAGAACCAAATGGCTTTCGACCAGCTGCCCGAACAGCGGCGCCAAGAGGCGGCGGCCCGGCACGAACTGCTCGAACTCTGCGACGGCTTCGTGCAGGCGGCCGGGTTCGGAATCCCGCGCTACGCGCAGCGGAGCAAAAAGGCGGACCAGGCGTTTGTCGCCGCCTACAATTCCGGCAAAATCAAAGTGCCTGAAAACGTGCGCCAAATCATCGGCGACACCACCAGTTATTCCACCTTGCGGCGCATTGCCGAGGCGTACAGCCGCTACGGCCTGCCCGGCCTGGCCTTTGCTTACCACAACCCGAAACGCGGCCAAACCGCCCTGACCACCGAGCAGCAGGACATGGTGATCAACGCCATGTGCCTGAACCCGAACACCAGCTCGGTCAACATCCGCAGAATCCTGATAGGCAAGTTCGGCCGGGAGATCCCCTCATCAGCGGCGATCGGCAGGTTCCGGGCCAATTGGATCAAGAACAACGAGAACCTGTGGCTGTACTACACCAACCCGGACGAATGGAAGAACAAGAAAGCGCTCTCGTTCGGTTCGGCCAGTGAGCGGGTCGAACGGTTGAACCAGCTGTGGGAGGCCGATTCGACGCCCGCCGATGTGATGCTGGCCGACGGCAGGCACTCGATTATCGGGGTGATCGACGTGTACACCCGGCGGTTGCGGTTTTTGGTCTCCAAGACCTCGAAAGCGGCGTCGGTGGTTGCCTTGCTGCGGCACTGCATCATCGAATGGGGCGTGCCCGAGACATTGAAAATCGACAACGGCCAGGATTACCGGTCAGCCCATGTGGCCAGGGTGTTAGACAGCCTGGAGGTCGAACGGGAATATTGCACGCCATTCCAGGGTCAGGAAAAACCGCATATCGAGCGGGCATTCCGGACCTTTTTGCATGGCCTGGTGGAACTGATGCCGAACTTTATCGGCCACAACGTACCGGAACGCAAGGCCATAGAAGCCAGACGCAGCTTTGCCGACCGGGTGATGAACAAGGACAGCGCCCCGGTCGAGGTGAACATGACCGCCGAGGCGCTGCAGAAGTTTTGCAACGAGTGGACCGAGTTCGTCTACCAGCACGATCCGCACAGCGGCCTGGACGGCAAGAAGCCGATCGACATGGTGCGGAGCTGGCAGCACCCCATCCGCAGGATCACCTCGGATCTGCGGGTGCTGGACATGCTGTTGATGCCGGCGCCGAAAGACGGGGGCAGAAGAACCATCCAGAAGAAGGGCATCGATGTCGAGGGCCGTTTCTACAAGTCGGATGCGTTCGCGGAGCACGTCGGCAAGAAGGCGCTGGTCCTGCTCGATCCGGCCGACATGGGCACGGCCTTCGTCTACCTCTACGGCGAGCGAGGCGAACGGTCGTTCCTCTGCGCGGCGATCGATCCCCAATGGTACGGCATCGATTCGGCCCGGTTCGCCACTGCATCCAGGAAGCATCAAGACAAAATCATGCGGGAAGAGGTCAAAAAACTCCGCAAGGCGGTCAAGCAAGAGGCGACCAGGGAAGCGTACAAGGAGTACGTGAACTTCCGCAAATCCGAAGTGGCCGGCTTGATCGAGTTCCCGCGCAAGGCGGAAGAATACACCACGCCCATGCTGGCCGAGGCGGCCAAGGCGGTGGCGGCGGTCGACCGGACGCGGGGACGGCAAGACGAGATGGCGCAGAAACTGCGGGATGTCGAGATCGTGTTGACCGAACCGGCTCCGCCAACGCCGGCCAAGGAACAGAAAGTGGTCAAGCTGATCACCTGCAAGTCCGACCGTTACCTGGACATTTTGACCTCGGTACGCAAGGAGCGCCGACCGCTGACCAAGTGGGAATACGATTTCCTGACCGATTTCTACACCAACGACGCCACCGGCAAGGGGTACCTGCTGCTGGAGGGAGATCTGCGGGAAAAATACGGAGTCGCCGGGGCAGACATCGCCGAGGGCTGATGGAAAAAGGAGGGCCGGAACTGCGCCAACAGTCCCGGCCCAAGGGATGAAGCTCTAAATGTGGAGGAAAAATAACCAATGATCGACGCTTTTGCAATGACGCAAAACGTGCGGCGGTTCATGGCCGGCCTGGAGGTGCTGCGGCGCCCCGTCAAGGGGCGGATCGGCATCATGCTGGTGTATGGACCCTACGGGACCGGCAAGACCGAAATCGGCGACTGGTACTACACCAATCACGCCATCCCCTATGTTCGGGCCACGGACGGCACCACTCGCCGCGAATTGCTGGCCAACATCGTCTCGGCCCTCGAAGAGGCCCCAAAATACCGATCGGCCGACATCTTCGAGCAGCTACTGAGCATCCTCGACGAGCAGTCGAAACCGATCATCATCGACGAGACCGACTACCTGGTTGACAGCGGCATCATTGAGACGGTGCGCGACATCAGCGACATGACCAACGCACCGATCATCCTGATGGGGATGGATGACCTGGAGAAGAAACTCAAGAATTACCCGCACCTGATCGACCGGATCACGGTCAGGGTTCGATTCGAGCTGTTTAGCCAGGTCGAGATCGCCAATTATGCGGGCCAGGTGTGCGAGACAACTTTGTCCGATGACGCGATCGCCTTCATTCACCTGCACGGCAAAGGGCGCCTGCGGATGACCACCACCTGGTTGGAACGGGCCGAACGGATCGCCGGGCTCAATCGCCTGGAAGAGGTGTCGGCGGCCCATCTGGAGGCATACCTGGAGAAGGAGCGGCAAGGATGACCGTGCTCGACCCTGTTGTCCTGTATCTGCTCACCTGCGGACGCAAAAAGGTGACCCTGGATCAGGTGACCGCCGGGGTTGAGCTTGAGCGCAAGCCGGTGCTGCGGGTTTTGGACAAGCTGGCCTGCGAAGGGTACCTGCAGGAGATCGCGGATAACAAGAAGGCCAAGAGATACGCCGAGCCGGGGCCTCATATTCAGAACCCGACCTGGGAGGTCGTCCGCGATCTGACGGATCGTCCTACCAAAAGGCCGAAAAAAGACACCGGCCGCGACAGGATCTGGCGGGCCATCAAGCGGTTGCAAAGAGGATTCACCCGATCGGATCTGGTCCGGTTGACGGGAGCGTCCAGGGGAAGCGTTGACGATTACACCAAGCTGCTGGTGCGGGATGGGTACATCAGGGTTGTGGGCCTGACCGGCCGGCAGCTGCGGTACAACCTGGCTTCCGACGAGTTGAAGCGGCCGAAAATCAAGGAACAAGCGGTGAAAGATTCCGCTGGAGGCATGTCCATGGAAAATGGATGGCTGCAAATATTGCGACAACGGACCGAGATAGTCGGCCGTGCCGAGGTGGCAAGGGAAATGGCTGTCTCCCCGGCGACCATATCGCTCCTGCTCTCCGGGAAGTACCCGGCCAGCACCGAGCAGATGCAGGCGCGGGTGATGAAGATCTATGGCCGTGACGGCAAGGTTTCGTGCCCGGTCCTGGGCGAAATCGAACCGGGAAAATGCGCCGAGCTGTGGAACAAGGCGAAGACGCTGGGGGTAAAGGGAAGCAATGCCAGCATGATCCGCCAGCGGAAAGCGTGTTTGAAGTGCAAGTTAAGGAGCAGTTAACGGACTTTAACAATGGAGGCGGCATGAAAAAAGGATTGAGCGGGATGGGACGCAGCGGAATAGGCGATCACGCCGAGGTCAACAAAAGGTTGCGGGCCGTCAAGATTTGCCCGGTGACCAACGGCCTACCCACCACCATGACCCTGGAGGGGTTCCAGGCGGCCTGCGAGAAGTGTCGGGAGCAGGACCGGGCGGGGTGGGATGAGCAGCACCACTATAAACACACCTGGTGCGACACCTGCCAGGGGAAGAAGCGGCCGCGAGAGCTGCGGATCGAGAGCCTGGCGAAGTTGGCCGGCAAAAGGAAGATGGCAAAAAGACGGCCGAAGAAGGTGGCAGCCTCCTTCGGCCAGAGCAGAGCCTAGAAACCTCAACCCTAAAAAGGCTCCATCTTCAGGGTACACCCTGCAAGCCGGAGCCGCAAGCAAAGGAGATACACATGACCAGCATCGAACGAGTAGCAACCCTGGAAAAATTGGACGGCATAGTAAAAACGGCCAGTCACCTGAAAGCATCGCTTGCCGGCCAGGAGCCTGACGTCCAAGCCGCACTGAATCAGATATGGGACGTGACGCAACAGCTCCAACGAAAAATGTGCAACCAAGCCGCACTTGAGGCGTGCCGGCAGGACGTGCTTGACCAGTTGATCCGAGCGGGAGAGTTAATCAGCGAGTGTGGACCTGATCTGGATGATCACCAGCGGGCCAGCATCGGCTACGCCGGCGAGCTGGTATTCGATAAAGTCAGGAAATTCCTGCGCATGAACGATTATGCCGCCCAGATGGGCGTAGGCGAATCTGTTACCGGAGAGGCAGCATGAGCACCGAAAACATCCCCGAAGGATACATGCGCAACGCGCTTGGCCACCTGGTACCGGTCGAGCAGATCGAGGAAGTGGATTTGATGCGAGACGAGTTCGTCCTGCGGGCCGTACAAATGGCCCGGGAAAAAGAAGACGAACTGGCTGACTTCAAAGATCGAATCAGTGGGGATATGGATGCCTTCCTCGACCTTTCCGCCGAGAAATACGGCGTCAAGATGGGCGGCGCCAAGGGCAATATCACGCTGACCAGTTTTGACGGCCGCTTCCGGGTAACCCGCGACGTTGCCGAGCGGATCGAGTTCGACGAACGGCTCCAGGCGGCCAAGCTGCTGATCGATCGGTGCCTGCGGGAGTGGACAAAAGATTCCAACCCCAATGTCCGGGCGGTGATCGACGATGCTTTTCAGGTGGACAAAAAAGGGAAAATCAACACCAAGCGCATCCTGGCCCTGCGCAAGCTGAAGATCGAGCACTCTATCTGGCAGCAGGCCATGGATGCCATCGGCGCCGCCATCACCATCACCGGATCGTGCGTGTACCACCGGTTTTACGAACGCGACGAGCAGGGCCGTTATCAACAGATTTGTCTCGATTTTTCAGGGGTGTGAGATGAGCACGTTGGAACAGTTAAAACAATCGCGAGACAGTCTGCGCAAAAGATTCACATCCTGCATCTGCGCCGGATGCGGAGAAGAGATCGCACCCGATTACTGGCAGCCGCCGGAAACCAGTTTATGCCCGGACTGCGAGGACAGTATCAGGCTGGGTGAGATGTCATGGGCATACAGCCCGAGGGAGGGGCAATGAAATACTACGCTGAAGGCTATTTAACTGTGCATGTTGAGACAGAGTTCATCGTCGCCGATGGGCAGGATGCCGAGATAAAAGCCAAAGAGGCGCTCCGATCAGCCTGGCTACCATGCGATATACGCAGCGCGCAAGTGGAGGTGTTCAATCTCGAGGAGATCGAAGAATAACACAGCGAAACCCCGGCCGGGCCGGGGTCATTCGGAGGTGGTGCTCCGGATCTGATGAGCAGCCAAAACAGGAGGAAACATGAAAATAGCAATCACGTTTCAGGGCAAGACAACCACCATAGAGGATCTGGCGCGTGATCACGGCTTAAGCCGTGGTACCCTTTATCATCGATGGACAAAGGAAGGGCGGCCTAGCTGCATCCCGGAAACGCTACTCGCCCGGCCTGTTCATTCAGGCGGTCGGCGGCGAAGCAGGTTGGACGGACCCATGAAAACATATAGGACCGTGCTCGCCTATTCCGATCCCGACTTTTTGCCGCACATACCGCTCGGGGATCTGGCCCACCTGTCCGCCACGGAAAATACCGGCGCCGCCAGGAATACTTGCGAGTTTTAAAATGCCGCCAACTGACGGGAAATGCGTGATCTGTGGGTATCGTGCTCCGGTATCCAGCTTTATCAGCGCTGCTGGAAATGGGGAATTGTTGCCGGAATACATCAAACTGCCGCAAGTGGTCCAGCAACCGTTTTACAAATATCTTGCCCTATTCCGCCCAAAAAGCGGCTGTACGTGCTCGGACTCCAAAATCATCAGGCTGACACGGGAGATGGTGGAGTTGGTAGCCAAGGGGTATGTGGCGCAGCAAGGCAAGATCGACCGTCCCTGCCCGCCATCGCTGTGGGCCATGGGCATGGAGCGGATGATGGAGCAAGCAGCCACGTTGACGCTACCGATGAAAAACCACAACTACCTGCGGACCATCGTCTACCAGTTGGCCGATCAGGCCGACGCTCGTCAGGAACAAGCTCACCGCCAGGCCGAGGTTGACGGTACCCAGCGGGTGATCAGGCAAGCGGCCAATCCCGAGGGGATGAGCGAAATCATGCGCAAAGTTTTAGCGCAAGAGCAAGGAGGTGACCATGGCGCTGCCCAGAAAGATGATATCTAAAATCAAAGTGGCCCAAGGACAGCTTGGGCTTTCCGATGCCGAATATCGGAAGATCCTCCGCGAAAAGTTCCGGAAAAAGTCCTGTACAGAATTGTCGCTTGTCCAAGCCAACCAGCTGATCCGCATTTTTCAGAGTATGGGATGGGAGCCACAGGGCTGGTTGCCAGGAGTGAGCCAAGGGATACAAGACGACAGGCAATCGAAAAAGATCCAGGCCCTGTGGATCACCCTGCATCAGGCGGGTGTGATCAGGGACGGCTCGGACAAGGCCCTCATGAGCTTTTGCAAGCGGATGACCAAAACCGCAGATCATCCCGGCAAGGATCATCTGCGGTTTTGTATCCCGGCTGAGAGATCGGTAATCATCGAAACCTTGAAAAGCATGGCCAAACGCGAGGGCGTGGATGTTGGATAATCAGCTCACCGGATTGCCCGAGCAGTACCGGCCGCCGATCGACGAGCTGCCCGGCCACATGCAGGTGATCGCCAGGGCCATGGAAATGGACTTTCCCGGTCTCGGTGTGCTGATCACACTAGCCCTGGCGCAACGAGTAGGTGGTGGCCCCGTATACATCCACAAGATGGACAAATTGATGCTGTCATGGCGGAACGATCAAATCATAGCCATGTATGACCGTGGCGGAATAACCATCCGCGAACTGGCTTGGATGTGGCGGCTGAGCCAGTCCAGCATCGAGAAGATCCTGGCTCAGCCGTCAACCGGGCAAAAGGCCCTGGAAGAGAAGCAGTTGAGGTTATTTTGACCCTAGCGTGCATTATACTGCCGACGCCTTGGCCTCCTGTAAATCAATTCTTGCCCGATGCCCGTGTTTTTCCAGCATATGTAACAAATTCGCACCACTGAGAAGAACGAGGGGTTTGCCGTTGGCAAAAGCGTAAGAATCAGGTCCGTAATCAGAAGTTGTCACAAGTATTCCTTTTGTTGCACCTTCGTTCAAGACGGTCCCATAGAGGTCACGAACAGCACCAACTCCGACCGTATTTGTATATCGCTTGGCTTGTATAACGATCTTCCCGCCCCTGATGGGATCGGGATCGAAAGCGATGGCATCAACGCCGCCATCGCGGCTTGCTTTGGTTACTTTGACCTCTCCGCCAGAAGATGAGAATTCCCTCTCGAAAACCTCGCGGACGAGATGCTCGAAGTCTTCCCAATCCATGCTTGCCAGATTGACGCTTCCGTCGAGTGTGCTGGCGACTTCATATGCCGAAACAAAACGGCCATCTTCACGCCGAAGCGGCATAATTGGGGGAACAGGTGACAATCCATGGAGCTTGGAACTGCCGACACCTTTGAGCGCCTTGAAGCATGCCTTGGGGTCAACTTGGGCGAGGTTGATTTCAAGGAACTCGGAGTGGTTAGCTCGCAGGGAAAGCACACAAGACGTGGTCGGTTTTCCTGTCGTGCGATCGACAGCAGTGACGATACCGTTAAAGACAACCGCATCTATTGCAGATATGACATCAGCTTCGAACAACTCGTGAACAGTGCGAAGAGCAACCTGATAGAGCACGTTATCATAGAGTTTCGACAGTTGGGCGTCGTTGATATACTGTTCCTCGAACTCGTCGCGACTGGCGATGTACTTAACTCCTTTCAATCGAGGAAGGTCGTCCGGCGCAGGCAATTTGTAGTCCACGATGAGTGTTTTGGCAGCCTGGTCATAGTCGAGGTCAAACTCTTGCGGGAAACAATCCGGATAGATGGAGGAAGAAAGAACAAGGTCGCAATACTCCACGATTGCTTCCTGATCATTCGATTCGTAGGCAAGCCGTTTCGTATCGATAGCGGCATGCTCGTCGGCTTTTTTGCCGATATACGCATCGCGGCGTGCAGACCATTCCACTCTTTGTTTTTCGTGCTGTTGGCGCATTGACTCAACTGATTTTTCATGAACAACGACGGCGTCATCATGTGTTCGCTGAATATTGCCCACTGACTCCTGCCACGCTTTGAGGTCTGATTGGAACAACGCTTGTTTTTCAGATATGAGGCGATCTTTTCGTGATGAAAACAATCTATCGAGAAGGCCAAACGAAGGAATGTATTTTGATTCGAGAAAACTTGGCTTGTCCGGTATAGGCGGCAACGTGGGCTTGGGTGGCAATGATTGGAAAACAGGCTTCCTTTCTGGAAACGGAGTCTTGTCTTTAAGAGTTTCCCAATCAATGGCATCGTTTACGCTTAATGTTGCCTTCAGGATTGAAGAAAGTTCGTCCAATGCTTGTTGGGCATCGGCAGTTCGCTCGCTTGCAAGTATTTTTTGTTCAGCTTGTTGCCGTTTTTCGAGCGCTTTCTTCGAGCGATCTTGCTCGCGGGCATTAACAACAGCCCAACGCTGGTTCCATTCTTCTGCCTGTAGGTTCGCCTTTGATTCGATTATGGAACTAGAATCACCGCGAATGACTCGGTGTTTTTTTAATCCGTCGTGCCAAAGTTCGAGAAAGTAGGTTGGTATGCCGCGCGCACTATATCTCACGGATAATTGGCCAAAGCGTGTTCTCATATTGTCTTCCTTAAAATAACATACGGCAACAACGAGATATTTTGCCGTATGCTGTTGGTACTTTTAGGGTTGAGGTTTGTGAGCAAAACGTGATCAGTATCGATCGTATCACATGATTGTGGATGACTGAAGGGTGCCGGATAAAATTATTGACATAGGGGCGTTTTTAAGCAATGCTACCCGCGCAGCCGCAAAAAACGGTTGCACGGGCTTGGCAGCCCGATTCCCAAGGCGGACGCACCGCCATTCTTTTGATTCGGCGGTTTTTTTGCGTCCAGTGCATGGCGAAGCTCTCTTCTTTGGGCGGCGTTGTGCGGGAGGGGGCAACCCCTGCCGGTTCCTTGGGCCGGTCTGCCAACCCGTACAATGTCCGCCCTTTTTGCGTTTGGCAGCGCGGCAGGGTTTCAAAATCCTATCCAAGGAGGTAACGCCATGACCAGTACCACAACTTCCATTTTCCAGTTTGAGTCAAAACAGGTGCGTACCGTCATCGAAAACGGCGCGCCCTTGTTCGTCGCCGTCGACGTCGCCGGCGCCCTGGGGTACAAACGCCCGAAGAACGCTATAGCAAGACATTGCAAGGGGGCCCTGAAACGAGGCCCCCTTCAATCACCTGGAGGTATTCAAGAATTTCGATTGATACATGAGCCAGACGTCTACCGCTTGATCGTTGGTTCACAGCTTCCATCGGCGCAACGATTCGAGAAATGGATATTCGAAGAAGTCCTCCCCACTATCCGCAAAACCGGCGCCTACGCCAGCCCGGCCGCCGCACCAGCCCAGGTCTGGCACGATCCCTCCTGGCAGCAATGCGAGCGGTGCGAGCGCGACACCAAAGAGGTCATCTGGGAGATGCAGTGCCAACTGCTGGCCCGGCTGCCGCTGTGGAACAATATCCGCAAGTACCATCGGCTGGGCCTCTCCAACAAGGAGATCGCCACCCTGGTCAAGCTGAGCCAGGCCGGCCTGCGGCGGCAGATGCAAGCCATGGTCCGCTGCGGCCTGCTTTGCCCGAGGACGGAGCGCGAACGGCGCCGCATGGCCCCGGCCGACCTGTATCACAAATGGGCCTTACCGGTCCCCTACGGCATTTCGGCGCAACAGGGGCGGCAGCTGCAACTCTTCCCCATCGGCGCGATCGAGGGGAGGTAAGCCATGCACAGCGACCCCCACGCCAAGATCATCCCCATTCGGCCCGATGTGAATCCCTGCCCTCCCCAAAAGCACCGAGGCCAAGTTTCTATATGGGTGCCGAAGAGTGAATACACGCTCTTCTCCAAGGTGCTCTACGTTATCGCCACCGATAATCTCAGGGCCGGTTTCATTCGCTACTATGTGGACTATTATGCCCGGCAGGTCGAACAGAAAACAGCGGCCTTGACCAAACCTTAACGATCCATTAAACACCCAGTATCCCGGCACCGATCGGTGCCGGTTTCCCAGGGGGAGGCTATCCAGCCTCCCCTTTTTTGTTCCGTAACGTTACGGCTCTTCGACGCTCCCGCAATCAAGTACATATCCCCACAACAGGTAGTCAGCCGCCTGTTACCTCCTTTCGATGGGGGCGGGCTCACACCCCGCCCCTTTTCGAGGTTTGCAACCACCATCACCGGGGGCGAGACGGATGTCGACCTACACCACGGGCAACATGGGCCGCGTTATCGGCCCTCACCTCATTATCACATTGTTGTTGTGGCTCTACGCGGCGCCGGCGTTTGCAGTCGTCGATTTAGACAAGAACAAGGACGGCAAGGTCGACGATGAGTACCTGCCGCTCTCTATCGCTCGCAAATCCGACCTGACCGCCAAGCAAGACTTCCTGGGATACATGCCGGAAAATCCGGCTAACAAGGGCGTGGCTAACGGCTACGCCGGCCTGGATGGCACCGGTAAGGTGCCATCCAGCCAATTGCCCGCCGGCACCGGTGGTGGCGGGGTCACCAGCTACAACGATTTGACGGACAAGCCGACCATCCCCACCGCGCTGTCCCAACTGACCGACGATGCCAGCCATCGCTTGACCACTGACGCGGAAAAAGCCATCTGGTCGGGCAAACAGAATGCACTGGGGTTCACCCCGGAGGATGCAGCAAAAAGAGGCGTGGCCAACGGCTACGCCTCCCTGGGTGCCGACGGCAAGGTGCCGGCGAGCCAGTTGCCCGCCGGGACCCATGGTGGTGGCGTCCTCCAGGGCGACGGAATCTCCCTGTCAACCGATGGGACGGTGAGTATCGATGCGACATACGTACAGCGGCGGATCGGGGGCGGATGTTTACCCGGAGCGGCCATCAATAGCGTTGCGGTTGATGGATCTGTTGCATGCGAGGCGGTCGGGGGCGACTTGACCGGATCGTGGACCGGGACGGCACTCTCCGGACAAACGACCATGCATGGCGCCATCCAGGCCTTGGGCACGGCCTATGACAACGGCATCAACATTACCGCCGGCACCGGCATCACGATTACGGAGTCCGGCGGCACAGCTACGATTGGCGTGCTGAGCGGGGCATACCAGCCTGCCAGCGCCAGTTTGACCACTGCTGCCGGTATTTCGGGAGCCAGCAAGTACTACGGCACCAATGCTGTCGGCACAGTCGGTGTACATGATTTGCCCGCCGGAGGGAGTGGCGCAAGCATTACGCAGGTCGCAAGCGACCCGGTCGATCCGGTGGCGGGGAGCGTCTGGATCAACACCTCGAGCCACACTCTCAATTTTGCCGGGGTCGATGGAGTGACACGAATTTCAGGCACATTCACCCCCCGTCCTGGCTCGAACACACAGCTCCTGCGGCCCATAGCGCAAACCGGGGGCAACAATTGGATCAACAACGCCACAGGCATTGCTGACGCAAATGGCTATCAGCAGGTCGCCGATGCGGCGGACGCGACGGGCATGCGGACATATGCGGGCGATATGTCGCAGCGATTTAGCTTTCAAGAGCCGGCTTGCACGAGCACAATCAGCAAAATCACCTTGCACGCCAGAGGGGTGATGATCGGCAGTGCAGCGGTCCCCCGCAAGCTACGGCTAAACGCATATTACAACGCAACCAACCACACAAGCAGCACTGTTAGCATAGGCACGACGGTAACCGAGATCACGCAAGACTATGCGGTGGGGCCATCCGGCAGCAACTGGACTGCTCAAGAGATAGCGGGCAACAGCTTTGGCTTCCGTAGCGACCTGGATTCCGGGGCGCTGGCGCAAGGCGTCAATGAGCAAAATGTGGTGGAATTTTGGATGGTGGTGTCATGCGATTGATAGCGATTCTGTGCATTTTGGTTTTTCCGGCAGCAGCGTGGGCGTTAGCACCACGTCTCGCCTTTTCCGATCTCGATTCTGGCCCGAAAACGGGCAACACGGACGGCAAAGGCAGTGGAGCGATTGTAACGATTTGGGGCAACAACCTGGGGGCGAGCCAAGGTGCCGGCAGAGTGTATGTCGGAGAGGCCGAAGCAACGGCAATTTATTACTGGAAGAACGCAGATGGCCAACTGCCGGGTGGACCAGCCGATCTGTACACCTACCACAAAATGCAAGAGATCGCCTTTGCCATCCCGACAGGAGCCCCCGATGGGGCGACAACGATCAGGGTGCGGCACAATGGGGTGGATTCCAATACCCTGCCTTTCTTCGTGCGCCCAGGGAATATCCGCTTCATAAAAACAGGAGGAGACAACACCGGAACCGGGTTGTGGAACACCCCGTGGGCATCCCTGTCCTTTGCCGTTTCCGGCGCCAAAATTGTCCCCGGAGACATCGTCTACTCCGTGGGTGTGGGCGCCTCCTCCGAGGTCGATGTGGGCGCATCATCAAAGATCACCGGCACAGCAACGACCAAAACAGCGTTGGTTGCCTATCCTGGCACGACAGTGGCGTGTTCAACGCCCACAGAGTACGGCACAGCCACAATCCACAACAATGTTTCGGGCGGTGTTGCCAACAATTTTTGGACTTTCTCAAAACTATCGATAGACACCGGATTTACGGCACTCTCCATTTTTGGCTATGCCCGCTACATAGGGCTTGATTTGACGGGGAATTTGCCTAGTGCCAACCAGTATTCCGGTGCCATCGGCGGCAACTGCACCGAGCTGGCCGATGCTACGGCATGCAGCGGACACCGAATCCTTGGTGCCGAAATCCACGATTACGGTGATCGAACTGGGGCAAACAACTTCCACCACGTGCTGTACATCTCGAATCGATCGCCACATCAAGCGGAGGCGTACGAGATAGGGTGGTCGTATTTCCACAACAACACCGCATACCAGGGTATCCACATATACGATCAAAATCCAGGGGTGGGATGGAGAGGAACATTCAACATTCACGACAACGTAATCCACAACTTCGCTGGAAACGCCATCAATTTGAACGCGGCATATCCTGCATCGTACAATGTCTATAACAATCTGATCGTACTCGACCCGTCCTATTCGCCCCCAGGCGGGGTATATGCGCAACCGGCGGCCGCATTCAGGATCGAAGCCAACACCGCTTCTTTTAAAATTTTCAATAACACGGTGTATGGCTATGCAGCTGAAAACCAATTCCAAACGGCTGGCACAACAACTCTGCAAAACAACATCATAGTTGACACCAGAGGTGTGGCTTACGCGTCGCATGCCGCCCCGACCAAAAGCAACAA
>NZ_JAVBRQ010000045.1:0-10816 GCF_031547805.1 Desulfobulbus sp.
GCCCATGTCATCCAGATCAGGGGTGACAGTTATCGACTCAAGGAGAAACGAAAAGCCGGTGTTCTTGGCCATCAATTGAGTGCGGTACAAATAGAAAATTGAACAGGCGGTGGGTCAATTCCTATTTGCCGATAACTTATGAAAGTGGGTCAGTTTTTAGTTGCCGATGACAGCTCCAAAGAAAGGTATTGCCAAGAGTTCTTTCTTCGAAGCCATGAACGACCGAGGTCTTGAACAGTTTCAGCTCGTTTTTGAGGCCCTGCAGCAACAGGCCAGTAATATCCTGCCCGACAGGCACCCGGAATTGGGCAGTCTGGTAGCCATCGACGGTTCATTGATTGACGCTGTCCTGTCCATGGAATGGGCTGATTATCGCAAAAGTGCCAAAAAGGCCAAAACCCATATCGGTTTTGATCTCAACCGAGGGATTCCCCGTAAAATCTTCCTCACCAACGGTAAGGAACAAGAGCGTCCCTTTGTCGCACAGATACTCCAGCCGGGAGAAACCGCTGTCGACGACCGGGGCTACCAAAGCCATCATGACTTCGATCACCTCCAGGAAGCGGGCAAACATTTTGTCACCCGCATCAAGGAGAATACTGTCAAATCCTGCCTTGAGCCCTTTCACGTGGCTGAAGGAGGAATCGTCGACGCCAAGGTACTCCTCGGCCGGGAAGGGGTGAATCAGACTCAAACCCCGCTGCGCCTGGTCGGCTACACTGTTGAGGGCAAAACCTATTGGATTGCCACCAGTCGCTTCGATCTCACCGCTGAGCAGATTGCCGAGATCTACAAATTGCGCTGGGAGATAGAAACGTTCTTT
Organism: Desulfobulbus sp.; assembly: GCF_031547805.1. Lineage (GTDB taxonomy): Bacteria > Desulfobacterota > Desulfobulbia > Desulfobulbales > Desulfobulbaceae > Desulfobulbus. Next base: position 824 of record NZ_JAVBRQ010000045.1, read on the forward strand.
GGCTGGTGGAAACGGCATCTCAAGGTATACCGCCTTATTTCAAGAAGCCGGCACGGCCTCATGATGCAGATGCTTGCCGGTCTGATCACTTATCTTTTGCTGGCAATCTATTGCCATGAACGGTTTGGCGAGGTGGTCTCGATTCGACGAGTCCGCCAGTTACGCACTCAAATCCTCAATGAATCCCGAGCAGCATGGGGAGACACCGACCCAATACGGCCAGTTGCAAATCCGGAAATTGCAAATGCAAGCCCTTAACCGGACTTCAATGAATTTCCCCACGTGAAAAAGCGCTATTTGGGTCGGCATTTTTGGGCACGTGACTATTTTTGCGTAACGGCTGGCGAACTGACAAAAGAGATGATCTCGGAGTGCCTTTCGCATCATTTTGAACCAAATCCTCATGACAGTTTCGATGTTGAGCCGTGAACCGGCTGCGCAGCCTGCCGGTATTGCTGGACTTTCAGTCCGCGATTCCAAACCCACCGACTTCAAGTCGGTGGTTGTTTAGTCTGCCACTGACAAACGGGCGTTTTCCTGCTCCAGTTCCTTCATTCGGGCCATCAGCGAGGCGTCCATGCCTCCGTATTTTGAGCGCCATTTATAAAAAACCGCGCTGCTCATTCCGTGCTGGCGACAGAGTTCCGTTACCGGTACGCCGTTTTCGGCCTGTTTCAAAATCGCCAGGATCTGGCTATCCGTGAATCGTGACTTTTTCATGTAAAATCTCCCGCTTGATGAGTATGGGAAATTCTACTTCCAGATACTACCATCTTTCGGGGGGATTACCTCAGGAGTTATGTGTTCTCCCATGTCGCTACCCTAGGGCAAGAGGGCGAGAAAGTCGGTATGCCCATGTTTTTCCGCCAATTGGCGACTGTTGAGGGCGTCCCGGTTGGTGGCGTTGGGATTGGCGCCATAGGACAAAAGGGCCATGCCGATCTTGCTATGGCCATTGAGAGCGGCAAACATGAGGGCCGTCCAGCCCTCATGGGAGGCACGGTTCGGATCGGCCTTGTGCGTCAACAACAGGTGGACGATTTCGGTGTGCCCATTCCAGGCCGCCGCCATTAGCGGCGTGCGGCCATCACGGTCGGCCAAATCGATCTGGGCGCCATGGTTGAGCAGGGTGGCGGCAATGGCAGCATGACCCTTGATAGCGGCGAAAAAGAGAGCGGTACAGCCGTCCTTGTTGCGATAATTGATGGCCGGAGAGTACTTGAGCAAGTCGTCAACCACCTCTTTCCGACTATGCCAGACGGCGGTCAACAGGGGCGTATCACCAAAATCGTTGCGGCTATCAATCGGAAGACCGGCACGGAGGAGGCGCTGCACCTCGTCGCGGTCGCCTGCGGTCACGGCACGTAGAAGTTCCGTGATCGTTTGTGCTGCTTTGGCCGGTGGTGGAGCAGAGGCGGGAGAACTTTCCGGTTGTTGCAATTGCTTGACAGCATGATCATGCACCAAATAGCGGGTAAATTTGGCCCCGGCTTTAGTGATGAGAGCGGCGACTTCGTCCTGAGACCCTGATGAAGCTGCGTACGGGTGACTCGCCTCCGGGCCGAAAGAGGGTGTGTGGGGCTGTGGTTCCTGCGGAGATTGAGGCTGAGGTGGCGGTGGGGTCCCGGCGGTTTCGCTCTCCGTCGCGATTGTAGGTTCGGGAGCATCCTGAATCAACCACTGGGCGGCCCCAATTCCGATCAAGAGGATAAGCGCAAGGACTGACCAGTGAAAGGCTCGACTATTCGATCGCGGCCGAGTCGGTGTATCTGTTCGTTTAAGCGATATTGGCGGCGATGCGGGAAGAGGCTTGGCGTTGGGTACACATTTGGCCACCTTATGCATGCAGGCGCCATTGACCGTTGTTAAGCCGAGAAGTTGCCCGAAGTAGAGAGCAATATCAGCAAGATGTAGCATGTCTCTGGGGAGAGCATCGGAGAGCATGTGAAGCTGTTCCACAGCCTCGGACGTGAACAAGGGCGCGCCTTGGTGGCCAGCGCAGCGTAGTCGGTGGTTGATGAGCGCATCGGTGTCTGCGCAGGTGAGCGGTTGTAACTCAACTTCGGCCACATAGCGATTGGTAAAGCTTTTCGGGGCTGCGGCGCGGCAGCATGCAAGCGGCTCGGTCCCGACGAAGAGGAGGATACAGGGACAGATTTGGACGGCGGCCACCGCATGCCATTGCAGGAGCTCGGCCAGATCTAATGGCTTCTGCGCGTCCGTATGGTCGATGGCGATGACTGGTGGGTGGGGCTGACGGACATCGTGCTGTCGGCAACTCGTGGCATGTGCTTCCAGTGCGTGGCGAACCGAAACCAACAGGCTGGGAGCATCATCGTATTGCCGGGTTTGGCCGATACCGTACCACTGGCGTCCGCCGAGGCCGTTGGCGGCTAGATATCGAAGAAGAGCAGAGGTGCCGCTGCCGCTCCGACCGGCCAGGAAGAGAAGAACCTCATGTTGTCCAAGTTGGGCGTCAAGCCGATCTTTCGCATCACGTGCGGCACTGGTCAGGTAGAAGAATGCCGGATCCGATGATGACGTAAATGGCAACCGATCAAGTGAAAAGTGTCTGAGATGCGCGGGAATCGAATCTTGCATCAGTTTTCGACGATGACCTCTACTCGTCGATTTTGAGCCCGTCCCTCGGGGTTGTCTGTTCCGTTCGGATGAGTATTGGCGGCGATAGGCGCGGTCATACCCAGGCCCTTGACCTCCATTCGCTCCCTGGCCACGCCACTGAAGACAAGCGAGCGGGCAACGCTTTCGGCCCGGCGTTGGGAAAGCATAAGATTGTACTCAGGGGTGCCGAAGCCATCGGTATGTCCTTCGACCGCCAGTTTGCGGCTGTCTATGCCCGGCTTATTGAGGATGGTGGCGACCCCCTGCATTTTAATTTGACTGTCAGTCCGCAGTTGATCGCTGTCAAAATCAAAAAGCAGCACCTCCGGAAAATTAATCTCCACGCCCCTGCTAGTTTCTCTGGCAGTGATATCGAGTTTTTTTGCTTCATTGATGACCATCTTGTTTTGCGCGCTTCGATCCATTGCACATCCGGAGGCAACAAGCAGGCAACAGATCAAACCGAAAAGGACTCTCTTCATAATTCGACTCCGACAAATTGTAGTGATTTCCTTTGCTGTTCGCCTCAGAGGTCCGGGCGCAGCATATTCGGACGGTGCATCTGTACAGCGGAATAGATATCCTTGCTGTGAATCATTGTCAAGTCAAGCTTTTGGCATGGTTCGGCTCCAGCAGCCAAGTGTTTTTGAGGCAGGCCGGCAAATTCGGACGCCGTGCTATGGAAGACGGTCAAGTACGTGAAAGAAAGTATCCCGCTACCCTTTTGATTTCAAAGAACCGATGTCGACAGGGCATCGAGCCCGGTCGCATCGGTTCAAGAGCAGGGCGATTGCAGGGCTTCGGATTTCGAGCCGAGGAGAAGTCGCAGTAATCCTTGTTTGCCTGGCGGGCAGGCCGGGATCAGAAAAAACGGAAGAAATGGTGTACCGGGCCGTGGCCGTGGCCGATGGTATAGGAGGCCCCGGCCCTGAGAGCGCCGGTGATGTATTCCTTGGCCGAGTGGACCGCCTGCTCGACGGACTCTCCCTTGGCGATGAACGAAGCGATGGCCGAGGACAAAGTACAGCCGGTCCCGTGGTTGTTGCGGGTGGCGATTCGCTCGCCCGGCAGGACCACCATGCGGCGTTCGGCGGCCAGGTACAGGCAGTCGTCGCTGTTGCCGTTTTCCAGGTGGCCACCTTTGATCAGCACGTTGGCGCAGCCCAACGCGGCCAGCTCGACGGTTGCCTGGACGATATCATCGGCTGAAGCCAGCTCGCTGCCCAGCAGCATCGCGGCTTCCGGCAGGTTGGGAGTAAGCAGGTGCGCCATGGGGATGAGGTGCCGCTTGAGGGCGTCGATGGCTTCGTCCTGCAGTAATTTGTCGCCGCTCTGCGCCACCATGACCGGGTCGAGCACGACGGGACAAGAGTCGAATTTTTTCAGGCATTCCGCTACGGTGCAGATCAGGTCGGGCGAGAAGAGCATGCCGATTTTGATGGCATCCGCCCCGATATCGGTCAAGACCGCTTCCAGCTGGGCGGCAACGAATTCGACCGGGACCGCATGGATGCCGGTGACGCCCAGGGTGTTCTGCGCGGTGAGTGCGGTAATGACGCTCATGCCGTAGCAGCCGTTGGCGGCAATGGTTTTCAGGTCCGCCTGGATGCCGGCCCCGCCCCCGCTGTCTGAGCCGGCAATGGTCAAAACCCGCCGGTATGTTTGCATCCGTTCCATGAGATCTTTTTTGTATTGGTTTGAGTTTTCGTTTTTTTCTTTAAACGGATGGCGTCGTTCAGCCCGGCGCGATCCGGCAGCGGGCCTCCAGTTCATCCGGCCGCAAGGCGTACAGGGCATCGAGCAAATGGATGGCAAAGGTGCCGGGGCCGGCGGCCCGTGTCCCGGCGATCTCTCCGGCAACGGCGTAATAGGCCAAGGCGGTGGCAGCGGCGGTGAGCGGGTCGTTGTCCACACTCAGGAAGGCGCCGACCAGAGCGGAGGCCGAACAGCCGGTGCCCGTGACATAGGGCATGAGTCGATGGCCGCCTTCGATCGTCAGGGTGCGGCGGCCGTCGGTCACCAGGTCGGTGGCGCCGGTAAGGGCCAGGGTTGTTCCCAATTCGCGGGCCAGCCGGCCGGCCTCGTCGCTGGCATCGGCGACCGAGTGGGTGGTGTCGACCCCTCTGGTCGAGCCGTCCTGTCCGGACAGCGACAGAATTTCCGAGGCATTGCCGCGCACAACGCTCACCCAGGTCTGGAATAAAATAGCCTTGGCGGCATTGGTCCGCAGCGCGGTGGCCCCCGCACCCACCGGATCGAGCACGATCGGCTTGCCCAAGGTGGAGGCCCGGCGGCCGGCCTTGATCATGGTGATCAGCCAATCGTCGCTGAGGGTGCCGATGTTGAGCACCAGGGCACCGGCCAGATCGACCATCTCCTCGACCTCGTTGTCGGCATGGGCCATCACCGGCGAGGCGCCGCACGCCAGGAGCACATTGGCGGTGGTGTCCATCGCCACGAAATTGGTGATATTGTGGATAAGGGGCTTGCTGTCCCGTATTTTTTTCAGGTTTTCGGCTGCTTTGCCGGCAAGTGCGGACATGGACGACCTCGGTCGGTAACAATGCGGATGAACTCGCTGCAAAAAACGGTAAATGGCGCAGATTCGGCTTGCGATGCTCGATAGTTGGCGGAAAAGCCGGCTTGCCCGTTCACCGCCTCGGCGGAGAAGGAAATTTGTCTATAGAGGATGCAACTGCGAGTGTCAAGGCGAAGATGGAGCCGTGGCGAGAGCGTGTGTTCGAGGCGGCCGGACCAAGCCTTTACCAGTCCAGGATGACGTGGGCGGAGGTGGGGACATGGGCTGGAAAAATCGAATTTTTTCCCGCGGGAACGATCCCGAGAAAATGCAGGGCATGAGCCTCGGCGGCCCGATAATCGGCCATGGCGTCGCCAACGAACAGGCAGCGGCCGGGAGCAAAGCCATGGCGGGCGACGATGTCGGCGATGATGGCCAGCTTGGCTTGGGGGGAACCATGGACTTCGGTGAACAAGGAGGCCAGGTCTTTGCGGACGGCGATCAGCCGCATCTCGTCGCCGGGCGTGCCGGAAACGACAAAGGCCGGGATGCCGGCCTGTTTAAGCCGGTTCAAGGTGGCAAGGGCACCGGCGATCAAGGGTGCGGCCACCACTTCCTCCAGAACCAGGTCGGAAAAGGTGCGGCCGGCCTGGTCAAGTTCCGCCTCGGTCAGGGCCTGCCCGGCCAGGGCAGAAAAACAATGGCGAAGTTTTTCCTGCCGCGGCACGCCGCCGTTGTCCAGGTGATACCGGACCACCGCTTCCTGGACCGCGGCGCCATAGGCGGCGAACAGGGCGGCAAAGGCACGGACCTTGACCTGGGTGGAATCGGCGATCACGCCATCGAAATCGAAAAAGACCGCCTGCCAGGAAGAAGCGTCGGGGTGCATAAGCTCGTTACGGGAAAAGTGGGTCAGGCTGGGCAACCGGGTACCGGCAGATCGTTGCCATCGTGCTACGAACTGCACGACAGCATCGAACAGCCCGGCCGGTGCCGCGCCCATTCGGGCCGTTTGCCGGCAAACATCTCCTTGTCCGGCTGGTCGTCGTACGGATGGCGCAGCACCTCCAGCAATTCGTCCACCAACGAATACTCTCCTGCCATAACTTTGTCGATGGCCAATTGGGCCAGATAGTTGCGCAGCACGTACTTGGGATTGACCGCATGCATTCGTTGCCTGCGTTCGGCGTCGGGGCTGCCGTCGCGCCGCACCCGCTCGGCATAAGTCTCAAGCCAGGCGTCCAATCGGTCGCGGTAGGCACGGTTCAGTTGTTCCGGCCGATAATAAACCTCTTCCAGGGGCGCGCTTCGCCGCTCCGGCGAGATCCGGGCTTCCACCGGCACCAGGGCCAGTTGCCGGAAAAACAGGGTCATGTCGGTCTCCACCTCCGGCAGCAAGCGGAGCAGTTCCCGGAACAGCGGCCGATCTTGATCCGGTTCAAAGGCGATGAGCCCCAATTTTTGCGCCATCATCGCTTCCCAGCCATCCTCGAAATAACCGGTGAAATCGCGCAGAGATTGCTCCAACGGTTCGACATGGCCGATCAGTGGCACGAAGGCATCGGCCAGCCGGGCCAGGTTCCAATGGGCGATGGCAGGCTGGCGGCCAAAGCAGTAACGGCGACCCTTGGCATCGGTGGTGTTGGGGGTCCAGGTGGGATCGTAATTCTCCAGCCAGCCGTAGGGACCGTAATCGATGGTTAGGCCATGGATCGACATGTTGTCGGTGTTCATGACCCCGTGGACAAAGCCTACCCGCAGCCAATGTACCATCAAGGCGGCGGTGGCGCGGCAGATTTCCTCGAACCAGCGGCCGTAGATTTCCGGCGCAGGTTCGCCCAGATGGGGGAAGAAGGTGCGGATGCAGAAATCGGCCAGCTGCCTAAGCAGCCCGAAATCGCCTCGGGCGGCCAGGATTTCGAAATTGCCGAAACGGACGAACGAAGGCGCCAGGCGGCAAACCACGGCGCCCGGTTCCTCCTCGGGGTGGCCGTCGTAGAACATGTCGCGTTCCACCGTATCGCCGGTCAGGATCAGGCTGAGCGCTCTGGTGGTGGGGACGCCCAGGTGGAACATGGCCTCGCTGCACAGAAATTCGCGCAACGAGGAACGCAGCACGGCCCGGCCGTCGGCGTTGCGCGAATACGGGGTCGGCCCGGCCCCTTTTAACTGCACCATCCAGTGTTCGCCGTGGTTGTTCACGACCTCGCCCAGGTTGATCGCCCGGCCGTCGCCCAATTGCCCGGCCCAGTTGCCGAACTGATGGCCACCGTAGCAGGCGGCATGCGGGTCCATGCCGGGCAGGAGTTGGTTGCCGGAAAATACGCGGGCAAACAGCTCGGTGCGGCAGTCGCGCTCGGCAAGATCGAGCAGGGTCGCGGCTTCCCGGGAAGTGCTCACCAGTCGCGGCCGGGCCGTCTGCACCGGCAGCACGCGGGAATAACAGGCGTCGAATACCTGCCGGCGCCGGTTCTCGGTTTCCGGGTCGGCAGGCAAGTCGCGGGTGAAGCGGTTGTCGAAGCGCAGGGCAGCCAGTGTGCCCGCTGTTGTCGATGGTCGGCTCATCGTAAATCTCCCGGTTCGGGCATCAATGGACCACCTCATGGTGGTACACGCGCCGAAACACTTGCGGCAGGGGCGCAACCAGGGTATTGCTTGCTGCCATGCAATCGATCAAACCCGTATTGGCCGCGCTGACCATGGTATGCATCTGGTCCGGCTGGATAACTCTTTCGCGCTACGGCGTCCATACCGACCTTCAACCGGCGGATATCACCCTGTTGCGCTACTGGACCGCGTTGCTGGTGGTGGCACCGTTTGCCGTGCGTTACCCTTGGCGCCGGTTCCGGCTTTGGCAGCACCTGGTGGTGGGCTTGGGCGTCGGCTTTCCCTACACCATGCTCTCGTTCTACGGGTTGACCCATGTGCGGGCCGCCCATGCCGGCGTGGTGGTCAACGGCATGCTGCCGGTTTTGGGCGCCGCGGCGGCCTGGCTGCTGTACCGGCAGCGGCTCTCGTCCCATCGTTATGCGGCCATCGGCTTGATTTTCATCGCCAATTTCGTCATGACCGGAGGTTCGCTCCTGGCCCTTGATCAAGCCATGGGAATCGCTTTGCTGCTGGGAGCGGCGGGCTGCTACACCTGCCACATGATCGGCATCCACCTGTATCGGATGACTTGGCGGGACGCGGTGGTGATCGTGCCCCTGGTCAATGTGGCGATCTTCACTCCATTGTGGTACCTGTTTCCCACCGGCCTTGCGCGGGCTCCCTTGAAAGATATAGCGATTCAGGCCGGTTATCAAGGTGTGGTGGTCAATGTTCTTGCATTGATTTGCGTTGCCTACGCCATCCGCCACCTGGGCACGATCACCGTGTCGCTGTTCATGTCCTTCGTGCCGGTGGCCACGGCCCTCTGGGCTTGGCTGCTGTTGGGCGAGGCGCTGACCGCCTGGGAATTTGCGGGCATCGCCGGCTGTTCGCTGGGCTTGTTCTGGTATTTCCAAGAGCCCAAAAAAACGAAGGTCATCGATCAAACCGCTGCAAGCGAGAAAGAATGAAGCAGCCGGAAAAAACGGCCCATCCTGTCGCCCAACCGAGCTTACTTCGGTTGGGCTTTTTTTTTGCTCAAAACCAATGCGACGGACAAACGCCTGTTTCCGGGAGAGGCCAGCCCTCCAAGCCCTTGCCGACACGGCCGCGATTTGACTTGGCCTGTAAAGCTTGGCAGAGCAAATGCCGACAACGCCTGCCCTCGCTCGCGGGGATGTTGATTGGATAACAAGGGGTATAGATTAACAATTTACCTTAGTGCTGCGATTACATTTTTTTCTTAACTAAGAATGCCGGCCAGCCGATAAGAAATATAGGAAGGATTCTTGGCTCGTGAATCCAACAAAAACCACGGTCCGGACCGCATCCGGACATGACCGATGAGTCGCCACGATAAGCGGGCGATAAGGGAATGGTCATCGGCAATCCAATGGAGGGATATATGCGCTTTAGAATTGTGAAAGAAAGTGATGGCGAGGTGTATTTGATCGTTGTTTCCGGCGAGGTCGACGAGGATTCCGGTTGGGATTTGTTGCAGGTTGCCCAGACCATGATGCTCATGCCCCATTGCCGGGAACTGGTGATCGATTTGCGGGGCGCGAGAATTGAAGACGACCTGTCGACGTTCAGCACCGATACTCTGGTTTCGGTTTTCGAGGAGAACCTGCTGGATAAGGACAGCGCCCTGGTGATCCGGTTTGGCGACAACGACGAAATCCGTCTATGCTCCGATCAACTGCCGCTGGAACCCATGCAACCCTATGTCAATGTGCGGCTTGACGAGGCCAAGATGTACGGCCGGGCGATGCAATGGCTGGAGCAGGAGGCCCGACTGCTGGTCAATTGACCAGCTTCGTTTGCCGTTTTCTTAAGATCGCGCGATATCGAAATCTCCATGGCCGGGTGGCCGTGGAGATTTTTTTTTGATTCCCATCGCACCTCAGCAAAGTCCGTTTGCCGGCAATCGGCGTTGTTCTTGACGCTCCGCAAGCCGGTCGATCAAACGAGATCTCTCACTGCGTTCGAGACAATGCGTCCAGCGCCATTCTCGCTCCGAACGTCATTCGGTGATCGTTTCGATGAACGTAGTGAAGAGAAAGCTCAAGAAATTTTAGTAGAATAGTCGGCCATGGAAAAGCTTTCAACAAGCTGAAATATATAGATAAAATATGAAAAATATATCACTATAAATTGCAGGATATAGCACTTTTCCTCTTCAATTTCTGGTGATTTTCGATGCAGCCGAAGCAGCAGGTTTTCAGTCCCCAACTGGACATGTTCCGTAACCGTTTGCAGAATAT
>NZ_JAVBRQ010000019.1:0-81269 GCF_031547805.1 Desulfobulbus sp.
TTGCCTCTTGTTGCTCCCGGTGGCATTGAGTATGGTTCATCTGAGCCTTTTCTTTTTGATATCATTAGGTATTTTCGCAAATCCAATGTATCGGAAAGCAAAAGGCTTTTCACGTTAAAACGACATTATTTCAAAAGGTTGACTGTCGATTTCCCTCGGTCATGCCAACCCCGAAACTTGAGTCTTTATGAATAATCCGGGTTAAGTTGGTGACGGGCGGCCGAGATCCACCTCCCGCCCGCAGCCAACCGGGCAAACGGTTGCCCGCTGCCGGGGAGCGCGATGCCGACGGTGCCGGTTTCGCCCCTCAAGGATCGCGGCTCCCGACCTTAAAACTGCTCGCCTTCGATATTTTTCCGCATCTGCGCTATCTCGAGCCCCAAGGAGAGGCACTGCCGGCCGTGCATGCAGCGGTCGGCGTCCATCACCTCGAGAAAATGGTCCAACGAGTGCGACCCCTTGAGCATATGCACCATCCAGGTTTTTTCCCGTTCATTGAAATCGACGTTGATATCGACGCCGCACATGCCGACATCCGGATAGATCGAAGTGATTTTCTCGCACAATTCTCTTGCCGTATACATGACCATACCTCCTTGGCGGGATTTGACCGGCGTTTTGCCTCAGCAGTAGGATTCCATGAAATAATGCTCGCCATCCATACTGACGAAGTGGACCCCCTCCTGCTTGGGCAATCCGGCTATTTTCCAGGCTTTTTCAGGGTTGACAAATTGCCTGGGGACACATTCCTTGGTTTGATGCGACAGGCGGCAGATATTGTTCAGCATCGGGAACACCCTGTATTGCAGGTAATATTCACGCATGAACCGGATAATGTCCATCTGCTCCGGCGACAGTGGTCCGAGACCTTCCTGTTCGGCCAGTATCGTGGCGACATCCTCGTTCCAATCGTTTTTATCGGCAAGGTAGCCATTTGCATCGACCAGGATTTTTCTTCCTTTGATTTCAAGTGGTTCCATTTTCACCTCCCTCCCATCCAGCGTTTCGCCCGACCGGGGCCGGCGCGCGGCTGAGTTCGCGGCCATCTTTTTCTTTGCTTTAACGATAATCATTATTATTTTGCTCGCGAAACAAAGTGTGCGAATCCTGGCAAGCCGGTAAAAAAAACGATGGCAGCCGGACGGCCAGGGGAAACGAAGAGAAACCGGCATTCTTTCAAGCGGATCCTTTCCCGAAAACGGTCCGATGGAAAGAAAAAGGCTGGCCGCACAAAATCCTTTACAGGCGGAATAAAACCGGTAACTATCAGATTCGGTTCAAATTAATGACTTACAGACCACGACGGGGAGACTTCCCTGACATCACTTCAACAAAGGAGAAAGAGAATGAAAAAGTATGGGGCGGAGTTTTTTGGAACCTTTTGGCTGGTCCTCGGCGGATGCGGCAGCGCGGTCTTGTCCGCGGCTTTCCCAAATGTCGGCATCGGCCTGCTCGGCGTTTCGCTGGCATTCGGCTTGACGGTGCTGACCATGGCTTTTGCCATCGGCCACATATCCGGCTGCCATCTCAACCCGGCGGTAACGATCGGACTCTGGGCCGGCGGCCGGTTTCCGACCAAGGACATCGTGCCCTATATCATCGCCCAGGTGTTGGGCGCGATTGCAGCCGGCGGCGTGCTGTACCTCATCGCCACCGGTAAGCAGGGATTCGATCTGGCCGGCGGCTTCGCCTCCAACGGCTTTGGCGCGCACTCCCCCGGCGGTTACAGTATGGTGGCCGCGCTGATCACCGAAGTGGTCATGACCATGATGTTTCTGCTGGTCATTCTCGGCTCCACCGATCGACGCGCCCCCCAGGGATTCGCCCCGATCGCCATCGGCCTGTGCCTGACGCTCATCCACCTGATCAGCATTCCGGTCACGAACACCTCCGTCAACCCCGCCCGCAGCACGGGCGTGGCGCTGTTCGTGGGCGATTGGGCCATTGCCCAGCTCTGGCTGTTCTGGGCCGCACCCATCGTCGGCGCCGTAATCGGCGCGATTGTCTACCGGCTTATCGGTGGCGAGCAGAAGTAAGCTGAGACAAGACCTCGCGGGCCAGGCGGACGAGGGACCGGCAACGATCCGCGCCAGAACGGCCACGCCGGACGCAGAGCCGCGCCGGCCCGCGCAACCGCCACACTAAAAACCGACGCATACAGCCCCTTGTGGGTCTTGACCTGGCGCCCCGGCAACGGCGACCGCTTGTACGACGACAAGCTCCATCGCCGTTGCTGGTTGCACGGACGCAACCCGCCCAAACCACCGTGAGGCGCCAAGGGGCTGCCCTCTTCTTTCAAGCCGTTGCCGCCCGATGCGCCCTGCCGACCACGGCCGGCATGGGCGGCAACGATCTTTTCGCGACCGCCGGTTTGCGGCGCGGCCACTCCTAAAGGGCACGGCCACCGCTTCCTGCCGACGCCCCCATTCGGACGCACAGCCCATGGACAGCAACCACGACAGCGACCAAGTCCCGATGGGGACCGAACCGGACAGCCCGTCCGCCCAGAACCAGGACAACGGCACCGACGCACCATTTCCCTGGTGGATGAATTGGAAGTTCATGCTGCCGACCTGGGGCATCATTGCCGCCTTCATCTGGCTGGGCATTCACTTCCACATCGACAAACACATCATCGCCAGCAGCGTATTTCTCATCGGCCTGCTTTCCAACGCCTTCGCCTGGCTACTCGGGGTGATCGCCGTGGTTCCTCTGGTGGGGCCACTCATCGTCAAAATCCTGTCTCTGGGTTTTATCTGGCTGCTGAACGCGGTCGGCTACCTGGTCTCCTTTGTCGCCATTCGCCGGGGCTACTCCAAAGACGTGCTCACCTATCGCGGCGTGACCGTCGCCCTGATCGTGGGCATCGTCATCGGCTATATCATCGGTAAATTGGTGTGAAATCCGCCAGGCGCGGATCGTTCGGGCGGGCAAGATGGCAAGCTGCCGCCGTGATCGCGGCAGGATATGGGAGGGGAGGCGAACAGCCACGGATCGATCTCTTCTCCCCGGCCGTCCACCACTATGAGCGGTAACTGCTGATTTATCGGCGTTTTTTCTTCTTGCCCGATTTCTTCGCCGGCTTGGCCTTGGCCTGGCCTTTCTTTTTCTTGCCCTTATCCTTGGCAGGCGGCGACATCCGCTCCAGTTCCTCCTGGTGGAATTCGGCAAACCACGAGATGTAGGCGTGGACATCGGCCGGCGCCCGGTCGGCGGTCCAGCCGCGCAGGCGTTCCATGGTCGCATCGAAGTCCATGTCGTTGATCTTCTCGATATCCTCCAGGGAAATGAACCCCTTGTGGATCAAGCCCTCCTCATATGCCCGGCGCAAGACCTCCATGGATTCGCCGGGATGCAGATCGCAGAGGGTTGCCGCCAGGTTGGCCCAAAAAAAGGAGTCGCGCTCGGCCTCCTCGCCGGTGAACAGGCCCAGGAAAAAGCGAACCACTTCAGCCCGCCGCTCCGGTTGCGCCACCACCGCATAGGACAGGGCCTCCATGGCGGCGCAGCGCACGTATTGGTCCACTTCCCGGTTGCCGATCAACTCCTTGATCGCCTCCAGCGAGCCGCCGCAGGTCCGGAACAAAAAGGTGGGCAGGATCTCGGTGGTGATGTCGCCCCAGATGTCGACCAGCTGCTCTTCCGGAATGGAAAAGGCGCGGATGAACGGCCGATGGGCGGCGGTCTCCTCGAGATGGGAAAGAATGGCGGCGGCATAGACATGGGCGTTGCGCTGTTCCAGGCTGTAGAGCAGCGGATTGTCGGCCACGCTCTCGATTACCTTGATCAGGTGGGGCGTCGCCTCCTCGCGGTGGCGCAGGGCCTCCTCGACCTCATCGTGCAGGTAGGTGTCGCTCAATTGGTCGAAGGAAAACAGCATGCCTTTGATATCGAAATCGCTCATGTCGGCCTCGGCAAAGTGGGAAGGAAAAACAAAAGTGCGGCACTCTAAAGAGTTTTCCTCGGAGCGTCAAGGGAGATCCCGGAAAGCCGGGCAGCGATTCAGCCGGAGGCGAGCGTTACGCGGATGCCGTCCGGGGTGTTGCGGGTTTGGATGCCCAGGGGCAGGAGGAGTTGGAACAGCGGCCGGCCAAAGGCAAACAGTTCCCGGCCCAGGGAAAGCCCCAGGCTCTGGGCGGCCCGTTCCCGGAAGCGGAGATCGCGGGCCACGGCGGCCTCCAGCCTTGCCAGCCGCTCGCGGGCGGTTTGGGCACCGCGCAGGTCGTGGCCGACCGCCTCCAGATCCGGGCAGGGGCAGGTGCGTTCGTGCTCGCGCATGAGCGGCACCAGGGGGTCGTCCGCCTCCAGGCAGTCGAACCGGGTCAGCAGATCCTGTCCGGCCACGGCCAGCAGGGGGCCGGTGTCCGCGCAATCGAGCAGGCCGCAGGCCATGGGCCGGTGGTCGTAGCATCGGCATCCGCCGGCGGCCCCATCGTAAAACAGGCAGCACCAGCTGCCGCCCTGCCCGGCCAGCTTGAGGAATTCCCGCGCAACCGGTTCCGGGCCGGCGGCCAGCGGCTGGACGGCCAGTTCGCCCCGCCGGACCGTGATCAGGTTGTCCGGATGCAGCCAACCGGCCCGGATCAAGGCCAGGTCCGGGCCATGCAAGGCCGGACCGCCCTGCAGGCAGCAGGTGCCGCACCGCCTGCAGGCGGCGCTCACGGCATGACGTCCAGGCTGTCGCCCCGACGGAGAATGCCGGGGGTGATCACCTTGGTGAAGATACCCTCGCGCGGCATGATGCAGTCGCCCACCTGCTTGAAAATGGCGCAGCCGTGATGGCATTTCTTGCCGATCTGGGTCACCTCCAGCACCACCTGGCCGTTGCTCAGCCGGGTACCGATCGGCAGGCTGGCCAGTTCGAGCCCCTCGGTGGTGATGTTTTCGGCAAAGGCGCCGGGGTCGAGTTCCAGCCCCTTGTTGCGCATGAAATCGATCGATTCCTCGGCCAGCAAACTGACCTGGCGGTGCCAGTCACCGGCGTGGGCGTCGCCCACCATGCCGTGGTCGATCTTGACCTCGACCGATTCCACCGGCTCCTTGTTGACGCCTTTTTCCCGGCTGATATTCAGCGAAACGATTTTTCCCATAGTTGCAATGCTTCCATTTATAGGGTGTTGATCAACGGTTTTGTTCGAAATTGCCGCCGAGTGCGGCCAGCAGGCACGGCCGCGGCCCGTTATTCGCGCATCAGTTCCGTGCTCAGGTACCGCTCGCCGGTGTCGGGCAGGACCGTCACGATCCGCTTGCCCGCGTATTCCGGGCGCGCTGCCAGCCGCAGGGCGCAGGCCAGGGCCGCGCCGCCGGAGATGCCGCAGAGGATGCCCTCGGTGCGCGCCAGGTTGCGGGCGGCGTCGATGGCCTCCTCGTTGCCCACGGTCATGATCTCGTCGAGCAGCGAGAGGTCGAGATTGTCCGGGACAAATCCGGCCCCGATCCCCTGGATCTTGTGCGGCCCGGCAACGCCGCCGGACAAAACCGGCGAGGCCGCGGGCTCCACCGCCACCACCCGCAGGTCCGGATAGCGCTCTTTGAGAAAACCGCCGGCGCCGCTGATGGTGCCGCCGGTGCCGACCCCGGCGACCAAGGCGTCGATCCGGCCGTCGCACTGTTGCCAGATCTCCGGTCCGGTGGTTTGCCGATGCATGGCCGGATTGGCGGGATTGGCGAACTGGTCCGGCATCCAGGCGCCGGGCGTTTGGGTGCACATCTCCCTGGCCCTGGCCACCGCGCCCTTCATCCCCTCGGCCGCCGGGGTCAGCACCAGGCGGGCGCCCAGATGGGCCAGCAGCCTGCGGCGTTCGATGCTCATGCTCTCCGGCATGGTGAGGATCAGGGTATATCCCCGGACGGCGCCGACAAAGGCCAGGCCGATGCCGGTGTTGCCGCTGGTCGGCTCGACAATGGTCCCGCCCGGCTTGAGCAGGCCGCGCTGCTCGGCATCGTCGACCATGGCCACGGCCACCCGGTCCTTGACGCTGCCCAGCGGATTCATGGATTCGACCTTGGCCAGCAGCTCGGCATCGGTGGTCAGGCGGGCCAGGCGCACCAGGGGCGTGTTGCCCGTGGCCCTAGAAAAATCGTCGCAAATGGCGGAGTGCATCATCTCCCTCCTTCCTCCCGGCCGATGTAGACCAGCCGGGGCTGTTCCAGCATCACCCTGGTGTCCGGGCCGACCGATTCGGTCAGCCAGACGTTGCCGCCGATGATCGACCGCGCCCCGACCACGGTTTCGCCGCCGAGGATGGTGGCGTTGGCGTAGACGATGACATCGTCCTCGATGGTGGGGTGGCGCTTGACATCGCGCAGCCGGGCGCCGGCGTCGCGGGGCAGGCTGAGCGCGCCCAGGGTGACGCCCTGGTAGAGCCGCACCCGGTTGCCGATGGTGGTGGTGGCACCGACCACCACGCCCGAACCGTGGTCGATGAAGAAATGCGAGCCGATGGTGGCCTCGGGATTGATGTCGATGGCGGTGCGATGGTAAGCCTGCTCGCTCATGATGCGGGGGATGAGCGGCACCTGGAGTTGGTGCAGCCGATGGGCCAGACGGTAGACCATGGTGGCGAACAGGCCGGGATAACTGAAAATCACCTCGTCCGAATTGGCCGCGGCCGGGTCACCGGTCAGGGTGGCCTCGATATCGGTTTCAAGGAGGTTGCGGATCGCGGCCAGGCTGTCGACCAGGGCGGCGGCGATCTCGTAGCTCCGCTCGCTGCACAGGGTACAGGCCTGGTTGTGGCGGAAACAGTCGTGGCGGATGGCCGAGCTGATCTGGCTGGCCAGGTTTTCGTAAAACAGGCTGAGCTGCTGCCCCAGATGGTATTCCAGGCTCTCCGGCCGAAGGATCTCCGGGGAGAAGAAGCCGGGGAAGAGAATGCGTTGCGCCTGCTCGATCAGGGCGACCACCTCATGCTTGGAGGGGATCGGCACCGGTTCGATGTGGCTGGCCCAACGGCCGCTCTTGAACCCGTCGGCCAGGTCGGCAACCGCCCCGGGAATGGGGCTGCCGACCCGTTCGGCCGAGACGGATTCGGTCCGGCAACTGCTCGCGAGAATGTCCTGTTTTCCCATGATGAACTCCTGAACCCAGCGCGTCATCCCACTCGCTCCAGCATCATGATGCCGTAGGTGGCCCGCAGGTTTTTCAATGTCCGCACGATATTGCCCTTGTAGTCGTGGTGATGGGTGTTGATCGCCACCTCGCGCACGATCCGCACCCCGAACAGCCGCAAGAACCTCTTGAAATCATTGATTGAAATGACCCGGATGTTCGGCGTGTTGTACCATTCGTACGGCAGCTGGTCGGTGATGGGCGCCATGCCGGTCAGCAAAAACTGCAAGCGGGCCGACCAGTGGGCGAAGTTGGGGAAGCTGACGATCACCCGTTTGCCGATCCACAAGAGGTCGGTGAGCAGCTCCTTGGGATCGGTGATCTGCTGCAGGGTTTGGCTCAGCACCACCACGTCGAAGCGTCCTTCGGGATAATCGCGCACCTCCCGGCGAAAATCGCCCTGAAGCACGGTGAGCCCGCGCTCAATGCAGCGCGCCGCCTTTTCCTCGGAAAGCTCGATACCGGTGCCCGTGACCTGCCGGTTGTGTTTGAGGTAGTCGAGCAAATCGCCGGCGCCGCAGCCCAGGTCGAGCACCCGCGAGCCCGGCTCGATCCAGGAGGCGATCACCTGGAGGTCAAACCGCATGGAACCCAGCTCCGGATTATAGACAGCGTTCATGGTACACCCGGTCGAGAAAACCGCCGATCAGGCCATCCAGCCGCTTGTTCGGCAGGAGAAAGGCGTCGTGGCCCCACTGGGCCTCGATTTCGCAGAAGCTGACGTCGCTGCCGTTCTTCTTGAGCGCCGAGACGATGTTGCGCGACTGATAGGTGGGGTAGAGCCAGTCCGAGGAAAAGGAAACCACCAGGAAGGGCACGTCGGCCAGGGTTTCGTTGACCAGCAGGCTGGCGCCGTCGCGCTCGAGATCGAAATAGTCGGCCGCCTTGGTAATGTAGAGCAGCGAGTTGGCATCGAAGCGGTTGACGAATTTCTTGCCCTGGTGGTGGAGATAGCTTTCCACCTGGAAATCGCCGGTAAAATCGAAAGACAGGGCACTGCGATGCAGGCGGCGGCCGAATTTTTCCCGCATGGCCGAATCGGACAGATAGGTGACGTGGCCGATCATCCGCGCCACCGCCAGGCCGTGCGCCGGGCCGGAGCCGTCGTAGTAGTCGCCGTTGTTCCATTCCGGATCGGCCATGATCGCCTGGCGGGCCACCTCGTTGAAGGCGATGGCCTGGGCCGAGTGGCGGGTGGTGGTGGCCAGCGGAATGGCGGAGCCCACCCTTTCCGGATAGTCGGCGCACCAGCGCAGCACCTGCATGCCCCCCACCGAGCCGCCGACCAGGGACATCAGCTTGCCGATGCCGAGATGGTCGACCAGGTGTTTCTGGGCCCGCACCATGTCCTTGATGGTGACCATGGGAAAGCCGAGGCCGTAAGGCTTGCCGGTCGCGGGATTGACCGAGGAAGGGCCGGTGGAGCCGGAGCAGCCGCCGAGGATGTTGGAGCAGATGACGAAGTAGCGGTCGGTGTCCACCGGCTTGCCCGGTCCGACCATGTTGTCCCACCAGCCCGGCCGTTCGTCGTCTTCGCGCAGATAGCCCGCCACATGGGAATCCCCGGAAAAGGCATGGAGAATGAGGATGGCGTTGCTGCGGTCGGCGTTCAGCTGGCCCAGGGTCTCGTAGGCAAGCGTGATCGGCCCCAGCCGGGCGCCGCTGTCCAGGACCATTTCCCCGGGCGGGTCGGCAAAGGTGTAGTACTTGCGCTCCACCAGCATGTGCGCCGCGGCCTGTCCTTCCGCACTGTTCATCGCTGCATCTCCTCTCCCATGCCCCGGACCGATCTCTTGCCACGATGTAGGAGCGCACCCTCTTTGCCGCCCCCGGCAATCGTGGCAAGAATCATAAGCACAGTCGAGGAGTTCCGCTACGGAAAAATACGGCGGCCGGGCTTCAGTCCCTGGTCAGCTGGCGATAGCGGATGCGGTGCGGCTGGTCGGCGTCCGCGCCCTTGCGCTTCTTGTAATCCTGTTCGTAGTCGGAGTAGTTGCCCTCGAACCACACCACCTCGCTGTTGCCCTCGAAGGCCATGATGTGGGTGGCGATGCGGTCGAGAAACCAGCGGTCGTGGCTGATGACCACCGCGCAGCCGGCAAAGTTTTCGAGGGCCTCCTCCAAGGCGCGCATGGTGTTGACATCGAGGTCGTTGGTGGGCTCGTCGAGCAGCAGCACGTTGCCGCCCTCCTTGAGCATCCGCGCCAGATGGACCCGGTTGCGCTGGCCCCCGGAGATCTCGCTCACCTTCTGCTGCTGGTCGCTGCCGGTGAAGTTGAACTTGGCCACGTAGGCGCGGGAATTGACCTCGCGCGTGCCCAGCCAGACAGTCTCCTGGCCCTCGGAGATGGCCTGCCAGATGGTCTGCTTCGGATCGAGGCTGTCCCGCGATTGGTCGACATAGGCCAGCTTGACCGTCTCGCCGATGCGGATGGTGCCCGCGTCCGGCTGCTCCTGGCCGGTGATCATCCGGAACAAGGTGGTCTTGCCCGCCCCGTTGGGGCCGACGATGCCGACAATGCCGCCGGGGGGCAGGGAGAAGCTGAAGTTGTCCAGCAGCAGCTTGCCCTCGTAGCCCTTGCACAACCCCTCGGCCTCGATCGCCAACTTGCCCAGCCGCGGTCCCGGCGGGATGTAGAGCTCCATCTCGCCCGCCGCCTTCTCGCCCTGTTGGTTGAGCAGGCTTTCGTAGGCGGTGATGCGCGCCTTGGATTTGCTCCGCCGTCCCTTGGGGCTCATGCGAATCCATTCCAGCTCGCGGGCCAGGGTGCGCTGGCGCTCGGTCTCCTTTTTTTCCTCCACGGCCAGCCGCTTCTGCTTCTGCTCCAGCCAGGAGGAATAGTTGCCCTTCCAGGGGATGCCCTGGCCGCGGTCCAACTCCAGAATCCAGCCGGCGACGTTGTCGAGGAAGTACCGGTCGTGGGTGACGGCGATGACCGTGCCCGGATACTTCTGCAGGTGCTGCTCCAGCCAGGAAACCGATTCGGCGTCCAGGTGGTTGGTCGGCTCGTCCAACAGGAGGATATCGGGATTTTTCAGCAGGATGCGGCACAAGGCCACCCGCCGTTTCTCGCCGCCGGAAAGCACGCCGCACTGCATCTCCGCCGGCGGACAGCGCAGGGCGTCCATGGCCATTTCCAACCGCGAATCCAGGTTCCAGGCGTCGATGGCGTCCAGCTTGTCCTGCACCTGGGCCTGCCGGTCGATCAGGGCCTGCATGGCGTCGTCGTCCATGGGTTCGGCGAATTTCTCGTTGATGGCATTGAACTCGTTGAGCAGGTCGACCGTGGCCTGGGCCCCCTCCTCGACGATCTCGCGCACCGTTTTCTGCGGATCGAGCAGCGGCTCCTGCGGCAGATAATCGATGGTGAAGCCCTCGGAGAGAATGGTCTTGCCCTCGTGCTCCTTGTCGATCCCCGCCAAAATGCGGAGCAGGGTACTTTTGCCCGAGCCGTTGAGGCCCAGGACGCCGATCTTGGCCCCGTAGAAATAGGAAAGGGAGATATCCTTCAGAATCTGTTTCTGGTTGTATTTCTTGCTTACTTTGATCATCGAGTAGATGATCTTGTTCGGTTCGCTAGCCATGTAATTCCTTGTTTTGGTATTTTTTATTCAAACCGGGCCGTCCAAGCGACAACCCGGTCGAGCGGCGCAATCGGCCGCTGTCGACAATTATCTGAATTCACCAATAAATGCTTTCAATATCTTTGACCGCCAAGCGATGCCCGGCGCGCACAAGGCAGCCCTTTAGCTACTCAATTTCATTGAGTTTTTAATCGATTTTCCGCTCTTCGGCAACATTGTTTGCCAGGCAAATAATCGTATGTTTTTCAAATGGTTGCCGTGCAAAACCAAGTGCCGGCGCATTATACCGAGTTATCGCAAAAACAAGCTGCCGTGGCTCGGCGAAACAGGACAAGCGACCCACAAGGGGCGGCCCGTGCACCGCGCCTCCCCCGGTCGAAAGCGCGGTTCTTTTTCTGCTTGCTTTCTTTTTCGGCTCCTGCTTTTGTTGGGGCAACGCGCCCGGACGCGGTGGCAACCGCGCCTGCTCCGGGCAAGCAATCGAAACTTTTGCGGAGTGTGTCCATGTCGAGAACAGTTCGTTGCCTTGTGATCGTGACCGCCCTTGTTGCCCTCACGGGCTGCGGCGCCAAGAATACCGTCAAGAAATGGGTCGGTTTGGACGGGGCCGCGCCGACCGACTACACCGGCCCGGTCTATCCGCCCACCCAGGCGGTCACCGTGGCCTTTCAACCGGGCCAGGTGGACAGAGCGTGCCGGGTGTTCGCCGAGGCGCTGGTGCAGTTTCCGGCCAAATACTCGGGCAAGGACATGGAAACCGCCGTGCTGGCCGAGGCCAGGACCCGCGGGGCCAATCAGGTGCTGATCGGCCAGACCCGGCAGAGCAAGGACGACGACGGCCTGCGCTTTCTCTACTACGGTCCGGCGCACGAGTACACCTGCGCCGACCAGTGCGGCGGCTGGAAATTCGGCTTCGACCTCTGGGAGCAGCAGGGCGAGTGGGTGAGTGTCGGCTATCGGGAGTGGGGCAAGGCCGGCGCGGTCTTCGAGACGCCCCTGGTCATGCAGATGGCCATGCTCCACTGCCAGTAGCCGTTTTCTCCGCCCGCCCCTCAGGGCGTCCTTCCAGTCGAATCCGCCAGGTCCTTGCGGCCCCGAATCTTCGCCGCAAGGGCCTGGCCGTCACGCCCCGCCCACAACTCGCCCGACTTCCCGCCCGGACTGAATCGGAAGCCATAGCCCCGCGGCCGTCCGTTCTACTCCCTTTCCATCCGGATCACCTGGACCGAGGCCATCTGCCGGATTCCGCGCCGGGTGATCCGCGACCCCTCGACCACGGCGATGGACTCGTCCGCGTGGATGTATCCCCCTTCCCTGGCCATGGTCAGGGAACGCAGGACCATGTCGGCCCGATCCAGTTCCTCCTTGACGATCAACGGAAAAATGCTGTGGTAGAGGCTTGCGTGCCGGGCCACATGCAGCGACCCGGTCACCAGCAGGATCGGCGCCTTGCGGTTCCATTTGGAAAGGAGCGGATAGAGCGTGCCGTCCGGATCGAGCAGCAGGATGGCGCTGGCCGCGCCAAACTGCGCCACCGCCGACAGGGCCGGGTAGACGGCGGCGTCCTTCTCCAGCTCGCGGAAATGCTCGGCACTGGGCCGGGCGTGCCGCTCCTCCTCGCAGATGATCGAGGCCATGGTACGGACCGCGTTGACCGGGTCGATGCCGGTGGCGGTCTCCTGGGAAAGCATCACCGCGTCGGTGCCCTCCTTGATCGCCATGCTGACGTCGGTGACCTCGGCGCGGGTCGGGCGGACATTGACGGTCATCGAGTCGAGCATCTGGGTGGCGGTGATCACCGGGGTGTTCAGTTCCCAGCACAACTGGATGATCCGCTCCTGGATGCGCGGCACCCGCGCCGCCGGCAGCTCGACCCCCATGTCGCCCCGGGCGATCATGACCGCATCGGCCGCCTCGGCGATCTCGCGGATGTCCCGCACCGCCTCCGGTTTCTCGATCTTGGCCACCACCTTGAGATGCCGCTTGCCCGCCACGGCGATGGCCTGCTTGATCCGCCGGATGTCCTCGGCGCTGCGCACAAACGACAGGGCCAGGTAATCGACCGAATGATTCAGGCCCCAGTCGAGATCCTGCCAGTCCTTGGCGGTGATGCCGGGCAGGGAGAGGTCGGTCTGGGGCAGGTTGATCCCCTTGCCCGACTTGAGCATCCCGCCGACGACCACCTCGCACAGCACCTCCCTGGCGCCTTCCCTGAGCACCCGCAACTCCAGCAGGCCGTCGTCGAGCAGCACCGGATCGCCGGTTCGCAGATCGGCCAGGATTTCCGGGGCGACGGTCGAAAACCGTTGGGCCGTGCCCTCCATCGGATCGGCCTGGATGGCCAGCACCTCGCCTGCCAGCAGCTGGACGGCCCCACCCTGCATCGGCCCGGTCCGGATCTTGGGGCCGCACAGATCCTGAAGCACGGCGATCGGCTTTTCCCAGGCCTTTTCCGCCTCGCGCACCGCCGCCAGGGCTGCCTCGTGGGTTTCGTAGCTGCCGTGGGAAAAGTTGAGCCGGGCCACATCCATCCCGGCCAGGATCATTTTGCCCAAAATTTCCGGGGTATTGCTCGACGGGCCGATGGTGCAGACAATCTTGGCCTTTTTGTTGACGCTGGCGTGGGTCTGGCGGGGCACGGCGGCCAGCCGTTTGAGCAGGGCATCGAAATCGAAGGGTTCGGCAAGAATCCCCAGCACCGAGGAATACTGGTGCAGCCGAGCCCGGATCGCATGGTCGCCCGAAGCCGGAACGATGACCAGAATGGGAAGATGCGGGGCGACCACCTGGATGGCCTCGATGAACTTGAAGCCGTCCCAGTGCGGCATCGCGATGTTGCAAAGGATGACGTCGTAGGCGTTGGCCGTGGCCCGTTGGAATCCCTGATGCCCGTTATCGGCAGTATCGACCGTGTAGCCGGCCCGTTCCAACCGGGTGCGCAGCAGGTTGCGGGTGGACTTGGACTCTTCGAGCACGAGAATACGCATGGCAACCTCGGAGGCGGAATTACGGGTTGTCTTCGGTGGTTCTCTGTAGCATAGTGGAAAGCGTACAGAAGAAAAAGGATTTCGGCTTTCCATCCAAAAGACCGGATTTCAGCCCTGTTACCCAACAACCGCCACCCCGGTTTTGCCGGAGTGAAGGAGGAAGAGATGCATGTGATTCTGGATTTGTGCCTGGTGCCGCTGGGCGTTGGCGTTTCGGTTTCCCCATACGTGGCCGAATGCCACCGGGTGCTGCAGGAGGCGGGACTCAAGTCGCAACTGCACGCCTACGGCACCAACATCGAGGGCGAGTGGGATGCGGTGATGGCCGCGGTCAAACGGTGCCACCAGCGGGTCCACGAGATGGGCGCGCCGCGCATCACCACCACCATCAAGCTGGGCACACGCACCGACCGCGACCAGAGCATGGCCGACAAGGTGCGAAGCGTCGAGCAAAAACTCGGATGAGACCCGGCTTCCGGGCAACCGGCCGGCCCGGCCGGGGGACGGTCGCGTCGTGACGCCGGACGAATATTACTTCGAGGAAGGCTGCTTCATCGTCGAGCTGCACAATACCCCGGCCGACCCGGCGGTTTCGGTGGCCAGGGCCAGGGTCGAGCCGGGCCGCACCACCCGCTGGCACAGCCTTGCCGGCATCGAGGAACGCTACCTGATCGTGCAGGGCGCCGGCCGGGTGGAGGTGGGCGACCGGGCGCCACGCGAGGTGCGGCAAAACGACGTGGTCCGCATTCCGGCCGGCTGCCGCCAGCGGATCGCCAACGCCGGCCCGGACGACCTCGTCTTCCTCGCCATCTGCACGCCGCGCTTCGTCCCCGCCGCCTATTGCGACCTGGACCGGGCCGAGCCCGCCCCGTAAACCGCCCGCCCGTTGCCGTGCCCCCGCAGTTGGAGCGGCAGGGCGGGCGAACCGTCGCTATTCGCGGTCTTCAATACAAGCGCGTCAGCTTGTCCAGCTCTTCCGTTTTCATGGTGAAGCTGTGGGCTGCGCCCGGAAAGGCACGGCTCTCCACCTCGGCCTTGTATTGGCCCAGGGCGGCGATCACCTGTTCGCTGATCTTGGCGTATTGCTTGACGAATTTGGGCACGAACCGATCGTAGAGGCCGATCAGGTCGTGGATCACCAGCACCTGGCCGTCGCAGCCCGGACCGGCGCCGATGCCGATGGTGGGAATGGCCACCGCCTTGGTGATGTGCTCGGCCAGGGGCGCGGGAATGGCTTCGAGCACGATGGAGAAACAGCCGGCATCCTCCAGGGCGCGGGCGTCGTCGATCAATTGCCGCGCCGCCTCGGCACTCTTGCCCTGAACCTTGAAGCCGCCGAGGCTGGTGGCAGTCTGCGGGGTCAGGCCGATATGGCCCTGCACCGGGATGCCGGCGCGGACAATGGCCGCCACGGTCTCGGCCATGGTCACTCCGCCCTCGATCTTGACCGCGTCGACCCGTGCCTCCTTGAGCATGCGGTTGGCATTGCCGATGGCCTGCGGAATCGAGCTGTTGTACGAGCCGAAGGGCATGTCGGCCACCACCAGGGCGTGTTCGATCCCCCGCACCACCGCCTTGGCATGGTGCAGCATCTCCTCCATGGTCACCGACACCGTGTCCGGATACCCCAGCACCACCATGCCCAGGCTGTCGCCCACCAGGGCGATGTCGATCCCGGCCGCATCCGCCATCCGGGCCAGGGGATAGTCGTAGGCGGTTATTTCGGAAATGGGGGTGCCGTTCTTGCGGCTGCGGATGTCCGGAATGGTCAGCTTTTTCTGGTGCATGGGCTCTCCTGGGGTGAGGTGGCGGAAGAAAAAGATTCGATCCGATAGGAAGCGGTGGCTTCCAGGGCCTTGATCAGGCGGGTGAGCAGCTGGTTGACCGGGGTGGGAATGCCCAGCTCTTGTCCCTTGGCAACGATGGCGCCGTTGATAGCGTCGATCTCGGTGGGCGCGCCCCGGAGAATGTCCTGGAGCATGGAGGCGCGGTTGGCGGCGGTCTGGGCGCACACCTGCCTGACCCGGTCCGTCTGCCGGCCTCCGGGCAGCTCGATGCCCAGCGCCCCGGCCACGGCTTCGGCCTCGGCCACGGCTTCGGCCATCAGCGCCTCGCACTCCGGCGCCAGCAGCAGCGCCCCATTGGGTACCCGCAGCAGGGCGACCAGGGCGTTGATGCCGACGTTGACCATCAGCTTGGACCAGAGCAGGGCGTCGACATCGTCGGCCACCTCGGTGTCGATGCCGGCCAGGTTGAACAGATCGGCGACAGTCGCAAGCCGCCCGGCCTGGCCGGGGATGCGGCCGAGCACGGTGGGACCGCGGCCGGCGTGGCGAACATGGCCGGGAGCCAGCAGCGTGGCCGCCTGGGAGGTGACGCCTGCGGCCGATCGGTCCGCGCCCACTGTCGCGGCAAGCCGCTCCAGGTTGCCGAGCCCGTTTTGCAGGGTGAGCGCCAAACCGTCCCCGGCCAGGAACCGGCCGGCGGTCGCGGCCGCGGCTTCGGTGGCGCGGGCCTTGGTGCAGATCAGTACCAGGTCGGCCCGACGGTCGTCCTCCCCCGGTCCGGACAGGACCGTGACCGTTGCCGTGCGCACCGAGCCGTCCATGGCGGTGAGCATCAAACCCCTGGCGTTGATGGCGCGGGCATGGTCCAGATTGGTGGTGAGCAGGCGGACGCGGGCATGGGGCGCGAGCAGGCTTGCGAACAAACCGCCCATGGCACCGGCGCCGATGATCAAAATCTCCATGCTTCTCCCCTTGCGGCCGAAACTGCGGCCGGAGCCCATTTGTCCGCCATACCGGCGATTTTCTGCTGGCGACAGTTATATACCATCGACCGAAAAGGTCAACGCCGAACCCGGCCCTTGCGGACGGGAAGCCGAGGTTTGCTCCGGCGGCCGCATCGGGGTACAGTGGGGCAATCGCATGCGCCTTCCAGCCGTTTTCCACCCGCCTCAACCTCCGGAGATCCCATGCATCTTTTTGTCTGGCGCCACAGCAAGCATTTTTCCAGTTGGTCCATGCTCGACGAGCCGCACATCCGCAAGGAAAACTACCTTCAGGCCGACGTGGTCGTGCTGGCGGCCTCCCGGGAGGAGGCCCTGGCGCTCCTGGACCGGAGCGGCGACTGGCAGGTCGACGAGCTGCGGCGACTGCAACCCGAAATCATCCCTCTGGATGCGCCTCGGATCGTCATCAGCCACGTCGACGGCCGGTAAGGACGGACGGCGGTGCAGCGCCGCCCGGGCTGGCCGCGCCGCGCTTTTCCCCTGTGCATCGAGGGGCAAACGCAGTATGATGGGGCGATCCGTTCCGCCACGGGCCGGATCGCCTGCCAGCGGTTTTTTGCCATCGGATGCCCGCCGCCCCGGATGCGACGGCCGGTTTTCCCGAAAGTCGATACGCCGAGGATGCCCGCCCCATGGAACAGCATACAACCAACCTGATCGCCAAAAAGGTCTGCTGGTACGAATCCGCCGCCATTCTGTTCGTCATCGCCCTCTCCTGGTTCGACGAAATTCTCGACATTCCCCATCTCCTGCTCGGCAGCGTCGCCACCCCGATCAACTGGCGGGAATCCACCTTCGAAAGCATCGTCATCGCCATTGTCGGCGGCCTGATCATTCGCCACACCTATAAGCTGCTCACCCGGATCGGCTACCTGGAGAGCATTCTGCCGGTCTGCGCCTCCTGCCGCCAGATCCGGATGGACCCCGCCTTCTGGAACGACATCAAGCAGTTCGTCCAGGAACGGGCCGCCAACGAATTCACCCACGGCATCTGCCCCGATTGCATCGAAAAATACTATCCGGAACTGCAACAGAAGACCGCCGCCAACGGCACCGAACAACCTCCTGCGGGCTGAACGCCCCTGCCGCCTTGGTTCGCGGCGGCCGCCCATCGCATCCATGGACAAACTCCGCGCCCTGTGTCTGGCCGAGCGCTTCCAGTTCGAGGCGCTCTCCGAATTCCTCTCCCGGCAGCCCCACGCCACCCGGATGCGCAACGTTATCCGCCTTGCGCAGGACGACGGCGTCCACGCCTTTATTTTCGATTACGGCGTCGCGGTCCTCTTCCGGTACGACTACGAGGCGGAAAAACGGCTCGTCGATCTGCTGCGCAAATACGCGGTCGCGCCTTTGGAAACCCCGGTCGAGGAAGAACTGGGATACCGGCGCGGCGATGAAGCGGGCATCCGCATCCGCAACGACGTGATCGAGCTCGACGACCTGGCCGAACTCACCTGCCTGTCGCTCGGCCATGCCCTGGCCCAGTCGACCAAGCTGGCCTTTTTCGAGTCGTCGATCGAGGAGATGATCAAGCAGACCATGTACATTCCCGAGGCCCTGGCGAAAAAAGGCTCGATCGCCATGCCGCGCGCCAAACTCGCCAGGGAGCGCGGCCGGGTGTACCTGGAAAAATCGCGCATCATCCTTCAGTTCAATCTCCTGGACACCCCGGAGTTCATCTGGGAATATCCGGAATTGGAGCAGTACTACCTGGCCCTGTCGCGCTATCTGGAAATCGCGCCCCGGGCCACGGTGCTGAAAAACCGGCTGGAAATGATCCAGGAGTTGCTGGCAATGATGGCCGACGAGCAGAAGCACAGCCATTCGAGCATGCTGGAATGGATCATCATCGCCCTGATCGCCATCGAAATCGTGCTCTTTTTCATCAAATAACGCGGACCGAACCGGCCGGCCCCTTTGCCCGGCAGCGGCGGGATGTTTATGGTGCTCAACAGGAAAGCACGGTCAACAATCGCGTACGGAGGTTCCCATGAAAATACTCATCACCGGCGGCACCGGCTTTGTCGGCACCGCTGTCAGCCGGCGGCTGCTGGAGTCGGGCCACGAGGTCACGGTCATCGGCAGCAGCGTCAGTCACCATCCCGCCCCGCATCCGCAACTCGTTCACGTCGTGGCCGACACGACCCGGCCCGGCGACTGGCAACGGCTGGTGCCCGAACAGGACGCCTTGGTCAACTTGGCCGGCCGGTCGGTCTTCAACCTTTGGACCGAGCGCTATAAACAGGCGATCCGCGACAGCCGGATCCTCACCACCCGCAACCTGGTGGACGCCCTGCCCGAAACCACCGAGACGGTGCTGCTCAGCACTTCGGCGGCCGGATACTACGGCGACGGCGGCGAAAGCGAAAAGGACGAGGCCAGCGAGCCGGGCAGCGATTTCCTGGCCCGGGTCTGCCGGGATTGGGAGGCCGAGGCCGGGCGGGCGGCCGACAAGGGCGCCAGGGTGGCATTGATGCGCTTCGGCGTGGTCCTGGGCAAGGACGGCGGGGCCATGGCCACGATGCGCATCCCCTTTCAACTCGGCCTCGGCGGGCCGATCGGCAACGGCCGGCAATGGTTTCCCTGGATTCATCTCGACGACCTGGTCAACGCCGTGGTGTTTCTCC
The DNA here is from genome assembly GCF_031547805.1 of Desulfobulbus sp. Classification (GTDB taxonomy): domain Bacteria; phylum Desulfobacterota; class Desulfobulbia; order Desulfobulbales; family Desulfobulbaceae; genus Desulfobulbus. Next base: position 19,102 of record NZ_JAVBRQ010000019.1, read on the forward strand.
TCGGCGCCGAGGAATGCAAGGGCCCCTTCAATTTCACCGCGCCGCAGCCGGTGCGGCAGAAAGAGTTCGCCCGCCAGCTGGGCGCGGCCTTCCACCGTCCCGCCTGCCTGCCGGCTCCGGCCTTTGCCATGGGACTGCTGGGCGAGTTCGGCCGCTCCCTGCTCCAGGGACAGAAGGCGCTGCCCCAGGGACTGATCAACAGCGGCTACCTGTTCACCTATCCGGACCTGCCGGCGGCCCTGCGGGAGATTATCGGTGACTGAGCATCGTTTTCTTGCCACCTCCCTTTTCCCCTGTTCCGCCGAGGAACTCTACCGATGGCACAGCCGGCCCGGCGCCCTGGAACGGCTCGTCCCCCCGTGGGAACCCACCAGGGTCGTGGCCCGCGAGGGCGGCATCGAGCCGGGCGGCCGGGTGGTCATGGCCATGCGGGCCGGCCCCTTTCCCTACCACTGGCACGCCCGCCACATCGAGGATGTGCCCGGTATCCTGTTCCGCGATATCCAGGAGCGCGGCCCCTTTGCCCGCTGGACCCACACCCACCGGTTCGCCGACACCCCGGACGGCGCCCGCTTGGAGGACCAAATCGATTTTGCCCTGCCCGGCCAGGCCGTGTTGCCCGGCTGTGCCGTCCGGATGGTCGAGCGGACCCTGGAACGGATTTTTCGCTACCGTCACGCCACCCTCCGCGACGACCTGCTCCTGCACCGGCAATGCAGCCGTATCCCGTTGCGGGTGCTGATCAGCGGCGCCAGCGGCGTGCTCGGCAATGCCCTGATTCCCCTGCTGACCACCGGCGGCCATGAGGTTTGGACCCTGGTCCGGCGCCAGCCCGACCGGCGCCAACGGGAAATCTACTGGAACCCGGAAAAAGACGCGCTCAACCTCGCCGGCCTGCCGCCGTTCGACGGGGTGATCCACCTGGCCGGCGACAACATCGGCGAGGGCCGCTGGACCGCGGCGAAAAAGCAACGGGTGATCGACAGCCGGGTCCGGGGAACCGGCCTGATCGCCCGAACCGTGGCCGGGCTGCCGGTCCGCCCCAAGGTGCTGCTCAGCGCCTCGGCGGTCGGCTTCTACGGCAACTGCCTCGACTGCTGCATGCGCGAGGAAGATCGGGCCGGCGCCGATTTCATCTCCGACGTTTGCTCCCTGTGGGAGCATGCGGCCCAGCCCGCCGAGGCGGCCGGCATCCGCACCGTCTTTCTCCGCATCGGCGTGGTGCTCACCCCCAGGGGCGGCGCCCTCAGGCGGCTACTTGCCTCCTCGATGCTCGGTTTTCCCCGGCGGTTCGGCAGCGGCGACCAGTACCTCAGCTGGATCTCCATCAACGACATGGTCGGTGCCATCCTCCACGCCCTGACCCGCGACACCCTGGCCGGACCGGTCAACATCGCCGCGCCGAATCCGGTGACCAACCGCCAATTGATGCACAGCCTGGCCCAGGCGACCAGCCGCCCCCTGCTGCCGCCGATTCCGGCCCTTGTCTTGAAATCCCTTTACGGCCAGATGGCTTCCGAGGTATTACTGGGCGGATGCCGAGTGGCCACCGACAAATTGCAGCAATCCGGCTACGCCTTCCGCCATGCCGATCTCGACCTGGCCCTGCGCCACCTTCTCGGCAGATGTGAACGCAATCCCCCGGAGCGTTGAGCAGTGAACTGGCAATTCAAAACCATCCTGGTGGCCATGATGACCACCGCCCTGGCCTGCGGCTTTCTCCACCACCTGGTGCCTCCGGCGGCCATCAACTTCGAACGGCTCCACATTTTCCTGTTCAACCTGTGCAGCGGCGGCACTCTGTTGATGTATTACACCGAGGGCCGGCCGGTCTTGACCCGTCGCACCCTGCTCTTTCTGACCCTGGCCCTGGCCTTCTCGATCTGCGCCTTCATGCAGTGGTACCTGTTAGCGACGATCATTCCCCTGCCCCTGGCCTGGTTGGTGGAACGGGCGCGGATCGACCATTTCGGCAGCCTGCTGCCGCGGGCGCTCTTCGACCGCCACGAACCGGTCGCGCGCAAATTCCACCAGGCCGCCCTGCTCTGCCTTTCCTGCGGCCTGGTTCTTTCCAGCCCGGTGATTTGCAACTCGATCTACCTGCACTGGTTCGCCATCGAGAAACTCCGGCTCGACACCTTTTTTCTCGGCTTTTCCTTTCCCGTCTCCCTGATCTCCATGTCGGTCATCTTCAGCCTGATGAAGAAGGAGGCGCTCCCCCTCACCCGGGTGCTCAAGGAGGCCGCCTTCTGGACCGTCAATCTCGGAGTGATCGTCTTTTTCGGCTTCATCCTGGCCGGCATGTTCACCTCCCAGGTGGCGATCGCCAGCCTGTTGTTCGTGACCGTGGCCTACATCTTTTTCCTGTACTGGCACGAGGGCATCCCGCTGCAGCAGAAGGCCTACCTGACCTCGGGCATCCTGTTTCTGCTGGTCACCTCGCTCACCGGCATCTCCTACATCCTGCTCTCTTTTTCAAGCTGGTACACCCCGGAAATCAGCCATCCCCTGCTCCGCCTCCACGCCTTCACCGCCCTCTACGGCTGGAATCTCAGCGGGCTGGCCGTGATCGGCCGCCACGGCGATTTCCCCCTGCAACTCCATTCCCGCCAGGTCATCCTGCTCCACTGGCTGACCGTGCTGGTGCTGTGCCCGCTGGGCTATTTCCAGCCCGTGTTCGCCGTGCTCGCGGTCCTGGCTTATACCTGGCTGCTGCTCCGCCTCTTCTTCATTCAGGGTGCGGTCGACCGCCAGCTCACCGCCGTCCGGGATCAAAGCCTGCATCCCGACCCGGTGCTCCCGCCTGGCCGGACAGGATAAACCCTCAGCCGCGCCTACGAACGCAACGCGGCAACGCCACGAGGCCGAGCCGTTATGGTGCACGGCCGCTGGCCCGTGTCTCCGCTTGACAGCCGCCGGAACAATTCATTACAAAAACAGGTTGTGATGCTTGTGCGCATTCGTGCCGCCCGTGGCGGGTGGCCGCAATTCCACCGGTTTCGGGAGGCACTCGATGGCGTTCCGTCTTTTTTCCCTGACCCTGGTCCTACTCGTCTGTCCGGTACTGGCCCTGGCCGCGCCGGCAGGGGCCAAGGATTCGATCACCTGGATGGAAGCCGCCATGCCGCCGTACCTGATTCAAGAGGGCGCCTTCAAGGACCAGGGCTACGGCGACGTCATCACCCGGATCATCCAGAGCGAACTGGCCGACTACGAGCATAAGGAAGTGATCACCAACGTCAGCCGCCATTTCTATAAATTCAAGCAAGGGGAAAAGGTGTGCAGCGCCGGTCTGTTCCGGAGCCCGGAACGGGAAGAATTCATGTATTTTTCCATCCCCAGCTTCCTGACCCTGCCGGCGGTGATCATCATCAAGAAGGAATCGCTGCCCCAGTTCGGCGGCAAGACCACGGTACGGCTGGCCGAGGTGCTGCGCGCCAAGAACATGATGATCGGGGTGAACAAGGACCGCTCCTACGGCATGGACACCGATGCGATCCTTGATACCTACCGTGGGGGGTGCAATATCCTCGAAATCACCGGCCTCGAGCTGTCGCGCAACCTGTTCAAGATGCTGATGAAAGGCCGGCTGGACGGCATTGTCGCCCTGCCCGACGAAGCGCTGTTCCAGGCGGAACAGATGGGGATCAGGGACCGTTTGCTCACCCTGTCGATCGAGGAGAATCAAAGCGGCTACGATTCGTGGCTGAGCTCGGTGGGGTGTTCGAAAACCCCCTGGGGCAGGGCCGTCATCGACAGGATCAATGCCATCCTCGTCAAGCAGCGCCCCTCCGAGCGCTACCGGGCCGCCTACGAACGCTGGCTGGACCCCAACGCCATCGAACAATACCGCCGGGTGTACCGGGAGGTTTTTGTGCAAAAGACCCCCTAGCGGCCTCTCTGTCCGACTTTCGCCGGGGTTGGCAAAAAAATGCGGCCAAGATGGAACGCCCCCTTCAAAACAGGGAGATCGTGCGTATTTTGTAGGCAATATTATCTATAAAAATACCAAGAGTAGTGCTCCCAAGGATTGGAGGATACCGCCATGATGCCAACACCCAAGCGCCCCACGGCCAGCACGGCCGAGCACGGTTTAAAACGGCAGAAATACTATGTCAGCCGCAAGGAAATGGTCACCATCAAATGCAGGGCCTGCGGCCGAACCGAGACCTTCTCGGTTACCGAACTGAAGTCCAGGAAACATTCCATCCGGGTCGATTGCGCCTGTTCCCAGAGCTTTGAAGTCGACCTGGAATTCCGCCAGGACTATCGGCAGAAGTCCGATATTCCCGGCAGCCTGCGGGCCCTGACCACCCCCAAAAACCGGGCCCGGCAGTGCGCGATCGTCGATCACTCGCCCAAGGGTCTGCTGCTGGCCATCGCCGACCCGCTCCCCATCAAGCGGGACGATTGGCTCGTCGTCAATTACCGGCCGGATGCCGGCGCGCCCGAGGTCGAGCGGCTGATCAGGGTCTGTCATTATCAACCGGGTGCCCTGATCGGCGGTACTTTCGTCGATATTGGTGCCGGGCGCCCCGCCCCTTCGCCTCGGAGCAACCCGCTCCTCCACTGAACCATGCCGACATCCCCCAAGCAAACGATCGTCACCGAGACCGGCGGCCAGGCCTATTGCGAGGCCGCCGGTCTGCTAAAAACCGCACGCAAGGCAGTGGCCCTGACCGGGGCCGGCATCTCGGTGGGCAGCGGTATCCCCGACTTCCGCAGTCCGGGCGGACTATGGAGCGTCTTTTCCCCGGAGGAATACGCCACCATCGAGGTATTCCGTCGTCACCCGGCCAAGGCCTGGGAGCTGTTCCGGGCGCTGGGCAAGGTGCTGGTCGGCAAGCGGGCCAACGCCGCCCACCAGGCCTTGGCCGAACTCGAACGCCAGGGCTGGCTGCAGGCCGTGGTGACCCAGAACATCGACAATCTCCACCAGCAGGCCGGCAGCAGCCGGGTCTTTGAAATCCACGGCGACCACCAGCATCTCCACTGCCTGCAATGCGGGGCGATCGTGCCGCTGCTCCCCGGCCACCTGGACGCAACCGATATCCCGTGCTGCGCCATGTGCGGCTTTCCGCTGAAGCCGAACGTGGTGCTCTTTGGCGAAGCGGTCCGTGACCTCGATGCCATTCACGACTGTCTGGCCGATTGCGACCTCCTGCTGGTGATCGGCACCTCGGCCCAGGTCTATCCGGCCGCGGCCCTGCCCGCTCTGGTCCGGCAACACGGCGGCCGGATCATGGAATTCAACCGGGAACCCTCCCTGGGCACCGTTGTCGGCCGGGGCGATTTCCTGTTCCAGGGCGATGTCCTCCGCACCTTGCCGGCTTTGGCCGACGCCTGCGGCCCGCGCTGAACCAGCCTGTTTTACCGCCTTTTCGTCCTGCCCTTGCCTTTCCCGCCAAAGCGCAATACTGTAGCCCGGCCGGCACGACCGGAGAAGGCGGTCGCTTGCAGCACGAGCCGGATCGCTCCCGTTTTCCTGTTCGCATCGTCTTTCTGCCATCTCCTGCCATTTGCAAGGCCTGTCGCCGTGGTACGACGTGCGGAGTTGCGCGGCGGGCAGGCCGTGGCGGCACGGGCCGCCGCCGTCGGTTCGCGGAGCGATCGACTTGCCCCGGCACCAGCGACGATTGCTTGCGTTTGCAGGCCATATGCTGTATGTTCCGTGCTATCTGACCTGCGTTTTGATCCTGTCGCGGCCCAGCCGGGCACAGGATGGTTGCCTGACCCTTTCGGTCAGGCCTTTTTTGTTGTAGACGTCCGCGAAATCCTCGATCTTTGCCTGGCAAAGTCGGGCGCGGCCGGGTTTGACAGTCGGGCTCTTCTCTTCTTGGATGGGGGTCATCTGTTAACGGACAACAGGGACAACCGCCGCAAGGCATTACCCAACCCCAAGATTATCGTCACCACATCGCCCAGAGGAGGACCCCGATGACTGCCACATTCGCCGATTTCGGCCTGCACCCCGACTTGATGCACGCCGTTGCCGAGCTCGGATTCACCGACCCCACCCCCATTCAACAGACCGCCATCCCCCTGCTGCTCGACGGCCGGGACCTGATCGGACAGGCCCAGACCGGCACCGGCAAGACCGCGGCCTTCGGACTGCCCCTGCTGCACCGGATCGATCCCGACCGCCGCAAGATCCAAGCCCTGGTGCTGGCCCCGACCCGCGAATTGGCCATCCAGGTGGCCGATTCCCTCGACCGCTATGGCCGGCAGAGGGGCATCGCGGTGCTCGCCCTGTACGGCGGCCAATCCTACCAGCAGCAATTCCGCAGCCTCCGCCAGGGGGTCGCGGTGGTGGTCGGCACCCCCGGCCGCCTGCTCGACCTGGCCGACCAGGACGCGCTCGACCTTTCCACGGTCCACACCGTGGTCCTCGACGAGGCCGACGAGATGCTCAGCATGGGATTTATCGAGGATATCGAGCGCATCCTCGAACGCACCCCGGCCGAGCGCCAAACCATGCTTTTTTCCGCCACCATTTCCAAGCGGGTCCAGGAGCTGGCCGCCCGCTATCTGCGCGAACCGGAATCGGTGTCCATCACCCCCAAGCAGTTGACCGGCGCCACCATTGTCCAGCGCTACTACCTGGTCAACCAGCAAGACAAGATAGCGGCCCTGGCCCGGCTGTTCGAGATGGAGACCATCGACAGCGCCCTGATCTTTGTCCGCACCCGGCTGGGCACCGGCGAATTGGCCAACCAGCTGACCGCGCGCGGCTTTGCCGCCGAGGCCCTGAACGGCGATCTCAGCCAGGAGGCCCGCATCCAGGTCCTGACCCGTTACCGCAACGGCCAGATCAAGGTGCTGGTGGCCACCGACGTCGCCGCCCGCGGCCTGGATATCGACGACATTTCCCATGTCTTCAATTTCGATCTCCCCGACGACCCGGAAGTCTATGTCCACCGCGTCGGCCGCACCGGGCGGGCGGGACGGGACGGCATTGCCATCTCCCTGCTCACCCCCAGGGACCGCTGGCAGCTGCGACGGATCGAGGAATACACCCACTTCAGGCTGGAAAAGGCGGAGCTGCCCAGCATCCAGCAGATCGAGAACCACCGCCAGGCCCTGCTGATGGAACAGTTGGAGGTGTGGATCCGGCGCGGCCGCTGCCGCCGTGAGCGGGAGGTGGTGGACATGCTGATCCAAACCGGCCATCAGCCGGAGGACGTTGCCGCCGCCGCCCTGAAACTGGCCCGGAGCGACGAGAAAAAACGGCCGATCGAACCCCTCACCCCGATCAAGGAAGAACAGCTGCGCCCGCGCGAGCGGAAAGGCGAGCGGACCTTCCGCCGCGATACCCACGCCGGCCCGTCCTCGGCGGCCCGCAAACGGCCGGAGCGCGACAAGGACATGGTGCCGCTCAAACTCGACATCGGCCGCGCGGACGGCATCGGCGTCAATCACGTGGTGGCCTCGCTGGCTCACTATTCCGGCGTCAATTCCGGCCAGTTGGGCAAGATCCGGATTGAAAGCAACCACACCCTGGTCGATGTGCCCGAGTCCCTGGTCGGCCGCCTGCTGTCCAAAAACGGCGCCTACCGGATCGGCAGGCGCACCGTCAATTTGGAACGGGCCTAAGGACTTGGAAGGGGTCTGAGCGAACGGACGCGTGCCAGGGACACATCGACGCAATGGACGGAAAAATCCTCATCATCGAAGACGACCGAGAGCTGGCGCAGATGCTGTGCATGCGCCTGTCGCTGCTGGGATGCACCGTCGCCCTCCACACCAGCGGCCACCAGGGCCTGGCCGCGGTGACCAGCGATTCGGTCGACGTCATCCTGACCGCGATCAACCTCCCCGACCTCAACGGTTTTGAACTGTGCCGGGAACTTTCCGCCCGCTGGCCGGAGATCCCGGTGGTGATCATGACCGCTTTCGGCAGCATGGAAGCGGCCATCGCCGCCATCCGGGCCGGGGCCTACGATTTCATCACCAAGCCCTTCGACATCAACCTGCTCGAATTGGTCCTGGCCCGGGCGATCAACCACCGCCGGCTGCAGGAAAGCGTCAAACAGCTCAGCCAGGCCCTGGAGCGGACCCGTTCGTTCGACGAACTGATCGGCGAGAGCCAGGTCATGCAGGCCCTGTTCTCCAAGCTGCTCCGGATTGCCGATTCCGAGGCGTCGGTTTTGCTCGCCGGTGAAAGCGGCTCGGGCAAGGAGCTCGCCGCCCGGGCCATCCACAAGTACAGTCGGCGCGCCCAGCAGCCCCTGGTGGCCATCAACTGTTCGGCCATGCCCGAATCCCTGCTGGAAAGCGAGCTGTTCGGCCATGTCAAAGGGGCCTTCACCAGCGCCCATTCCGATTACAAGGGCCTGTTTCTGGCCGCCAACGGCGGCACCCTGCTCCTCGACGAAATCGGCGAACTGCCGCTGTCCCTCCAACCCAAGCTGCTGCGCGTGCTCGAGGACCGCTGCGTTCGGCCCCTGGGCAGCACCACCGAAAAGCCCCTGGACGTGCGGGTGATCGCCATCACCAACCGGGATCTCGAAGCCGCAGTGGCCGAGGGCACCTTCCGCGAAGACCTGCTGTACCGCCTGAACGTGATCACCGTCCAGGTGCCGCCGCTGCGTACCAGGGGCACGGACATCCTGCTGCTCGCCGAGAAATACATCGAACTCTACGCCTCCCGCCAGGGCAAGAACATCACCGGCATGGCCAACGGCACCGCCCACAAACTGCTGGCCTACCGCTGGCCGGGCAATGTCCGGGAATTGCGCAACGCCATGGAACACGCGGTCACCCTGACCAACCACCGGAAAATCATCGCCGACGACCTCCCCGAGCGCATTCTTTCCTTCCGGCACGAACCGGCCTCTTCCGCGCCGGGGCTGCCGAGCCCGGGCGAACTGGTGCCGATGGCGGAGATGATGCACCGATACATGCACCATGTCCTCGCCATGGTCGGCGGCAATCGGACCCTGGCGGCCCAGATTCTCCAGATCGATCGCAAGACCCTTTACCGAAAGCTGCACCACCAGCACGAACCGGAATCCTCGCCGTCGGTGGTGTTTCCCGGTCTCTTCGGCGCCTAGCCCGATGCGGGGCGTTTTGCCCCACAGGGACAAATTGCCCCGGAAAAATGGTCAGCATCCCCAAGCGCGACGCTGGCCCGCCAACACCGACCGACTATCGATATCAGCGCTGTTTCGCCGTCTTCCTCACCAACGACCTTGCTTGCGGCCATGCGGCGATGGGGAGACATCGGCGGGGAACACGTTGCCCACCGGCCGACCGTTCCGCCGCTTGCGCCGCATATCCGGCCAATAAATGGATTTTTTCTGCGTTCGCTATTTAATGTCTGCCGACCCAGCAACGACTCCGCAACCGCACACGGCATTTGGGCACGAATTGTGCATTTTCATTTGGTTTGAGGACAAAAATCCCCAAATGCCATCAACGACCCAAGACACAGGTGTTCCATGACCATGATGATCGGTATCCATCAGCAACAGGACAAGGTGGATAAATTATACGAGAACCTGGGGCTGCGCGCCGCCCCGTTGACCGCTGTCGGTCCTTTCTCCTCCAAAGACGAGGCCCTGGCCTGGCAACGGAGCATGCAGCAGAAGACCGACGACTGCCAGATCGTCGACATGGGGACCGCCGATAACCCGGACAGCCCCTGGTACGGCTTTTTCTTTGAACGATGACCTGCTGTAAGGACACGGGGCTTCGGTGACGAGGCCTTCCCCCGCTTTTGCACCAAGCCCCGTTGTTTCCCGGTGGATTTCATGTCCCTTTTTTCCGCGTCCAGTTAAATTCCCTCCCCGGCCGGCCGATCTCGGCTTGCCGGTCTCGGATATGTTGCCGCCACTCAATCGTCTTATGCACGCCTTCTCCACACCCTTGCATTTCCCGGTTGCTCCCGCCGATCCCGGCCACGCCCCGCTGCCCTGCCGCGCGCCTGAACCGGCGGAGCGTCCCGACCGGGATCTTGTCTTCCTTCGACCCCGCGCCGGCATGACCGGTACCTTGCCATGGAACTTTTATTGACAGCCCTGGGCCTCATTCTGGCCGCCGGCCTGGCGCCCCTGCCGCTGCTGCGCCGGCCCGCCTGCGCCAGAATCGTGCACCTCATCCTCCTGACCGCCGGCTGCCTGACCGGGCTGGCCGCGCTCGCCCGGACCTGGGGCCAGGGGATTGCTCCCGTTTTTTCATGCACCTGGCTGCACACCCTGCCCCTGTCGCTTGCCCTGGACTCGCTGAGCTCGGTTTTTCTCGCGCCGATCTTCCTCCTGGCCCCGGTGATCGCGCTCTACGGCTACCATTATCTCGACCGTGACGCCCCCATTTGGCAGGCAGGCGCGCACCTGTTCTGCTTCAGCCTGCTGACCGCGGCCATGGTCCTGGTCACCCTGGCCGACAACCTGCCGGCCTTTGCTCTGGCCTGGGAGCTGATGTCGCTCTCCTCCTATCTCCTGGTGCTGTACGACCACGAGCACGAGGAGAGCCGGAAGGCGGCCACCCTCTACCTGCTCTTCACCCAGACCGGCGCCCTGCTGCTCTTCATTGCCTTCGGCCTGCTCTTCCAGGCCACCGGCGCCTTTGCCTTTGCCCAATGGTCGCAGGCCCCGCACGCGATCAAGCTCGCCGCCTTTTTCCTGGCCCTGGCCGGCTTCGGCTCCAAGGCCGGTATCCTGCCGCTGCACATCTGGCTGCCCCATGCCCATCCGGCCGCGCCCAGCCATGTCTCGGCCCTGATGTCCGGGGTGATGATCAAGATGGGGGTGTACGGGCTGCTGCGCTTTTATTTCCTCATCGACGACCCGGCGCCGATCCTGGGTCGGACCGTACTCGGACTGGGCATGGTCTCCGGTGTGCTCGGGGTGGCCTATGCCCTCGGCAAAAGCGACATCAAACGGCTGCTGGCCTACTCGAGTATCGAGAACATCGGCATCGTGCTCATCGGCTGCGGCCTGGGCATGGTGGGTATCGCCTCGGGCAACCAGACGATGACCGCCTTCGGCTTTGCCGGCGGCCTGTTGCACGTGTTCAACCACGCCCTGTTCAAATCGCTGCTGTTCATGGGGGCCGGGGCGGTGATCCAGCAAACCGGCATCCGCCACCTCGATCAGCTGGGCGGCCTGATGCGGCGGATGCCCGTCACCGGCCGAACCTTTCTCACCGGTTCGGTGGCCATTGCCGGCCTGCCGCCCTTAAACGGCTTTGTCAGCGAATTGCTCATCTATTTCGCCGCGTTCCAGGGCGTGCGCCTCCACGGCCCGGATGGACTGCTCGCCATGGCCGCCATCCTTGCCCTGGCGCTCATCGGCGGTCTGGCCTCGGCTTGTTTCACCAGGGCGGCGGGCATGGTCTTCCTCGGCGAGCCGCGCCGTCCCCTGCCCGCCACGGTCACCGAGGCGGGGCTGTCCATGCGCGCGGCCATGGTCGTCCTGGCGCTGGCCTGCCTGGCGATCGGCCTCTGGCCCGAGCCGTTCATCCGCCTGGCCCTCCACGGCCTGAGCGATCTGGCCCTGCCAGCGGCCAGCCAGCCTGCCCTGCTCGGCTCCCTGCCGGGCAACCTGGCCCTGGCCACCCGGATTTTCCTGGCGGTGCTGCTGGTGCTCGCCCTCTGCCGCCATTGCGTTTACCGCGCCAAGCCGATCGCCCGCGCCGCCACCTGGGGCTGCGGCTTTACCCGGCCAACCGCCCGGATTCAATACACCGGCACATCCTATGCCCGGGAAATGGTGGAGTTCCACCGCCCCTTCGTCAAGATCCACACCAAGCGCAGCCCGATCGCCAAGATTTTTCCCGATCCGGTCCATTATGCCAGCAAGGTGGATGATTGGGCCGAAATCGGGCTCCGCCGCCTGCTGGTCGCGCCAATCCTGCTGATCGCGGACAAACTGCGCTGGATTCAGCACGGCCACATCCAGCTGTATATCGGCTACATCGTCCTGACCATCGCCGTCCTGCTGCTGACGGTCTAGCTCCGAGAAGGTACGTCATGGAATCCGTTCTCTCCCTCGGCCTGGCCCTGCTGCTGGCCCCGCTCTTTCCCGGCCTCATCCTGAAAGTGAAGGCGTTGTTCGCCGGCAAGAAAGGGCCGCCGCTTTTAATCAAATACTGGACCCTGATCAAGCTGCTGCGCAAGGGCTCGGTCTACAGCACCACCACCACCTTCGTCTTCCGCCTGGCGCCCCTGGTCGGCTGCGCGGCCGCGATCGCGGTTTTGTTGTTTTTTCCCTTCGCCGGCCTGGCGCCCCTGGTTTCTTTCCACGGCGATGTCATCGTCCTGTTCTACCTGCTGGGGCTCGGCCGCTTCTTCACCATCGCCGCGGCCCTGGACACCGGCTCGCCCTTCGAGGGCATGGGCGCGGCCCGGGAGGCCTTTTTCGGCACCCTGGCCGAAGCGGCGGTCTTCGCCGTGCTGATCCTCTTCTTCCGCCTCAACGGTTCGCTCAGCCTGGGCGGCTACTTCACCGGCAGCCAGCCGATCTCGATCACCGGTCCCCAGGGGGCCTTGCTCATTCTGGCGGTGGTCGCCCTGTTCATGCTCCTGCTCGCCGAAAACTCCCGGGTGCCGGTGGACGATCCCGCCACCCACCTGGAGCTGACCATGATCCACGAGGTGATGATCCTCGATCACAGCGGCCCGGACCTGGCCCTGATCGAACTCGGCGCCTTCTACAAGCTTTTCCTCTACGCCGCCCTGATCGCCGACCTGCTCAAACCCGCAGACCTTGCCGGCCCCTTGGCCAACATCCTGTTTTTCTACGGCATGATGGCCGTGGTCTACGTGGCCATCGGCATCACCGAATCGATCACCGCCCGCCTGAAGATGGACATGGTGCCCAAATACATTCTCACCTCGTTCGCCCTGGTCTTTTTCGCCATTATCCTCACCCTGGAGATTGCCTGATGGTCACCAGCATCGATGTCGTCCTGGTCATCACCCTGCTGTCGGTTCTGCTGTCGCTGGCCTCCAGCCGGATGATGGCCCTGGTCAAGATCATGGCCCTGCAGGGCGCCATGGTGTCCGTTGCCCCCCTGCTGCTCGACAAGCACAGCTCGCTCAGCCACGAAGGCATTTTCTTCTTTCAGCTGATGTTCCTGGTCAAGGCGGTCCTCATCCCGGTCCTGCTGTTCACGGCGGTGACTAGGGTAGCGATCAAGCGGGAAGTCGAGCCGCTGGTCGGCTACCACGCCTCGCTGGTCGCCGGCCTCGGCCTGATCCTGCTGTCGGCCTACATCACCCGCCACCTGGGCATTCCCTCGACCGACAAAGCCACCCTGCTCCTGGTCACGGCCATCACCACCCTGGGCGGCGGCCTGTTTCTGATGATGAGCCGCACCAAGGCCATCACCCAGGTCATCGGCTATTTGATGCTGGAAAACGGAATCTACCTGGTGGGAACGGCGCTCACCAGCCAGTCGCACAGCATCTATCTCGTCGAGTTCGGTGTCCTGCTCGATCTGTTGGTCGGGGTGATGATCATGGGGATCATCCTGCACAACATCAACCGCACCTTCGACGACGTCGACACCGCCTATCTCGAGCAACTCAAGGATTGACCATGCTGGAAGCCATTTTCTCCCTGCCGCTGTTCACCGGCTTACTGACCCTGTTCCTGCCGGTCAGGCTGGGCCGCGCCATGCTGGTGACGGTGGCCCTGCTCCATTTGCTGCTGACCGTCCTCTGCTGGCTGCTGGCCCCGGCCCCGCATCTGCCCCACTATTTCGGCAACAGCCCGGCCGGGATCCTGGTGCTGCTGGTGACCTCGTTCATCTTTTGCTGCATCGCGCCCTACGGCATTTTCTACATGCGGGAGCAGGAGATGCACAGCGAGCCGATCTTTCTCGGCTGCATGCAGCTGTTCCTCGGCACCATGAGCATGGCCGCCCTGGCCGACCACCCCGTTGTCCTGTGGATCGCCATCGAGGCCACCACCTTGGCCAGCGCCCCTCTCATCTTCATCAACCGCTCAAAAAAAGCCCTGGAAGCCACCTGGAAATACGTGCTGATCTGCTCGGTCGGCATCGCCCTGGCCCTGCTCGGTTTCTTTTTCGTCACCCTGTCCATGGACCGGCCCGGCATCGACGTGCCGCTGACCTTCTCGGCCTTAAACGATGCCGCCCGCCAGCTAGATCCGCTCTGGCTGCGGACCGGCTTCATCTTCGTGCTCATCGGCTTCGGCACCAAGATGGGCCTGGCGCCGATGCACACCTGGCTGCCGGATGCCCACAGCGAGGCCCCCAGCCCGGCCTCGGCCCTGCTCTCGGGGGCGCTGCTCAACTGTGCCTTCCTCGGCATCTACAAGGTGCACTGCCTGTTGGTCCTGGCCGGGCTCGGCGATTTTTCCGGGAACCTGCTCATCGGCTTCGGCCTTCTGTCCATTGTGGTGGCCGGGGTCTTCATCCTCAACCAGCCCGATTACAAGCGGATGCTCGCCTACTCGAGCATCGAGAACATGGGGGTGATCGCCGTCGGCATCGGGGTCGGCGGCCTGGGCCTGTACGGCGCCATGCTCCATCTGATCCACCACTCGCTGCTCAAGTCCTCGCTCTTTCTTTCGGCCGGCAACCTGGTGCTCGGTTTCGGCACCAAGCTGGCCGCCCAATGCGGCGGCATGGCCCGCCTGCTGCCCCGAACCTTTCTCGGTTTCTTCGCCGGCTTCATCGGTATCTCCGGCCTGCCGCCGTTCGGCATCTTTGTCAGCGAACTGATGATCCTGATCGGGGCCCTCCAAACCGGGCACCCGGTGGCCGCCGGCCTGTTCGTCGCCGCGCTGCTGCTGGTGGTGGCCGGCTTCGCCCGGATCGCCACCGCCATGGCCTTCGGCCCGGTCCGGAACGAGGTGCTGGTGCAGGAACAGCCGGTGCGGACCATACCGCCGCTGGCCCTGCTGCTGACCTCGGTGCTGCTCTGCATCTGGATGCCCGAGCCGCTGTACCGGACCATCGTCAACACCATTGCCATGATCGGAGGCACCGTCCATGGATAGCCCTCTCCGGATCGGGAACGGCGAAGCGGTGCCTCGCAGCCGGATTCCCCGGGTCGATTTCCCCCGTTTCCTGCGGATCCTGACCGACTTTGTCCGCTGCAACGGCTACATCGTCCAGTTCTTCGCCTATGCCGAAGGGGAACGGATGCGGCTTTTGGCCGTGCTCCGCAACAGCGATCTCCATGTGGTGGAAACGGAGGTGGAGCGGGATTTCCCCTCGCTGACCCTGATGGGCGGCACCAAGTTCCACCTGTTCGAGCGGGAGATCGCCGAGCAATACGGCCTGCGCCCCAACGGGCACCCCTGGCTGAAGATGGTGCGTTACCACGCCAACGCGACCGGCCTGCCCGATGTCTTCGGCAACGACTACCGGGTCGATATCCCCGGCAACTACGACTACTATCGGGTCGAGGGCGAGGCCATCCACGAGGTGGGAGTCGGGCCGGTGCATGCCGGCATCATCGAACCGGGCCACTTTCGTTTTCAATGCGCCGGCGAGGAAGTGCTCCACCTGGAGATCCAGCTGGGCTACCAGCACCGGGGGGTGGAACGGCTGCTGACCTCGGTGCCGCAACGGCGCTGGCCCGTGCTCTGCGAATCCATTGCCGGCGACACCGCCATCGGCCACAACCTCTGCTGCTGCCAGGCGATCGAGGCCCTGGCCGGGCTGGAGGTGGAGCCGGGCGCCCGCACGGTGCGCACCATGGCCCTGGAATTGGAACGACTGGCCAACCACATCGGCGATCTCGGCGCCCTGAGCGGCGATGTGGCCTTCAACCCGCCCGCGGCCTATTTCGGCCGTATCCGCGGCGAGTTTCTCAACCTGCTGCTGGAGTTGAGCGGCAACCGTTTCGGCAAGAGCCTGGTGCGTCCGGGTGGCGTCACCCAGGTGGCCGGGGCCGAGCAGCGTCGGATCATCCGCTTGAAGATCGACGAACTGCGAAAAGAACTCGCGCAGGTCTGCGATTTGCTCTTCTCGGCCCACACCGTTTTGGCCCGTTTCGAATACACCGGCACGGTCACGCGAAACACGGCCGACCGATTGGGCCTGGTGGGGCCTTGCGGCCGGGCCTCCGGGCTGGAATACGACGTGCGCGAATTCTTCCCCACCGAGCGGTACGGAGAATTGCCGGCCAACACCAACTGGGCGACCAACGGCGACGTCTACAGTCGGGCCATGGTCCGGCGCGACGAGATCATGCATTCGCTCGACCTGATCGAACGGCTGTTAGCCATGCCTGAGGAGGCCTACCGGCCGGTGCTCCAGGCCGAGCACAGCCTTGCGCCGGCGAGTTTCGTGGTCACCCTCAACGAGGGGTGGCGGGGCGAGGTGTCCCACTGCCTGCTCACCGACAACAACGGAGCGCCCCTGCGGTACAAGGTCAAGGACGCTTCCTTCCACAACTGGACAGGACTGGCCATGGCCCTGCGCAACCAGGCCATCTCCGATTTTCCGCTCTGCAACAAGAGTTTCAATCTCAGCTACTGCGGCTTCGACCTGTAAGGGGACCAAGATGGACAAAGGGCAACCGGCCGAGGCCGGCCACATCGACAGGAGTGCGGCATGTTGAAGGTAATCGCCACCAGGCTGGACCAGGGCTACCGCACCAGCCCGTATCCCAAGCGGCCGGCGCGCCTTTCGGCCCGGTTTCGCGGCCTGCCCGAGATCAATGCCGCCTGCGACCCGGCCATTGTCCGCCGATGCGCGGATCTCTGCCCGCAGGAGGCGATCTCGGCCGACGAACAAACCATCGATTTGGGCCGCTGCACTTTTTGCGGCGCCTGCGGCCAGGTGGACGACGGGGCTTTTGTCCGTTTCAGCAACAACTTCGAGATGGGTGCCGCCCGCCGCCAGGATCTGATCCTCAAGGGCGCCCTGCCCGATCTGGCCAGCCAGGCCAAGGCCCATTTCAAGAAGCTGTTTGGCCGCTCGCTCCAGCTCCGCCAGGTTTCGGCCGGCGGCTGCAACGCCTGCGAGGCCGACACCAACGTGCTGAACACCCCGTTTTTCGATCTTTCCCGCTTCGGCATCGATTTCGTCGCCTCGCCCCGACATGCCGACGGCATCCACGTCACCGGACCGATCACCCGCAACATGCGTACCGCCCTGCTCGATACCTACGCCGCCGTGCCGGCCCCCAAGGTGGTCATCGCCAGCGGCTGCTGCGCCATCTCGGGCGGCCCTTTTTACGGATCGGAAGAAATCATCGGCGATCTGAACACGCTCGTCCCCGTGGATCTCTATATCCCCGGCTGCCCCCCCCATCCCCTGACCACCTTGCACGCCCTGCTGGCCTTTTTCAAATAACGCGTAAAAGCGGACCGAACGCCTCCGCCGTCAGCCTGTATCCGCCCCAGGGTGCAGGCCGGCAAGGCGCTCCTTCCAAGCGGGACGAAGAATTTTTCCGTTTTGGAGAAAAATGCTTTCTCCTTTGATAACATTACGATATCGTTAATAACATCGGCTTGGAGAATTGGAGCGCCGAGCCGGTACGCAGCACCGTTGTTCGGCTGCCTTTCCACCGTAGGGCATGTACAGACGATGTATGTTTATATTGCGCGACAGCCTGTTTTCGACCGCCAGAAGCGTCTTTTCGCCTACGAGGTGCTTTTTCGGTCGAGCATGGTCAACATCTTTCCCGAAGAGATCGACAGCGACGAGGCCACCCATACCGTTCTGGCCCATGTCCTGTTCAATATCGGTCTGGATACGATCACCGGCCCCCATCGAGCCCTGATCAATTTTACCGAAAACCACCTCCTGAAAAAAACCCCGCTCCAGCTGCCCCAGAAACGCTGTATCGTCGAAATTCTCGAATCCATCCTCCCGTCGCCCAAGGTCTTTGCGGCCTGCACGGAATTGAAGGAACAGGGATACACCCTGGCCCTGGACGATTTCGACTTCAACGCCCAGTCCGAACAGCTCGTTCCCCTGGTCAACATCGTCAAGGTCGACCTGCAGGCGGTCGACCGGGAACGCCTGGCAGAAGACATGGCCCGGATGAAATGCTATCCGGACGTTGCCTGGCTGGCCGAAAAGATCGAGAATTACCAGGAATTCCAGCTCGCGCTTTCGCTCGGCTTCGATTATTTC
The DNA here is from genome assembly GCF_031547805.1 of Desulfobulbus sp. Classification (GTDB taxonomy): domain Bacteria; phylum Desulfobacterota; class Desulfobulbia; order Desulfobulbales; family Desulfobulbaceae; genus Desulfobulbus. Next base: position 37,165 of record NZ_JAVBRQ010000019.1, read on the forward strand.
CAGGGATATTTCCTCGACAAGCCAGAGGTGCTCAAAAACAAGACCATCGACACCTCGAAGATCGTCCTGCTCAATCTGCTGGCCGAGGCCTGCCTGCCGGAGGTCGATCTGCGCAAGATCGAACGGCTGGTCGCACCGGACGTCTCGCTTTCCTACAAGCTCTTCCGGTACCTCAATTCCGCCTATTATTCGCTGGTCAGCAAGGTGACCTCAGTCCGCTACGCCTTGGCCTATTTGGGGGAAAGTGGGGTCCGCCAGTTTATTTCCCTGGCCGCCACCTCGGAAATCTCGGCCGGCAAGCCCTCGGAACTGATGCGGCTGTCGATGGTCAGGGCGCGGCTCTGCCAGCTTGTGGGCGCGCTCCGCAAGGAGCAGATCGACGAATCCCAACTCTTCCTCCTCGGCCTCTTCTCCCTGCTCGATGCCATGCTCGACATGCCCATGGCCGAACTCACCGCCAAGCTGCCGCTCACCGACGAGCTGAAAAACGCCCTCAACACGCGGACCGGGCCGCTGGCGCCCTATCTTCAGGCGATCACCACCTACGAAAGAGGCGAATTCCACGAATGCGCCAACTATCTCCAACAGCTCGGCATCTCGCCGGAGACCATGATCGACGCCTATTTCCGGGCTCTGAACTGGGCGGATAAGTTTGAGGATAATTTCCTCTAATTCCAACGTGCCGTAATAGGCCATCGTTTTCCCCGCCGCCGCTTCCGACTCCGTCCGGACCGCGCCCGAGCGTCCGAACGCATTCGGACCACGCCCACCAACCATACCGCTGCTCGGCGGCGCCAGCCGTCACCGGTCGATGAACCGCTGGGTACTGTACTCCTTGACCGGCAAGGGCCGCAGTTCCTTTTGTTCGCCCGGCAGCTTTTCGATATAGCGGAGGAACGCCTCGGCGTAATCGAGCCCTACCTCGACCCGGCGCTCGCCGGTAATACTTTTCAGCGCGGTGAAGGCATCGTTGCCGTCGGCAAGAAAGGAGATGGTGATCACCTTGTAGGTCGCCTTGGGGTCAAGGGGCCGATAGCTGCCGTCGGCGGCCCGGATTTCCAAATGGGAGAATCGCGCCCCCGCGGGCTTGGTCAGATCGACCTGCCAGCGCAAACCACCGGCATAGGGATAGCAGCCGGTGTTGGCCGCCGGGCCGACCACGCCTTCCACCGCATCCTCCAGAGCCGCCTTGATCTCGGCGCCGGTGGCGTTGAGCTGTACCAGGGTGTTCTTGAACGGCAGGACCGTGTACAGATCCTTGACCGTGACCGGCCCCTTGCGCAGATCGATCCGGACCCCGCCGCCATTCAGCAGCGACAGATCCGCATTGAAAAAAGTTCGGCCCTGCTGCAAAAACGCCTCGGCAACCAACTGCTGCATGTCGCCGCCATGGGCGTTGACCCGTTCGTTGGCGTTGCAGGCATCGCCCAGGGAAGAACGCGAGGGGTCGCGTTTGCTGCCCGGAACCCGCCGCAGGCACAGGTTGTCGGTGGCAGTGGCGATCCTGGTGGCACCCATCGCTTCCTTTTGCCGGGCATAGGGGGCGAGCAGGGCCTCCGCCCGGGGATCGGGCAGGGTGATCCGCAACACGCCGCTGGCGGCAATGTCCTTGCGTACGGCAGCGGTCTCTTCCGGATTTAACGGTTGGCCTCCACGGCTGAATTGATCGCCGATCAGCAACCAGGGGGTGCCGGTACAGTCGCTGACCTCGCCGTTGGCGTCGAAGCGCACCCGCATTTCGCCGACCACGTAGCCGTACTGCCACGCCTGCGCGATGCATACCGGCTTGCCGTCCCGATCCGAACTCCGGGTCGGGTAGGGGCCTTCGGGGGTCAAGCCGTAGCGTTTGAGCTGTTCCGGCCCGAGCAGCGAATGTGAATCGCCGCCGATCACCACATCGACGCCGCTGAGCTTCTTGACCAGGGCCTGGTCGGCCTGGTAGCCGATGTGGGTCGCGAGGATGATCTTGTCGATCCCCTGGTTGCGGAGGCGGTCGATCTCGGCCTGGGCCACGGTCGCCTCGTCGAGCAGCATGGTGTCGGGATCGGGACGGGACGAGTTCTTGGTCTTGCCGGCCACGGTCAGCCCGACGATGCCGATCTTCTGGCCGCCGCGCTCGAGCACCACTGAGGGGACCACGGCTTCGCCGAGCCCGGCGTCGCGCATCGGCGAAGAAGGGCCGAAACGGACGTTGGCGCTGAGAACCGGGGTCGCGCACGTACCCGCGCGCAGGAAGCCGATCATTTTCTTGACGCCGGCGTCGGCGTTGTCGAATTCGTGGTTGCCCAGGGTGAAGGTATCGAAGCAGACCGTCTCCATCAGGTCGGCGTCGGCCTGGCCCTCGGCGAGAGTAAAGTAGAGATCGCCGGTACTGGCATCGCCACTGTGGATTTTGAGCACCTGGGCGGACCCTTTTTCCAGCGCCTTGATCGCGCCGGCCACCTTGGCAAAGCCGCCTCGGTCGACGTTCACCGCCTCGCGCTTGCCGTGGCCGGTGTCCAGCAGCAGGGTGGTCTGCTCCGGATCGAGGTGGGAGTGGTGGTCGTTGATGTGCAGCACGGTCAGTTCGAAGGGCTGCGAGCCGCCAGCCGCATCGACGGCGCTCGGCCGGTGTGCGGTTCCGCAACTCGCGAGGGCAAGGGACAGAATGAGACCAACGGTACAAACGGCCTGGCGCATGTTTCGCTCCCTGGTTTAAGGATAATGAAAACAACTGGGTCGTCGTGGCAGGGGATCTCAACGCACAATGCAGCTGTGCACTGCTATCGATAGAATTCCTCTATTATAAAGGAGTTGACCAGGGAACTCTTTTTTTGCATCGCGGCAAATCACTTTGACGGGTACCCGCAAAGAATCGCCATATCCACCTGTTTCGTTTTTCTCGCTGGACGGACACACAAGCGTTGAAGCATGGATTGACGCACCCATTGCCGCGATCGGCAATGGAAGTCGGGACAAAGAGGGTGCCGCTGTTTCGTCCCTTCAGGTGAGCGGGGCGTTCAGCGGACCGAGCTGAGGTTTGTCGCGTAACAAACGCAGAGGATCAGCAGGGCCACTTCACGCAGATAATGCGGAGGAAAAATCTATTCGAAGCGGCACCGCAAGATCTTGTTGGGGGACACGGCCTAGAAAGCAGAACACCGCTTCTCTTGAACCTACAGCACGCGCGCGACGAATGTCGTCAGTCGTTCGACCAGGGCTTCGCGGCTATCGTTGAAGATCTCAGTGCCGTGGCCTGCTCCGGGATAGAGCACCAATTCCTTGGAAGCGACGACGATTTCGTGCATCCGGCAGGTTCCTTCCGCGCACATATCGTGCTCGGAATTGACGAGGAGCATGGGAACCCGTATTCGGCGGAGTTCGTCATCATGGTAGAACGTGACCCCTTCATAGGAGATGGGCGCCGAGATGGCGGCCAGGCCGGCAAGCCAGTCGCCTGGTTGGGCCTCGGTGGCGACTTTCACCGATGCCACTCCTCCCCTGCTCGCACCGATGAGGACGATCTTTTCGGCACCGGCAGAGCGGACGAAGGCCACGGCATCGCGGAGAATACCCGATTGATCGTCCGCCTGGCAGGGATAGGCGTAAGTCAGCAGCATGTAACCTCTGGAGCGCAAGGCCTCGATGATCGGCACCCATTCATCCTGGTTGTTAGTGTCCATGTTGGAAAAGATCACGGCTTTCTCTTTGCCGGCGCAAAGCCGTCCGCAGGTTGTCGTGCCAGCATATGCTCCGGAAAGCGGAAACGCGACGTGTTGCACGTGTACCTCCTGATATTTGTTGCCTCTTACATGAACCTGTTTTGTACCCGGTTTAACCGAGGATGCCAACGAAGCAAAAGGCAAGAAAAAACCCTGTTAAACCATCTGGTTTAACAGGGTCAATGGGCTGCCATGGAACTCTTTGGACCTTAGTTTGGTGCCGAAGGCGAGACTCGAACTCGCACGACCGTGGGCCGCTACCCCCTCAAGATAGTGTGTCTACCAATTCCACCACTTCGGCAACTTATCCCTTATTATTTCGCCGGCTGCTCTCCAGCCCCCTTCGGAGCCTCATTCGTTGTCTGCGGAGCAACGGGCATCGGCACAGTGATCGGTGCCGCCGGTTGCTGTGCCGGGGCTTGTCCTTCCTGCACCTTCAGGTCTTTCATGATCGTCCCCGAACTCTTATGGGCGGAAAGGTAGGCCAGGGTGATCGATGTCCCCATGAAGACAATCGCGGCAAACGTCGTTATTTTATTCAACAGAGGAAGAGGGCCCTCGGTGCCGAACAGCGATTGGCTCGATCCGCCGAACGTTGCACCGATATCCGCACCCTTGCCGTGCTGCAACAAAACGATGCAGATCAGAAACAAGCAGACAATGGTATGAACAACGATCAGTAGGGTTGTCATTGAAAACGGATGATCCTGTCAAAAGATTCGGCGTTCAGAGCCGCGCCGCCGACCAGCGCCCCGTCGATATCCGGCTGCGCCATCAAACTGTCAATATTCTCTGGCTTAACCGAGCCACCATACAGTATCCGTACGGCATCGGCAATATTTTTCTCGTACGCATCTGCCAGGAATTGCCGCAGGAAGGCATGCACCTCCTGGGCCTGCTCCTTGGTGGCCGTCTTACCGGTGCCGATAGCCCAGACCGGTTCGTAGGCAAGGACGAGCCGGAACATCTCTTCTTTTGCCACCCCTTGCAAGCCCTGCCGCATCTGTCGCTCCAGCACGGAAAAGGTGCGGTTCGATTCCCGCTCTTCCAAGGTTTCGCCGACGCAGAGCACCGGTTGCAGACCGCCGGCCAGCGCTCCGAGCAGGCGGCGGTTGATCATGGCATCGATCTCGCCGAAAATCTGGCGGCGTTCGGAATGCCCGACAATGGCCAGGCGAACGCCGAGGTCGGTCAGCATGAGCGCCGAAATTTCGCCGGTATAGGCACCCTCTTTGTCCCAGGCAACGTTTTGGGCGGCAACTTGCAGCGGCGTATCCCCGACCGCTTCGCAGACCTTGGCCAAGGCGGTGAAGGCGGGGGCCACCATGACATCGCGGTCCGGACAGGCGCCACTGGCGGCGGCGGCTGCCTGGGCAAGCCGCACGGCTTCGGCGACGGTCAGGTGCATTTTCCAATTGCCGGCAATCAACGGACGTCTGTTCATGGCACGCTCCTACAGCAAAAGATGGATCGAAGAGATGATCGGTGTGGGCACAGACAAACGATCAGGCGCCCCACGCCTATGCCAGCGCCTTGATGCCCGGCAACTCCTTGCCTTCCATCAGCTCGAGAAAGGCGCCGCCGCCCGTTGACATGTAGGAAATGTTGGCCGCTTCGCCGGACTGGTTGATGGCGGCATTGGAATCACCGCCGCCGGTAACGCTCAAGGCGTGCGAAGCCGCGACCGTGTGCGCCAGAGCCATGGTGCCGCGGGCAAAGGCGGCCATTTCAAAAGCACCCATGGGGCCGTTCCAGACGATGGTCTTGGCGTCGGCCAGCACTTCGTTGAAACAGATAACCGAGGCCGGGCCGATATCCAGCGCCATCCAGCTCTCCGGGATATCCTGAATCGTCACCTGCTTGCAAATCGCATCCGGGGCAAAACGGTCGGCCGCGATCACGTCCACCGGCAGGTACATCTTGACGCCCCGCTCCTTGGCGCGGCGCAGCAATTCGGTGGCGGTGTCGAGCAGGTCGTCCTCGACCTTGGACGCGCCCACGCCATGCCCTTGACTCTTGAGGAAGGTGTTGGCCATGGCCCCGCCGATGATCATCTTGTCGACCCGTTCCAGCATGTTGCGCAGGGCCTCAAGCTTGCCGGACACCTTGGCGCCGCCGACAATGGCCACCAGCGGCCGCTGGGGATTGTCGATCGACCGGTGGAAATATTCCATCTCCTGCTGGAGGAGAAAACCGGCCGCCTTTTCCTTGACATACTCGGTGACCCCGACCACGGAGGCGTGGGCGCGGTGCGAGACGGCAAAGGCGTCGTTGACGTATACATCGGCGAGCGCGGCCAGCTGGCGGGAAAAATCGGGATCGTTCTTCTCTTCCTGGGCATAGAAGCGCAGGTTTTCCAGCATGAGGATATCGCCGTCCTTGAGCCGTGCGACCGCCTCAGCCGCCACCGGCCCGATGCAATCGCCGGCCAGCGGCACCGGATGCTCCAACAGCCGGGCCAGATGCGCCGCCACCGGTGCCAGCGAGTATTTCTCCACCCGCTGTCCCTTCGGCCGCCCCATGTGGGTGCAGACAATCACCCGGGCCTTTTGCTCCAGCAAATACCGAAGGGTCGGCAACACGCTGCGGATGCGCAGATCGTCGGTAATTTCGCCGGCATCGTTCATGGGTACATTGAAATCGACCCGCACCAGAACCTTCTTGCCCGCCAGTTCAACATCCCGCAGTGTCTTCATTTCGTTCCTCCCCTGCCGGCGCCATGTCCCTGGTCAACAACAGGGCATCCTCGACCGGCTGGCTGTAATAATGTTTGCGCGTCCCCGTCCGGACGAAACCGGTTCGGGCGTAGAGTCGCAGGGCTGCGGCATTCGACGCCCGCACCTCAAGAAAACAGACGATGCAGCCCTGGGCTGCCAACTCGGCCATGGCCCGGTCCAGCAGGGTTGTGGCCACCTGTCGCCGTCGCCACTCCGGGTCCACCACCAGGTGCAAAAGTTCGCTCTCCGGCGGGACGATCCGGAAAAAGGCATAGCCGCAGACCGTCTCCCCGCATGCCGCCACCAGAGCGAAGCCGTTGGCCGCCCCGATTTCCTCCCGTAACGCCGCCCCGCTCCAGGGCGACGGCATGGCTCCTTGTTCGATCCGCTCGATCCGGGCCAGATCCTCGGGGTGCAACGGCCGGACGATCACACCATCCGTTCGGCCACCGATACGGTCAGCTCGGCGAGCATGTTGGTGTAACTGCCCAATTCGTTGTCATACCAGCCGTAAATGACGGCCTGGGTCAGCGGCACTTCCAAAATGGGCGGGGTGCCGCCGGTCTCGCATTTGAAATTCTTCAGGTTCTGCAGATTGACCTTGATGGCGGCCGTCCGGGTGTGGATCTCGGTGGACTCGATCACCACCGCCGCCCTGGGCATGCCGATGATGTCGGACGATACGTTTTGTTCCTTGGAAAAAACCAGATAGGGGCTGGTCTTGGAGTACTCTTCGTAGATCGAGTTCAACAGGTCGCGCTTGATCGGGTTTTCGAGTTCGTCCTGGAGATTGAGCACCAAAACGATCAGCGATCCGGAGGAAGTCGGGATGCGCACCGACTCGGCGATGAAGCCGATGCCCTTCATCTCGGGAATGACCAGCCCCAGAGCCTTGGCGGCGCCGGTGGTGGTCAGGATGATATTGTTGAGGATCGACCTGTTTTTGCGTAGATCCGAAGCTCCTGCGGCGGGCAGGCGATCCAGCACCTCCTGGGAGCCGGTGGCCGCGTGCACCGTGACCATGGAAGCCGACAGCATCCGGCTGGCGCCGAAGTGGTCGAGCAGCGGCTTGATCATGTAGGACAGGCAGGTGGTGGTGCACGATGCGGCGGAAATGATGTTGTGCCGGGACGGATCGTAATCGTCGTCGTTGATGCCCATCACCGTCGTCACCGCGTCCTCGGGCATGTCAAGGCCCTTGGCCTGGATCTTGAACGGAGCGGAAACCATGACCTTCTCCGCCCCGGCCAGAAGATGGCCGCGCGCCGCCCCCCTGCCTTCGTTGGGATCTGCGGTGGGATCCTTGAAGACGCCGGTCGAATCGACCACCAGCCGCACCTGGTTGGCCTTCCATTCAATATCCTTGGGATTGCGCGCCTTGCGCAGGAAGGTTACCGGTATGCCGTTGATGGTCATCGAGCCTTTTTCCTCGTTGAGGTTCTCGATCACCCGGCCGCCCTTGAACCCGTGGAGGTACATGCTGAGCCGCCCGTAGGTGGAATCTTTTTCGATGGCCGAGGCGATGTCCTCAAGCCCGCCGCCGACATTCCGGCCGAGGTTGACGACGATCTCCGAAAAATATTGCCGAGAAAGCTGGTTCCATAAGGTCAGCTTGCCGATTCGTCCAAGACCATTGAGCCCGAGTTTCATAGAGGATGCTCCTTTGCGGTTGGATTATGAGGGAGAAATTGTTATATGCCGGAAAGATAAGATCTTGCACGTTTGAATGGGGCAGGCCGGCGGACATGCCTGCCGCTGTTGCCCATGCATCGAAAGCAGAAAAACCAGAGGCGTTGTCCGGCGGTTGCTGTCCGGGGACATCGCGCCTGCGCCGATTGTTACTCGATACCATATCCTCGTCGAAAAATACATGATTTGCGCAAGAAATTCCAGCGCGGCCCCCCGGTCGGCCCCGTTTTTCCGATACTGACGCCGCCATGCTCCTGCTGACCGACTGCCGGACTGGCACCCTGCTGCGACGGTACAAACGGTTTCTTGCCGACGTCCTTTTGGCCGACGGGCAATCCCTGACCGTCCATTGTCCCAATTCGGGTTCCATGCGCGGCTGCTCGACCCCGGGAAGCCCGGTGCTGATCAGCCGCTCCGACAACTTGCAAAGAAAATATCCCTGGACCCTGGAAATGATTCAGGAGGACGGCATCTGGATCGGGGTCCATACCGGACGGACCAACCATCTGGTTCGGGAAGCTCTGGAAAACGGGGTGATCGACGATTTCGGCGCCCTGCGCTCGATCACCCCGGAGGTGAAGGTTTCAGCCAACAGCCGGTTGGATTTTCGCCTTGCAACCGCGGCCGGCACGGTCTATTTGGAAGTCAAGAATTGTTCCCTGGCGGAAAACGGGGTGGCCCTGTTTCCCGATGCGGTCACGGAGCGCGGTGCCAAGCATCTGCGCGAACTGGTTCAGTTGGCGGCCGATGGATACGGCGCGACGGTGCTGTTCTGTGTCCAGAGAAGCGATGCCGCCCGCTGCGCGCCGGCGGCGGCCATCGATCCGGTGTACGCCGACACCGTGGCCTGGGCGGCCGGCCGGGGAGTCCGCTTTCTCGCCTACCGGGCGGAAGTCTGCCCGCAGGCGGTCACGATCCGCGAAAAAATACCCTTTTACCCTGCGGGATATTCAACGGATTGCCTATGAACGCACAACAAGCGGTGGTGCTGCTCAGCGGCGGGCTCGACTCGACCACGGTCCTGGCCATTGCCCGCTCCCAGGGATTTGCCTGCAACTGTCTCAGCTTCGACTACGGCCAGCGCCAGGCAGTGGAACTGGAACGCGCCCGGGTCATTGCCCGCCATTACGGTGCGGCCCGGCACCTTGTGTTGCGAGTCGATCTCGACGCCATCGGCGGCTCGGCCCTGACCGATGCCATCGAGGTGCCCAAGGATCGTCCCCTGGCCGACATGGAGCAGGATATCCCGGTCACCTACGTGCCCGGACGCAATATCATTTTCCTGGCCCATGCCCTTTCTTGGGCCGAGGTCCTCGGCGCGGCCGACATCTTCCTGGGGATCAACGCCATCGACTACAGCGGCTATCCGGATTGCCGGCCCGAGTTTCTCGATGCCTTCGCCCAAATGGCCGCCCTGGGCACCAAGGCCGGAGCAGCCGGCACCCCGTTCCACTTTCACGCGCCGCTCATCCGGCTGAGCAAGAAGGAGATCATCCTCAAGGGAACGGAACTGGGCGTGGATTACGGCCTGACCCACAGCTGCTACGATCCGGTTGGCGGCCGGGCCTGCGGCCGCTGCGACGCCTGTCGGTTGCGGTTGCAAGGGTTCCGCGAGGCCGGCCTGGTCGATCCGGTTTCGTACGCCGCCCGGTGATGGTAGAAAATAATTTGGGGAGCGGGCGGTTTTCAGGCCAAGAGACTGTGGCGGATGGTGCCGTCGACCATGGTGAGGACGGCCCTGCCCTGCAAGGTCTGGTCGAGGAATGGTGAATTGCGGCTCTTGGAGACGACCTGGTCGGCGGCGTAGACGAATTGCCGCTGCGGATCGATCACGGTGATATCCGCCGCCGCGCCGGGTCGGAGCGTGCCGCCCGCCAGGCCCAGGATGGACGCCGGCGCGGTTGCAAGCAATTCCACCAGCCGCCGTTCGGCAATGACCCGGTCGCGCACCAGGGCCAGGGTGAGCGGCAGGGCCGTTTCCAGGCCGATAATGCCGTTGGCCGCCAAATCGAATTCCACCTCCTTTTCCAGGATGGAATGGGGCGCGTGGTCGGTGGCGATGGCATCGAGGGTGCCGTCGGCCAAGGCTTGCCGGACTGCCTCCCGGTCCGAAGCGGAACGCAGCGGCGGATTCATCTTGGTGTTGGTGTCGTAGCCCAGCACCGCCTCGTCGGTCAGGGTAAAGTAGTGCGGCGCCGTTTCGGCGGTCACCCGCACCCCTCGCCCCTTGGCCGCCCGGATGAGTTCAATGGCCATGGCGGTGCTGACATGGGCGATATGCACCCGCGCGCCGGTGAGTTCGGCCAGGGCAATCTCCCGGTACACCATGATCGCTTCGGCCGCGGCGGGGATGCCCTTGAGGCCGAGCCGGGTCGCCACCGGCCCTTCGTGCATCACCCCGGCGCTGAGCGCAGCCTCCTCGCTGTGGGAAATCACCGGCAGCCCGAAATCCGAGGCATACTCCAAGGCGCGGCGCATCAGCTGGCTGTCGCGCACCGGCCGGCCGTCATCGCTCACCGCCACGATTCCGGCATGGCGCATCTCGCCGAATTCCGCCAATCGCTTGCCCTCGCAGCCCAAGCTGATCGCCCCCACCGGGTGAATCCGGACCACCGCCTCGGCCGCCCTGGCCACGATCATGGCCGTCACCGTGGCGCAATCGTTGACCGGGCGGGTGTTGGGCATGCAGGCCACGCCGGTGAATCCGCCGGCCGCGGCCGCCCGCGCGCCCGAGACGATATCTTCCTTGTACTCCTCGCCCGGCTCGCGCAGATGCACATGCATGTCGATCAAGCCCGGCACCACCCACAACCCGCAGGCGTCGATTTCCGGCACATCGACCGGGACGGGCTGATCCATCCCGGCGATCCGGCCATCAACCACCAACAAGTCGGCGATCCGGTCGATATCGTTGGCCGGGTCGATAATCCGGCCGTTCTTGATGCACCAGGAAGCGCTCATCGGCAACACACCTCGGGAAAAGAAATCGCGTTCGGCGAAAAAACCGCCCAAGACTATGGTCAGGAGGTCCCCATCACCAGGTACAGCAGGGCCATCCGCACCGCCACCCCGTTGGTTACCTGGTCGAGAATCACCGATTGGGGACCGTCGGCCACCTCGGGGGGCAGTTCCACCCCCCGGTTGACCGGGCCGGGATGCATGACGATGGCATCCGGTTTGGCCAGGGACAAAATACGGCCGGAAATGCCGAATTGGCGCGCATACTCGCGCAAGGAGGGCAACAGGGGATCGTTCTGGCGCTCATGCTGGATGCGCAGGGTCATAACCACGTCCGCGTCGCGCACCGCCTCTTCCAGCGAGCTGCACAGGATGGCGCCCAGTTGGTCGATGCCCTTGGGGATCAGGGTTGACGGGCCATAGACATGGACCGCCGAACCCATGCGGGTGAAGCCGATGATGTCGGAACGCGCCACCCGGCTGTGGGCGATGTCGCCGACAAGCGCGATCTTGAGCCCGCTCAGCGTTGTCCGCCGCTCCTTGACCGTCATCAGGTCGAGCAGTCCCTGGGAGGGATGTTCGTGCGCGCCGTCGCCGGCGTTGATCACCGCCGCCTTGACATGGCGGCTCAGCAGCAGGGGCGCCCCGGAGCAGGCATGCCGGATGATGATGATGTCCGGATGCATGGCCGAAATATTGCGGGCGGTGTCGGCCAGGGTTTCGCCCTTGGTGGTGCTGCTGGTCGAAGGGCTGATATTGAAAGTGTCGGCGCTCATCCGCTTGGCCGCCACTTCAAACGAAAGGCGGGTGCGAGTGGATGGTTCAAAGAAGAGGTTGATGATGGTGTGTCCCCGCAGGGTCGGCACCTTTTTGATCGACCGGGTCGAAATTTCCTTGAACGAGTCGGCCGTGGCGAGAATATGGGAAATATCCTCGCGCGAAAGCTGTTCCAGGCCCAGGATGTGGCGGTGTGCAAAGGTGCTGCCCGATGCCATATGCCTCCGGAGGTCAATGAACGGTATCGCCGATCCGGCTCCAACGGATCGACCGAAGCCGCTCCAGCGAGAACAGGGGGGCCTGTACGTCCCAGGACCAGTAAATGATCCAGGCCTTGCCCCGGATTGCCTTGAGGTCGACGAATCCCCAGAAACGGCCGTCAAAGGAATTGTCGCGGTTGTCGCCCATGGTGAAAATCTTGTTGGCCGGCACGGTCACCGGGCCGAAATTGTCGCGCGGATCCAGGGCGGCCGGATGAATGGTCGGATCCTTGAAAACCCCGTGGAGGTCGTCGAACGGCTTGCCATTGATCAAAACATGCTTGTCGCGGATTTCGACGATATCGCCGGCCACCGCGATCACCCGCTTGATATAGTCGAGTTCCGGATTTTTGGGAAATTCGAACACGACGATGTCGTTGGGCTTCGGGTCGGAAATCGGGATCAGGGTTGCGCCGGTGAAGGGCATTTTGACGCCGTAGATGAACTTATTGACCAGAAGATGGTCGCCGATCTGCAGGGTGGGCAGCATCGATCCGGAAGGTATTTTGAATGCCTGGATGATGAAGGTGCGGATGAACAAAGCCAGGAGAAGGGCGATGACAATCGCCTCGATATTCTCCCGGATGGCGGATTTTTGGGGCTTTGGGGAAGTATCTGTCACGTACGTGCCTGTAAGTAGAGGGCAAGGTTAAAAAAGCGAGCCCAGGCTACCCGATGGCACAGCAAAATTCAAGCAGGTTTTATCGGCGCCCCATGGCGGCGGCCGGAACCGCTTGCCGTTGGGCCGGCGCAGGACCGCGCCACTCTCCCAAAAGCGACGGTCAAAGAAGGGCTCGCACCGGCCACCGAGCGCCTTGTGCGGGGACGGGAAAAGACCGGTTTGCGCAACCGGGAGATCTTTGATCGGATGAAGATGCCTTGGCGGCAAGCAGGAGACGAGCAGGAAGGGTTCGAAATCGATACGGCGAAACGCATCGAGGGATTTTGCAGTGCCGGCAACCATGGATGTGGCGCGGTGCCGTCCGTTCGGAGCACTTTGCCCACCAGCCAGGCAAATCGGCCGTATCGGCCCGAGACAGGAGTACGGAATCCGTCTCCTCGCTTCAGGATGCGTGTTGCCGCAAGCGCGAGCCAATCACGCGCGTTCGTCTTCGAGAAAAATTCTGCGCAGCTTGTAGAAATAGTCGACGCCGGACCAAACCGTCAGTGTCAGTGCCACATAGACAATGCCCAAGCCGATCTGGTGGAGGTGGGGAATCGGCAACACGCCCTCAGGGAAAATCAGGGTGCCCAAGCCGATGTATTGGATGGTCGATTTCCATTTTCCCAGGCTACTGGCCTCAACCACAATTCCCGACGAGGAGGCGACCCCCCGCAACCCGGTGACCACGATTTCGCGGCAGAGGATGATGAGACTCACCCAGGCCGGCAATTCGCCGACGGGGATCAGCATAATCAGCGCCGTGGCCACCAGTACCTTATCGGCCAGGGGATCCATCAGCTTGCCCAGAACTGTTATTTCTTTGTATTTCCGAGCGAAATACCCATCAATCCAGTCCGATCCGGCGGCGACAGAAAAAACGAGCCACGCGACCAGGCTCACCCGCTCGGTCTGTTCCTGGAGCAAAAGCAACATCAGGCAGCCGGAGAGAAGAAACCGGCTGCCTGTAATGAGATTGGGAAGATTGAAAATTTTCGAACTGCGGCTCAATTGACGGTTACCAATTGCCTGACTTTGATGTTCGAGGAAAGCGATGGCCTGCTGTTACGGTAGGCGCGGTAGTTCTCCATGACCTTGGCCACGTAATTCTGGGTTTCCGGGAAATTGGGAATGGCACCGTAGGGCGCGACATTGCCGGGGCCCGCATTGTACGCGGCCAAGCTTAGTTCCACATTTCCATTGAAATTGTCAAGGAGATAACGGAGATACTTGGTGCCGCCGTTGATATTCTGGAGAGGATCCAAAGGGTTGCTGACCGCCAGGTCCTTGGCCGTTCCCGGCATCAACTGCATCAGCCCCTGGGCCCCCTTGGGGGAAATCGCGCCGGGGTCGAAGTTGGATTCGGCCTTGATGACCGCCTTGATCAGCATCGGGTCGACCTGATGATTCGCGGCCGCCAGCTTGATGTAGCGGTCCAGGGCCTGCGGTGCGCTCCGAAACGATCTGAAATAGCCGTCATCGCTGCCGACTCCATCCATCCCCATGCGGGCAAGCCCGCTGCTCGAACGCCGGGCAATGGTCTTGACCAGGCGGTCTTCAGGAGAATCAATCCGCCGTGGGCTCCGATCGCTCAACTTGTACCGGCCGTCACCGGGGGTATTGGTGTAATGGCAGACTCCCCGGGCATCGACATAGGCATACATTGCCGCGCTGGCCGCCACGGGCAGCATGAGCGCGACAAAAAGAAGTCCTGGCAAGAGGCGGAAAGGCATAGAGACCCTGTTGTTATTTTTTGCGTTTTTCCCAGTCGGCGAGGAATTGCCGCATGCCGATATCGGTCAGCGGGTGCTTGGCGAGCTGGGCGATCACCTTGTACGGAATGGTGGCGATATCGGCACCGAGCAGGGCCGATTCGACCACATGCATCGGGTGGCGGACCGAGGCAACGATCACCTCGGTGGCAAAGCCGTAATTCCGCAGTATTGTCATTATATCGGCAATCAACTCAAGACCGTTAACCGAAATATCATCAAGGCGGCCAACAAAAGGGCTGACATAGGTTGCGCCGGCCTTTGCCGCCAGCAAAACCTGGGCGGTGGAAAAAATCAGCGTCACGTTGGTCTTGATCCCTTCGGCGCTCAAGCGTTTGACCGCTTTCAGTCCCTCCTCGATCATCGGGATCTTGATGACGATATTGTCGGCGATTTTGACCAATTCCTTCGCCTCGGCCACCATCCCGTCCGCATCGAGGCTGACGACCTCGGCGCTGACCGGACCCTCGACCAGTGCACAAATCTCCTTCAGGATCTCGACAAAGGGACGGGGTTCCTTGGCGACCAGCGACGGATTGGTGGTCACGCCGTCAACCATGCCGAGTTCCAGGCCTTTTTTGATTTCTTCTATATTGGCGGTGTCGATAAAAAATTTCATACTTCTCCTTGTTGTTCCGGCTTGCCGGCAAATTGGTCACAGCATTGTTCGCTGCAGAAATAATAGATTTTTTCTCCCTGGCGTAGGCGCAAGGCCTGGTGTTTCGGAATCAGGACATGGCAGACCGGATCCTCGACCAGCACATCTTGCGGGGTGGACTCGCTCTCCGGGGCGGCGTTCGTCCGTTTTTTCGGCAAACGCCCACGAAGGACACGCCAGCCGACATACAACAACAACGCCAAAATCAACAGTCGTAACGGAATCATGCGGACCGGCGTGGCGTTGTGGCAAGCGTGTGGTGTTTCCTGTTCAGCATGATGCCATTATAGCTGGGGCGAATCAAATGTCGAACTGATTTGTCTTGGCCGGACCTTTTTGACGGGGCCGGCCGGAGCGCATCTTGCGGCCGTCTTTACCAGGCAATCTGTTCGACGAGCTGATCATGATCGCTCTGCTGCAATTCGGCCAACAGGGTGCCGATGGTCTTGCCGCAACCGGGGTGCAGGCGGCTGGCGGCTATTTCCGTCAGGGGAGCGAGCACGAACAGGCGTTGTGCCAGGCGCGGATGGGGGACGACCAGACACTCGGTCGTCAAGAGCAGATTGTCGTACAGCAATAGATCGAGATCGAGGGTACGGTCCCGATGGATGGCGGATGCGGCGGAATCGCGCCGCCGGCCATGCCTGGTTTCCACCGCCTGCAACACGCGCAGCAGGGCCTCCGGGGACAGCGTCGTCCGCACCAGAGCCGCAGCGTTGACAAACCAGTTGTCGCTGATCATATCGAGCGGCTGGCTGCGATAGGGGGAAGACAAAACGATGGGGGCGATTCCGGGGCAATGCCCCAACTCGCGCCAGGCTGCCGCGAGAATGGCGCGGGATTGCCCCAGGTTGGATCCGAAACCAAGGGCGGCGACGTGGCCGTCCGTTCCGGCGTCGGCTGCGTGGGATTTCACCTCGGCAAAACGATGTGAAGAAGTCTTAGAAAGTATTCAGCTCCAGCACATCGAACATGGAATAGAGCCCATTCGGCTTGCCGGCCACCCAAGCGGCGGCCAGGGCCGCGCCCCGGGCGAAGTTGTCGCGGCTGCTCGCCCGGTGGGTGATTTCCAGCCGCTCGCCCGCTCCGGCGAAATACACGGTATGTTCGCCGACGATATCCCCGCCCCGGATGGTTTGGATGCCGATCTCCCGGTCGGTCCGTTCGCCGATGATGCCGTTGCGCTCCATCACGCCGACCTCCGCCAAATCGCGGCCGAGGGCGGCGGCGGCCAGCTGGCCGAGCTTGAGGGCCGTACCCGAAGGGGCATCCTTTTTCATGCGGTGATGCGCCTCGACGATCTCGACATCGTAGGCATCGCCCAAAATGCCCGCCGCCTTTTCCACCAACTTGAAAAGGACATTGACCCCGACCGCCATGTTCGGCGACTGGACGCAGGGAAAATTCGCCTCGGCCAGCGCCTTGAGGGTTGCCAGTTCGGTGACGGACAAGCCGGTGGTGCCGATGACCATGGCGACCTTACGGGCGGCGGCCTGCCGGGCGAAATCGATGGACGCTTCATGGAAGGTGAAATCGATGAGCACGTCGGCCCGGTCGATCACCGAGGCCAGCCCCTCCGTGATCGTCACCCCGGTTTCCCCCACCCCGCTGACCAGGCCCGCATCCTTGCCGATGGCCGGGCTGCCGGGCCGCTCGAAAGCGCCGCTCAACTGCAACCCAGGCTGGGCATGCACCATGTGGATGATCCGCTGTCCCATGCGGCCGGCCGCGCCGGCGACTATCACTCTGGTCATCTCTTTTTCCCCGTGATATCGATTACAGCAAGCCCACGGCCGCCATGTCCTTCTTCAGCCGCTCCAAACTGGCCGCATCCATCCGGGTCATGGGCAGCCGTACCTCTTCCGACGCGATCCGCCCCATCAGGGCCAATCCTTTTTTGGCCGGTGCGGGGCTCGGGTAGCAGAACATGGCGCCCATCAAGGAAAACAGTTCGTAGTGGAGCGCCTTGGCCTTGGCCACATCGTTGCGGAGCGCGGCCTCGATCATGGCGGCGGTCTTGCCCGGCTCCAGGTTGGACACCACCGAAATCACACCCTTGCCGCCGATCGTCACCGTCGGCATGGCGGTGAAGTCGTCGCCGGACAAGACGATGAAATCCTCGGGGCAGAGCTGGATGATCTCGCTGATCTGGCTGAGGTTGCCGCTGGCCTCCTTGATGCCGATCACATTGGGCAGGGCCGCCAGCCGGGCCACGGTCGCGGGCAGCATGTTGGTCACCGTGCGGCCCGGCACGTTGTAGAGGATCATTGGGATGTCGACAGCCGCAAGAATCGCCTTGAAGTGCTGAAACAGGCCCTCCTGGCTCGGCTTGTTGTAGTAGGGCACCACCGACAGCACCGCATCGGCCCCGCTGGCCTTGGCCGACTCGGTCAGTTCGATGGCCTCCAGGGTGTTGTTGGCCCCGGTTCCGGCAATGACCGGCACCCGCCCCTTGACGGTCTTGACGGTCAACTCGATCACCCGCTTGTGCTCGTCGAAACTCAAGGTGGCGGATTCCCCGGTGGTCCCGCAGGGCACGATCCCGTGGATGCCGCCGGCGATCTGAAATTCGATCAAATCAATCAACCCCTGCTCGTCGATCGCACCGTCACGCAT
The DNA here is from genome assembly GCF_031547805.1 of Desulfobulbus sp. Classification (GTDB taxonomy): domain Bacteria; phylum Desulfobacterota; class Desulfobulbia; order Desulfobulbales; family Desulfobulbaceae; genus Desulfobulbus. Next base: position 54,974 of record NZ_JAVBRQ010000019.1, read on the forward strand.
CGGTGTGACCATTGCGGTAATGGCGCCCTCAAATCGTCTCATCCTGTCCTCCTTCCGTAACTGATTCCCGACACCCGTCGCGGCACGACTGCGCGGCGGTCGGCGAGGCGTCGTTCACTCACCCGAGCCGGTTCGTTGTTCGACCAGCGCCTCGGCCGTGAGTTCACCCTTGTAAATAAGATGGGCCGGCCCCTTGAGCAGTACCTGCTCCGCCCCTTCCCCCTGCTTGCCGGTGAAATGCACCGTCAGGGCGACGCCGCCCGACGTGACGATCTCCACCGGCGAACCGGCGTATCCCTTGGCTGCGGCAATCAACGCCGCGGCGACCACACCGGTGCCGCAGGCCATAGTCTCGTCCTCGACGCCGCGCTCGTAGGTTCTGATCAGACAGCCGTTCGCCGTCCGGCCGACAAAGTCGACATTGGTGCCTGCCGGTGCAAACGCGGGGTGGAACCTGATCTGCCGGCCCAGACCGACCACGTCGACCGCATCGATGTCGTCGACGAAAATCACCGCGTGGGGCACGCCGGTGTCCACGCTGTGCACCATGAGCATCTGCCCGGCCACCTCGAGCTGGCGATCGAAGCGGAACGAATGGGGCGGGGTCATGCGGACGGTCACCTGGGTGTCGGCCACGGTGGCATCGACAATGCCGGCCAGGGTTTCAAACCGCATCCGTGCCGCCGCGATCCCCTGCATGTAGGCAAAGCGGGCCACACATCGCGCCCCGTTGCCGCACATCTCCGCCTCGGAGCCGTCGGCGTTGAAAAACCGCCATTTGAAATCCGCCTGATCCGAACGTTCGAGCAGAAACAAGCCGTCCGCGCCCACCGAGAATTTCCTGCGGCAGGCCAGGCGGGCAAATTCGGCCATCTGCTCCGGCCGGATGACAGGCTTGCGATGGTCGATGACGATGAAATCGTTGCCCGCCCCGCTCATTTTCCAAAAAGAAATCGGCCAAGGAATGTTTTTCATCGCGCGTACGTGCTCCCGCAGCCAGGCCTTAGTTGTCGATCCGGATTTCCGCCGAGCGGCTGCTTTCGTTGGCCGGGGTGCGAGTATCGATGCTGGATACCGAGTAAAAAAGCGTCGTACCGGGTGCCTTGACATCGATGAACATGTTGTAGGGCAATTCGACCTCGCCCACCAATGTCGCCTTGCCCTCGCCCGCGGTCCGGCGATAGACCCGGTAGCCCGCCAGATCCTTTCCGGCGGCATGATCCCAGAAAATCTTCACCCCGACATCGGTTCTGAGGCCCTCGACCCGGCCCGGTGCCGACGGCGCGGTTTGATCCAAGGGCCGGGCCTCGGCGGTGGCGCTCAAGCCGCTGTAAACCGATCCGCGCGGATAGGTGGCGATGGTCTGGACCTGATAGGTATAGACCATGCCGTTTTCGACGGCGGTGTCGGTGTACGGCGGGGCAGCCACCGGCTCGCCGACCTTGGCCGCGGCGGCGGCGCCGACGGCGCGATATACCTGATACCGCAGCACCCCGGCTTCAGCACCCGTGGCGCCGGTGCCGACCGGCTGCCATTGCACCGTATTGCGGCCATCGCCGCTGGCGGCGCTGACCCCGGCCGGTGCCGCGGGCGGTGTCTGCCAGAAAAAACTCACCTCGTTGGAATCCTGGGACTCGATCCACAGGCCGGCCTTGCTCCGCACCTTGAAGAAGTAGAGATAGCCCGGCCGCAATCCCCTGACCTCGCAGGTCGCGGTTCGATCCTCGTCCGAGGCCAGCAGGCCGCCGGGCACGGTCATCCAGGCGGCATAGGGAACCGGACAGGTCGGGCAGTAGCCATCGACCGGCTCCTCGGCCCGGTACAGCTGGAATTCGCTGATTTCCTCGACGGAATCGCCGACCATCGTTTTCTTGGGAAAGGTCCAGGAAAGCGTCGCCCCCTTTTCGTCGAGATCGGCCCGGAGATCATGGATCGCCACCGGCAGCACGTTCCGGGGAGGAACAGGCGCATTTTTGTATCCGCAACCGCCGAGGATCAGCAGGACGAGGAGGAGGACGGAAAAAACCGATCGTTGGTGGATGCATCCGTTCATGATGCCATCCCCAGCTGGCGTTCCACGTGCGCCAGGGCTTCCTCGACCCGCGGCCGGCCGGTGCCTCCGGCGGACAGGCGGCTGTTCACCGAGCCGTCCACCGACAGAACGGCAAACACATCCGCCTCGATCAATTCGGAAAATTGCTGCAATTCCGCCAAGGTGAGATCGACCAGCTCGCAGCCGCGCTCCTGGCAGAACGCCACGATCCGGCCCACCACTCCATGGGCCTGGCGAAAGGGTATGTTGTGCCGGACCAGGTAGTCGGCCAGGTCAGTGGCGGTCATGAAGCCTCCGGCGGTGGCCGCCCGCAGCCGTTCGATCTTGAACTCGGTATGGTCGAGCAGCTCGGCGGTGATCGCCAGGCTGGCCTTGACCGTGTCCAGGGCATCGAAAACCTGCTCCTTATCTTCCTGCAGGTCGCGGTTGTAAGTCAGGGGCAGGCCCTTGACGGTCATGAGCAGGGCCACCAGGGCGCCGGCGACCCGGCCGGTCTTGCCGCGGATCAACTCCGGGATATCGGGGTTCTTCTTCTGCGGCATGATCGACGAGCCGGTGCAATAGCGGTCGCCGATGCGCACGAAGTCGAACTCCTTGGTGGACCAGAGCACCAGCTCCTCGGAAAGCCGGCTGAGGTGCACCTGGATCAGGCTGAGACAAAAGAGCATCTCCAGGGCGAAATCGCGGTCGCCGGTGGTGTCCATCGAGTTGGCGGTGATCGCGGCGAATCCCAATTCCTCGGCCACCGCCTGGCGGTCGATGGGCAGGCCGGTACCGGCCATGGCAGCCGCGCCCAACGGCATGACGTCGATCCGCTGTCGGCAGCCGGCCAGACGGTCGCGGTCGCGCTGGAACATCTCGACATAGGCGAGCAGGTGATGCGAAAGCAGGACCGGCTGCGCCCGCTGGAGGTGCGTGTAGCCGGGCATGACCGCTCCCAAATATTTCCGGGCCAGCCGGGCAAAGGCCCGCTGCGCCCCGGCAAGCAGCCCATCCAGGGCGTCGGCCTCGTCGCGGAGGTAGAGGCGGAAGTCGAGATTGACCTGGTCGTTGCGGCTGCGGGCGGTGTGCAGCTTGGCGCCGGCCGGCCCGATCCGATCGGTCAGGGCCTTTTCGATGTTCATGTGGACGTCTTCCAGCTCGGGCTTGAAGACGAACTCGCCCCGGTCGATTTCAGCCTCGATTTCACTCAGGCCTTGGAGGATGGCATCCCGCTCTTCCCCGGTGATCAATCCCTGCCGGGCCAGCATCCGGGCGTGCGCCCTGGAGCCCATGATGTCGTGGCGGTAGAGCCGGGCATCGTACTGGATCGAGGCGGAGAAGGCCTCCACCGAAGCGGCGGTGGCCTCGGCAAAACGGCCGCCCCACATCTTGTCGGATGGTCTGCTCGACTCGGCCATCATTTCATCCGCTGGTGGGCCTGGATGCGCAGGCGCAGGGCATTGAGCCGGATGAAGCCGGTGGCGTCGGCCTGGTTGTAGACCTCGTCCTCCTCGAAGGTGGCAAACGACTCGGAATACAGAGAATTCGCCGACTTGCGGCCCACGGCGATGCAGTTGCCCTTGTAGAGCTTGAGCCGGACCGTGCCGTTGACCGTGGCCTGGGCATCGTCCATGGTGCGCTGGAGCAGTTGCATCTCCGGCGAGAACCAGAAGCCGTTGTAGATGAGCTGCGAATAGCGGGGCACCAGGGAATCGCGGATGTTGAGCACTTCCCGGTCCAGGGTGATGGTTTCCAGATCCCGGTGCGCGGCCCGCAGGACGGTGCCGCCGGGGGTTTCGTAGACGCCGCGCGACTTCATGCCGACAAAGCGGTTTTCGACCATGTCGAGGCGGCCGATGCCGTTGGCCCCGCCCAGGGCGTTGAGCTTGGTCATCAGCGCCACCGGCGAGAGTTGCTCGCCATCGATGGCAACGGGCGTGCCCCGCTCGAACTCGATCTCGACATAGGTGGCCTTGTCCGGCGCCTTTTCCGGAGAAACCGTCAGCTTGAACATCTCCTCGTCGGGCTCGTTCCAGGGGTCTTCCAAAATGCCGCCTTCGAAGCTGATGTGGAGCAGGTTTTCGTCCGAACTGTAGGGATTCTTCTTGGTCACCGGCACCGGAATGCCGTGTTCCTTGGCAAAGGCTACCAGCTTCTGCCGGGAATTGAGGTCCCAGATGCGCCAGGGGGCGATGATGCCCAGCTTCGGGTTGAGCGCCATGTAGCTCAATTCGAAGCGGACCTGGTCGTTCCCCTTGCCGGTGGCGCCATGGCTGACCGCATCCGCACCTTCCTGGGCGGCGATCCGCACCTGTTCCTTGGCGATCAGCGGCCGGGCCAGCGAGGTGCCCAGCAGGTAGGAACCCTCGTAAATGGCGTTGGCGCGAAAAGCCGGAAAAATATAGTCGCGGACAAATTCCTCGCGCAGGTCGGAAACGATTACCTGCTCCGCGCCGGTGGCCAAGCCCTTGGCCCGGACCGCGTCCCAATCCTCCTTCTGGCCGATGTCGGCGGAATAGGCAATAACCGGGCAGCCGTATTCATTGGCCAGCCACTTGAGGATCACCGAGGTATCCAGTCCGCCGGAATAGGCGAGAACGATTTTTTTTGCGCTCATAGATTTGCTCTATAACAGGCCGCGCGGCCTGACGATGGTTGAAGAGGTTATGCGGCCCCGCTTTTAAGGATGAAATGCTCCAGGATGGCCGCATGGATGTGCATCTTGTTTTCCGCTTGGTCGAAGATCACGCTCTGCGGTCCTTCCAGAACCTCCTCGGTGACCTCTTCCCCGCGATGGGCAGGCAGGCAATGCATGACCACGGCCTTGCGGTCCGCCTTGGCCAGCAGGGCCGCGTCGAGCTGGTATTGCTGGAACAGGCCGATCCGCTGTTCCTGCTCCGCTTCCTGGCCCATGGAAGCCCAGACATCGACATTGACCACCTCGGCGCCGCGGATGGCTTCGGCCGGGTCGCGCACGACGCTGATCGGCAGGGTACCGCGCGCCCGCGCCTTGGCGAGAATGGCCTGGTTGGGGTCAAAACCGGCCGGACAGGCCAGAGTCAGCGGAAAACCGAACACCGAGGCCGCCTCGATCCAGGAGTTAGCCATGTTGTTGCCATCGCCGATCCAGACGGTTTTGACGCCGTCCAGCGTGCCCTTCACCTCGAGCACGGTCATCAGGTCGCTGAGGACCTGACAGGGATGATGGAGATCGGTCAGGGCGTTGATCACCGGGACCGTGGCATAACGGGCCAGCTCTTCGACCACATCCTGGCCGAAGGTGCGGACCACGATGGCGTCGACATAGCGGGAGAGCACCCGGGCCGTGTCCTTGAGCGGTTCGCCGCGCCCCAGCTGGGATTCCTTGGCGGACATGAAGATCACCTGGCCGCCCAGGCCGTACATGCCGGACTCGAAGGACACCCGGGTGCGGGTCGATGGTTTTTCAAACAGGAGACAGATGGTGCGGCCGGCAAGGGCCTGATTGCGGAGGCCCCGCTTGCGGTCGGCTTTCAGCGCGAGGGCTCGATCGATCAAGGAACGCAGTGCTTCCCGCGAAAAATCGCCCAACGCCAAGAGATGGTTGTTCATAGCGCTCTTCCCAAGATAATCCGGGAGCGGCGGCACACCAACGCATGCCGGTGCATCGGGCCTTTCGAGACACCGCACCGCTCCTGAGAAAAAACAATTCATACAAGAAAACGGGATCGTTGCAAAGGGATTTCGCGGGCAAATCCCTCATTCGACAGGGCGAAAAAGGCGGTGCAAAAGGGGTTAACCCATACCCGCAGTCGCTTGTTCGAAGAACAGGGCGGTGAGGAGTATCTTCAGGCCGATGCCGATCAAAATGACGCCCCCCGCCACCTCGACCCATCGACCCCAGCGCCGGCCGGCCTGGGTGCCGAGAAAGAGCCCCACAAGCGTAAAGGCCGAGGCGACCAGACCGATCACCAGCGAGGGAATCCAGATGACCACGTCGAGCATGGCCAGGGTCAGACCGACTGCCAGGGCGTCGATGCTGGTGGCCACCGACAGGGCCACCATGGTCAGGCCCCGGCTCGGGTCGGCGGGTTGCGCGCCCTCTTCCTCGCCCTTCAGGGCCTCGCACACCATCCGCCCGCCGATATAGGTCAGAAGGGCAAAGGCAATCCAGTGGCTCCAGGTGGCGACAAAGGCGTGCACCGTGAGTCCGGCCAGCCAGCCGATCACCGGCATGATCGCCTGAAAAAGGCCGAAATGAAAGGCCAGGCGAAAACAGGGCCGGAAGGTCAGGGGATGAAGGACGGCGCCGGCGGCCAGGGCAACGGCAAAGGCATCCATGGCCAGGGCCACGGCCACGGCCACCAGGGAAACGGCATCCATGGAGGGCAGACCGGCGGCCTAGGCCAGCCGGTCGAGCACCAGGCAAAGCTTGTCGATCAGCGCGTCGATCTCGGCCGTGCCGACGATCAGGGGCGGCACGAAACGCAGGACTCGGTTGCCGGCAAAGTTGATCAAGGCCCCTTCCTCGAACATCCGCTGGACGATGTCCGCGCCGCGTTCGATGCCCTTGTCGGTCAGCATCAGGCCGAGCAGCAACCCGCGGCCACGCACGCCGGTGGCCCACTGGGGATAGCGGGTGGCCACCCCTTGGAGCTTGTCGACGAAATAGGCGCTTTTCTCGCGGACCGACGCCATGAACCCGTCCGCCAGCATGAGGGTGAGCACCTCGACCGCGGCGGCCGTCGCCACCGGATTGCCGCCGAAGGTGGAGGCGTGGGTGCCCACGGTCAGCGAGGCGGCGATGCTTTCGGTGGTCAGCATGGCGCCGAGCGGCAGGCCGTTGCCCAGGGCCTTGGCCAGGGTCATGATATCCGGCGTCACGCCCAGCTGTTCATGGGCGAACAGGGTGCCGGTCCGGCCGAGACCGGTCTGGACCTCGTCGAAAATCAGCAAAAGACCGTGCCGGTCGCAGATGTCGCGGATCGCCCGGATATACTCGGGCTCCAGGGGCCGGACCCCGCTTTCGCCCTGGAGGGGTTCGCACAGGATGGCGCAGGTCTTGGGCGAGACCAGGGCCTCGATGGTGCGCGGATCGCCGAACTCGGCGTGGACGAATCCCTGGGGCAGGGGCTCGAACCCCTGGTGGAACCGGGGCTGGCCGGTGGCGGCCACGGTGGCGAGCGTCCGGCCGTGGAACGAGCCGGCCAGCGAGATGATCTCGTAACGGCCCTCGCCACTGTGAATCCGGGCCAGCTTGATCGCCGCCTCGTTGGCCTCGGCCCCGGAATTGCACATGAACACCCGGTCGGCAAAGCTGTTGTTGACGAGCAACTCGGCCAACCGGATCTGCGGCGGGGTGTGGAAGAGATTCGAGACATGGACCAGCTCACCGGCCTGGCGGCAAATGGCCTCGGTGACCGCCGGGTGGCAGTGCCCCAGCGAACAGACTGCGATCCCGGCCAGGAAATCGAGATATTCCTTGCCGTCCGCATCCCAGAGACGGCAACCGCTGCCCTTGACCATGGCCGCCGGAAACCGGCTGTAGGTTCCGATGAACACCTTGTTACCCCTCGTCGCCCATTCTGCGTTTGTCATGCCACCAACTCCGTCCCGATTCCTTTCCGGGTAAAAATTTCCAATAAAACGGCATGCTCCTGGCGGCCGTCGATGATGTGTGCCTTGGTCACGCCGCCGTCCAGGGCCGCCTTGCAGCAATTGACCTTGGGGATCATCCCGCCCTTGATCACCCCGGCCGCGATCAAGTCGTCGATCTGGTCGCGGTAAATGGTGGAAATCAGCTCGCCATTCTGGTTCTTCACGCCCTCGACATCGGTGAGCAGCATCAGCTTGACCGCATGCAGCTCGGCGGCGATCGCCCCGGCCACCAGGTCGGCGTTGATGTTGAAGGCCCGGCCGTCCTCGCCGACGCCCACCGGGGCGATGACCGGGATGAAGTCCTGCCGGTCGAGGGCGGTGAGGATTTCGGGATTGACCCGGGTCACCTCGCCGACCCGGCCGATGTCGATCAACTCCGGCGGCTGGTCCTCGGCTGCGGGCTTGCCCTGGATGGTCAGCTTGCGGGCCTGCACCAGATCGCCGTCCCGGCCGGAAAGCCCGACCGCCTTGCCGCCGCAATGGTTGATCAAGCCGACGATCTCCTTGTTGACCTTGCCGACCAGCACCATCTCGACCACGTCCATGGTCTCGCCGTCGGTGACTCGCATCCCCTGGACATAGCTGGGGGTGACCTGCATCTTTTCCAGGAAGCGGTTGATTTGCGGGCCGCCGCCATGCACGATCACCGGGTTGAGGCCGATGTATTTCATCAAGATGACATCGAGGGCGAAGTTGCGCTTCAAGGCCTCGTCGACCATGGCATGGCCACCATACTTGATAACTACGGTTTTTTCCCTGAATTCACGAATATAGGGAAGCGACTCCACCAGCACCTTGGCCTTGGCGATTTCCTCGCGTATCATGTGTTTTCCCTGTCCGATTGCGATGCTAAAATCCGTTTACCCCTGTCCGGCTGAAATGCGAACGCCCATTGTACCGCCGCTTCCCCCCGGTGTAAACCATTCTATTTCCTTGCCAAAGAAAAGGACCTCGTCTCCATTCCGGGTCTTTACATTCAGTAGAGAACCCAGTATTATGGGGAAATTCTTGCAAAAAGCAAACCGAAAAAATATTGCCACCTTTTTTATTTCGACCAAGGGGCCAGCCATGGGCCGTTTTCATACCGCCGTCTGCACCACCCTGCTTCTGACCACTTTTCTCCTACCGCCGGACCCGGCCATTGGCCAGGCGGCCGCCGAGGAGTCGGACCAGCCGATCAGTATCGAAGCCAACCGCATGGTTTCCCAGGAAAACAAGAATTCGGTGGTGTTCATCGGCAAGGTCGATGCCCGCCAAGGCAATCTCACCATCAAGTCCGACGAGATGACCGTGTTCTATACCGAAAAAAAAGGTGAGGCGCCGCAGGGCCAGCAGCAGGCCGGCCAACCCACCAACCAGGTGGAGAAGCTGATTTGTACCGGCAACGTCAAGATCAGCCAGGGAGACTGGCTGGGCGCCGGCGAACGGATGGATTATTTCGCCAAGGAACGCAAGGCGGTACTCAGCGGCAATGCCAGGGCCTGGCAGGGCCAGAACATGGTGTCCGGCAAGAGCATCGTTTATTATCTTGACGAGAAACGGTCGGTCGTCGAGCCGGATACCGGTGGCAGCAACCGGGTCCGGGCGATCATCCACCCGGAATCCAAGAAAAAACCATGACCGAAACCTCTGTCCTCGAAACCCGGGGGCTGGTCAAGGAGTACCGCGACCGGCGGGTGGTCGACCGGGTCAACGTGCAGGTCTACAGTTCCTCGGTGGTCGGCCTGCTCGGGCCGAACGGCGCCGGCAAAACCACCACCTTTTATTCGATCGTCGGTTTCATCCGCCCGACCAGCGGCGCCATCCTCCTGGATGAGGAAGATATCACCGCCCTGCCCATCCACAAACGGGCCTCGCGCGGCATCACCTATCTGGCGCAGGAGCCGTCGGTCTTCAAGAAACTGACGGTCGAGGAAAACATCCGCATCGTGCTGGAGCCCCTGGGGCTGTCGCGCAACGAGATCAACAACCGGATCGGCGAGCTGATGGCGGAACTGAAGCTGGAATACCTGGCCGGCAACAAGGGACACGCCCTGTCCGGCGGCGAGCGGCGGCGGGTGGAAATCATGCGGGCCCTGGCCACCAAACCGCGCTTCATCCTGCTCGACGAGCCCTTTGCCGGCGTCGATCCCCTGTCGGTGGCCGATCTCCAGGATATAATCCGCGACTTGAAACAGAAGGGGCTGGGCATCCTGATCTCCGATCACAATGTCCGAGAAACCTTGCAGGTCTGCGACTTTGCCTATATTATGAATAACGGTCAGATCCTCACCAGCGGCGGTGCCGACGACATCATTCAGAGCACGGTGGCGAGAAAAATGTACCTGGGCGACCATTTCACCATGTGACCCGTCGCCGACAGCAAAACAGCAAATAAAAAATCCGATTTTCCATGGCCCTCGAACTCAGGCAAAACCTCAAGCTGGCGCAAAAACTGGTGATGACGCCGCAGTTGCGCCAAGCCATCAAGCTGCTGCAGCTTGGTCGCCTGGAACTCACCGAGGCCCTGCAGGCGGAGATCGAGCAAAATCCCATGCTGGAAGAGGTGCCGAACGTCCTCGAGCCGACCGCCAACCCCGAGGCGCTCAGCGCCGAAGAAAACACCTACCAGGCGGAAGCGGTGGTTACCGACCGAATCAAGGGAGACGATCCGGCCAGTGTAAGCGAGGTCAATTGGGACGATTATTCCAACGCCTTCGACTCGGACCTCTCCTTTTCCCACGAAGCCCCGCCGGCCGACGCCCCGTCCCAGTTCGATTTCATCTCCGTCACGCCCGGCCTGGCCTCCTACCTGCAGTGGCAGCTGACCCACCTCGACATGACCGAGCTGGATGTCGAGCTGACCACCTTCATCGTCTGCAACCTCGACGAACACGGATTTCTGGAAGCCAGCATCGAGGATATCCGCACCTTCGGCAACTGCAGCCCCGAAGAGGCCGAAGGGGCGCTGCTTCTGGTGCAAAGCCTCGATCCGGCCGGGGTCGCCGCCCGCGACATCCGCGAATCGCTCCTGTTGCAGCTCGACCGCCTCGACCAGGACCATCCCCTGGCCTGGCGTATCGTCGAGGAGCACATGGGCCTGCTCGAATCGCGCAACTACGCCCAAATCTCCAAGGAAACCGGTGCCCCGCTCAAGAAAGTGCACGAGGCGGTGGCCGTCATCCAGACGCTGACCCCCTACCCCGGCAACGAATTCAGCAACGAGCAGACCAACTACGTGGTGCCGGATGTGTTCGTCTACAAGGTCGACGGCGAATTCGTCATCCAGCTCAACGACGAGGGGATGCCGCAGCTGCAGCTTTCCAGCGAATACCAGCAACTGCTCAAGCAGAAAAACGGCCTCTCACCGGAGTCGCGCGGCTATCTACGCGAAAACAAACGGAATGCCGAGTGGTTCATCAAGTCGATCGAGCAGCGGCAGCGGACCATTTACCGGGTCATGGAAAGCCTGCTCAAGTTTCAGCGGGATTTCTTCGAATACGGATCGGCGGCGATGAAACCGCTGATCCTGCGGGATGTGGCCGAGGACATCGGCATGCACGAGTCGACCGTCAGCCGGGTGACATCCAACAAATACGTGCACTGCCCCCAAGGCATCTATGAGCTGAAATACTTTTTCAGCACGGCGGTGGCCACCCCGGACGGCGATTCGGTGGCGGCCGAGGCGATCAAGACCAGGATTCGCCAACTGGTGAACAGCGAAAACCCGGCCAAGCCGCTGAGCGACAGCAAGATCTCCGAGCTGCTGGTCAAGGAAAATATCACCGTTGCCCGGCGCACCGTTGCCAAATACCGGGAACAATTAAAAATTCTTCCGGTCAAGCACCGGAGACAGACTCACTGATCCGCCATGCCCCGGCTGCACCACGACGCCATGCTGCTCAATATGAAGGCAGCCACCAAAGAAGCCGCCCTGCGCGAATTGGCGGGCGTTGCCGCCACGGTCTGCGGCCGTTTTACCGAAGCAACGCTGTTGCACGCCCTGTTGGAACGCGAGGCCGTGGGCTCGACCGGGCTCGGCAACGGCGTGGCCATCCCCCACGGCAAGCTCGAAGGACTGGACGAAATCCTGCTCTGCTTCGGGCGCAGCAGGACCGGCATCGATTTCGACGCCATCGACAACCGGCCCGCGCACCTGTTCGTCATGCTGCTTTCTCCGGCCAGCAAGGCCGGCGAATACCTGAAAACCCTGGCCATGGTCAGCAAGATCCTCAAACAGCCGGGCAACCGGCAACGGCTGCTCGACAGCACCTCCCGCGACGAAATCGCCGCCATCTTCGCCGCCTGACCCGGCCGGTCGCCCGGCCCTCCTGACCCCTTCTCCCCGACCGCGCCCCGAGACTTCCCGCCTCAACTGCTGCGGATCATCTCCGCGATTTGAAAGGCCATCTCCAGAGCCTGCTCCGCATTGAGCCGCGGGTCGCAGGTGGTGAGATACCGCTGGCTGAGTTGGGCGTCGGAAAGCTGGCGCGCCCCGCCGAGGCATTCGGTGACGTCGTCGCCGGTCAGCTCGAAATGAACGCCGCCGGGCACGGTGCCCTCCACCCAGTTCAGCTCGAAAAAGCACCGCAACTCGGAAAGGATATTCTCGAAATCGCGGGTTTTGAGCCCGGATTCGGCCTCGAAGGTGTTGGCGTGCATCGGATCGCAGGTCCAAAGCACGTTAAAGCCCGATTTCTTGACCGCCCGCAACAGGGGCGGCAGATGCTTGTCGATCGCCTTGTAGCCGAACCTGGTGATCAGGGTGATGCGGCCGGGCTCGTTTTCCGGGTTCAACCGCTCGATGATCGCCAGGATGTCGTCGGCATCGTAATTGGGGCCGACCTTCATGCCGAGCGGATTGCGCACCCCCTTGAGAAATTCGACGTGGGCGCCGTCGATCTGGCGGGTGCGGTCGCCGATCCACAGCATGTGGGCGGAACAGTCGTACCAGCCGCCGGCCACCGAGTCCTCCCTGGTCAAGGCCTGTTCGTAGCCGAGGAACAGGGCCTCGTGCGAGGTGAAGAACTGGGCCTCCTTCATCTGGGGGATGTCGGTGGAGATGCCGATGGTTTCCATGAACTTGAGGGCATTGCTGATCTGCTTGGCCATGCGCTCGTACGAGCGCCCCATGGGCGACTGCTTGACAAACTCCTGGTTCCAGGCCTGGACCCGGTGCAGCGAACTGAAACCGCCGCGGGTGAAGGCCCGCAGCAGGTTCATCGTCGCCGCCGACAAATGATAGCCCTTGAGCATCCGCTCCGGATCGGGAATGCGCGCCTCCAGCACCGGCTCGGCGGAGTTGGCCATGTCGCCCCGATAGCTGGGGATCTCGATGCCGTTGACCTTCTCGGTATCGCTGGAACGCGGCTTGGCGTACTGGCCGGCAATGCGGCCGACCTTGACCACCGGCTTGTTGCCGGCATAGGTGAGAATGACCGCCATCTGCAACAACACCTTGAGGGTCTCGCGGATATTGGGCGCGGTGCAGCGGGAAAACTCCTCGGAACAATCGCCGCCCTGGAGCAGAAAAGCCTCGCCCTTGACCGCCCTGGCGAGCAACGCCTTCAAGTCCCTTATTTCTCCGGCAAAAACCAGCGGAGGCAGCAAGGACAGGGTTTCGACGATCTCGTCGAACCGCTCCTTGTCCGGCCAGTTCGGCTGTTGCAGGGCGGGATGGTTCTGCCAGCTTGTCTTGCTCCAGGTACGCTTTTTCTCCATGATTGTCACTGTCGGGTGGGGGGATTGATCGGGTGCCGGTTGGGCGGCTGTCGGCCACCACACCGGCTTTTCGTTGTTTTTAGCGAGCATCGTTGAGGCAGCCGGTGCCGAAACAGCACACCTCCTGGTCAAACACATTGAGGATGCGCAAGGCCTGGTCCCGTTTTTCAGGGTCGGCAAAGGGTTCGAACGCGTATTCGCCGGCCAGCGCCGTCGCCCGGCCCCGGTCGGGAATACAGCCCATGCCGGTGGCCAGCACCTTGCCCCGCGCCGTTTCCAGCAACTCCGCGTCCCGGCCGTTGGTGACCACGGCCAGGGGGATGCGGTAATCGGGTTCGAGCATGCGGGCGGCGGCAATCGCCGCTTTTTCCCTGGTGACCAGGGAGCCGGGACCGTAGCGGACAATGAACAGCCGCCGGCCGTCGATACGGACGGCGAGTTCGATCAGGCTGTGCGTCCGGATGCCGTTGTAGCAGGTGTCGATGGTCAGCCGGGGTTCGAGTTCGTGTTTGCCATAGCCGAGCCGTTCCACCAGCAGCCGGGCCAGATCCTGGCGGATGCGCTCATCGTCGGTGTCGGCCAGCACCTCGCCGGTGAGGTAATCCCGCAATTCGCCGTAGACGATATGATGGCCCGACGTGTCGATCATGGGAACAATCCTGAAGCACGGAGATATGAGAGACAAAAAACGGAGGGAAAACAACGATACGTCAAGAAACTTCGGTCAAGGCTGTTTCGGCGTTCTGTTCCTCTCTCTTTCCGCCGCTACGCAAACCTCGGCCAGCTGGAAATAAGTAATAAGTTACTTACTTAATCGTGGTGCCAAGGTTTTGTCAATCATCAATTTCACCTACTTACGCAACGTATCAACCCGTGGACACTCCACGGAACACGCCTTGCCACCCGGCCGGACGGCAAGGAAAAAGTGGTTGCGGACCCGAAACCGGGGTATGCTGGCCAGGACCGGCCGGAGACACGGCAATCCCCTCTTCTTTTCCCGAATAAAAACCGATGACCTCTGCAACTGGACACCAATGGCTGAAGATCACCCTGTTCTGCCCCCTTCCCCTGCTGGAACCCGCCACCGATCTCATGGGGGTACTCAGCGGCACCGGGGTGGAGCAAAGCCCGGAAAACGATGACGGCGCCCTGATCAGCGGCTTCTTCCAACTGGGTGCGACCGACAACGCCCTTGCCGCCGACGAGGCCAGCGAACTCCTGGCCCGGGTCGAACGCGAGATGACCGAACTGTTCGCCCTGTACGACTGCGGGCCGGCCGAGGCCACGGCCCAGTTGCTCGCCGACCAGGATTGGGCCACCTGCTGGCAGCAGTATTTCAAGCCGGTCGAGATCGTTCCCGGCCTGGTGATCAAGCCCACCTGGGAGCATTACCGGCCGGAGCCGGGCCAGGCGGTCATCGAAATGGATCCGGGCATGGCCTTTGGCACCGGCCAGCACGCCTCGACCCGCATGGCCCTGGCGCTGATCCGGCAATGTCTGGAAGCCGGCCCTTGCCGGGAGGCGCTGGATGTCGGCACCGGCACCGGCATCCTGGCCATGGCCGCCGCCTTGTCCGGCGTCGAACGGGTGGTGGCCATCGACAACGATCCCGACGCGGTGGCAGTGGCACGCGGCAATATCGCCAATAACGGCTTGGCCGGTAAAATCGAGGTCGGCATCACGCCGGTGGACCGCATCCAGGGCACCTTTCCCCTGGTCTGCGCCAATATCGTCCATGATGTCCTGGTGGACATGGCCGCAACCCTGGCTCGCCTGACCGCTCCGGGAGGCCACGTGGTGCTGGCCGGCATCCTCAGCGGCGACCAGGAAGCCAATATCATCCGCGTGTATCGCCAATTCGGCCTGCAGCCGCTTACCCAGCTGCACCAGGAGGAATGGACGGCTCTGCTCCTGCACCGGGAGTGAAGTCCGATGCCGGCGGCCGCGCCGGGCGGCATGGCGCATCCACCACGGACAGGGCGCAATCCACGCACAACTTTTTCTTGACGGCCCGGATACTCTGTGCTATTTAGCCAGTCTTGAAATGGTCGTGCGGATTGTACGATTCCTTTCACGAGCTCCATTCCTCGGTAGCTCAGTTGGTAGAGCAGGCGGCTGTTAACCGCCTTGTCGGGGGTTCGAGTCCCTCCCGGGGAGCCAGCATTTGTCAGGCCGCAGCAATGCGGCCTTTTTTTGTTGAACAGCAGCAAATCAAAGCCGTCGTCATTGCCTGCAACAGGTCGTTACGACGGTTTTGCATTTCCCTCCTCAACACTCCAAACTCTCTGCCAAGACGCACCGCGCCTTTCGCCCCTCCTCCGGGGCCTGCCCATCACCGCCCAGCATGCCACCTGCCGGGGAATGCGCCCCGTTTCACGCTGTTGACCAAGATCCCCCACGTCGACTCGCTCCATTATCGCGGCCACGATATCGAAAAAACCATGCCAACCCATGGAACCGCCGAAATACCGAAACCAATCAGGCCTTGCCGGAAAAACCGCTGGTTGTCCAACGGACAGTCCCGTATCTGCGGTTGCGTGAAACGAAACAGCTGACCGCTGATCATGGCGCAGACAAAGGCAAGGGCAACGCCGGCAAAGCCCACCTCCCTGTAGATGAAAATGAAGCAGGGTCCCATAATCATGGCAAAACTCAACAGGCTGCTTTTCAAAGTAATACGGACAAGGCTTCTCTCCTTGAACTCGAAGGCCCACTGGGCAATGAATATGCAGACCAGCTCGGCCATGTAGGCCAGGTTGTAGCTGAAAAAGAATATCTGCTGCTGCTGGCGGTAGTAGAGCAACAACCACAAAAGACCGGGAAGGGTGACTGCCAGGAGCGCATGGATATTGTGAATCCGTTCCCCAACCGCGTTCTTCGCTTTGCTCAGGAGCACATAGTTGACAAAGACCAGAACGGGGGCAACGGCCCATTGCCAGTTGCCGGCGGTGACGGCCAGATAGGTGATCAGGCTGGCGCCAAGAATCGAGGCGTCATCGAGTTTGGTGCGGGGACGCAGGAAAAAGAGGATGACGATGACGAGCAGGATAAAGGCAATCCGGACCAGGATCTGCGACGCGCTGAAACTGCCGTAGACATTGAGCAGAATGCAGACGCAGAGGGGAATGAACAGATTGTCGAGACCGCGCCAGGCAACGGCTTCGACAATCATGACCAAAATGCCGATGAGCAAGGCGATGAGCACGCTCTCGGCCCTGCCGGTGGTTGTCAGCAACAGCAGGGGAATATGGATGCAGAGGAAGGTCGCGGCAAAAAAAATGAAACTTCCTTCCCATGTTTTATAGCCCTCCATGGTGGTGTACTGCTGTTGGCCGTATTTCGTGCCGACCAGGGCGGCAAAGGCATCGGCGAGCGTCAGCACCAGGATGGAGAGGCTGAAATAGAGCGGTTTTTCCAGGGAGAAATACCAGACGGCGGCCACGGCGACCGGGAAAAAGATTTCCCCCAGGGACGAGCGTTCCACGCCATGCAGGGAAGAACCGATCGTTGTGCGGAGAACCGTCGAAGACCGGACGACCAGAAGAGCGGCGACAGCGGTTCCAGCCAGCAAGAAAACCGGCCAAGTTGCCTGGAACACGAGGGGGAAGAGCGTACAGATCAGCCCCATGCCCATATGCACCATCTTGCGACTCAGTTCCGCCGACAACGAGAACCTCTGGCCACCGTACCGACAACCGGCAAGCAGAAGGGTCAGACTGCCGAGGACCAAGAAAATACCCGACCAGGGATTCACAGCACCTTTTCGACGATGAAGGCCGAATAAAAAAACGCCTTGTCTTCCGCCAGCAGCCGCTGGCCCAGATCGTGCCTGCGCCGCACCCTGTCGTCCCATTCGGCCGGGCAGCAGCGCGGGGCGAGCATGTTCCAGTAGGCGAGCCGCCCGCCGCTTCTGGTGGCGGCAACCACCTGGGCGAGCACCGATGTGGCCGTCTCTTCGGACATATATTCAAAAATATCGCTGAGATTGAATCGGTCCACGCTACTGGGCCCCTCCGCGGCCAACACGGACTCCAAGGTGCCCCGGCGGATTTCCAGCCGGTCGATATTGTCCCTGATGGCCTCGAAGTTCTCTTCCCGCAGGGCGTGCGGCACGACATCGCCATGCCGGCCGGTCAGGATCCAGTGCAGATAGGGGTTCTTGCCGGGATCGAGTTCGCGCAGGGCATGTCGGGTCCGGGCAAGTATCCGGTCGGCAACGGATCCCTCGACATAGGCGAAAAACGAGGGGTCCCTGCCCAGCCTGCCCATCAGCCAGCGCGAGAAAAACAGACGAAAAAGCATGCGCCAGCGCAGATTGTTCCAGGTTGTGTCGTAAAACGAGGCGCAGCGTTCTCGATCGCCTCCCTCCAGCAAGCGCCTGACCGTGTCGGGTCGATGAACCAGGGGGATCACATATTTCCTGAACAGAGCGAAATATCGTTCGAATTTTCCAGCACCCCCGATCCCGCCGGCAATGGCGCCGAGGTTGTTGCGCCAAAACTCGCGGTATTCATCGGCAAGGTGGACTGTACATCGTTCGAAAAGGGCCATCCTCCTCTCACTTGGCCGCGAGCCGATGAGTTCGAGCAGCTGATGATGTTCAAGACTCTTGTAGGCGGCTACCCGCAGGGCTATGCAGGCCAACTGGGCCGGATTCATGTCGACGGCGATCACCCTTTGGGGACGCCGGGTCAACAGCGAGAGGCAGTTGTCGCCGGCGGAACCTATGCCCAGACAGACATCGCCTTCCTGAACATTCAGGCCCTGGAGGAGGATGTCGGCATCTTCCCAGCATTGGGCGTAGCGGATCGCATCGAAGGAGGCCTTGGCGGCAATTTCCGTATCAGACATGGTCTTCCTCCTGCAACAGTTGCACCAAACCGGTACCGCCGTCCAGCTCAACCAGGTCACCGTTTTGCAGCCAGCTTGTCACCCCCGGCACCGAGACAACCGCCGGCAACCCCAATTCCCGGGCGACAATGGCCGAATGCGAGAGAAGACTGCCCCGTTCCACCAATAATCCGGCAGCCGCCGGGAAGAGCATGATCCATCCCGGATCGGTCCGTTCCGCCACCAATATGGCGCCAGCGGGCAACTCCACTCCTCTGGGATCCCTGACCACGCGGACCCGGCCACGCACAATGCCCGGACAGCACCCTATGCCTTGCCGCTGCCCCTGCTCGTCGGCAAGGGGCTGCCGCTCGCCATCGGTGACGGAAAAATCGTTGCCGACGAACACCATGCCCCGGGTCTGAAACCGGTCGGCAATGGGCGGCAGGGCGGCATAGTCCTGAAAACGGCATTTTCGTACCGCGGCGATGGCCCCCAGATCCGGACAAGAGGCAAACCCCTCGACAAAGCCGAGGATTTCGTCCTTTTCCAGGTAAAAGATCTCGTTGTGGTCCTTGAGAACACCCAGGGCCGCAAACCTTTTGCCCAATTCGACCATGATCTCCCGCACTCGGCCGAAAAGCCTGGTCCGCTCAAAGCGGAGGTTCTCCCTGTCCTCCACACGCGCCCGCGCATGTTTGAGGATGAACGTGAACACCTGTCGGCGCAGAGAGCTTTGCGACAGGATCTCCAAGGCTCTGCGTTCCGCTTCGAGCCGAGCATCCACGGCTTGGCCGCCCCCTTGCCGCTCCTCTCTGGCAGCAAAGTGGCCGATGGCCCGCAGCAGGGGCAAGGGATCGTCATGCAGGGGCACGCTCTCCAATTTCAACTCGTCGATGCAGCGGTCGCCGAATCGTTCGAGATATTGACGAAAGAGGCGGCCCATGGTCTCGTTGCCGTCGAGATACGCCAGGATGTCCGCGTCCGCCCCCCTCTGGAACAGCGCCATGGCCTCCCTGTCGCCCCGGATGCAGGCGGCCAGTTCGGCAACCCGTTTGGCCGGCTCGGCACTGACGACCCTGCCGCTGCCGCCCACGAGATCGTTTTGCATGGTGCCATGCCCGTCGCCGCACCAGGATCGGCAGAGTTTGGACAGCATGCCGAAAGCGATCATGGCAAAAAAATCGTTGATCAGGGGCGCGTCCCATCGCAACAGCAGCCGGTCCTCGAGTTGCCGGTACAAGGCGACCAGTTCATCGGCCCGCTGCGCCGACAACGGAATCTCCGGTCTGGCCAGGGCGATGTCGAGCCGGGTGTAGAACCGCTTTATCTTTCGGGGCAGCAGCAGATAGCTCAGTCCCATTCCGGCCAGGGCCTTGCCCAGGTAGACGAGACTGAGCAAACGGTTCGCTCTGGGCCTGGGAATGAGTTGGAGCAGTTCTTCGCCAAGCTCCTTGCGCACCCCCATCATCTGTTCCATGAAACCGCGGTTGATGGAAAATCCCGGGAAGCAGGCCAGCAAACGATACCAGTTGATCAGGTTGTAGTACATTCGGCCATGCATCAGCCCGAGCAAGCCCCGGTAGGTTTCCCGGTTCGCCTCGATGACATGCCGCGGAACCCCCATGATCTTGCAGAACTGCCGGTAGACCTCCTCGTAAATCGAACGGGCAAAGCTGTACGTCAGCGGAGTGGTCACCCCGCCGTAGGATTCGGCGATATTGGAATTGTCCCAGATGTTGAGCTTGCCACCCGGATCGGGCACCCGGCCGAGACTGGTGATGGGGCGCGACTGGAGCAGATAGAGCCGCCCTTTTTCATAGGCCCACTCAATATCCTGAGGACATCCGCGCCGTTGGCTGCAAAGCCTGGCCAAGGCCGCGATTTCCGCCGCCACCCGGTCGTCGAGCGAATAGGCCCCGGCCCTTTCCCGATCGTGTTCCTGTTTCTGCGGTACCCTGTCTCGAAGATACATGCCAAAGGGTTTCGGGCCGGCCTGTTTCTCCACGATGCGGCCGCTTCGGTCCACGCGGTAGGTGTCGCCATCGAGCTCGCCATCGACCAGGCTGCTGCCAAGTCCCCAGACCGACGAAACCAGGGCATGATCCCAATTGCCGGTTATCGGATCGACGGCAAAGGAGACACCGGCGCATTGGGCGTCGATCATGCGCTGCACCACCACGGCGGGCGGCACGCACGCGCCGAGACCATGCTCGGCCCGATAGGCCCTGATGTGCTCTGAAAACGCCGATCGCCAGACATCGGCGACCCTGTCGGCCACCTCGGTTTCGGCAACCCCCAGAAAGGAGTCGAGTTGGCCGGCAAAACTAAACCCCTGGCCGTCCTCGTCGATCGCCGAGGACCGCACCGCAAAGCAGCCGCCCTCCTCGGACAGTTGTTCGAGGGCCTGGTCGAGCTGCACCCGGAGCGCCTCGCTCACCCGCCACCGGGATGGGTCGCTTTCCATACAACCGCTGGCAGTGAAGGCGGCCGGAGTAAGGACAAACCACTCGGGAATGGGCAGTCCCCGCAGCGCATGCAGCGCGGCGGCCTTGCCGCCCACATCCTCCAGGCGCATGCTTTGCCGCGAAAACCGTATCATTTCATCCATGGGCGATCACTCCCGGCAGAATGCCTAGCGACAGATAAAGGCAGAGGGTCCAGAGGGCGGATGCCGGCTCGAACATCTTCGCCAGCCGCTCCGTTTGGCGGCAAAGAAAAACCGCGACCACGATGCCGCAGCCGCAGGCGGCCACAAGCAGCAAGGGGCCAATCGCGGCCAACGCGCCCGCCTTCCAGGCGGTCAAGCAGCCGAAAACAGCCGTCGCCAGCACCATCAACCACCACACCAACGCCGCCTTGGAACAACCCCAAAGGAAGGAATAGGTTTCCACCCCCTCTTCCTCTTGGGAAGGCACCCTGATTTTTCTGCCGATCTCGATGACAACGCCGTTGAAAAAGCTGGCAGCAAGGAAAAAGAGCAGGCCATGGGGGGGAAAGGCCAGACCCGCGACCATCCAGTCCGTCGAGGAGGCGTAAAGATCGATGAGCGGCATGATCAGCATGTGGGTCCAGAGGTAGACGATGGGACGGGCCTTGAGCCAGTTCCGCATCCCGAATTCAAAGCTCATGGCCGCAAGATAGCCCCAGGTGACGAGCAGCAGGACGGCCAGCGGCGGACTCCACCAAAGCGCCGCCGCCAACTGGAGCAGCCCGGCCAGGGCAAAAAGCCGGCCAAGCTCGCCGAGTTTGACCAGTCCGCGCGGCACCGGCCGATACGGCCTGTACCGGGCATCCTCCGCATTGTCCTTGAATTCATCCGCGATTCTCAACTGCAGAAAAAAGAGGAGGCAGGTGAGAAAGGCGACTGCCGCCGACGGCCATTGCGGCCAAACATCGTCCCTGAGCCTCGATGAAATCGAGACCGCGCAATAACTGAAGGCCAGGATCAGCGGGGTATGCGCCACCAGCGGGAAGCGTTCCTTCTGATAGATCCAGAATCGGCGGTAAAAGGGGAGATTCCGTTCCTCGATCCTTGGTCCGGCAAGGGGAGTCGACATAGTCACTATTCCTCATCCATGAACCTGGCGGCATGTGCCGCAGGGGTATTTTCGCGAGAGACGGTGCGTGGTCGCTCGAGGTTATCGTTTCCTGGCGAGATCGTCGTGGGCCTTGGTAAAATCGCCCGCGGCCATGGATCCTATGATGGAAATTTCCCCGGCCAGGGCGGCGGCGGCGCAGACCTCGGCAAAGGCCCTGGCATGACCGGCTCCGGCCAGGCCCATGAGTTGCAACGCCGCTTGCTGGCTCGGCAGCTTGGTGCCGCCGCCCACGGTGCCCACAATCATGTTGGGCAGCGTCGCAGAGACATAGAGTCCATTGTCCTCAAGGATGGCGAACCGGGTGATGCCGACCGCCGCCTCGGCCACGCAGGCCGCATCCTGGCCACAGGCGATGAACAGGGCGGCAAGACCGTTGGCATAGTGCCCCTGGACGCCGATCGTACCGGTCATGACCCCGCCCAGGGCGGACATCTGCCAGTACTGCACCATTTTTTCCGGGGTGGTGTGGAGAAACCGTTCGATATATTTCCCCGGAATAACCGCTTCGGCCGCCACTTTTTTTCCCCGGACCGTGGTGAAGGACTGGGCGGTGGCCTTCTTGTCGCCCGAGGCGTTGGCCTCGACGAACCAGTATTGCGGGGCGATCGGCGCCTGTTCGATAATGAAATCGCAGATTGCCTGGGTCGCTATGGTCACCATGTTTTGTCCAGCGGCGTCTCCGGTGGAGAAATCGCACAAGAGATAGAGATGGCTGCCCTGGGCCGCAAAGCGGATATCCTGGAGGACGCCAAACCTGGTGGTCGTTGCCGCCACCTCTTTCAGTTGGTCCTTATGGGTCAGCGCCCAGTGGGCGAAAATCAGCATGTCGCCGATGGAGGCAAAGGCAAAGCCCGGGGAACGGGTCACCCCTTCGGCGAGGATCACCGCCGAACATCCGCCCGATTTCGACAGAATCACGGCACCGCGATGGTAGCTTGCCACCAATGCGGCCTCGGTGGTGGCCAGGGGCAGATAATAGTCCCCCTTGGCAAAACTGCCGTTGACCCGCAGCGGCCCGGCAACGCCGACCGGCAACTTGACCGTGCCGATGCAGTTTTCGATATTGGCGCCATAGACTTCCATGTCTTCGCCGTTATAGAGTGCCGGCGGAATCGGCTCGCCTTGGCCGAGCAGATTTTCCCAGCGGCCGCGCAACGCCTCGGGGGCCGTGCCCTTCACGTTGGCCAGCCGCGCATACGGCGTTTTGGTGTCCGCCTCGAGTCGTTTCCGGACTTCCTCCTGCGATCGCTCGCCGAGGAGAGTTGCAGCGAGTTGTTCAATTTTTTGTGAATTCTGGGTCATGAAATCACCGGCGTGAAGTTGGACGGGAAGGCATATGGAGAACGGTTCAAGATGATGCGAGCCGTTTACGCAGCTCCGGATAGTTGACCTTGGCATTATGCCGTCTGTCCATCGGGATGGTGCCGAGGACAAGACGATCGAGCTGAAATCCTTTGATGAGCGGTTCGAGCAGCCGGTCGGCTTCAGCGGGCGGAAGATGGGTTTCGATGATCAGCACCCTGTCTTCGCCCACTTGGCAGAAGGCCGCCTTGGCGATCTGTTCGAACTGTCTCGCTGCCGTTTCAATGGCAAAGGGATAGGCGACGCCCCTGGCATCCCGTATGGCCGCGGAACAGCGCCCCAGCAGCCAGAGGCGTCCGTTCGCATCGAAATAACCGAGGTCGCCGGTGCGATGCCACACCGAGCCTTCGACCGAAAATTTATTGGCCCCGTCGCCGATCCCGTCCAGATAGCCGGTGAGCACATGCTCGCCCTGGACGACGATCTCGCCGACCTCCCCGCTCGACCGGATCAGGCCGCGGAACTCCGCCGCGCTCAGGCGGCCAAGCTCCCTGCCCCGGCATTCCTCCATGATGCGGCAGTCGATTGCCGCCACCACCGTTCCGGCAAGCAAACCGCCGCCTTCCGTCATGCGGCGGTAATCGTCGTCGCTGATATCGCCGAAGTGCAGTTCGGCAATGGGTTCGGCCTCGGTGCTGCCGTAGACGGCGGTTATGGCCGTGCCGGGCAGTGCTGTTGCCAACTTTTTGAGCAGGCCGGGAAAAACCGGGGCGCCGCCGGTATACAAGGATTCAAGACAACGCAGTTGCGTATGCCGGGGATCTTCCAGCAGACGCGCGAAAAAGGCGGGAGAAGCCACCGCCGTGGCCGGGCGGAAGCGGGCGCAGTCCGCAAGGATAGGGCGGGTCGATACCTTGGCCGGCTGTTTCAGGCTCGCTTGCGGAATAATGGTGGTGACGCCGCAGGCCAGGTTGATCAGGGCAAAGATGGGCAAGGTGGCCAAGTCGGCCTTGCCCGCTTGCAGCTTGAGCGTTTTTTCGAGCACGCGTTTCTGGGCCAGCAGGAATCCGTGGGTGCGCACGGTTCCCTTGGGGGTGCCGGTTGTCCCGGAAGTAAAGGTGATGAGTGCCGGGGTCTCCGGTGTGCAGGCAACCGAACCAAAGTCCGCGGACCAGCGGGAAGCGGCGGACCAGCACGTGTGAAACGGCAGCCACCCGGTGGTCAGGACGGGCGAGAGGCTGCGAAGCGCCGGAATTTTCAGTCGCAGCAACTGGGCAAGCGGCGTGCCGATGAATCCTCTGGGCTTCGCTCTGGCGCAGCACGCCTGCATGGTTTGCGCATCGGCCGAGGGATCGACGAACATGGCCGTCATCCCCAATCGCCACAACGACAGCAGGATGCAATAGAGGTCGATCGACATGGGCACGAAAACCAGGACCGCATCCCCCGGTTCAAAGCCCAGCGATCTCAGCATGGCGCTGCCCCGGCAGGATTGCTCGTGCAAGGCGCGAAAGGTGATGCTGTTGCTGCCGTGGCAAAGCGCCAGCTGGTTGCCGCGCTGTTCGGCCTGTGCCGCCAGCAATTCGACCACGTTCATGACAGGGTCTTGCCAAAAAGGGCGTAGCGCCGGAGCAAGGTGCTGCCCTTGCCGATATTGGCTGAAACATTACCCGCATACATCAAGGCGTGAATTGCCGACGTAAAGCCGTTTTTTGCCGCTGTCCGCTGGACTTCGTCCACCAGTACCGCTCCGAGGCCGGCGGTGCTTCTGTGCGAATGCACGGCCAGGGTCTTGATGACCAAACGGTCCACCGACGAACCTTGCTGTAGCTGCAGCAGGTCGGGGATGGCGAAGATGAAACCGCAGCAACGCGCTGCCGCATCGTGCGCCAGCAGCACATATCCGGCGTCGATTTTGCCGGCAAAGGGAAGATACTGACGCAGGAAGCTCGTTTCGTCGATCTCGGCATAAAGGACATTTTTTTTGAAGGCCGCCAAGGACAGCCGGTACACCTGCTTCAGCTCGTCCTCGAACCGGCCGAGATCGACCGGCCTCCAGGTAATGCCAGCCTCCTGCAGGCGCGTCCGCGCTTTTACCAGTCTTGGATCAATCGAGGCGAGATCGGTAACCAGGGTGGAAATATATTCATGGCTGGGAGCGAAACCGGATTGCCGCCAGTATTCCGGCCATTGCGGCGGATTCCGTGGCTCCATGAGAAAGGGCGGCGAACCGTTCGACCAAGTGACGAACCGATACGATTTCCAGGTGTTGCCGTCCATCGGCCCATAGACGGCAGAGCAGCCTCCATCCCGCAGGAGATCGCAGGCCGCTGTCAGCAATGCTTGGCTCTGACGACCGTCCCGGGCGCCATAATGGCCGATTACGCCATAGCGTTCCCCGTTGCTTCCTGGGCGGGCAAACCATATGCCGCAGCGGCTTTCCCCGGCGAACAGACATTTGTCAGGCGCATTTTGCCGGAATCCATCCAGGTCCGGATCAGGGAGAAGCTGATCGACATCGAATATCTGCAGAGACATGGCACAGGTGGTGGTGGAGGTGGCAGAGGTGGCGCGGACCGCACTCCTTTCAGGATACGCAATATGGATCAATTGACCATTTCTTTTTTCCCCTCGTCGTCCCTTTCTTGTGACCGCCACGCACGGCGCCTCCAACGGGCAAGCGGTGCCGGGGCGCAGAAAGAATGACGAATGGACAAATTGCGCCACATGCTGTATGGTTGCCGCGCAGTCCGCGAGCATGTACATGGGCCGGTTTCCGGCCCATTTTTTTTGAATGCCCCGAGGGCGCAGAATTCGCCGGAAGACACGCACCGGCAACCGATAGCGCGACGCCCCGCGCGGCATACCCGAAAACACCCAGGCCCAACACCGCACCGACATGAGCAGTCAGCACCTCAAGGAAATACAGAAACGACGTACCTTCGGCATCATCAGCCATCCCGACGCCGGCAAGACCACCCTGACGGAAAAGCTCCTCCTCTACGGCGGAGCCATCGCCCAGGCGGGCGCGGTCAAGGGGAAAAAGAACAGCCGCGCCGCCACGTCCGACTGGATGGAAATTGAAAAGCAGAGAGGCATCTCGGTCACGTCCTCAGTGCTTCAGTTTCAATATGACGGCTACTGTGTGAACATTCTGGACACACCCGGCCATCAGGACTTTTCCGAGGAC
>NZ_JAVBRQ010000011.1:0-20758 GCF_031547805.1 Desulfobulbus sp.
ATTCCTTTTTGGAACTGAATGGTATTTTTGGCCATGCCGTGCTCCTTTTGAGGTGAAGGTTGGGAGCACTATGCCATAGCTGGTATGACAAATAGCGTCATACCACCAAAAAAAATGCCGGCTGAAGTTCAGTGGTAATCAGAAAAAAAATAACCATTTCATCCCAAGATGCGTCTTTTTTCGCCGGTTCCAGGCCGGCCGGCAAACGAGCGGGGATTTTTCGACCCCGACACTGTCCCGGACAGGCTCGACATGGTCGGGCGACGGTAAGGAGGTACGGCAACCAACGGCACACTCTGGTTGCGAAAAAAGAGCCGGGAAGCATTTCGCTGGAACATCAGCCAACTCTGCGGTATAGTTCAACCGTTTTGGAACGATCCGCCTCCGGCTGCCGCCATGCCGCGGCCGCGGGGAATGCAGAGGAAGCGAACAAGGAGTTGGACAATGAAAAGGACAGTGACCGGGATGCTGCTCGCAGCGGCATGGATGCTCGCAGGGGCCGTTGCGCCGGCGCGGGCTATCGATCTGTACGGATTCGCCAGCTATTGGGGCAATGGCGATCTCGAAGGGAAGGGCGGCTTCGGCCTCGGAGTCGGCATGCCCCTGATCTCCGAGCACCTCATCCTGGACGGACGGATGTATTTTCTCGACAAGAGCTCCCTGGCCCACGACGATGAAGTCACCATGGTGCCCTTCGATCTCGGCCTGCAACTGCACCTGATGCCCCGTTCCGACCTGGATCCCTATGGCCTGGCCGGGGTTTCCTTCATCTATGCCGACGCCGACCGCAGCGATGTCGATTCAAGCTTCGGCGCCTATCTCGGCGCCGGCCTCGAATGGGCTCCGATCTCCTTTCTCAGGCTGTTCGGGGAAGGGGTCTATCGCTTTCAAAAATTGGACGGCAGCCGGGGCAGCGATATCGATGTCGGCGGCCTGAGCGGTAATGTGGGGATAAGGATATACTTCTAGAAATGACGAATTTTTAGAACAAGGCCGGGGCTTCCCATGCCACAGGGGAGGGACCTCGGCCCTGTTCGGTCGATAAAGCGGCCCCAGGTGCGCTAGAAAGCGAATTTGACCGCGGTCAGTATCTTGGTGGCCTTGTCGGCATTTTCCCCCCAAATGCCCTGCTGCACGCCGATGTTCACCCGCCAGGTTGCGTTGTACGGCATGAGGAGGCCGGCGGTCACGGCCAACGTCTGGGCGTCGTCTTCGCCTTCCAGGTAATCGTGGCTGTAGTTCAACTCGACCTCGGGCTGCAGCCAGTGGAAAACCTGATAACCCACCGCCAGGTCGGTGTTGAGGGTGCCCCTGGCGTTGGCGCGTTTGTTGCCGATGGGCAAGGCGTAGCCGATATCGCCGTTGGCCGTCCATCGCCCCCAGTCCTTGGTCAAGGCCAGGGTTTGGTTGAAGCTCCAGTATTCCTGGCTGGTGCCGATGTCGTCGCGGTCCGAATCGCTGCCGGTGGGAAGGGTCACCCCGGCGATGTAGGCGAATGCCAGGTGGCGCTGCGGATTGTTGTAGAAGCGGTAGCGCCCTTTAATATCCAGGTCGGTAAAATCGGCTCCCCGTGAAGGACCGGCCATGCCGTCGTTGGGGTCGAAATCGTTGTCGTTGTCTTTCAGCCAACTGTAGCCGCCCTTGATGTTCAAATCCACGTCTTCGACCAGGCCGGCGAGGAAGGACAAGGCCAGGCGCTGTTCCCGGAAAAGCCCCCGGCCATGGGCATGGCCGCCCCCGTCCCAGGATCGCTCGGAATGAGTGTAGGCAAAGGAAGGTTCCAGCTCGTAGTGGCCGGGGTCGAGCGGAGAGGCATCGGCGGTGTTGAGCTTGGCGTGCTCGTTGCTGACGGCCTCCACTGCCGTGGTGTTTTCCGGGCCCGGAATTGCGGCAGTCGGGGCGGCTGGCGCTCCGGCGGGCAGCAGGACGGATCCCAACAGGCAGCACAGGGCGAGTTTGGAACTGTGCGTGGCATGGCGTGGCATGATCGACTCCTTGTGGGGTATAAGGGTTGGGGTTGCCGTCTGAACGGGGCACATGCCGCCCGGACAAACGCGCGATAATCGTTTCGATGGCGCACAAGTCCCGGTGGGCTCCGCTCGGGGCAAAATCGCCGCCGCATGCCTGCCGGGTGCGTTGCCTGACCGCCCATCGGCGATGTCCTGGCCAAGGTCGGCGGCGTTTATTGCCGATCTTCTGAAAAGTCGTTTTTTCCCCTGCCCGATACGGGCTTATTGGCGGGGGGCACCGCCGATGCGCTCCGAACCGCGAGGCAAAAAAACATTGGTTCGCGGCTGACCTGTTCTCCCGACAGGTGGAGGATTTGGAAGGATTGTATCGCGCTTTTTCCTTTGATGATAGGTGAATATCGCCTGGTCGGGAAATATTTTCGCGGCCGTTGCGGCTGGCATGGCCGGGATATCGGCAGCCGCGAAAAACAGGCTCTTGCACCTGGGCGGCCAAAGCGGGTATGCTCATCCGACGGGCCGCCGACCGACAACCGACCGGCCAATCGACGACCGCCTTTGGGACGGTCGAAAAACACGATTTCCGGGCCGCGTTTCGCGGCCGCTTGACCATGGCCGTATTGCAGCAAGCATCGCCGCCTTTTACCCGCAACGCCCTGGCTGTGTTGTTCGAGCGTTCGAATTTCGAGGCCTTCCAGCAACCCGGCGCGCCCTCCCATTACTGGGCGCCCCTGATCTCCGCCTGTTCCGGCGCGCGACGGGACGAGATCTTTTTCCTCACCCCGGACGATATCCGCCCGTTTGACGGCACCTATTTTTTCCTGATCAAGGCCACCTCCCCCGGACCAGGACGCCCCGGCATCGCGGCCCGCTCCATTCCACTCCATCCTCTGCTGGTGCGGCTGGGGCTGCCCGAATGGGTCGAAACGCGACGGCAAGCCCAGCCGCAAGAACGGGTTTTCTCGGAATACAAAGCCCTTCGGGAGCACGCCGGCCTACCCTTTTCCAGGGCCTTCGTCCAATGGATCAAGGCCACGGCGGAACGATTGCCGCCTGAACAGCGGCACCTGTTTGCCGAGGATTTCCATTTTCCGTCCCTGCGGGCGCTGTTCCTGGCCGAAGCCGGACGGGCGGGCATGGACGATGCCGTGGCGCGCGCCATCCGGGGAACCGAAGGCGGCACGCCGCCGGCCGACCGGGAGGCATCCTGGCGCGCCCTGGCTGCGGCCGAGCTGGCGCGGGTCGATATCGAATCCTGCTTTCCGCCCCTTGATCCCTATCGCGAACTCCTGGCCTGACCTCGGCTCACCTTCTCTCGCCGCCTTGCCTATGCAACCCGCTCTCTTCGACACCTGGACCGACCGCTACGACAGTTGGTTCGCCACCCCGGTCGGCCGGCTGGTCAAGCGCTACGAGACCGACCTGCTGCTTGCGCTCCTCGATCCCCGGCCCGGCGAGCACCTGCTCGACGCCGGCTGCGGCACCGGCATTTTCACCGTCGATGTCCTGACCAAGGGCGCCCTGGTGACCGGCATCGATCTGTCGATCCCCATGTTGGCCGGGGCGGTCGGCCGCCTGGGAAACGGCGGTTTTGCCGCCCTTGGCGCCGACATGTGCGCCTTGCCCTTTGCCGACGGCAGCTTCGACAGGGTTTTTTCCATGACCGCCATCGATTTTGTCGCCGACGGCGGCAAGGCAATGGCCGAGTTGGACCGGGTCGTCCGGCCGGGTGGCCGGGTGGTGGTGACCACCCTCAACAGTCTCGGACCCTGGGCCGAACAGCGGCGGCGGAAGGGCGCGGCCGGCCACGATCTCTTTGCCACCATCCATTTCCGTTCGCCGGCGGCCATGCGGGCCATCGCGCCCGCAGTCCGCATCGAGACCGCGACCGCCATCCACTTCGGCAAGAACGATCCCCTGGAGGCCATCCCGGAAATCGAACGGCGCGGCCGCGAACAGGGGCTGGACACCGGCGCCTTGGTCGCGGTTTGCTGGGACAAGGAGTAAGTCCGCCGCCGGTGGCGCCTTGGTTTGTTTGGCAGGTAAGAAGATATTGACTTGCCACCTGTTTTCTTATAGGAACTGGCCTGGCGCCCGATGCCGCCAGGCAGGGGG
This sequence comes from Desulfobulbus sp., assembly GCF_031547805.1. Lineage (GTDB taxonomy): Bacteria > Desulfobacterota > Desulfobulbia > Desulfobulbales > Desulfobulbaceae > Desulfobulbus. The sequence continues at coordinate 4,083 of NZ_JAVBRQ010000011.1, forward strand.
GAAGGTCCGATGGCAGCCGGCCGGCCGGGACTTTTGCCGCTGCCCCGCGCCGTCAATCCCTGCCCGCCTAGAACCTCATCCGGAATCGTGTTATGTACGACGTCTTCAGTCTGCCCGCCATCCGCTTCCCCGAGGGTTTCGTCTGGGGCAGCGCCACCGCCGGACATCAGATCGAGGGAGACAACATCCATTCCCAGGCGTGGCACAACGAGCAGCAGCCGGAGTTTTACCGGGACGATCCCGAGCGCGCGACCCGCGCCCCTTCCGGCAAGGCCTGCGACCATTTTCGGCTGTACCGGGACGATGTGGAGCTGATCGCCTCGCTCGGGCACCGAGCCTACCGCATGTCCATCGAATGGAGCCGGATCGAGCCGGTGGAAGGGCGTTGGGACCACCGGGCCCTGGCGCACTACCTCGACCTGCTGGAACGGCTGGTGCGGAAGGGCATCCAGGTCTTCGTCACCCTGCACCACTTCACCCATCCGCTCTGGTTCGAACGGCTGGGCGGCTTCGGCAAGGCCGACAACCGCCGCTTTTTCGAGCGCTATCTCACCTTTCTGCTGCCCCAAATCAGCCCCATGGTCAGCGGCTGGAACGTGATCAACGAGTTCAACCAGTGGGGCGGACTGACCGCCGGCCCGACCGTCGCGCCGCTGAAATTCAACATGCTGCGGACGCACGCCCTGGGCTACCACCTGATCAAGCGGTATTCGTCGGCTCCGGTGAGCAGCGCCCATGCCTTTATCCACTGGTTTCCCCGCCGGTTCCACGACGACCTGGACCGGCGCATGACCGATTTTGCCGATTTCACCACCAACGAGTTCTTTTTCCATGCCCTGCGCACCGGTGAGTTGGTCTATCCCGGGGTGGACGCCGAGTATGATCCCGAAGTCAAGGGCAGCCTGGATTTCTGGTCGGTCAACTACTACACCCGCCACATGGTCGACGCCCGCCTGGCCGGTCTGGACGGCCCCCGCTTTGCCCACAAGCTGCTGCAAATGATTCCGATACGGTTTTACCTGGAGGAGATGTATCCCGAAGGGCTGACCGCCAATCTGGAGCGGTTGCGCGACTACCCGGTGTACATCACCGAGAACGGCTGCTGCGCCGACGACGACCGTTTTCGCATCGTCTACCTGGCGCTGCATCTCTCCGCCCTGCACGAGGCCCTGGAGCGCGGGGTGGATGTGCGCGGCTATTTTTACTGGTCGCTGATGGACAATTACGAGTGGACCACCTTCATCCCCCGTTTCGGCCTGGTGGCCGTGGATTTCCAGACCTTCCGGCGCAGCCCCAAGACCAGCGCCCTGTTCTATCGGGAAATCATCCGGGACAACGGCTTTGGCGGCGAGACGGTGCGGCGCTATCTGGACGCCCTGCCCACCTTGCCCGGCCCCGTTGCCTGACCGTGGTGCTTGTCCGTGTCCCTGTCCCATCGGCCCGGACCGCGGCAAGAGCTGCCGGCGGCCACGCCGTTGCCCCTTCGCGGCCATGCCCGCAACATGTTCCAACCCATGAGTCAACACAATGAGCACGAACAATTTCTTCATTGAATTCCTGCGACTGGCCAAACTGTACTGGTGCTCCGAGCACAAGCTGAAGGTCCGGGGCCTGATCGTTTTCCTGGCGTTTCTCACCGTCTTGCAAATGATCATGGCGGTGTTGATGACCCAATGGAGCGCCGCCCTGTTCAACGCCTTGGAGCAGCACTCCATGCGGGCCCTGCTGGTCCAGGTCGGCTTGCTGGCCCTCCTGTTTGTCGCCGAGATGGCGTTGACCGGCACCCACCTGGTCATCAAGCGGAACCTGCAGGTCTCCTGGCGCGGCTGGCTGACCGAGTATGTGTTTTCCCGCTGGATGGATGCGGGCCGCCATTATTTGATCACCCCCTTGCCGGGCGAACACGACAACCCGGACGGCCGCATTGCCGAGGATTGCCGGGTGACCACCGAATCGGCGGTCATCCTCGGCCATTCGCTGCTGTACAGCATCCTGCTGCTGGTCGGCTTCACCGATGTGCTCTGGTCCCGCTCGGGCGTGGTGACGCTCGATCTGGGCTTTGCCCAAATTCCCGTTTACGGACATTTGGTCTGGATCGCGATCGTCTACTCGGCGCTGGCCTCCTGGTTCGGTTGGTTGCTGGGCCGGCCCCTGACCGGCGCCACCAATGCCCGCCAGTCGGCGGAGGCCAACTTTCGCGCCAGTCTGCTGGAGGCCCAGGAGAACAGCCAGGCCATCGCCCTGATCCACGCCGAGGACTGCGAACGGAAACAATTCCGTTCCCTGTTCCTCAAGATCCAGGAGGTCTGGAACGCCCAGACCGCGGCCTGGCGGAACATAACGATGTTCGGCACCGGCTACGCCACGTTTTCCATGGCTTTTCCGATCCTGATCTCCGCTCCCCGCTACATCATGGGCAAAATCACCCTGGGTTCCTTGATGCAATCCGCCCAGGCCTTCCAGCACATGACCTCGGCCCTGTCCTGGCCGGCCAACAACCTGGGCGGGATCGCCGAGTGGCGCGCCTCGGTGGAGCGCATCCTGAGCCTGTTGCAGTCGCTTGAGCATGTGGACCGGGAGGTGGCCCAAACCGAGCATCGCATCCAATTGGTCTGCTCGGACCGGCCGGTGCTCGCCTTCCGCCAGGTCAGGATCGGCAAATACCAGGGCACAACGCTGACGCCGGAAATCTCCATGGAAATCGGCAAGGGCGAGCATGTCCTGCTCACCGGCAGCGCCGTCACCGGCGCCCGGCTGTTCCGCGCCATCGCCGGGATACGGCCCTGGGGCAGCGGCATCATCGAACTGCCCAGCCAGGGTCGGCTGTTCTTCATGCCGGCCCGGCCCTACCTGCCCACCGGCACCCTGCGCCACGCCATCGGCTATCCCTCCTCACGCCGGATCTACACCCAGGAGCAGATCGAGCAGGCCCTGCGCCTGGTGGGACTTGAGCGCCTGATCGAACAGCTCGACCAGCGGGAGCATTGGTCCAATTTCCTCACCCCGGAGGAACAACAGCTCTTGGGCATGGTGCGCCTGCTGCTCAACCGGCCCCAGTGGGTTTTTCTCCAGGAGTCCTTCGATGCCCTGGAGCCCGAGGACGAGAAGCGGATGTTGCGCTTGATCTGCGAACAGCTGCCCGAGGCCACCCTGCTGGCGATTTCCCACTCGGCCAATGGCACCGCCTTTTACACTCGACGTCTGGCTTTGTAGAAACAATATTGAAAACAGGAGGTTCCATGACAAGTGCAACGGTGAACGAATACGGCGGCAAACTGCGCGGGGTCAATCTCGGCGGCTGGCTGGTACTGGAGAAGTGGATCACTCCCAGCCTGTTCGCGGGGCTCGAGGCCACCGACGAGACCTCCTATTGCGCCGAGCTGGGCGAGGCCGAGGCCACGCGGCGCCTGCATCGCCACTGGGACACCTTCATCACCCGCGACGACTTTGCCTGGCTGGCCCGGGCGGGCGTCAACGCGGTGCGGCTGCCCATCGGCCACTGGCTGTTCGGCAAGGACTATCCCTATCACCGCGCGTACGGCGAGGCACGCCATCCTTTTGTCGAGGGAGGGGTTGCGATCGTCGACCGGGTCTTCCGGTGGGCCGAGGAGTGCGGCCTGCGGGTGCTGCTGGATCTTCATGCCGCGCCGGGCTGCCAGAACGGCTTTGACAACGGCGGCATCCTGGGGGTGTGCGAGTGGCACACCAAGGAGGAGTACATCGAGCATTCGCTGGACGTACTGGAAAGGCTGGCGCAGCGCTACGGCAGCCATCCGGCGCTGCACGGCATCCAGGCCCTCAACGAACCGAGTTGGGACATCCCCACCGAGTTGCTCAAACGTTTCACCGCCGAGGCCTATCGCCGCATCCGCCGCCATTGCCCGGCCGAGCGGACGACCGTGGTGTTCCACGACGGTTTCCGCGATTTCCGCGAGTATGCCGGCTTCCTCCAAGAACCGGAATTCCGGAACGTGGCCATCGACATCCATCGCTACCAGTGCTTTGTGCGCAGCGATCTCGACCTGGACATCTTCGGCCACATCCGCATGAGCGCCGGCGAGTTGCGCGAAGAGGCGGCGACCATCGTCCGCGAATCGGGGTATCAGGTCTATTGCGGCGAATGGAGCCTGGGGCTGGACATGAAGGTGGTGTCGCTCTGGGCGGAGGGGCCCTTCAACCACGCCCTGGAATCCATGGACGAATTCCAGATGGCGACCGCCCTGCGCGGTTTCGCCGCGGCCCAGCTCCTGGCCTTCGAGCAATGCGCCGGCTGGTTTTTCTGGACCTATCGCACCGAGACCACCCCGGAGTGGAGCTACCGCGACTGCGTCGACCAAGGCATCATTCCGGACCTGGGCCGGGCGGAACAGACGGTGGGCGTCCGCACCATGTTGGCGCGGGCCAAATAGCAAAGCAAACTTCGTGAACCGGAGGCGAGACGATCGTGATCAGGGTAATGAGCTTCAACATCCGCTACGGCCTGGCGCCCGACGGAGAAAACCACTGGCACCACCGCAAGCATCTCGCGCTCGCCCGCATTCGGGCCTTTGGCCCCGACCTGCTCGGGCTTCAGGAGTGCCGCGATGACGAACAGGCCGCCTTTGTCCGCCAGGGCTTGCCGGACCTTCATTTTTACGGCGTCCATCGGCAGGGACCCGGCGACACGGCCCTGGAAATGGCGCCTCTGCTGTTTCGTCCGGCGGCGTTCACCCTGCTGGACTCCGGCTGCTTCTGGCTGAGCGAAACCCCGGAAGTGCCGGGCAGCATGAGCTGGGACAGTGCCTACGCCCGCACCGTGAGCTGGGCTCGGCTCGCCTGCCGGACCACCGGCCGGGAGCTGACCTATGTCAACACCCATCTCGACTACGAGCCCGAGGCCGTGGTCAACCATGCCCGCTGTCTGCGGCATTGGCTCGACCGGATTGAGTCCGGGATGCCGCTGATTGTGACCGGCGACTTCAACGCCGACAAGGACAGCGAACCCTATCGGCTGCTGACCGGCGACCATGGCCTGAACGACGCCTTCCGGCTGGCGCATCCGCCGCCCGGCCAGGATGAGGTCACCTACCATGCCTATGGCCAGGAAGAGGAGCGGACTTCCATCGACTGGATTCTGATCTCCGACCATTTCCGGGTGATGGAGGCGCAGATCGACCGCAGCCGCGAAGGCCGTCTCTTCCCCTCGGACCATTACCCCGTCACGGCCGTGCTCGACTGGCGCGATTAGGCGCGCCTTGGTGCGCGCCAGAGGGCCGGGGAAGGGCTTTGCTAGTGCATGTCGTTCTGCTCCGGCCTCAGGTATTCCGCTGCGTAGCGCTGCGGAATATTGGCCTTGAGGAACAGATCGTACAGGTCCGGATCGATGTGATGGCACTGCTTGAATCCGTCCATGATGTCGAGCGTCTCGCGCAGGGACTTGCTGTTTTTATACGGACGGTCCCAGGCGGTTAGGGCCTCGAATATATCGGCGATGGCCATCATTCGCGCGGCCCAACTCATCTCCTCGCGTTTCAGCCCGCGCGGGTATCCCCGGCCGTCCATGGTCTCATGGTGCGATCCGGCGATCTCCGGTATCCGCTGGAGATGTTTCGGCAGGGGCAGGGATTGCAGCATGATGATGGTTTGGGTGATGTGATCGTTGATTTTGTAGCGTTCCTCCTCGGTCAAGGTGCCCCGGCGGATACCCAGGTTATACAGTTCGCCCCGGTTGTACAGGGCCTCGGGCACCTTGAGTTTGAAGCCCCATGGATTGTCCGGGGAAATGCGGTCTTGTGGCCCTCTGGCAATAATGTGCTCACGATTGTCCATCAGCAAAAATTCCTGGGCCGGGGGAGCCGGTACCCCGGCCTGTTCCATGCGGATCCGCTCATCGCGCGAGACTCCCAACCGCTTGTCCAGGGTACGCACCCAGGTGCGGCGGGCGATGGCCGCCAGGCGCGCCAGATCTTCGTCACCGAGGTCTCCGTCGCCGAGATTGCAGGAGGCCACGAAGGCAAAATCGTCGTCGATTTCCCGCCAAATCCCTTCCAGCTTGCGCTGTTCCTCTTGAGCTTCCGCCCCCTCCAACCTGGCGCGCAGGCTGGCTATTTCGGCGTCGCGCTTCAGCACTTCGAAGCGGGTGCGGATTTCGTGCAGGCGGTCGTACAGAGTTTCCAGCTTGGTGGCCTTGTCCATCACATACTCCGGCGTGGTGATCTTGCCGCAGTCGTGCAGCCAGGCCGCCAATCGAGCCTCTTCAAGCATTGCATCGTCCAGACGGAAATCTTTGAGCGGCCCCTCCTCGCTTTGGTCGGCGGCTTCCAGCAGCATGTGGAAAATGATCGGCACCCGGGCGCAATGGCTGCCGGTATGAGGCGACTTGGTGTCGATGGCCCCGGCCAGAATCCGGATGAAGGCATCCCGCAGGTCGAATTGGTCCTTGATGAGAGCCTGGGTCTCAAGAACAACCGCCGCGCCCCCCACCAGCGTTTCCAGGAAAGCAGTCTCCTCCGGTGAGAAGCCTCCGGAACCATCGCGATCGCGTTTCAGAAAAGTTATTCCTCCCAGCGATTCACCCATTCGATCGCGTAAAGGCAGACAAAGAATGCGTAAACAGAGCACGGAAGGATCGTTGAAACCAGGTGCGGGCCCTGGCAGTCGTGCGCGGGGATCGTGGGGCTTGATACGGTCTCGAACGATGCAATTGCCGTCTATGGCCCGACAGGTCGCGTACGTCCGTCGAGAAAGATGATTGATTGAGGCCATCGGCAGCTCCACCACCTCGCCGTCATCCCAGCAAAAGAGAATCTTTTCATCCAAACCGTTCTTGTTGCCGCTAATAACCAAAATAACGCCTTCCGGATCGACCATTGCGATGATTTCCTTGAGGATGCGCTGCAGCTGGACCTGAAGGTCGCGTTCGTGGCCAACCATGCCAAGGAGATCGAGAAATTTTTGCTGATGTTCCCGCATGGCCTGCAGACCATCGGTCAGCAAGGATACTTCCGACAGGTACGAATGGGGATATCCCGAAGCGAGGTCGCCCGGTTTTTCGTAGAAACGGTGGGTGCGGGCAGTCATGATCCGCAAGGGCTGGCTGATATATTGTCCGGCCAGCCAGGCGACCGGGGCCACCAACAGCACGACGCCGAACATGCCGAGCAGGGTGTAATGCCAGAAGACATGCTCGGCAGCCCACATTTCGTCGCGCGGGATGGCCAACACCATGAAATCGTCCGGTCGGTTCGAAATTTCCACCTCCTCCATGATCAAGAGCCATTCTCGCTGGTCTTCCGTGACCATCAGGCCGGTGCTGCTTGCGCCGTTTTCGATTCTCAAGCTGCTGGTCCGCAATCCCTGCTGGTATTTTTTCAAACCCCGCCGGATAACCGGGGAAAGATCTTCTACGGCACGTAGTTGCGGATGGCCACTCTCGTCAAGGAGCATGCCCTGGAAGGAGGCCAGGAGGGTGGCGTCCGGGCGAAACAAGACCAGGTGCGAGCTTGGCGTGGGGAGTTCGCTTGCCAATAGGGAAGAGAGTTGATCCACGTGCAAAGCCAATCCGGCCACCGCGCGGCCGTTGAGGCTTTTCTGAACAACTTGAATGCCCACCGCGTGGCGATCGGCCAGGAAGGTGGCGTTGGTTTCGATCGGGCCCGTGGTGCGCATGGCCTCCTGGTACCAGTTTCTCGACCGGGGATCGTAGCCTTGGCCCAAGAAATCGGTTCTCTTTTCCAGAAGTTGCAACCGGGCGTCGTAAAAAAAATATTCGCTCGCGGATGGTGCCCTGTCGGTCCGGACCTCGCGGACCAGCAGGGCGCTCCCCGGAGGCGCCTTGAAATGGAGGCGGTCCCTTTCGTTTTTTAACAGTTTGACCAGGAAAAAATCGCCGTTGTCGTAGCCCACGAAAAGTTCGGCAAAGAGGTGATAGGCCTGCAGAGCCGCCTGGAGCAGGGGGAGGTATTGCGTTCGTTCTTCGGGTGAGCGGGTTTGGGGAACGGGTCCATGGCTGAAGGCTGCCACGAAATTCCGTGAAGGCTGGGAGATGTTGTTGATGAGCACCCGTTTGACGCTGCGCCCGATAGCATCTGCTTTTTGTTCCACGGTGGCACTGATGGTCCTGTTGACCACGTGATAGCCGATGCCGGCCATGCAGGTCCCGGCCATCAGGAGCACGACGGCGCAGAACAGACCAAAGTAGCTTTGCAGGCCGAGAAGGCGGCGAGGGAGATTGTTCGCCTGGTCAGGCATCCTTTGCCTCCATGTTGGTTTTTGTTCCCGATCCTCTTGGGTGCGGGCAGTCTTCAGGCCACATTTTACCCTGGAGTCAAAAATGGTATTTTTTATTAGATAGTATGATTAATTGTAATGGGCTCGGACGGCGTTTCGGCGCCGCTGTCGGCCGAGATCGGCCGCAGCGATACGGCATGACTCCGAATGCAGTTTATCCCACCCACCTCGTTTCGTATAAAAAATATTGCGTACCTGCCGATTTTGTGGTTTTTGTGTTAGGAGATGGTGGAGGGCGCCATTAAGTAGCGCCTGCCACGCTGTTCCCTTCTTCGCCGCAATCGATTCAGCAGCAAACGAATAAAGCCAATTCCTGCCTCCGTCAGGGCAGGCGGATAGGCAGGAAGCCTTCCGCTCCTCGGTGCCGTCGCGCCGATTTTGGCGGTCCATGCAACATGTCGTAACCGTGCCGGATGCGCCTGGCGACGACATGTTTCTTCTTTTCTGAAAAAAATAACGGTCCCGGCTGGTTGACCAGCGAGACCGGCTGTTGCTCCATACTCCCATAATCTCCGGATCTTGTTGTCCGGCGCCGATTGGCGCGGTTGTTTGCGCCCGACGTCGGAAAAGAACGCGACAGGTGCAGGTCGGCGCTTTGCCGACATCCCGGCCACGTTGTCTCTGCGTTTCGGTAACCGCGTGGTCCAATCGAACAGAGGAGGTGCAGGATGGTTTTCAGGAGGTTCGGCCTATTCTTCTTTTCCCTTCCCCTCGTACTGGCCGCCCAGGTGGCCCACGCGGCTTCGGCCGAATCCCCCGCCGACGACGCGGCGGCCGGGATGGTGTTGGTCCCGGTCAAGGGCGGCTGCTTCCAGATGGGCGATTCGGTCGGCGATGGCGAGCCGAACGAGCGGCCCGTGCATGAAGTGTGCGTGCCGGATTTTGCCATCGGCCGCTTTGAAGTCACCAACGGCCAATACCGAAAATTCAAGCCGCAGCATGCCAGCGGCAATGCCCAGGGCGGCACCTTAAACGACGACAAGCAACCGGCGGTCAACGTGTCCTGGGACGACGCCGTTGCCTATGCCAAGTGGCTCTCGCTCCGGACCGGCCGGACCTACCGTCTGCCGACCGAGGCGGAGTGGGAATACGCCGCCCGGGCCGGTTCGAACCAGAGCCGCTTCTGGGGCAACAATCCCGACGAGGCCTGCAAGTATGCCAATGTCGCGGACCTGACGGCCAAGAAGCAATGGGCCAAATGGACGACCTTCGCCTGCGACGACGGCTATGCGGTTTCCGCCCCGGTCGGCAGTTTCGCGGCCAATGGCTACGGGCTCAACGACATGCTGGGCAATGTCTGGGAGTGGTGCGAGGATGTCTACAACAGCGAGGCCTATGCCAAGCTGCCGAAGGACAATCCAGTGTACCGCGGGGCGGGTGAATACCGCGTCATGCGCGGCGGCGGTTGGAGCAACGGCCCCCTGGGGGTCCGCAGCTCGCACCGGGTCGGGCTTTCTCCCGATTTCGGCCATCATGCCCTCGGCTTCCGCCTGGTCGTATCCGGGCCCTGAGGCGAGCGGTGCGGAAAACCGCCGTTCATCCCCCATCACATCCAGGAGGAACAATGAAGAAAACCTGTTTTGCCGTACTGCTCCTGCCGCTCGGCCTGCTCCTGCTCGGCTCCAGCCCGTCGACCGGTGACGCCACCGATGCCACCGAAGCCGCCGACGCCAAAAAGGGCTTCATCGGGGCGATCACCTGCAAGGATTGTCACGAAACGCAATACGAAAGCTATGCCCGATCGGTCCATTTCCAGAAATACGTCAAGGGACCTCAATCGCAGGATGCCTGCGAAACCTGCCATGGACCGGGCGCGTCCCATGTGGAAAAGGGCGGCGGCCGCGGGGTCGACATTTTCGCCTTTGAAAAACAGGCCGGGCACACGGCCGAGGAAATCAGCGGAGTCTGTCTCAAATGCCATGCCACCACGGCCCGCATGACCTATTGGGACATGGGACAACACAAGAAAAACGATGTGGCGTGCACCGCCTGCCATGCCATTCACAAGCAGCAGCGCGCTCCGGTCGACCAACTCACGGTCTGCTTCCGCTGCCACCGCGACATCAAGGCGCAAATCAGCAAGCAATCCCGGCATCCGATCCTGGAAGGCAAGGTCAAGTGCAGCGACTGCCACGATGTCCATGGCGCCATGTCCAAGGGAATGATCAAGGCGGAAACCCCCAATCTGCTCTGTTATACCTGCCATGCCGACAAACGCGGTCCCTTTGTCTGGGTTCATCCTCCGGCGGACGAGAACTGCTTGATCTGCCATACCCCCCACGGCAGCCGCCACGAGAACCTGTTTGCGGACAGGATTCACGTGATCTGCCAGGATTGCCACGACGACAGCTCCCATCACGGCGCGGCCTATGACAACAGGTCGGGTTTCGGCGGGGCCAAGGAGAGCAATCGTTTTGTGGCCCGGGCCTGTGTCGAGTGTCACCACAGCATGCACGGCTCGGCGAATTTCAGACGCTCTTTCAGCAGATAAGGAGGCGAGCCATGATAAAAAAAATGTCCACCGCTTTGTCGGTTTTGTCGTTTGTCGTTCCCGTCCCGGTCCTGGCCGAAGGTGAGGCGTTCGAATATCGGGGGAGTATCGAGCTCGGCCTGATGGGGGCGGATGTCGACGGCCGCAACAGCGCCAAATTCGAGGAATACCGGGATATGGACGACGGTCTCTTCGGGACCCTGCAGTTCGATGCCCTCAAGGATTCCTCTTTCCTGCAGATGGATGCCGCCAACCCCGGCCGCGACGACCAGAGCGTCGATGTCCACGGCGGCAGGTACGGCTCGTTCAAGTACAACCTGTACTTTGACGAAATGCCGCACAATTATTCCTACAATGCCCTTTCCTTCTATCGGGGACTCGGCACCAACCACCTGATGGTGCCCGCCGATCCCACCGCCACGCCCCCCAATTCGTTCGAGACCAGCACCGCGACCTGGTCGACTTTCGATTACTCGGTGCAGCACAAGAAATACGGCGGCCAGGTGGAGGTGGCTCTGGCCGAACCCTATTTCGTCAACTTCGGGGTCGAGCGGCGCGAGCAGGACGGGAAACGGCCGTTCAGCGTCCGCGAGAACATCGAGGTGCCCCTGCCGATCTCGTACGTGACCGACAACCTCAACATGCAGGCCGGCTATCTCGGCAAAAACATCACTGCTTCGGTCACCGGCTATCTCAGCTCGTTCACCAACGACAACAAGTACTTGTTGTGGGACGATCCCAGTCCGGACGGCAACAATCCGGCCAACATCGTCCAGAGCGCGGTCACCGACCCGGACAACGACATGGGCAAGCTGGCCGCGGATTTCAGTTGGCGGGGGCTGCCGCTCAAGTCGGCCCTGGCGATGAATGCCAGCTACACCAATTTGTCCAACAGCATCTCGGCCAACGAGATCAATGTCAACCCCTACACCATGGGAACGGATTTCTACAGACTCAACCGCACCCAATTCGACGGGGACATCGACTACACCTCCTTCTCCGCCGCCCTGGTCTCCGAGCCGCTGCCGCGCTTGGACACCCGGATCTACTACCGTTTTCTGGAACGGGAAAACCATTCGACCCACATTTTCTACAACACGGGCTCGGGGAACAACGCCCGGGAACTACTCAGCTACGACAAGAACACCGCCGGCGCCGAGCTGGGATACCGGCTGCCCTACCGGACGAAATTCAGCCTCGGCTACGACTATGAAAACATCGACCGTTCCACCCCGCTGCCCGCCTATGTCGATCTTCCCGACACCTACTACCGCTACGACAATCCCGCCTCCACGACCAACGACACCTTTTTTGCCAAGCTGAAAAACAGTTGGCTGGGCTGGCTGACCACCACCGTCAAGTACAAGCATCTCGAACGGAATTCGGACTACACCGGCGTCTACGATCCCTACCTGAACCAGGGTGTGATCCGGTTCGATGCCGCCAACAAGAGCATGGACGAAATCAAGCTGGGGCTCGAGTTCTCGCCGTTTGACCGGCTGGATTTCGGGGTGGACTTCACCTACCAGAAAAACGATTATGACTACAGTCGCGAGTCCCGCACCAGCGATGAACGGAAGAATGTGTATCTCGACATGACCTGGCGGCCCTTCAAGAAGGCTTCGCTCAATACCTATGTCGGTTTTGAGTACACCGAGACCGATGCCAACCGGATCACCAACCTGGAGACCAATGCCACCCCACTCTATGGCCAGTTTGTCGACGACAATTTCTGGACCTATGGGATAACGCTCGATCTGCCCGAGGTGATCGACAAACTCTCGTTCAGGATTTCCTGGCAATATCAGAAATCAGACGGAAGCGTCAAATATAACAACAGTTACACCAACACGGATTTGGTCAACATCAGCGATTCGGACGATTACACCAAGAAGACCCTGGAAGCCAAGGCCATTTATGCTTTCGATGCCCACTGGTCCATGACCGTGGGGTATCTGTACGAGAAGTTCAATTTCAGCGATATCGCCTATGAGAATTACAAATATATTCTCAATAATAGCGATTATTACAGTGGTGTGTACTATGACCAGAACTACAACGCCAATGTCGGATATGTAATTTTGGCGTATAGATTCTGATCGGAAAAAGATAGCGCGGCAATTCTTGCTGCTACCCGGCAGTTCCGGCGGCCGGTGAAACACGATCGCACCGGATTTCCCCGCTCCATCAAGCACAAAAGGCCCCCGGCGCATGCCGTTGGGGGCCTTTTGTGTTGCTGATGACCTCGAAGATGACAAATTTCAGGAAATTTCAGCAAAGTACCGTTCAAGCGGAAGCCGGCTGAACGTATCGGTACTCAATTTCTCCTATGCCTGGAAAGGCCGGCGCGAATGGGATCGGTTCGAACACCCGGGCGCCGGCCGGGAAAGCGGCATTTTCATGCGCCAGTGCATGAGGGCTGCCAGTGAGTAAAAGTAAGCAAATACACCTATCTATTATTTTTTTCCATTGGTTGCTATACTCAATGTTATTCTGAGGAGTGCTGTCATCCGCACAAGCCGGACGAAAGAGAGCCCGGAGAGCTTCTCGATGGTAGAATGTTTTGTGGAAAAGGTCATACAAGCCGAAGAGATCCAACTCTGGACCATTGCGTCTTCATCCCCGAACACCGGATGCGTTTGTACCGAGGTATGCATTTGATGCACTTGCCGTCCCCATTGTTCCGGCAGAAACGCCGTGCTTGCAACCCGGCAAAGCCTAATCATCGCGCCCGATCGTCCCACTTGCGATCAATAGAAATTGAATCGATTTTTTTCAACCACCATCCTGCAATCAACCTTTCTTCACAATTTTTATGGCAAAGACAGTTCGGGACAAGATCGACAATATTGCTTGTTGTTCCATTCGTGAATAATCGGAATTGACCAATTGCACATTTAAATTTGTGTTTGTTAATAATGAGTTATGTGTAAATATGTTTTCATATTGAAAATATAAATAGATGATAAAAAGATAGAATGGAACAGGGTAGCTTGCAATCTATTATATTGTTTATATTGATTTTGACGAGTCAGTCTTATTTGACTCTAGCGATTACCGCATTTAAGCAAGATGTAAATTCGAGGATCAGGCAAGCGTATATGGTATCCGCTTCCTGTCTTTCTGTATGGAGCGCGTCGTATGGGATTATGACAACATCGACTACGCATAATTATATGTTTACCTTTTGGGCAATAGGTTATGCTGGTAGCTGTTTCTTTTTTGTAACATGGCTTCATTTTTTGTTATATCTAACTAGGTCAAAATTATTAAATAATAAAAATTTATTAAGTTCGTTGTATATTATTACTTTTGTAATCTATGTATTATGTATTACTTCGAATGAAGTGTATTTTGTTAAAACTGAATATGGAAATCAATTTTTATATAAAGATAGTTTAATTTTTAAAATTTCATTTATTTACAGCACGTTGGTTGTTTTGTTGTTTTTAACGATACAGATTTTATGGATGTTTGGGGCGGATTATAAGCGTAATAAAAAACAGGCTATCCGTTTTACGATTCTTACCGCGATAGTTGCTCCTCCTGGGCTGGCATGTGATTTCTTTTTTCCAACATTTACGAATTTTCAGTTTCCGCCAATTACAACTGTAGCGATTTTGATTGTTTCGGTGCAGTTATATTTTATAATGAAGAAGAATAAGTCGTTGAATATTACTGCAGGAAGTGCATCTGATGTAATATTTAAATCGATGGAGATTCCAATATTTTTTCTCGATAGCAACGATGATGTTATTCTTGCGAACAATTCAAGTGTTAATTTGTTTAAAAAAATTTCAAAATACTCACATGGTGGAAAAATTTACGATATTTTGAAAGGTAACAATAAGTCGATCGACAGTGATTTATTTTCAAATGGCTTTGCTAGCAAAATAATAACGCTGAATGTGTCTGGTGAAGAAAAAATATATGACATGTCCCTTGATATTGAAAAGGATGAATATGGGGATGTCTTTAGCAAGGTTGCTATTTTTAGGGATATCACTGACATACACAATGCACTCGATCATGCGATGGAGGCAAGTAAGGCCAAGGGAGATTTTTTGTCCAGGATGAGTCACGAGATGAGGACTCCACTGAATGCAATAATTGGTATGGCCAGAATCGGGATAGACAGCAAGGATAGCAATAAAATGCAATATTGCTTGGGAAGAATAAATTCATCTTCCAAGCATTTGCTGGCTTTGATTAACGATATTCTTGATATGTCGAAAATTGAATCGGGAAAGATTGAGATAAATAGCGATAAATTTAGGCTGAATGACAAAATTGAAGAAATAATAAATGTTATCTCTATAAAGGCTGAAGAAAAAAATATCGATTTCGTGGTGGATATCGATCCGGCCATTCCGAACGATCTTGTTGGCGACGAGTTGAGGCTGTCGCAGGTGATAACAAATCTGTTGTCGAACGCGGTCAAGTTCACGCCGGAAAAAGGCGCCATTCATCTCGATATCAAGCTCAAAAGTCGTATTAATGCACAAGAAAGCATTATATACGTTGAAGTCGCAGACACCGGCATAGGAATACATCCAGACCACATCAAAAAGCTTTTCCATGCTTTTGAGCAAGTCGATGGGAGTATAGGCCGACGCTTTGGCGGGACAGGTCTCGGACTGGCTATTTCCAAAAAAATTGTGGAAATGATGGGGGGAAGAATTGGAGTTCACAGCGGATTGGGCAAAGGAAGCCGGTTCTTTTTCACCATGCCCTTGCAGCACCCGAGCCAACCAAGTTGGCATCCATATCATTCACCTTTGGTTTGCACGGATATCCGAGTGGTTGTCGTGGATGACTCGCAGGAGATACGGGATTATTTTGACCGCCTCATGACACGATTGGGGGCAAGGTGCGACTTGTTCGCCAATGGGAGTGCAGCTCTCGATAGTATTCGCAATGCAGCATCGTCGGCACCGTATCATGTCATCTTTGCCAATTATTTAGTGCAAAATCTCGATGGAATGAAAATGATCCACGAGATGAAGAAAATTTCGCCAAGTAGCCTGAGTGTCATCATGGTTCCTGTTTCAAGATGGAATACAATCGAAAATGAATCGACACAGTCTGGAGTGGATAAATTCATTCAAAAGCCGTTGGTGAGTTCGGCCATTATTGAAATAATGGACAGTATGGTTCATTCCGATGAAAAACATGAACATGTCGAGCAGGATGAACAGCGTTCGCTGCAGGGAATTTTCAAGAGGAACAGTGTCCTTTTGGTTGAAGATATGGAATTGAACCGGGAAATCGTGCAAGCTCTCCTGGAGGAAACCGAAATCGCCATGGATTTTGCCAAAAATGGGGAAGAAGGCGTTCATGTATTCATGACACGTCCAGATCGATATGATTTGATCCTCATGGATATGCAAATGCCGGTGATGGACGGCCTGGAGGCGACCAGGAAAATACGCGCGCTGGATGTGCCGAGAGCCAAGACGATTCCCATTGTCGCCATGACAGCCAATGCCTTTAAGGAAGACGTGGACGCCTGCCTCGAATCCGGCATGAACGATCATATCGGAAAACCGATCGATTTCGATCTGCTGATCGAGAAGCTGACCAAACATCTTGCCCCGGCTCCCGCCCCTGCGGAATAAAAGAGCCGCCGACTTTGTGCGGCCGCATGCGCAAAGCTTTTGCCAGGGAAAGAGAAAGGGAGAGGGGAAGCGAGGGGACGCTGACGGTGGGTCCGCCAAAACCCCCTTGGCCGTATCCGTGGCCAAGGGGGAAACTTGAACCCGTGACCGCGCGGGTGGCTAGTCGTCCTTGAAAAAGCCATTTTTCATATTGTCGGAGCAAAGAATTTGTCACCGGTTTTCTGGCCATCGGAGCAATGCCAGAGAGCAAAAAGCCAGTCGGCAAAAAGAAGCAGCAACTTTTCCCTCAACTTCCTGAG